>CAKQPR010000010.1 GCA_934270565.1 uncultured Clostridia bacterium | reverse complement strand
TATTTGTGTTCGTTTGTTATCATTTCCGATGCAGGGGATTTCTCGACTTCGCTCGAAATGACATCGTGTTCGTTTGGTTTTTTATGAGGTTTATTCCGACTGATTTGTAGGGCGGTTCGCCCTCTGATCGCCCGCATAACGTGCAGTTGCGGGCGGGTATTTTGTGGCGGGCACGCATTTGGGTATTTGTGTTCGTTTGTTATCATTTCCGATGCAGGGGATTTCTCGACTTCGCTCGAAATGACATCGTGTTCGTTTGGGTTTTTATGAGGTTTATTCCGACTGATTTGTAGGGCGGTTCGCCCTCTGATCGCCGCATAACGTGCAGTTGCGGAAGAAATATAAAGTACCGTTCACTTACGTTCGTGTTCGCTCCCGCGAGATCTCTCGACTACGCTCGAGATGACGGGGCGATATACCGTTCCATTTGGTTTTATAACGTTATTTTGTCAGTATGGGCATCGCCGACTTGCCCACGGCGGCTCGCCGTTCGCTCCCGCCTTGGTCTCGACTTCGCTCGAAATGACGGGGCTAAGGAGCGTTCCGCTCGGTTTTATAATGATATTCTTTAAATACGGGCATCGCCGACTTGCCCACAGGGGTTCCCTGTCGGCGGGACGAGGGCGTCCCGCCCTACCGAGGCGGTGTTACGCCCGCCAAAGTATAGTTGCACTCAAACGGTATACCCTTAGGCGGACGAGGAACGCCCCTACCTGTCTTTACAATCATTGCGGTTATCCGCCCCTGCCGCGCTTTAACAAACGTTACGTTATCTCTCCCTCAGTCGCTACGCGACAGCTCCCTCGTCAGAGGGCGCCAAGTATAAGGTTGTTATTTTCGGTTGTCTGCCGAATACCTCTCTGCCACAACCTTTTTCGACCTTTAAAGCGTTGCGGGGTCTGGGACACAGTCGCAAGTGTCCCAGCGGCTTTTTTGCTACTTTTTTCTCCGCTTGAAAAAAGTAAAATACAATTTCTTTTTTTCTAAAGAATATATTTGTTACTATTATTAAAGTAAGCCATAGCGGCAGCGCGTTTTCTTCGCCTGAAAAAGAACATTATCCTATTTCTTTCTTTTCTAAAGAAGATATTTGTTACTTTTCTAAAAAACAAAAAACCTTCTCTTTGTTTCTTTCGCAAAGAAAAGGTTTGTTACTATTAAAGTATGCCATAGCGAGGTTGCGTTACGCAAGGTACGCGGGCGGACGAGGAACGCCCCTACCACTCTCTATCGAAAGTAAGTACGGGCATCGCCGGCTTGCCCACGGCGGCTCGCCGTTTTGTTACTATTTCTAAAGTAAGCCATAGCGGCAACGCCTACTTGCCCGCGCGGGCTCCGCGCCCATAGCGGCAGCGACTATTCTCCGAGGTAAGCCTTCTTGACTTTCTCGTCCACGAGGAGTTCGCTTCCTCTTCCCGTCATCGTGATCTTGCCCGTTTCGATAACGTAGGCGCGGTCGGCGATGGAAAGCGCTTTTTTGGCGTTCTGCTCGACGAGGAACACGGTAACGCCCGCCTTGTTGATTTCCTTTATGGTGTCGAAAATGATATTGACGTACAGCGGGCTCAGACCCATACTCGGCTCGTCGAGGAGCAGAATTTTGGGGTGAGACATAAGCGCGCGGCCGACTGCGAGCATTTGCTGTTCGCCGCCCGAAAGCGTGCCCGCCACCTGCTTGCTGCGTTCTTTAAGGATCGGGAATTTCTCGTAAACGGACTGAAGTCCCGCTTCGATTTCGGCTTTGTCGCGGCGTGAGTACGCGCCGAGCATAAGGTTGTCCTTTACCGAAAGTTCGGCGAAAACGCGCCTTCCCTCGGGGACTTGCGTAAGTCCGAACGTAACGATCTTATGCGGGTGAGTTTTGGTGAGCTCGTGCCCCTCGAACATAATCGAGCCGCTCGCCGACGGAATAAGTCCGTTGATCGCGTGCATAATCGTGGTTTTGCCCGCGCCGTTCGCGCCGATAAGCGAAACGATTTCGCCCTCGAAAACGTCGAACGACACGCCTTTGATCGCGTTTATAAGTCCGTAATTGACGTAAAGGTCGCGGACGGACAGCATCGCGGTTCTGTCCTCGGTTTCCGTTTCCTGTTCCATATCGCGGATATCGTTTTCCATATCACTCGTCTCCTAAATAAGCCTTGATAACCTGCGGGTCGTTGAGCACGTCGCGGGTCGGTCCCGTCATAAGCTCCTGTCCGAAGCAAAGCACGGTGAGTTCGTCGCAGATACCGCCGACAAGCTTCATATCGTGCTCGATAAGCAGGATCGTCATATCGAAGCGGTCGCGGACGAGCTTGATCGTTTCCATAAGCTCTTCGGTCTCGTAGGGGTTCATACCCGCGGCGGGCTCGTCGAGAAGCAGAAGCTTCGGGTCGGTCGCGAGCGCGCGGGCGATTTCGAGCTTGCGCTGTTTGCCGTAAGGCAGGTTGCACGCGAGCTGATTGCGCTCCTCTTTAAGTCCGAAAATGTCGAGGATCTCTTTCGCCTTTTCGCGCATTGCGATTTCGGTTTCGTAGTAGCGCGGGGTGCGGAAAATACTCTGAGCAAGGCTACATTTGTATTCGGGGCGGTTCGCAAGACCGATAAGGACGTTCTTGATAACGCTCATGTTATTGAAAAGCCGGATATTCTGGAACGTGCGCGCTATGCCCTTGCGGTTGATTTCGCCCTGCCCGAGCCCCGTGAGCTTTTCGCCGCACAGGTAAAAGTCGCCGTAAGTCGGCTTGTAAACGCCGGTGATAAGGTTGAAAATCGTCGTTTTGCCCGCGCCGTTAGGTCCGATCAGTCCGTAAAGTTGGTTTTTGCGGATCCTGAGGTTGACGTTCTGAGCCGCTTTAAGTCCGCCGAACGATATTCCGAGGTCGCGGGTTTCGAGCACGTACTCGGGGGTTTTGATTTCGTCTGCCATCAGTCTTTACCTCCTTTAGGCGCTTCGGGTTTGTCCGGTCGGTCGGGAACGTAGCTCGTGTCGGGCGTGAAGTCTGTGGACAGAATCGCGTCCATTTCGACCTTAGTCGGGATCTTCGACCAGTCGCCCGCGTCCGCCTTCTCTACCGCCGGATCGGCAAGTTCTTTCTTGGATCGGAAAATCCTGTGGAAAAACGCGTAAATCTTATCCCAAAGCTTGCGGAAGTTGTATTTCTCGCGGAAGCCTTTAAGTGCGGGAGCGTTGGTGTAGATAACGATCACGATAAGTATAAGCGCGTAGATGAGGTTTTTGAGCGCGGCGAGGTTGCCGGTGAGCACGGTCTGGAGCTTGGTGTTGAGGAACGTGATAAGCGCCGCCGATACGATCGAGCCGTTGATACTGCCCATGCCGCCGAGCACGACCATAACGAGGATATTTATCGAATAGTTGTAGTCGAACGTTGCGGACGAGAAGCTATACGACGAAGCCGCGAAAAGCGCGCCACCCACGCCCGCGATAAAGGACGAGAGAACGAAAACCATAATTTTATAATAATTCGCCCTTATTCCCATTGCGCGCGCCGCGATTTCGTTGTCGCGGATAGCGGTGATTGCTCTGCCGTGTTTGGACTTTATAAGGTTGTTTATCACGGCTATTGAAAGTATCGCGACCACGAAGATAACGATAAACAGAGTTTTCATATCGTAGCGATATGAATTCTTCATACCGATAGCGCCGCCGAACAGTTCGAGGTTCTGGAAAATCGTCTTTACGATTTCGCCGAACGCAAGCGTTACGATCGCGAGGTAGTCGCCTTTAAGCCGAAGCGCGGGAAGTCCGATAATAAAGCCGAATATTGCCGCGATAATTCCGCCGAAAATCATTGCTACGATAAGCGACAGTAGCGGAAGCGAAGCGGTAAAGTTCGGGGCGATGGTGTTCTGGAAGAACGCGCCGAAGTACGCGCCGAGACATATAAAACCCGCGTGACCGAGCGAAAGTTCGCCGAGAAAGCCAACTACGAGCGAAAGCGAAACAGCAAAAATTATGAAGTAGCCGATCTGTTCGAGAAGAAGCGTCGAGCTTCTCTTAAGTCCGCCTGTAAGCGACAGAACGGTGAACAGCGCGGTAAACGCTATCATTATATAATAGGTAAGATGATTTTTGAGTTTATACTTCGCCTTGACGTTTTTGAAATACGTAGTTAATTTGTTACTCATATTACACCTTCTCTCTCTTCTTCTTGCCGAGGATACCGGTGGGTTTGACGAGAAGAATAATTATAAGTAAGCCGAATTCGATAGCGACGGTAAACGGCGCAATAGCGGGGATCGCGTTGCAGATCGTTTCGATAAGTCCTAAAACTATACCGCCGAGCATTGCCCCCGGGATAGATCCGATGCCGCCGATAACCGCCGCGGTAAACGCTTTGATGCCGGGCATAGCGCCCATGGTGAAAGTCACTTTGGGACTTTTCATTATCATAAACACGCCGGCTACGCCCGCAAGCGCCGATCCGATAGCGAAAGTAATCGCTATTATCGTATTTACGCTGATGCCGACGAGTTGCGCCGCTCCTCTGTCTTCGGATACGGCGAGCATTGCTTTGCCCGTTTTCGTCCTGTCGATAAAAAGAGTAAGCGCAACCATTATCGCCGCCGCCACCACAAGCGTGATTATCGTAGCCACGTCGATTTTAAGCGCGCCGATTTCGAGCGTTCCCATAAAGTTAAGTACAAGCTTGCGTTCCGCAGTTCCGAAAACGATCTGCGCTATGCTTTGAAGGAGATAGCTGACGCCGATCGCCGTGATAAGCACCGCAAGCGGCGAAGCGCCTCTGAGCGGACGGTAAGCAAAACGCTCGGTTGCCACGCCGAAAATCATACAGACGATTACCGCCATTAAAGTTGCGACGAGCAAGCCCAAAAGAGGCATTCCGACCATATTGAAAAACAATAAAATCGTATATCCTCCGACCATTATGATGTCGCCGTGCGCGAAGTTAAGCATCTTTGCGATACCGTATACCATCGTATAGCCGAGGGCTATAAGCGCGTACACACCGCCGAGGCTCAACCCGTTGATCAGTGTTGTTAAAAAGTCAATCATTAGGTTCTCCGTTTTCCCGCCGCCGAGAAGCGGCTCGATTTATACGCGACAAGGTTTACCGCGAGTTTAACACCGCGATAAACCTTTCGTCGTATTTTGGCTTGTTAAATAAAGCGATTAGTCGGCGTTTTTGATAACGTACTTGACTGCCGATTTATCCACCGTACCGTCCGCGTTCCATTTCACGTCGGTTCCCGTTGCGCCCGAGAACGAGAATTCGGCGCTGTTGAACACTTCTTTCAGTATTTCGCAGAAATCGGAAGCCTTGGTGCTTGCGTCGAACGGCTTATCGGTCTTTTCGAGCGCGGCTTTGATAGCGTACACGCAGTCGTATGCCGCCGCGCCGAACTGGTTAAGCGTGCCCTTGTCCGTCTTTGCGGTGAAAGTCGAATTGTACTTGTCTACAAAGTCCTTTGCCTTACCTTCGGTAGCCTTCGAGTTAAAGTGCGAAAGCATCGAAACTTCCTGCGGAATCGTGTTGATATCGAAGCCCTCGATTGCGTCTATTCCGTCAAAGCCGTCGCATCCGAAGTATATCGCGTCGTTTGCGACCTTACCCTTAGCTTGAAGCATAAATGTGGACGCCGGTCCGTAGTAAGTCGGGACAAAGAAGAATTTACAATTTTTAAGGGTGTTTACCTGCGAAGAGAAATCTTCCTCCGCGGTGAACGAAGCAACCGTTACGTCATAGCCTCCTTTGTTTTCGCCGAGCTCTTTGACGAAGTTGTTATAGAGTCCTTCCGAATATTCGTCACCCGCTTTGTAAAGGACACCGATTTTGATGTTCTTGTCGGGATAAGTCTTTTTGACGAATTTAGCGGCTTCCGCACCCTGACCGGAATCTGTGAAGCACATCTGGAACACGTTGGGCGCATCTTTCGCTACGTCGTCACCGCTTGCCGAGGGGGTAAGCACGAACATATTGTCCTTCACTGCGTCGCCTTTGAACTGAAGACACGGTTTCGTGGTTACGCAACCGAGGCTGATCTGCATTCCGTTGTCTTTAAGGTTTGCGTAGTTTGCCGGAACTTTGGTCGCGTCGTGAGCGTCATCGAGCATTTCAAACGAAAGCTTGATGCCTTTTACGCCGCCCGCGTCGTTGATTTCTTTAACGGCGAGCTTTGCCGCGTTATAAACCGCGGTACCGTAAATCGCCGCACCGCCCGTAAGAGGACCGCTTGCACCGATATTGATGTTCTCTTTACTGAACTTCGGTACTTCGAGTCCCGAGCCGCAGCCGACGACTACGCCCATCGTCATGACGGCGGCAAGCGCCGCGCACGCAACTTTCATTGTCTTTCTGGTTTTCATGGTTTTCTATCTCCTTTTATAAAAATTTGGCTGTGTTGATCTGGACTTCCGATACCCCGATAAATAAAAACAAGGTCGCCTTTTATTTCAGCGACCTTGCTCTACTTACCAAAAGTTTCGTAATCCTTATTTGGTACGCGAAAAGCAAGGCCGCTTGCTAATAATGACGACCCCGAGGACGAGAATAAGAATGACGACCGCATTAAACATTTCGCGTGCTCCTTTCAGGCTGATTTTGCCTTTCGGCTACCTGATTATGCGTTTATTATATTCATATCAAACGCTTTTGTCAACTGATTTTCGGTTGTTTTTCAATATTTTTTGACTTTTTTTTCGTTTCGCGGCTAAGCGGCAACCTCAAAACCCGCAAACGGTGAGCCTCCGCGGGTGAGTATTTGGGGTGTACCGTGTTCGCTTGGGTTTATAGAACCCGCGCAAGCGGACATTTTAAGGCCCACATTGCGCGGAAGGGGGCTCCCGCCGTAAGTCGGGTGGGGGATTGTAACGAAGCTGTACGAATTACAGTTGCGTTTAAACAATCCTACCGTTTTTCGTCTCGCTAACGCTCGAACTCAAAACACCCCCGGCTCGTAGCATAGCTACTTCGCCGCTTTGGCTAAAAACAGTCGCCTGTGGACTGTTTTTACGGCACTTCGTGCCGCCGCGTCGCGCCCTTTACACAAGGGAGGCAAGATATCGTCCGCCTATGGTGGATATTCCATCGTAATGCGAGAGCGTTCCGCAAGGTTGGCGGCGGGGCGAGGGCGCCCCATACCGTTTAAAGCCTTCCCCCTCGGGGGAAGGTGGATTGCCGAAGCGAAAGCGAAGGCAAGACGGATGAGGGGTCGGGCTATGACGAGCGTAACGTAAAAGACAACCCCTCATCAGTCGCTGCGCGACAGCTTCCCCCCGAGGGGAAGCCTCAAAAAATCCGTCTCAAAAAAACACTGTGTTTTAATGTCATTTCGACCGAAGCGCCAGCGAAGTGGAGAAATCCCCCGCGGAAGTCTGCCGATACCGATACTGCCGCATTGTTTTCGACCTTATTTGTCGGCGTAGCCTACTTGCCCGCAGGGGCACCCTGCCGTACTTCGTGCACCCAAGACGAAACGTCGGTATCGCCCACGCGGGTGAGTTTGCCGAGCTGGATCGCGCGGAGGGTGTTGTAAAGCGTATGGATCACGTCGTGTTCGGTGCTTTCGTAAGTGATCGTGCCGCTGCCGGTATCGATCGAGCCCACGGGCGAAATGACGGCGGCGGTGCCGCAAAGCCCCGCGCAAACGAATTCGCCGAGCTCGTCGGCGCGGACGCGGCGGGTTTCGGCTTTAAGTCCGAGCGCGGCGGCGATTTCCATCAGCGAACGGCGGGTAATCGACGGCAGAATGGTATCGGAAAGCGGCGTAACGACCGTGCCGTTTTTATCCACGAAAATAAGGTTAGCCCCGCCCGTTTCCTCGACGAAAGTGCGGGTAGCGGAATCGAGGTAAATATTCTCGTCGTAGCCGTTACGGTGCGCGTCAACGATATTATAAAGGCTCATTGCGTAGTTAAGCCCCGCTTTGATATGCCCCGTTCCGTGCGGCGCGGCGCGGTCGAGCAGGCTCAGACGGAGCCGGAGCGGCTTCATACCGCCCTTGAAATACGGACCGACGGGGGTTGCGAACAGTCTGAATTCGTAATCGAGCGCGGGTTTTACGCCCACGACCGGCGTTGTTCCGAATGCGATCGGGCGCAGGTACAACGAAGCTCCGCTGCCGTAAGGCGGCACATAATCGGCGTTGGCGAGGACGGTTCCGTCCACGGCGCGCATAAACATTCCGTCGGGAAGCGTCGGCATCGCCATACGCTCGCACGAATCGTTTATTCTTTGCGCGTTGAGCTCGGGGCGGAAACAGATGATCCGTCCGTCCTCGGTGCGGTACGCTTTCAGCCCCTCGAAAACCGCCTGCGAATAGTGGAGCACGCAAGCCGATTCGCTCAGAACGACGTTCGCGTCGCCCGTAAGTCCGCCTTCGTCCCATTTGCCGTCCGTGAAATGCGCGACGAAACGCGCGGGGGTTTCGTGATACCCGAAACCGAGGTTCGCCCAGTCGAGCTGAGGTTTTTCGTTCTTTTTAATGTCTTCGCTCATAATAATTGCTCCTTTTTGCCGTGATGATTTTATATGTTTTGTCCGCCCCTTCCGAGGTCTTGACTTCGCTCGAGATGACGGGGCGATATACCGTTTCGCTTGGTTGGCGGGCGGACGAGGGCGTCCGCCCCTACCTCGCTCTATCGAAAGTAAATACGGGCATCGCCGACTTGCCTTCGGCGGCTCGCCGTTCGCTCCCGCGAGATCCTTACGACTACGCGCTTCGCGCTCCGCTCAGGATGACGAGGGCAATATACCGTTCCGCTTGGTTGACGGGCGGACGAGGGCGTCCGCCCCTACCTTACTCTATCGAAAGTAGGTTCGGGCGTAGCCTACTTGCCTTCGGCGGCTCGGCGTTCGCTCCCGCCTGGGTCTCGACTACGCTCGAGATGACGGGGCGAGGGAGCGTTCCGCTTGGTTGATGGGCGGACGGGGGCGTCCGCCCCTACCGCGTTCTGCCGAAAGTAAATACGGGCATCGCCGACTTGCCCGCAGGGGCTTCCCTGCCGTCGCCTACTTGCCTTCGGCGGCTCGGCGAGCGGCGGCTTTTAACAGTCCGACGAACACGGGAGCGGGACGATCGGGGCGGGATTTGAATTCGGGGTGAAACTGCACGCCGAGGTGGTAACGGTTGCCGTTCACTTCGGCTGCTTCGACGATCGTATCGTCGGGCGCTACGCCGCAAAGCGTGAGTCCCGCGTTTTGCAGAACTTCGCGGTAATCGTTGTTGAACTCGTAACGGTGGCGGTGGCGTTCGCTGATTTCCTTTTGTCCGTAAACCGAATAAAGCTGCGTGCCCTCTTTGACCGCGCACGGATACGCGCCGAGACGGAGCGTGCCGCCGAGCCGCTTACCCTTTTTGTCGGGCATAAGGTCGATAACCTTGCTGCCCTCGCCCATTTCGCCGCTCGTGGCGTCCTTTATCCCCGCAACGTGGCGTGCAAACTCGATAACGAGTACCTGCATACCGAGACAGATTCCGAGGTAAGGAACGTTGTTTTCGCGGGCGTAACGGGCTGCTTCGATCATACCTTCCACGCCGCGCGTTCCGAATCCGCCGGGGACGAGAATTCCGTCCACGCCTTCGAGCGCTTTATCGACGTCCTCGGCTACCGCATCCGAATTGACCCATTTGATTTCGACGTTTTTTCCGACGGCGTAGGAAGCGTGATGAAGCGCCTCGACGACGGACAGATACGAATCGTGAAGATCGGTATACTTGCCGACGAGCGCAATCGTGACTTTGCCGCGGCGAGCGTCGATCTTCCCGACCGTAGAAATCCAGCCGCTAAGGTCGGGCTCGGCTTTAAGCCCGAGCGTCTTGCACACCGCCGTATCGAGTCCGCGCGCGTGAAGCGCGAGGGGCGCTTTGTACAGACAGTCCACCGTTTCGCTGAGAACGACCTGCTTTGGGTCGAGCGAACAGAACATCGCGAGCTTTTTCGCGAGCGCTTCCCCGGGGTCGGTATCCGCGCGCATAACCACGACGTCGGGGAAAACTCCCAAGCCCTGAAGCTCCTTTACGGAGTGCTGAGCGGGCTTGGACTTATACTCGTCCGAACCGCTGATATACGGCACGAGCACGACGTGAATAAAACAACAGTTGCGTTTGCCCTTCTCCGCCGCGAACTGGCGCGCCGCTTCGATGAAAGGCAACGACTCGATATCGCCCGTCGTGCCGCCGATTTCGGTAATGAGCACGTCCGCGCCCTTGCCGCCCGCCTCGATGAAACGCTTGATTTCGCCCGTAACGTGCGGTATGATCTGAACGGTCTGTCCGAGGTATTCGCCGGCGCGCTCGCGGGCAAGCACGCGTTCGTAAACCCTACCCGAGGTGAGGTTGCTGGCTTTAGAGAGGTTTTCGTCCATAAACCGCTCGTAATGTCCGAGGTCGAGGTCGGTTTCCGCGCCGTCCTCGGTAACGAAAACTTCGCCGTGCTGAATAGGGTTCATAGTTCCGGGGTCAACGTTGAGATACGGATCGAGCTTCTGCGCTTTCACCTTGTACCCGCGGCATTTAAGAAGCCGTCCGAGGCTCGCCGCGACGATCCCCTTTCCGAGCCCCGAAACAACGCCGCCCGTTACGAACACATACTTTGTCATTTTTTTATCCTCCGTTTCCTTTTTCTCTGTGGTTCTGCGTTTCCTGCGGCGTTCGGGCACGATTTCGCACCCCGATACGGCAAAAAACAACGAAAAAAGAGCGTTTTTTTTTAGAACTTCGGAAAAGCTCCAAGAAAAACGCCCTCTTTGGCACAGTCTGTTAAGTTGGTTTCCGTCCGATTTTCCGACGCCGCGCAAGCCTTTTTACCCGCCGAGCCCGAAGCCTCTTTCAAAAACACCGATATTTTACCACCGCCGCGCCGTAAAGTCAAGCGTTTTCGGGGCGGTTGAGAAATTTTTGTCGGCAAGCCTCCGCTTCGGCGGCTAAGGGCGGCAGTTTACCCCGCAAAATGCGGAAAACGCCTCCGCGGAAGTGCGGAAACGTTTTCGTGCGGTTTTATTCGGTTGCGGGAGGCACGTAAGCGATCCAGTTTATCGATACTTTGTTCGGGTTTGTCGAGGACGGTGCAAGTTGAACGAGAAGCTTGGTAAGCGTCAACTCACCGTTTTCATCGAACAACGTAGTCCATTTCTCGACTGCCGAAATGTCGATTTCGACTATTGCGTAGCCGCGCTCCTCACGCTTAATCGTGTAGCTATTTCCGGATACCTGTTCGTTCAGATAAACGTAAACCGAATCGTTAGTGCTCGTATTCATACAGAAAAGCAACTTACCGTTCTTGTTTATCGTCCGAGTGTTGCCGCCGAGAATATCCGTCGGCCAAGTGCCGGTGCCGGTCTGACCGTATGCCGTGCCGGCGGTTGCCGACCACCTCGTATTTCTGATCAGGACTGCGTTGTCGTAATCGATATTACGCACGCTGACCCATTCGACGTCGAGAATCTGCGAAGCGGTACCGCCGTATGATCCGAGCCTGAGCGAAGTCATTTCCACCGTATCGGAAGAAGCGAACAGCTTATCGAATTTCGTATCGGACAACGCTACGGAAACAACGGTGGGCGCGGAAAGTTTGCCTGTCCCGAGACTTACGAGCTCTCCGTTTTTAGTACCCAACAGATTGTTTATGCCGATATAGAGATTTTCGGTGGTTTTCGTCCTGAATTTTATACCGATGATACTGTTGCGGGTAAGCGGAACGGGAGATTGCAACTTGACGTCAAGCGTTTCCGTGCTCCATGCGGCGGGGTTGCGTTTTATTCCGCCGGTAACGAGCGTTTCTCCGTCGGGAAGATCGGAAAGATCTGCCTTTTCGATATAAATCCGCGAAATCGCGCCGACTGCGTTTGCCGTATTGTAATTTATAAGAATACTGTCGAGCGCGAAGTCGGAAGTTGCGAAGAATACCGTGCTCCCAAACCACGTTTTATTCTGGCTCGCGGAGAAGTTTACCGATTTCGACGCGAATTGCGCATACATAACCTGCGTGCCGGTAACGTCCTTGTAGTACTCGACGACGAGCTTGTCGCCGCGTTTGAGAGTAATCGCCTGCGGGAACGTGTACTTAACTCCGTTTTCGCCCCAAGCCATAGAAGTCTTAAACCGAAGCGCCGATTTTCCGTAGAACGTCCCGAAGTCCGCCGTAACGTTTGTGAACTTAAGGTTGTAGCCCTCGTTCGCGAAGTCGGCGAGGATAGTTTTGTCGCCGTCCGCGACGTTGAACTTTATATCCTCGACCGTAACGACGATTTCGGCAGCATTGCCCTTGAAGTACAGCGTTTCGTCGGGAGCAGCCTTGATCGTGAACGTGCCGTTTTTGCCGAACGCGAACGACTTGTTCGTCATATCGAGCGGGGTAACGGTCGTGCCGTCCGAAATCGTCCACTTTACGCCGTCGGGAGCGCCCGCAACGGCGCTTGTCGCGGCGAATTTCGTGAGGTCGTAGGTTTTGTCCTTGGAAGTCGTGAACGCCGTAATCGCGATGCCGTTACGCTCGATCGCGAGGTCGTCAACCGAAGTGTAAACGGTGAGCGTGATTTCCGCGCTGCCCTCGAAGCCGCGTGCGGTGACGATCGCTATTACCTTGTACACGCCGCTGCCTGCGAGCGTGAAACTGTCGGACTCGAAATCGGTTTGCGTGCCGTTATGCTCGACTACGAGCTTGTATGCGCGCTCTTCGCCGACGAACGACGGAGTAAAGTCGGATTTATCGAGCGTATCGCCCGTGCTAAGCTCGGTTGCGCCGCCATACGGGATCGAGAGTTCGACCGTCTGAGCCGAAGCCACGGTGAATTCGCACGAGCCGACGTACACATAGCCGCGAAGTCTGCCGGTAACGGTGACGGTGTACTTGCCGCCCGAAGCGAGCGCGTAACCGTCGGTGAGGCTTGCGGTGACGCCGCTCGGGAGAGTTATGACGTATTCGTAAGTCATACCCTCTTCACCGCCCGTAACCGCGAGCGCGCTCATATCGAACGTTTCGTTGACGAAGATATCCGCTTTGCCGTAGCTTACCGCGAGCGTGCCGCTTTGCGGGGGCGCGACGGTGAACGAGACGGATCCAGAGCCCGCAACTGCGCTTGCCCGATCGGTTGCGGTAATCGTGTATTCGCCCGCTTCGAGCGTAGTTTCGCCCGACGGAATGGCGAACGGCTGTCCGTCCTTGGTTGCGGTGAACTTAAACGCGGACTGCGTGCCGCCGTTTACCGCGGCGGTAAAGCGCGCAAAGTCGAACGTTTCGTTCGTGTAATACTTATCCTTTACGGGCGCGCCGTCGTATTTGATTTCAGCCGTGCCGCCGTTTGCGGTATAGAAAATCGAATCGACGTAAACGGTATTTGCTTTCTTCAAGCCGTAGAACACGCCTTCGATTTCGGCGTTCTCGCTGCCCGCAGGAAGTCCGAGCGCGGAAATAACGATCTGAACGCGCATTACGGGGCTGTTGGAGTTGCCTATATAATTCGCTGTAAAGTCTTTTTCCGCACCGAAAACGATCTCGCTTCCTTTCTTGCTGCCGCTGCGCCAGAACGCGTTGCCCGCGCCCGCGAAGTAATATACGCCGCCGATACGAACGCCGAATATCTCGCTGTTATACTGGCAATTTCCCCACGGATTCGGCGTCAGCATATTAAATCCTATCGTATAAGCGTCGCTTACCTTTACCGTTTCGGGAAGCGCGTAGTAAGCCGCCGCCCAGTTAGCGTCGTCGAGCGCTTTTACGGTAACGCCCTGCGCCGTCATCGTGCCGTTGGTTGCACTGCCCGTGCCTAAAATCGGGGTCTGATTCGTTCCCCACGGTACGGGTCCGACGTAAGCCGTCCAGTTTCTGTCCGCGCCCTTTGCGTCGAACTCGCCGAGGATATAACCGCCCGCCGTAAGGTCGAGCTTACCGTAATTCGGCTCGCCGTACACGGTGGATTTCTTGCTATAAAGCGTGTCGCTGAGCGCCTGAACGGTGTAAAGCCCCGCCTGCGTAACCTTGATCGAAGTAGCGGTGATTTCTTCCGTAGTGCCGTCGGGCTTGACCACGACGTATTTCGTTGCGCCCTCGACGGCGTTCCAGACGATAGAAGCGCCGCTTTCGCCTCCTCTTAAGGCTGCTACGGGAGTGCCGAGAAGCTCGCGGTACTCGTCGATATAGATTTTACGGACGGTGAACGCCGTTTCGGTTTCGAACGAGCCTGCAAACAATACCGAACGCATAAAGTAATTTACGTCCAGAATATCGGGAACGAACAGTTCGAGCTTGTGCGCGCCCGCGGTCGGATCGGAAATTTCGGCGGTGACGTATTTGCCGTTTGCGGTTTTCACGCCGTAAGTGAGCGTGCCCGTAGCCGCGGCGGGGAAATCGACTTCGATATAAAGTCTGTTGCCCACGCGCGAGCCGCTCTTCGAGCCGAGGCGGTAATCCTTGATCGTGAATTCCGCACCTGCGTTTGTGCCCGCCGCGAAAGTCAGTTTTTCGCCGTTTTCGGCAGAAGCGATTGCGGGAAGAACCGAATACGAGCCCGTTTTGTCGGTGTAACCCGAGCGACGGAACGCGGCAAGGTATTTATCCCCGACCGTATCCGCGATTTTCGTGATCGTTTCGCCGTTGTAAACCTCGGTCGTTCCCGTTTCGGGGAGCGCTTCGGTGACGGCGAGGTCGTAATAGAAGCCTAAGAATTTGTAAGCGCCGCCGGACACTCCTAAGTTTATGCCGCCGATCGAATTCACGCCCGCGGACATGATACTCTCGAACGAAACGGGCAGATAGTTTATGCCCGCACCGAACGAGCCGAACGTGAACGAATCGTTGCCGCCCACGAACGATATGCGCGCGGAAGCCTTTTGGTATTCGCTTCCCTCGAACGCGATCGCCGTCCACAGCGAGCCCTTGTCCATAACACCCTTGTCGTTGTAGAACGTAAGCACCTGCGGTAGCGTGTAGATCGCGCCGACGTAAGCGCTGTTTTTAGCGAACGCGAGCGCGGGCGCTCCGTCATATTCGCCGCACGAAACGCTCGGATATGCGGCGGGGTACGTGAGATTCGTCGTTCCGATATTGTCGAGTATTCCGAAATCCGCGTCCGTTTCTATTATTTTATAAAGCTGTTTTCCCTCGTCGAACGGCTTGTAATCGACGTCCGAAGTCGGGTCGTACTTGTCGGTGTAAGAAATTTCGTCGACGTAGAAGTCCGTTTTGAAAGAGCTCGTTTCGACGAACGCGAAATAGAAGCCTATCGCGCTCGCGCCGCCCTTTGCGGAGATAAGGCGCATTACGTTAGCGCCCGAGAAGCGGTAATCGAACCAGCCCTCGCGGGGTACTACGCTCGAGAAGCGATCGCCCCACATAGCGCCCGTTTCCGCTCCCTTTTCGGTGATGAAGCCCCAGCGCGAATTCTGGTAAATGCGGTCGAGATCTGCGTTTTTGTTGAAATACATTCTCACCGTGAGGCTTCCGAGGTCGGAAACCGCAACGGGCTTGTCGAACAGCACCTTAAAGCCTTCCATGGACGCGTCGGCGGTGACTTTGAGCGCGCCGCCCGTCATTCCGTCCGCGATTTCGGCGGCGACGTCCGCTTTCTGCACGATTTCGAACTGCGCGGTGTTGGAATAGCCGTTCTGCGAAACGAGCCCGATATAGCCCGCTTCGTCGAAGTCGGCGAGCACGTTTTTGCCTAAAACGGTATCTTTGAAGAGTTTTTCGTAACCGATTTCGTCGATATAGACGCTGACGGCGTCCTCGCATGCGAGGCTTATATAGAAGTCCTCGAATTCGCCCGTCCAGCCGAGCACCGTGCGCGCGCTGAACGAAAACTCGTTCCAGCCGGCGCGGCGGTATTTCTTGGTAAGGAGCACGGTTTTGCCGTCCGCTCCGTACACCGTGAAGTCGGCGAGAATTCCCGTCGAATAAATATTAAATCTGATTTCACCCACGTTGTCCGTATCGGCGTTTATGTTTTTGAAGCCGTTGAAGAACAGGCGCGCGGACTTATCTTCGGGCACGTCGATTTTAAGCATACCGTCCGTCTTTCCACCCGCGGGAAGATCGGAAGTCGCTACCGCGAAATTCGCTTCGCCCTCGTCGAGGTACACGAGCCGCTCGTAACCGCGATCGTCGAACGCGAAAAGCGTGGTTTCGGGAGCGTCCTCGTCTACGTAAGCTTCGGTCGAGATGACGTCGATCGTATGGATCTTTTCGTTACCAAGCTTATCGGCGGTCTTTATCGATATGACGTACTTGCCGATTTCGGTGATCGTGAACGTTTCCTCGCCCGTAACGGCGGTTACGCTTTGCTTTTCGCCGTCCGGAGTAGAAATCGCGACCGCGCCCGAAGGACCGGAAACGGAAACGCTCGTTTTCGTCTCGTCAACGCCCGAGGGATCGTCGAGCATGAACTTCGGGAGCGAAATCACGTCGCCCGCCACCGCGCCGGTGCGGACCGTGCCGAACGTTGCTTCCGGCCCCTTGACGTCCGCGCAACGAACGGAAATCGTCTTGCTTGCCGCGCCGCTGCCCTCGGACGAGAACACGATTTTGTATTCGGCGTCCTTTGCGGGCGAGAACGCGAGACCCATGAGCGGCACGCGTCTGTCGCCGCTGTCCGTGACAACGATATCGACGGTCGCGTCGAGGACGGTTTCGCCCTTTCTGACTTCCGTTTTCGGCAGAACGACGGGCGTGCCGAAATCGGCGAAGTAATAGTCGCCGTCCGACACATAGGTAAGGTTTGTACCCTCGTCCGCGAAAACGATTTCGGGCTTACCCGAACAGCCGAGCATTGCGCCCGAAACGATCATCGCGAGCGCCGCGATCAGCAGTATAAACGCTTTTCTCTTTTTCATAACATTTCCCTCCGTAAATGGATTATTTCAACAGATCCAGAACGTTCCGATTGTCCTCGAGAGCCTATCTGTACGCGCCCGTAACCGTACCTTTGTAGGCGTCGGACACCGCGTAATCGGCGAAAGTACCGTTGTAAAGTCTGCTCGGAGCGTCTACCATTGTGGGTGCGAGCGAATAGAACGTGGCGATCGGCGATTGCGAAACCATAGTCATAACGATCGCGTCTTTTGCCACGATGTCCTCTTTTGACTTTATGAATTCGTTTCTCGTCACGCCCTCGAATCCGTTGCGGTTGAACGGTGTGGAAACGCCGTTGAGGCAAACCGCCTTGTAGTACTGAACGGTGTCCGAAGCCATGAACTTGAGAAATTCCTTGACGAGCTCGAAGTCGCCGCAGTTCGCGGGCACGGACAGAAGCTGCTGGTTGAGCGTGGTCATGCAGATTCTGCGGGCTTCGTAAACGCGCATAAAGTCGCTTTTCGAGACCTCGTAGCCGTCGCCTATTATCGTGTTCGTGCTTACCGTTTCGGCGGAACCGAGTATAGCCGAAGCGTTTTCGTCGATGGCTTTCACGAGCGCGGAAAGCTCTTCATCGTCGTCAAGCGTGTCGAGAAGATCGACGAACTTACTCGAAACGGGCGTTTCCATAAAGCGGATATCGGCGTTCTTGGTGTCGCCGTAGCTTGCTCGGGTCTCGTTGTAGTTCCAGTCGCCGTTGATCATAAACGCCGCGAGTTTGGTTTTGCCCGCGCCGGTTGTGCCCTGTCCGACGTTCACGCCCCAGAAGTACCCTTGCGCCTGTATGAACGACAGTCCGCCGTTTACCGTCGAGCGGTCCGTCATCTGCCCTCTTCCGTCGAAAAACCGCGCCGCGTCCTCGACCGCTTCCTTTCTGCCCTCAAGCTCGAAAAGAGTTTCGCCGGTCATATCGCGCTCGCCGTTTACCATTCCGATACTTGCGTTGCGGACGTTTTCGTAGCCGCAAAGCTGGTAGTAAAACTCGTTGATTATGAACTGCGGATAGTAGCCTTCGTTGTCGAGCGTGTAGATAAACGGAACGTTGCCCGTCGCCGCCACCCTGCCGCAAAGCGCGTAAAGCTCGTCGGTCGTTCTCGGAACCTCCCAGTTGCCGTCGCCGAGGATCGCGTCGAGGCTGGTCTTGTTGTACTGGAAGCCGTACATTCCGTCGAAAACGGGCATCGAATAGTAGTTGCCGTTCCAGTGTTTCATTGCCCATAACACGTCGTCGGAAAGCTTTTCCTTTACGGTTTTTCCGTCCTCGCCGTCCGGCTTTAAGTCGTAAACTTCGCCTAAATCCTTGTAAAGCCCGAGCGCCGCGTCGGTCTTTACCGAGACGGTATCGTAAAGAATATCGCCGACGTAGATACCCGATTTCACGTTGGTATGAGCCTGCGTGCAGTCGGTATTCGTGTTGAGAGTGCGGATAGTGACGGTTTTGCCGCTGTTAAGCCGCATAAACTCGTCCGCCGCCATCTGAAGCCATTCGAGCCCGTAGCCGCCGTCGAACGCGGAAATCTGAATAAGTCCCTTTTCGGGCTCTTTGAGGTTGGAGTTGGTGACGCCGCACCCCGCGAGCGAGCAAGCCGCGATCACCGCGCCGAGAACGGCGCTCAGAATTTTCTTTTTCATAAGTCTTTCGACCTCCCTGTCGTTTATTTGTTTACGCCGCCGATCAGCGACGATTTTCAGCCTTTAAGTCCGCCGCTGATGTCGATGCTGAGCAGCGTTTTCTGGAAACAGCAGAACAGCACGACTACCGGTAGAACGCTCATCGTGATTGCGGTGAAAAGCACCGGATAGTCGCCCGTGCGCTTGCCCACGGCGTCCTGAAAGTAGTAAATTCCGGTCGCGAGCGTGGGGTACGAGGGCATATACACGATGGTATTCATATAGTCGTTCCAGCCGCCGATGAACGAAGTGACCGACAGCGCGGTGATTACGCTCGTCATCTGCGGGAGCATTACGCGGAAAAACACGGTATAGTGTCCGCCGCCGTCGATGAAAGCGGCTTCGGAGTACGTCCAGCTCAGGTTTTTGTAGCACGAATACGGTATGAGCGTGCCGCCGATACCGATCGCGCCGAGAAGAACGAGCGGCGAATCGTACATTCCGAGCGTTTTGTAAAGTCGGAGCTGAGCGGGCATCGTGCCGTAGACGGGCAGCATCATCATGACGATAATCGTCCAGTAGATGAGGTCGCGCCCGGGGAATTTGTATTTTGCGAGCGAGTACGCCACGGCATTTGCGCAAAGCTGCGAAATGATTATCGAGCCGATAACGCGCCACAGCGAGTTAAAAACCATTACGGGCACGCTGTACCCGAAGCCGGCGAGACGAGTGAATGCTTTGCCGAGGTTTTCGAACGTAAACGGCGACGGGAACGCGAGCGAACCGCCGAGGTCGAAGTCCTTGTACTGCGCCGTCGTTTTGAACATATTGAGAAGCAGCCAGCCCCACAGCGTGAGAAACACTACCGCCCAGACTATAAGAAATACCGACATTACCCACAGAAAGGGCGACATTTTCTTCGGTTTTTTAACTTTTGCGAAAATCATATCTTCTCCTCAGTACTCGATGTCCTCTTTGGGCATAAGCAGTTTTCTTACGAGCATGACGATCGGAAGCGAAATCACCGTCAGGCAAAGTCCGAGCGCTGCGGGCATATTGTAGTTGGCTTCTTCCACGGTTTTAAGGTAGATCCAGAAGCTGATTGTCGAGGTGTTGTTCGCGCCGCCCGTCATTACAAGGATGGGACCCGAAGCGTTGAACAGTCCCGTAACGTGAAGTATGACTATCGTCGAGAACGTGGACATCATCATCGGGAGAACCATATACCTTATTTCTTTGAGTTCGGTCGCGCCGTCGAGTTTCGCGCTCTCGAGCACTTCTTTGGGGATACGGTTGAGCGCGCCCTGAAACAGCAGAACGTTAGCCGACAATCCGAAGAAAAACTGATAGAACATTATAGTAGGCGTTGCGGTGGCGGGAGACGAGAGCGGGTTTTTGTACCCCTCGCCCGCTATCATCGCAATGGGTCCGTTGAACGCGATCGCGTTTTTGAACATCGAAACCACCGCTACCGAGCTCATCATGCTCGGGAGGAACAGTAAAATCCGCAAAAAGCCCGCGATGCGGAGTTTTTTGGAGAAGTAGTACGCGATAAGGAAGGTAAGCGGGAGCATTATCGCCATATCGAGCGCGAAGTACAGAAACGTGTTCTTCACCGAAATCGCGAGGCTGCCGCCGCCCGAAGCGAGCGCTTCCCACACGCGCGTGAACTGCACGAGCGACCATTCGAACGTTTCGACGCCGTTCACGATACCGGTAGGCTGTTGAAAAGCGAGCAGAATTCCCGTGAAATTTACGCCGACGTAGAATACGAAGAAGCCTAAAAGCGGCAATACGAGCATACTTAAAAGAAAAGTCGTTTTGCCTTTGCGAAGCGAGCGCGGAAGGTCGGCGTACCTTTTTTCGAAGAACGTCTGTTTGTGTATGGGAACCGCACCGCCGCCGTAATTGTAATTTTCGTTGTTTTTCATAGTTTAAGCAAGAGGAACGACGAACACCGCGTCGCCGTAGTCGATATCCAGAGTGAGTTTGCCGCCATCAAGTTCCACTACCCGCCCCTCAACGTCCGAATATTCGGTTTCGGCGCCCGAGAGGGATTGTTTCGTTCTGCCGTAAACGTAAGCGCGGGTTGCGCCGTTAAATCCGATCGTCACTTTGTCGGTGCGCTTGTAGTACGGATCTTCGACGTTCATCAGCATAAACGCGTCGTAATCGGAATTTTTGAAGCAGGTCACGAGCGTGTCGCGGGTGGAAGTAAACGAATTTATAAGGTCGTGTTTTCTTACCTTGTACTTTGCCGACAGGTTGTCGAACAGGTCGTTGTAACCGTTTTTGTTACGCGTGCCTACCGAGCAGATCGCACCTTCGAAATCGAAACCGGAGGTGGCTTTGTACATTTTCTGCGCTTCGGCGTTGACGTTTTTCGAGTACTCGTAGGCTTTTGTGGGAGCGCGCCCCGCGGAGTCTATAACGCCGAGGTACTGCCCCGAGCCCACTTCCGTGCCCATCGTGTAGTACACGAAATACTGCATGCTGTCCGCGCCGAACGCCATCGTGCTGTAGTACTGCCAGCGCATTTCCGATTCGCTCCAGAACCCGTCCGCGTCGTCGCCGCGGGCAAAACCCTCGACTACGTTCTGCTGACCGGTAAGAAGAAATCCGTCGAGATCGACGCCGTAACGCTTTTTCATATCCGCGCCGTATGCCCACACTTCGAGAACGCGCGAGGTGTTGAATTTCGGCTCGTCTTTCTGCGCGTCGTAACCGAGCGCGTAATGGTCGATCGAAACGGTGATTTTGCCGCCGTCCGCGACTATTATCGGGAGCATACGTGCGTCGAATTGTTCGAGGTCGTATTTGAACGAGCCCGCCATATTGATTCGGAATTCGTAATCCTTGTACGTTCCGGTTTTAAAGACGCCGTTTTCGCCCCAGAGCGACTTGAAAATTTCGTACTGGCTCGGACCGTAAACGTACTTTTCGCCGTCCTCGGTCTTTACCTTGTAGCCGCCCGCGCCGAACCAGTCCTCGAGCAAATTGATATGTTTTATCTGCCCCGAGGAATTCGTATAGTCGCCGCCTTCGATAAACTTGTTCGAAGCGTCGTACTTAAAGCGCCACGTGTCGGGGACTCCGTCGCCGTCGCTGTCGTAATTGCCGACGAGGAAGTCGAAATCGTTGTAAATTTTCGACTTTATCGTGCCGTATTCTCCCCCGGGCTCGTCGAAAACGAGTATGCCTTTGAACGTGGAATACTGCGTAAGATCGAGCCCCGCGTCGAGGAAAACCCGAAGCGAGCGGTAGAAATAGTTCGGCCCTTTGGACGCTTCGAGCTGCATACCGTTGCCTCTGGTCTGCCATCCGTTGTTTACGACGTAATAGAAATCGATATCGTTTGCCGAGTAGTACTCGCAAAGCTTGCGAAGCTTTTCGCGACCCGCTTCCGTGCCCACGACGTAGCCCTCGTAAAGCTGTATGTAGGTGGTATTGAATCCCGCGGTTTTGAAATAATCTCTCTGCACGTCGTTTCCGTCCACCGAGCTCCAGCTGATTACCTTCATCTCGTTCGTAACTCCCGAAAAATCGGGTACGACGGTATTCGGCGCTTTGGCGGTATATGTCCGCTCGCCCTTCCCGAAGTCGTAAACCGCGCCCGTAGCGGGAGCGGGACTATCTGGATTATCGGGGGTATCGGGAGACGCCGGAGTGCACGCGAAAAGCGACACGCTCATAACGATCGCCAGAAACAGAGACAACAAACTCTTTTTGTTCATTTTCTTAACTCCTTACCTTGTCTGACTTTTTCGTATCAACGCGCCTCGGGCGCGTCGAAATTTTTTCGTAAAATAAGTATACAATATGTACCCCCCCCCCCGCGTCTTGCTGATTTATAACAAAAATTTGCGTTTTTATAACATTGCGCGTTTTACGTTGACAATTTTCGCCGCGCGGGGTATAATGGACGTATGAATTACAATCCGTTTCCGAAGAATAAACTCTATAACAGCACGGGGATGTGTTTTCACGTTCTGCAAGGCACGTACAAAGAACCTCACGTTCACGTCGAACACTGGGAATGTTTTATAATGTCGCACGGCAAGATAATGCATCACCTCAACGGCACGGAAGAGCTTATCGAGCGGCAGAGACTGTATCTTCTCAAGCCGCAGGACTATCATTATTTTTCGGACGTCGAAGGGTACGAATCGCAACACATTTCGTTCTTTATAAAGTCCACGCTTATGAAGAAAATGTGCGACGGAATCTCGCCGACGCTGTACGACGATCTGTTAAATCACGCAAAAGACTTCGCGGTGAACCTCAGCGAGTCGCAAATGAGCGACTTCGTTCAGGACGTTCAGGCGTTGCAGACGATAGACTCGGACGACCTCGAAACTCAGGCGGCGTACGTCAAGATGGTGTTTGCGCACGTCATAAAGCTCGTTTACCGCTCGCTCATTCAAGCCGAGCAGAACGCTATGCCCGCCATAATAAAAAAGATCGTTCAGTCGATGAAATCGGAGGACGGTATAGGAAAAAACGTCGAGCAGATATGCGCCGATTACGCCTACTCTCACATGCAGCTTTCGCGGCTGTTCAAGCAGTACACCGGCAATACTATGGCGAGCTATTTCAAGCAGGTCAAGCTGAACTATGCCAGAAACCTGCTCGAAAACACGAACTACAATACGCTCGTCATATCGAATATGATAGGGTTTTCGTCGCTCAGCCACTTTACGCACGAATTCAAGCTCTGGCACGGCGTTTCGCCCGCGAAATACCGCCACCGCTTCTCGAATATCGCCGACGCTTCCTCGAACGCCGACAATACCGTCGTAAAATCGAGCGTAAACCCTTACGGCGAAGCGATAGATCGTAGCGATTAACCCGCACGGTTAGTATAAACTTTCGGTAGTAAAAAAATCGACGACATTCGTTTGTCGTCGATTTTTCGTTGTATTCGTATGTTTATCGGTATTTATTGAAGTTTTTTGCGGTTTATTGCCGTTTATCGATTGTTTTGTCGGTTTAATGCGGTTTTTGTCGTATTACCAGCTGTAATCCCACTTGCTCGGGGGAACGGTCGGGTCGAGGTTCTTTTGCTGGTCGGCGCCCGTTTTGCCCCAGAAAGTAAGCCTTACGTCGTACTCGCGGAGCTTGCGGACGAGCCATTCGTTCTTTTCGTAAGCGGCGCGCTTGTCCTCGTCCGTGCCGCCTTCGAGCGTGCGTTCCATATTATGAAACAGGTCGTAATAGGTGATTTCGATAAGGAGTTTTTCGAGGCGCGGAACGAATTCGCCTTTCGCCGCCTCCGCCGCGGGTTTTACGAGCGCATACGCGCGGGAAAGGAACTCGGCGGTTTTGTCCTTGTCGATATAATTCGTGACGGCGCAGGGCGTTCCGAAATCGTTACAGTCGTAGGTTGCGTGACTGCTTCTCGAATATTCGTACAGAAGCTTTACATACTCTGCCGCCGCTTTGCCTCCCTCGCCGTAGAAAGCCGCGCAGAACTCGTCGATATGGATTTGATATTCCTTGTCGGACATAAACGGATTCCACATAGCCGCGCTCATAAGATAACCGCGGAGCTCGGGCATACCGACGAAGCCGCAGTTTTTGTCGTAGGCGGTATCGTGCGCGCCCTCGTTGAACACGCCTTTTACGCCGTTACGGGCGAACGTGCGCAGATTTGTGGAGTAATTATAGACGGTGGGCATATCCATAAGCTCGTACTTGAAGCAGTTGATATAGTCCCAGATAAACACGTTTTTGCACATTTTCGACCAGACCGCGAGGTTTTTCGCCTGATCCGCGTTATGCTCGCAGCCGCCGATCGGGTGAATCGTGCAGCCCCCCGTGCAGTACTGGATCATAATATTCGGAGCGAGCGCGAATTCGTCGCCGATATCGCACAGGTTCATATACGCGAAAGTATGCACGAGAACGTCTGGGCGATACTCGTAAATTTTGTACGCGACGGCGTTGATAAAGTCGTAATACGCCCGCGCAAGCCCCACGCGCGCCGTCTTTTCGCGGCATTTTTCGCAGGTGCAGAAATTCTTGTTGTCGCCCATACTTACCGAAACGATATTGCAACCTCGGTTATTTACGAGAAGTTTTTTCACCTCTTCCGCAACCGCGTCTACGGCTTCGTCCGAGGTCATGCAGACCTGCCCCATACGGTCGGTCATGCGCTTGCCGTCCACAAGCGAGAAGTACTCGGGGTGAGTTTCGGCATACGGCGCGAGCAGAAATTCGCCCGTAAGAGTATGCGCGGGAATCCCCGCGAATTTCCATCCGCCGCCCTCCGCCTCGGTGAAACGGCGCTGATTCCAAAGGCACGAATTCAGCCTGTTTTTAAGGCTCCACTTCTTGTCAGAAGTGTAAATCGACAGCACGTCGCGGAACAAAAACGGACTGAGTTGTCTGTCGGTAAAATCGGTTAAACTTACGTCGGCGGTCGGGTACGTTTCGAGCTCGGGCGTGAAAAATCTGCAACCGCACTTTTTGAGAAACTCGAAAACGGCGTAAATAACGCCGCGTTTGCCGCCCGAAAACGTGAGCGCGTTTTTATCGAGCGAAACGGTAAAGCCGTCGTCGCTCTCCCCGTCGTATATAAACCTCACTTCGCCCGCATTGCCCGAGACTTTTTTGCCTGTGAGTTTTTCGACGTACCCGCGAAAGTATTTTTCGGCGGTCGCGGTTTGCGGAAAATCGCCGCTTTTCACGCAAAAATCGTTGATTTCTGTTCCGTTAAGTAAGATCTTCATATTCGCCCTCGGTTCGGTTTTATCGTCGGCTCGCGCCGTTTGAGATAAGTATACAACACTTCGTACCGATTGTCTTGCGTTTTTTTAACCGATTCTTGCTGTTTTTTAACATTTTTCGGCGGCGCCGACTTTCGGATAACTTATTTCCGACGAATTCAGCCAAAAATCGCGGAAACCACCGACGGCGTGAAAACGCTGAGAAGAATAATCGAGACAAGTCCGAGGATTATGCCCGCAATCCCGAACGCGTTCGGTTTTTCTTTGTACGCGATCGCGCCCACGAGCGCCGTTATAAGCACGCTTATCGCGCTCGAAACAGGGAAAAGCACGACCGAATCGACGTAATGCCCCATTTCGGTGACGAGGTAGTTTATCGCGAAAAGCGCTAACGCGAGCGCGGCGGCGCAGATGACGAGCTTGGCGCAAAGGAACGGTTTTTTGTCGGGTTTCGTATTTTCACTTCGTTCGGGCGCGGACAACGCGGGCTCGGGCTCGGTCGGGCGAAGCCGCACGACGAGCGCGCAAACAGCCATTATGACGGCGCATAACAGGAAGGTAAACACCGAAAACACCGCCGTATTGCCGCCCTCGACCTTCAGCGCGAAGTATTTCTGAACGACCATGACGGCGCCGTTCGCGATAAGGTCGATAATGAGCAGAATAAGCGTTTTCGGCGTGATTTTCTTGTCCTTTTCCTCTTTTTTCGTGACGGAAAGAAGGTAGACCGAGACGAAAAACACGACGAGCCCCGCGATCTGGAAAGCGCTCACGTCCTCGCCGAACCATATGTACGAAGCCGCGACCGAGATAATCAGCCCGCCGTTCGCGAACGTGTTTGCTACGACGAGCGAACAGCCTTTTATCGCCTCGATCCCGCAGAAAAGGTCGATTCCGAACAGAATAGCGCTTATCGCCGAACAGACGATCGTAGGCGCGTTTACGCCGTAAAAACCGACCGCAAACGCCGTGACGAGCGCAAAAACCGCGGCGAACAGCTGATACGCCGCGCCGTATTTGAAAAACGTGTAATTGTCGTTTACGAGGCGGCTGGAAGTTTTGGAGCACACACGCTGAATAACGCGCATCGCCGCGATTATCGCAAAGCCGCCGCAAATAAGAAAGATATTCAATTTGTTTTACCTGTATACCCGCGCTTTGCATTCGGCGAGGAGTTTCTGGAACACGCCCGCCGTCCAGCCGAGCATTTCGGGCACGCCGTACTCGTTCACGGTTGCCGCGCCGCCCTTCTCTCCGTCGTATTTCTCGTAAAGCTTGCCCGTCGCCGCGAAAGTTGCGGAAACGTTCTCGAGCCACGCTTTCGCGATACGCTCCGCGACCTTCGTTCTGCCGCAACGCCTGTTCGCGACGTAGCCGAACAGGTTGTACGGCGCCCACGAGTTCGGGTAGCCCCACTGATATTCGAGCCCGTCCGAGGGGAGCTTTTCGCAGCAGAAAACGCCGTATTCGCCCACGAGCCGCTCGTTTATAAGGTCGAGCGCGCGGCCGCTTCGGGAAAGCCCGAACACGAACGGCAGATAGCTCGCGCCGCAGTAAACGCCCGTGCGCTTGCCCTCGGCGAAGTTGTAGTCGGAATAAACGCCCGTTTCGGGGTCGAGACAGTATTTGTTTATGAGCGATTTACGCCTGCTCGCGCACCTTTTCCACGATTTTTCGTCGCCCGCGCCGAGTATCTCGGAAAATTCCGCCATGGTAAGCTCGAAGCCGTAAAGGTACGAGTTGAGGTCGATCGGATTGATTTCGTAAGCCTTGCCGAAAAAGCGGGGCGTATAATCGTGCCCGCTTTCGCCCTCGGCGTTGCGGTCGAGCGCGATAGCGAGTTTTTCCTCGCGCGGCAGAGCTCCGAAGTCGCGTTTCATACGACGGGAAAATTCGCTCAGATCCGGTTCGTTCGCCGAATAATCGAAGTTCGAGCCGTAACGATTGAGCCCCGTCGGCGAAGAACGTTTTTCCTTCCAGAAACAGTATTCGAGCCCGAGCGCGGAGTAGCATTTTTTCAGAAACTCCTTGTCGCCCGAATACTCGTAATAGTCCTTTGCCATCATGAACAGAAGCGGCGGCTGGCTCGCGTAAGTCGCGCCGTTCGCCCTGCACATGTTCGGAACGCAACCGAACTTGTACAGGCAGAAGATAAGGTTTTCGATATTGCCGCGGGCGAGCTCGGTTTCGCCGTCGCCGAGCAGCCCGAGGTTGGTGAAATAGGTGTCCCAGTAGTAGAGGTTCGTAAGGTCTCCGTCCACGCACGGCGGAACGTAGTCGCACGGCATGACGAAATTTTTATCGACGTCGCGGCGCTTTACGGCTTCGCGCCACGAAGCGCGGATATATTCGCTCGTTCTTTCGTAAATCGGCTTGATTTTCATCGTTTTTCAGTCCTTTTTTACGATCGGATAGTCGAAAACGTCTGCGGTTTTGCGGTTTTTGTATTGTCCGCGCGTAAAGTCGGGGAATTCGACGGGCTGACTTCCGAGCGCGATCGACTGTTCGGAAAGCGCTGTTACGCACATCCACGAAACGGCGTCGTATACGTCGACGGGCATGGGTTTACCGTCGCGGACGGCGCGGAAAAACCGACTGAGCATAATGTAGTCCATACCGCCGTGCCCGCGCTCGATTTCCTCGGGGATGATCTTTTTCCAGTCCTCGACCTGATAATCGGCTACGAACTCGTCCGCGCTGTCGAAACCCTTGCCGTAAGTGTCGAGCTCGTGATTGAATTTGCCGTCGTCGAGAATCACGGCGTTGGTGGTCTGACAATAAAAGCCTTTCGTGCCGCTCACCGTCAGGCCGCGCTCGTAAAGCCGAGGCAGGGTCGTGTCGAGCTTGAGAAAAATCGTTTCGCCGTTTTCGCACTTTATCATGGTGGTTACGACGTCGCCCTGATTGAAATTGCGGTCGCCGAGGCGGTTGCGGTATTTTTCCGTCCGCGCGATGAATTCTTTAAGTCCCTGAGCTTTTGACGCCATCGAAACGAGCGAAACGAAGCGGTTTCCGCCGTTGATATTGAGGATCTTTGCGATCGGTCCGAGTTCGTGCGTGGGGTAATTTTCGCAGTTGTGCTCGGTGTACTCTTTGAGCCTGTAATGGTGCGTGTCGATCCCGCCCGCGATCTCGTCGCAAAGGTAGTGGCAATAGTAGCCCTGACAGAACGAAATATTGCCGAGCACGCCGTTGCGGACGAGCGACGTCGCAAGCGCTTCGTCCTTGTTGTAACAGCAGTTTTCGAGGAACATAAACGGCGTTTTCGTGCGCTCGTAGCAGTCAACGAGTTTCCAGCAGTCCTCGATGCTGTGCGTTCCGCCCACTTCCATTGCGATCGTTACGCCCTTTTCCATTGCGTAAAGCGCGACGAGAACGTGATTGCTCCAGCCGGTCGAAACGATCACGACGTCCACTCCGCTGTCCACGAGCGCCTTGTAATCGGTCGTGCGGAACGGCTCGGGATCGCCGTTTCCAGTGACGCGCGCCGCGGCTTTTTCCACGCGCTCCTCGTAAATATCGCAAAGCGCGGTAATTACCACTTCGTCGTTGACGAGCACGTTCGTCATAAGTCCGTTTCCGCGCTGCCCGAGCCCTACGAAACCTATTCTGAGTTTGTCTTTCATTTTTGTCTATCCCTTCTTTGTCTGAATTTTTGTGTGCAATTTGAAGATGTTTTCGGCGAACTTCCGCTTAATGCGGCACTAAGGAAGAAAATACCGCGACAGCGGACAAATTCGGGCCCCTTTGTGCAAAGGGGGCTCCCGACGTAAGTCGGGTGGGGGATTGTAAAGAAGCTGTACGAATTACAGTTTCGCTTTAACAATCCCACCGTCACTCGGCTCGCTTCGCTCACACTCGTGCCTACCCCTGGCTCGTAGCACAGCTACTTCGCCGCTTTGGCTAAAAACAGTCACCTGTGGACTGTTTTTACGGTGCTTCGCACCGCCGCGTCGCGCCCTTTACACAAAGGAGGCAAGATAACGACCGCCTACGGCGGAATTGTTCATTCGTAAGGTGAAAGCGTTCCGCTTGGTTTGCGGCGGGACGAGGGCATCCCGCCCCTACCACAGCTTTAACAGACGTTACGATTGTCCGCCATACCACGATCTACCGAAACAAACAAACCTTATATATCCTCGCTGAACGCTCATTAGCTTCGTCATCCTGAACGGAGCGCGTAGCGCGCAGTCGTAAGGATCTCGCGGGAGCGAATACGGTCGCAAATAAACGGTACAACCTAAATACTTGCCCGCAGGGGTTCCCTGCCGGGCGGACGAGGCGTCCGCCCCTACCACGACTTACCGACCTTTAAAGTTCGTCGCTTTTTAACGTCATTTCGACCATATAAGGCTTCCCCTTGGGGACCTGTCGCGTAGCGACTGATGAGGGGTTGTCTTTTACGTTACGTTCGTTATAGCCCGACCCCTCATTCGTCACTCGGATCGCTTCGCTCACACTCGTGCCACCTTCCCCCAAGGGGGAAGGCTTTAAAAGGTTGTCCGCTATCGCGGGATTTCCTTTCGTAAAATAAGAGCGTTCCGCTTGGTTTGCGGGCGGACGAGGGCGTCCCGCCCTACCGAGGCGGGAAACACATTCCAAGCAAATACTTGCCCGCGCGGGTTACGCGCCCGCTCCTTTGCGACTTAAATATATCCTAACGGCGGGTACAATGTCAAACGGAGCGTAGGCAGTGACGGAAAGTCCGTCGATTTTTCCTTATTTGCCGTTTATATTTCCCTTGCGGGCGGGCGAATTAGCCTCCGTTACCTTGCGGGCGGACGTTTAGCCTACCCCGTTCCCATTGCGGGCGGGGTTATCTGCTACGCCGTTAAATTATAATGGCGGTTCTGCCGTGAAATTCTTGCAAACGGCGCGGGCGGGCTATTGAAGCAGACCGCCGAAAATATCCGAATACGCTATGGTTTTGCCGTCGGCGGCGGGAGAAATCGGCAGGACTTCGCGCTCGAGTTCGGGCACGGAAGCGGTTTTGCCGCTAACGTAATCGTCGATCTTTTCCTTTGCAACGCCGAGTCTGAAAATCGCCGCTCCGAACGCGCTTTCCCACTGCGCGAAGAGGTCGGGTTTTGCGAACGAAAGGTAATAATCGCGGTACGTCGCGAAAAACTCGCGCATAGCCGACCGAGCCGCCGAGAGTTCGTCCGAAACCGCCCGAAGCGCCGTCGTATCTTTTCGGTCGTAAGCCGTTTTCGCGCGCGGATAAATTCCGACTTTAAGCGACAAAACGCGACAAAGTTCGGCTTCGAACGCGTAAATACGACTTAAAACCGACTTTTTCGCGGAAAGTTGCCGCATTTCCCTTTCACACGCGGCGAAAGCCGAATCGGCGTTTTCGGGGACGTGTCGGGCAAGAAGCGGATAAAGCGGATCGTCGAAAAGCGCGTACAACGGCAGGTTTTTGCCTTCCGCTTTGCCGGTCGCCTGCACTCCCTCGCAAACGAAATTCGGATCGTCGAGTTTTTTGAGCTCGGTATAGGTGTGCCCGTACAGAAATTCGGCGCGTTCGTCCTCGGTGTAGCCGACGGTTTCGGAGGTGCGCTCGGCGTAGTCGTAATAGGACGGCATCAGCGCGAGCGGCGACATTTTGCTGCCCCACCAAGTGATCATAAGGTCGGTAATGCCCGTTTTTCTGCACCCATCGAGCGCGGTTTGCACGAGCCGTTCGGTGATCGAATTCTGCGGCGCGAACGAAGTATAGCCGTGCGCCATACTCGCGAAGCTCACCCGATCCGAAAGCTGACGGATATAGCCGACGGTGCGCACGAAATCGCCGAGGTCGGTAATGCCGTAATTCCAGAAAATAAGCCGTATATCGGGGAAATTCTCGCACACGAGCGCGGGAAAGTCCTTGAAAAGCCATTCGGGCGGGTCGATATATCCCTTGTAATTCATTCCGAAAAGGTTGTCGAACCAGATCGCCGTATCGGTAAAGCCGTGCTTTTCGGCGATTTCCTTGACCCTTTTGACGTGGTTTATAAAAAGCTCGTTGCGGTCGGGGCGGTTTTCGTCCACGAACCAGTTGTACCGCCCGAAGCCCATAAAATACGCCTCGTCCATACCGAGGTTGATTTCGTCCGTGTCGAACGCTTCGCGCGCGGTGGCGATCATCTTTTCGATAAGCGCGTAACTCGGCTCGTAATTGACGAGCATCGTGCCCGCTATATCGAACATATTCCCGTAAGGCGCCCATCTGAACATGTTGGCAAGGTGCGCGAGCGTTTCTATCGCGGGAACGATTTTCACGCCGAAAATTCTGCCGAACGCGACAATCTCCTTAATCTCCTCTTTCGAGTATCTGCCGCGACGATAACCGAAATACGGCTCGCCGTCGATTTCGTAAACGGTTTCGGTATAAAGCTGCATATAGTCCATACCGCAAAGCGCGTGCTCGACAATAAGTTCTTTCAGCGTATTTACGTTGATGACGGCAAATTCGGCGCACTGCATACTTCCCATACGCGAAAAATACGGTTTTACGCGGATTTCATCCGGCTTTCCGTCCTCAATCCGCATCAGACAAAGCGAAAACGCGCGGTAGAACGAAACCGTATCGTAATAGCAAAATTCGTATCCGTCGCCGTTTCTTTTTACGATGATTTCGCGGTTGTCGGTTTCGGTCGCGACGATTTTCACGCCGCCGTCCGACAAAGCGAACCCGAGCCGAGGCGCGAGAATTTCAAGCCCGCGCAAAAACTTTTCGTCTCCGCAATAATTGATTTTTAACATATTCTCACCGTTTTAAGTAATGATTTTCGGAAAATCGACCCGAGGTCTCCCTCGAGCCGATCCCCCGCAAGTTTATTTTTGATTATTCGGCTTTGTTGTAAACCGACAGACCCGCGATATAGAACGAGCCGCTCGCGCCCTTCTCCGTTGCAAGAACGAGCTTCCAGCCTTTTACGTTCTCGGTGTAAATCGCCGTGTAGTAATCGCCCTGCGCGTCAGAAAGCAACATTTCGAAGTACTGCCATTCCTCGGTTGAACTAATATTCGGAGCCATTCTATAGCTTTCCATCTCCCAAGTTTCCTTCCAGCCATTGTAATTCGTTCCATCCTGCGTGTTTGCAAAACGCACCGCCATATTGAAACCGCTTTTCGTCGGATCCTTGATCCAGAAACCGATATAAACCTTCTTAGACCAGTCGGTAACTTTGTTTACGGTGTCGTATTTGAACAGAGCTCCCGCCGTATCGTTAAGGAAGGTACCTCTCGCTACGGTAGGATAACCTGTTTCGCCTTTTGTGAAGGTGTACTTAACCGAATAGTCAATATTCTCGGGTACCGTTGCGGTATCGATTGCCGCGGAGTAGTTGGCGGTATGAGTATCGGTAAGGAAACCTTTTTCGTCTCTCGAGAATACCGTAATTCCGTCGAGCCAAACGATTTTTACGTCGCCGACGCTCGAGCCGATTTCGGTGCAGAGACAGAATTTATAATCGGTTACGTTTTCGGTCGCAAGGTTGTAGCGGGAAAGATCCCATTCGAGGTAGATCCAGCTCGTTCCGAAATCGAGGTTGCTGACTTTGCCCGACGGATCGTAATAGCTGTCGAATTGCATATACGGGCTTCCGTGCCACGTCGTGCCGTCCGAGGTGTTCGCAAAGCGCAGGTTAAGTCCGCCTGCCGCGCTGCCCTTTACCCACACGCCGAAGAAAGCGTGTTTCCAGTCGATATTCGCGGGAACGTTCACTTTGGACAAGATTCCGCTTTCGTCGCAGGCAATCGTTCCGCGGAGCGTATTGCCCGAATAAGTCACGCCGTCGTTGGTGAAAGTAGCCTTGATCGAAGAGGTGCTGCCCGTAACGCTGCCGCACTTGTCGGTCGTATCGGTGGTGACTGCGTAGTTGGGGGTATGCGAAGCGTAAACGGCAAGCTTGCGGTCGATTTCGTCGCCATCGAGCGAGTTGTAAAGCGCTTCTTTGATCTCCTCGGGCGTGCGGGTTTCGAGGCTCGGGAACTTCGCGGCGTCGTAGTCGCACACGTCGAGATTGCAAACGTAGAAAGCGTAATCGCACTGCTCGACCGGTCCGGCATCGGGCTTGCGGACTTTGAATGCGAAGGTTCCGTTTGCTATGATCGAATCGGCGTCGTAACCCATTGCGTGAAGCGACCACGCTACCGTCGTCCACGACTTTTTGGGAGCGGTAACATTCATATCGATTCCCCATTTAACCTTGTCTGCGGTATGCTGAATGCCTATGGTCAGATCGAAATCGTTGTCGTTGTAAATGTCGAAAGTGATTACCGCGTTGTTTTTGTCGGTATATGTGAAAATGTTGTCTACTCCGCTGATCATACCGAAGCATACGCCGTTGCCGAGCGGGTTGAGCGTGCCCGAATATGCGACTTTGACAGCCGCGGGAGCGGATCCTTTCAGATAATCGGGATCGTCGGTGTAAGATTTGGTTACGCCGTCGTCGCTCCAGCTGCCGAGAAGTTCTTTTTCTGCGGCGGCGGGTTTAATTCCGGTGAACACCCTGACGTCGTCGATATAGATCGCCGCGCTGTCGCCATCGTTCGGGAGAATCATTTCGGTGCAGAGGCAGAATTTGTAATCGGTTACGTTCGCCGCCAAAATACCGAAATCGGAAAGATCCCATTCGACGTACTGCCACTCGTCGGTAGCGGCTAAATCTCTGTTGTTCGGGTATGCGTCGTACACGAAATATTCGCTTCCGTTCCAAGCCTTGCCGTCGGTCGTATTCGCGAAACGAAGCTGAAGACTTGCTCTTGCGGCTTTGGACTCGGGAGTGTGTTTCACCCAGACTCCGAAAAACGCTTTGCTCCAGTCGATATCGGCGGGCTTGTAAACGGAGGAAAGAACGCTTTTCTGATCGCTCATGATCGTGCCGCGGTTGTAGGTCGTGAACGCGTGAAGTTTGTTGCGCGTAAACGTAGCCTTGATCGACGATTCGCCCTCTTTTTTCACGGTCGTATCGGTGGTGACGTCGTAGTTTGCGGTAGAAGGCGCGAAACCTACGAGCTTACGATCGAGTTCGTCGCCCTCGAGCGCTTCGAAACGCTCCTGCGCGATTTCCTCGGGCGTGCGGTATTCGAGGTTCGGGAACTTCTCGGCGCTATAGTCGGTAACGTCGGGGTTGCAGATATAGAACGTGTAGTCGTACGGCGCGGAAACCGTTTCGTCGGCGACGCGGACTTTTATTCCGAAACTGCCCTTTTCGATCACGGTATCGGCGTCGCGGCCGAGCGCGTGAAGCGACCAGCACACTTTGGTCCACTGCCCGGCGGGCGCGGAAACGTTCATAGCTATGCCGTATTTCTGCTTATCCGCCGAATGAAGAAGCCCGAACGTAAGTTCGAAATCGTTGGCGTTATACACGTCGAAAACGACAACGGCGTTGTCGGAATTCGTGTAAGAAAACTCCTGATTGCCCGCGATGAACGATCCGAAATTCATACCGTCGCCTATCGGGTTGAAATCGCCGTTGTAGCGGACCTTTACCGCGGTAACGGCGTCGCCGGTGAGGTAAGCGGGGTTTGCGGAGTAGGTTTTTACCACGCCCTCGTCGTTCCACGATCCCACAAGCGCGCGTTCCCTTGCGTTGGTGAGATAGCTTATTTTAAGCTCGACGGTGGCGTCGCCGTACTCGGTTTCGCTCTCGCCGTGAATTATGATCGTGACGTCGTAAGGCTCGTTCTGCGTGAATTTCATACCGCTGAACGGAATATCGACGCGCTGAAAGTCCGCGTTCATATAGAACAATTCTTTTATCGAGTACGTTACGCCGTCCTTCTTTTCGACGAGCGTTTCGGCGTCGTACTCCTTGGTGATTACGAGCTCTTCGCGGAAAGCGTCCGAAACCACTTCGATTTCGAGCGTTTCGGTTTTCTCCTTGTTTCCGCAAGCCGCGCCGGAAAGCGCCGCGAGCACGCACGCGATAACGAACAGCGTCGCTATCAGTTTGTTTCTTGTCTTACCCTTTCTCATGATTTTCTCCTTCTCCTTTTTAAGTGAATTTTTGTTGCCCGACGGCGCGCGCCGTCTGTGTTCTTGTTATCCTTTTATTCCGCCCTCGAGTTTTATCCTGAATATCCCGCGCTGAGTGATAAGATACAGTATCACGAGCGGAACCATGGATATTACGAGCGCGGCAAAGTACGTTGTAGTACCGCCTTGGGTGAACGCGGCGAGGCTCTTGAGGTTGTAGATGCCGGCTGCGAGCGTAGGCGTGTTTTTAAGGTACAGCATGGGCGTGAGGTAATCACCCCAAAGCCCTATAACCGCCGACAGCCACATTGTCAGAAGCGCGGGCGTTACCATAGGCATCATTATCCTTAAAAAGACGTAAAAGTTGCCCGCGCCGTCGATGAAAGCCGCTTCGGCGTACTCCCACGATACGTTCTTGAAGTACGAGTAGATTATGAGGAACGTGTAGCCGAAACCGCTCGCGCCCGAAATCCAGATCAGCCAGATATTGTCGATCATGCCGAGCGTGTTGAGGACGAGATAGCTCATGCCGCCGCTGCCGAAGATCGGTACGATCTGAACGACCATCGCGACGCTGAGTATTACTTTTCTGCCGCGGAATCTGTACTTCGACAGAACGTATGCGGACATCGAGCTCGAAAAGATTTCGCCGACCGAGAACAGCGCGCAGAATATCACGCTGTTGAAGAACATCTTAATAAGATTCGTGTTGCGGTAGGTCAGCTCCAGAGCGCGCTTGTAGTTGGCGAACTCGAACACTTTGGGGAACGCGAGCACGTTTTCGTTGAACGCCGCGACGGATTTTAGCGAGTTCGTCATGACGAACAGAAGCGGCATAATGTACCAGATTGCGAATACGAGCAGGAAAACATAGGTTACGAGAATAACGGCGATTTCCTGTTTCGTCCATCTTTTTGTGAGTTTTTCCATAGCCGCCTCCTTAAAACTCGACCGGATCGACGAACTTTTCGGCTACCCACCGCAAAAGTATCGTCAGCGGCGCGACGAACGCCGTCAGAAGCAATCCCATCGCCGCCGGATAGTTGAAGTTTTCGCTGCCGTTCGTGGCGCTGAGCGTGGTGCTCATCAGGTAATAGCCGACGGTATTCGTGTTGTACGCGCCGCCCGTGAATAGCATTGTCGAAGCGTATTCGCCCCAGCCGCTCGCAAAACTCATAACCCACATAATTCCGATCGTGGACCAGATAAGCGGCAACGCGATATTGTAGAATTCGCGGAAAACGCCTATGCCCTCGAGCTTGCCGCAGTCGAAAATATCGCGCGGTATGCGGTTGAGCGCGCCCGTGATGAGCAGCACCGTTGCGCCCGAAATTCCGAGCTTTATGATAAAGAACGTAGGCCGCGTGGAAAGCGCGTTTCCGAGAAGTCCGCTCTGGAGCACCTCGAAATTCCATTTTATCCCGAGCGCTCTGCCGATCTGGACGATCGGTCCGGTCGCGTCCAGACAGTACGCCTGCATCATCGCCATTATCAGCGTTCCCACGAGCGCGGGCAGATAGAAAACCACGCGGAAGAACGTATGCCCGTAGAATTTCTTGAACAGGATATACGACGTGAATATCACGAGCGGCATATTGACAAAGTTCGTGATGCACATCGAAATGAGCGTGTTCTGTATCGCGTACTTGAGCGCGCCGCCGAGCTCGATATCCTTTTTCCACTGCCGGAAAAACCGCGCGAAGTTTTCGAGCGAGAATTCCTCGGTGTACTGATCGATGAACGCGAGTCGGAACGAGCCGAAATTCACGATCACCCAGAACACGATGAAATGAATCGTCGGAACGGCGAGCATTGCGATTATGAAAATTCTGTCTTTTTGTTTTTTAGTCAGCTTCAAAGCCGCGCACCTCCCGATTCGTCAGTTTTCGAGACCTGCCTGTCTGATATAGTCTCCCCAGCTGCTCTTTACCCACGAAATGTTGCTTTCGTAGATCTCCTGCGGCGTAAATCCCGCGTTGGGCGAGCCGTGCGAATGGGTGTAGCTGAGCTGAGTGAACAGCGCTACGATCGACTGCTGTTTCGGAAACTCGGTAACGCCCGAACGGCGGATCGGGGAATTCAGATACGAATCGCGCACGAGCACGTCGTTCGCTTTGTTGCGCTCGAACATTTTCTGAACGAATTCGTACTGAGACTGCTCGGGTTCGACGGTGTAGCTTGCGGGAAGATCGACGTAGGTCTTGCTTCTGAAGATCTGCATACCCTCGTCCGAATACATAAAGCGAAGGAAGAGTTTTGCGCCCTTTTTCGCGTCCGAATACGCGGGAATGCTCGCGACTACCGAGCCTTCGCCCAGCATATACTGACAGCGCGCCTCGCGGATCGCTTTTACCGCCGCTTCGGTCGCGCCGAGCGCGGATACGATTTCGGCGTCGGTCTTGCCCTCGTCTACCGCCTTTACGATTTCGCGGAGCTTGACGTTGCAGGCGGAACATTCGTCGCCCGCCGCGTGACTTGCGCCGCAAAGCCCGAGCTTGACGCCGAGCGCGGAAATCACAGGCCACTTGATAGGCAGAACGTTTCCGTAGTATTCCGAATAGTCCTTTTCGAGCTCCTTGTACATATAGTCGCCCGCTACCACCATGAGCGATTTACCGGTGGCTACTCTCGCTTCGGCGGTGATATGGTCCATAGACGAAGTTCCGGGGACGCAAAGGTCGCGATCCTCGAGGAATTCGATCACTTTGAGCGCTTCGAGAATACCGCGTTTTTCGTATACGGTATAGCCTTTCTCTACCGTCGTGCCCTCGTCGGGAACGAAATTGACGAAGTTTTCGAACGACTGTGTGCCTTCGTACTGCGCCATCAGCGCTCTGAACATATAATCCCAGTACCCGGGAGCGACCTTCTGCGACCATGCCACGGGGAAGAATCCGTTCGCGTCGGTGAGCGCGGCTTCCGTCTTTTCGGGCGCGCACGCGTTGATTACCGATTTAAGGTCGTCGGTCGTGAGCAGATTGTCGGTGGAAAATCCGAGCTCGGCGAGCTTGACTTTGTTGACGAAAATGCCGTTGTAGCCGCCCTGCCACGGAATTCCGTATATTCCGTCGAAACCCTGAAGCGTACCGTGATACCTGTAGTTATCCACCTTGACGGACTCCATTCTGTCGATGATGTTCTTGCCCTCGGGCTGTTTGTCCGCGCCGATCGCGGGGTTGTTGTACACGTCCGAGAGGTCCTCGAGAAGCGCCTGACCCTTCTGACGAAGGATCGAATACGACTTGTTGAGAAGCTCGTCGGTATTGTTGTACTCGAAGAAAATGTCGGTACCGCACTTCTTCGGATAAGAAATCTCGTTCTTCGCGCCGAGCTCGGTGTCCGTCTGAGTGATGACTACTTCGTAACCCTCCGCTTTGTAGATCTCGTTGAAGCGCGAGGCGAGCGCGCTCAGCCAGTCGGTGCCGTAGCCCGCGATAACCGCCTTTACCTCGATCCTTTTTCCGTCCGTTTCGCCCGTCTCTATCGGCGTTTTTCCGCACGCCGAAACTCCGAACGCCGTAACCGCGGCAAGCATGCCTGCCAGAAATTTAAATCCCTTTTTCATTATTTTACCTCCCTGAGTTATTTGAGCGCGTCGAGAATTGCGTTTGCCGCCGCGTCGTTGCCGTTTGCGAACTGTTCGAGCGCGGTGAGAAGTTTCACTCTGTAGCCGTCGAACGCTTCGGACGTGCAAGCGTCCTTTACCGTTGTGCCCGCGTACATTTTATCGCCGATTTTCGATACGATTTCGCGTGCTTTTTCTTCGCCGAGCTTGTTCTGAAGCATTACGAACAGCTCGTAATCCTGCTGACCGAGACGGATCTGCTCGAGTCTCCACGAACTTATGGGCGTTTTCATGCCGTAACGCTCGCCGGGGTAAAGGAGAATTCCTTCGCCGCTGCCGTAACTGCTGTACTGAAGATCGTTGTAGTTGTCGCGGTCGCTCGAGTAATGCGCGACGTCCCAGTAAAGAATTCCCTCGACGTCGTAATCGTACTGCATCCAGCTCTGAAGTCTGATATTGACGGGAAGCGATTCGACGTAGTAACTCGGGTGCGGGGTGTTGCTCACGCACAAATACCACCACACGCGTTCGCCGTATGCGATGCGTTGTCTGATCGTCTCGCGGAACGCCGCCTTGTCGAACTGATACATTTCGGGACACCAGAACGTAAGTCCGTAATGCTCGTCGTAATCGGGCGCGCCGTCCTTTTCGTTGACGAACAGCGAATCGTTGACGTAGTTCGACGGGCAGATTTCCTTTACGCCCTCAAAGCTCTTTTTAAGCTCGGTATGCGCCGCAAAGAAGTCCGCGTATTCGCCGAGCACGCGTTTTTTCGCGTTGTTGAGGAGCTGACAGAAGATCCTTACCGCTTCGGTACGGTAGCCGATGGTCGGCTCGTCCTCATAATAGTAAAGCGCCTTTTTAAACAGGTCGTAATCCTCGCCCGCGTTTACGAGCTCGATATTCTTTTCGAGGATCACTTTGAGCTGACGGTAAAGCCCGTTTTCGACGTTCTGCTTGTAAGCGGCGGTCTGATCGGGGGTGTAAAGCCCTTCCGTTCTCGGGCTGAGGCGGTCGCTCGTAACCTCGATCTGTCCCACGACCGGAATACGGTACGCGGTGCATTTCGGGTTCTTCGACAGCGGTACGATAGCTTCGACAAACTTTTCTATCGTGCGGTTTTTATCGGGCGTGAGCGTTTCGCAGTTGAGCCGCTTAGTCCACAGATACTCGTAGTAAGTCTGACAAGTGTCCGAGTCGTAATTGTCGCCTTCGCCGTAGGGGATTTGCTGATACCAGATATCGAACGCCGTGGGCGAGCTCACTTCGTCGGGCATCATGAGGTCATAAACGTTGAGTTTTACGTCGATAGCCTCCTTCTTGCCGTTTACGGTAAGCGTGAACGTTCCGTTATACTCGCCCGCAGCCGCGTCGGCGGGGATCTCGACGTCTATCCACAAAGTCTGATTTTCGTTCGCTTTCACCGTGTCCTCGAGCTTTGCCTTGTACTTGGCGATGGGAACGAGCGCGTCCGGATACCAGCCCGCAAGCGAGGTTATGCCCGCCGTGTTCTGCTGATAATACGGATTGTAAACCTCGGTGTACTTTTCGGCGTAAACCGAAACGTTCGATTTGTCGATCTTGTTTTCGCCGTTAGTAAGATCCGACGCGGTAAAATCGAAGGAAGAAATCTTCTTAGTCGCGCTGAACGCTACCTGAAAGGACTGCGTTTCGTTCTTTATGCCGTGCATTACGACCTTCGTTGACGGCGTGAGCGCGGACAGATCCGCGTCGCGCATATACTTTTCGGTCGCGAGAAGCGTGTAAACCTTTGCGTCGAAGGTTTCGCCGCTCGGGTTTTCGCCGCACGCGGCTACCGAAAACAACATGCATACGCCGAGTAACATTGCGATAATTCGTTTTTTCATTTTCCTGTCTCCTTTTTGTTTAAAGTTTCACGGGCTCGCCGTCGAGTTTTCTCGATTTCTCGGCACGGAATCCCATTAAATGACTTTCTATACTGTCCTCTATCGTCGTGCGGGTAATGCTCGGCGAATTTTTCGTGACGTAATCGACGAAATCGTCGAACAGATACGCGTCGCCTCCGCCGTGTCCGCCGCCCGTGCCGATTTTAAGAGGGTTGATCGTTTCGTCCGTCGCGGGATCGGCGATAAAGCTCGGGCGGTCGTAGATATCAACGTGCACCTTCATATCGTCGCCGAGCACGCTTACGTCCCCTTTTGTGCCGTGGACGTGAAGATAACGGTAGCAGTTCTTGGAATACGCGATCATCGTAAGGTTTGCCGTCGCGCCGTCCTCGAACAGCATATTCACGACCTGATTGTCCACCGCGTCGTTGTCCGAATGGAAAACGCATCTTGCGATCGGATCGGATTTTTCGTCGATGACCTTGTTTATATCCTTTCCGACGAGCCGCGCCGTTCCCCCGACTACCGCGTGTTTTATCCGCTCGGGATAAATCGCGTAGGAGTCGTAAAGGCAGGCTTTACGCGTGTTTTCGTCGCAGTCCGCGCAATACGGAGCGCTTCCCTCGGGCGCGTTCTTCGCGTTGAAGTAGTACAGCCCGCCGTAAGACGAAACGCTTACGCACTTTTTGTCCATAAACCACCGTATAAGGTCGAGGTCGTGACAGCACTTTGCGATGATCGTGGGGCTGCTCCCCTCGGCGCTGCGCCACGGGCCGCGGACGTATGACAGCGCGAAATGCCAGTACGCGACGTTTTCGGTTTGCTCTATATTTACTATTTTGCCGAGCGCGCCCTCTTTTATCAGTTTTTTGACGTACCCGAACGCGGGCGCGTACCTCAAAACGTGAGTGAGCATTACTTTGCGGCCGAGCCGTTTTGCCTCGTCGCGGATCGCTATGCAGTCCTCCTCGGTGCAGGCGGCGGGTTTTTCGAGCAGAAGGTCGTACCCGAGCGCCATGGCTTTGAGCGCCATTTCCCTGTGGTCGGCGTCCTGCGAGCAGATAAGAACCGCGTCGCATATCTTTCCTTTCGCGAAAAACTCGTCCGCGGTGCGGAAAATTCCGTCCTCCCCGACGTAAGCTTTCGCTTTCCCGCGGCAAGCCGGCTCGGGATCGGCGATCGCGGCGAGCTTCACGCGCGGATCGGAAGCGGCGAGCTTTCCGAACATCTGCCCTCGGCTGCCGAACCCGATTATCGCTATTTTCAGAAGCTTATTGTAATCGTTCATATCGTTACCTCAGATCCAGCTTTTAACTCCGTCCTTTTTAAATAGCGCGTCCTCGAACCGCTCGTATTCCGGCTCGCCCTCGTCGATAAACCCGAAGAGTTTTTCGCGCGCCGCCGTTATATCCCTGCCCTCGCACTTCGCGCGGTACGTCGAAAGAAACTCTTTTTCGGTTTCGACGTATCTTTTCAGAAGTTTCACACTGAGTTTTTCGGTTTCGCCGCTCGGAGCGAACGGATAAGCCGAAATTTCGTCGAGCGCGCAGGCGTAATCGTCTATAGCGCGGAAAAGTTCGAATTTATCGTCAGATTTCCCGCGCATGGCGTCCGACAGATAGAAGCTTTCGCTTTTTCTCAGAAAATCTTTCGCCGCGCCGCCGTCTTTTCCGAACGCCGCCTCGAAGTACTCGGCTTCGGTCTCGGCGTAAGTCTTGCCGCCGACGAGCGCCGCCGCCATCGCGTAATTAGGGAGCGACGTGGGCAGCAGCAATCTTTGCAGCTGACAGCTCACGTTGCCGTTTAGCCCCACCGTTCTAAGCCCTTTCATATCCTCGAAAATCACTTCGGAGATCTTCAGAAAAGACGGATCGCCGCCGTAAGGAAAAGTCATAAGGTGATAGTCGAAGGAAAAACCGTCCGTATGTATCGCGGCTTGCCAGCGTTTGAGCCTGTCGAGGTATTCCGCTGCGGTAGCGGGATACTCGTTGGCGTTGCGGCGATATCCGGTTTTTTCCACGGACGCGTTGTAATTTTCGGCGGTGTACATCGGCTCGAAGAACGACCGCGATATGGGCGCGTACATCATTATAAACCGATCGGGGTTGCAGAGCCGCTCCGTTTCGGGAGCAAACAGCAGATCGCAATAGATCAGGAACGCGACTTTGACGTCGATTTTTTCTCTCGTCAGCTTTTCGTCGAGCTCGTTCAGCATTTTCACATACAGATCGCTCGGCAGTTTTTTTCGGCACTCTTCGCACTCGCAATGGTTGTTCGTTCCGTCGGCGAGCCAGAAATGAAGAATATCGACTTCGGGGTGGACTTTCAGATAATCGACGATGCCGTCGGTGATTATCCTGCGCGCTTCGGGATTCGAATAGCAAAGCTGCGTATCCCCCGGCATATCCTTGCGAAACCCGCGCCTGCCGTTTATTTCCGCAAAGAGCGCGCGGTGCTCGGGGCGAATGTCCGCGTCGGTTGAGCGATGATCTCCGTATGTGACGTAACCGAGCGGCTCGGTCGTCCATCCGTGCCCCACCGCGTGATACACGAGCCCACACTCCTTGATGGCTTCCACACAGTTTTTAAGGTGGGCGACGGAATCGCGTACCGAATAGTTCTCGTCGGGCGGCATAATCGAGCCCCCCTTGTGTTTATACCACTTCTCGAAGAAAAGGTGTCCGTCGGCGAACTGGCAGAAATAGCCGTTCATACCGATCTTCGGCAACCAGCGAACGACGTCGATAACGTGTTTTTCGCTGATTGCTCCCTCGCTGCATACCGCGCGATAACGGTTTTCGGGGCGGAATTCGCCCTTTGCCGTGAGCGCCGAGGTGGGAAGCTTAACGATGATTTCGCCGTCCTCGCACGGGCGGATAAACCTGCACCCGAGAAGATAAAACAAACGGTAAACGCCTATGAGCGCGGCGCGCGGGTTGCTCGCCGAAATGACGCCCTTGCCGCCGGCAACGTCTATCGTCGCTACGTCGTCGAACGGGTGTCCGCTTTCGATATCGCATTTTATCGCAATCTCGGCTTTGTTCTCGCCGGTTACTTTGTATATGTACTTTTCAAGCTCGCTTTCGGCGTATTTTAACGTATCCATACTTTCCCTTGTTTTTGTTTATTTGACTGCGATTGTTTTTAAGACTTTCGTTTTTTGACTGTGATTGTGCCGTTTTCCTTGACTTCGGGCGGTTTTCGGTGTAAAATAGTTTCATTCTTTGCCGCAATGGTCGGCAAAGACCTCGGGAGGCGCAATGAAACAGTCTTATTACGAGAACGTTCAGGACGTTCAGACCGAAAACCTCATTTCGTCGATAGGTCAGACGATCTATCCGTCGCACTTTCACCATAAGGTCGAAATGACTTATATGAAAGTCGGCTCGACGCACTCGGTGATCAACGGCAAAAAGTATTTCGCCGATACTGACATGATCCTCTTCGTTCCCGAATATTACCCGCATTCCTACGCGACTTCGCCGGACGCCAAGCGCATGGTTCTGCTGCCTTCGGCTAACGTAAAGAGCGATTACGACAAGCTCACCGACAAGACTTTTCCGTGCGTTCTCGACGACACCGAGTTCAACAGAACGGAAATTCTGCCCCTGCTCGAAAACCTTTACGAAATCCGATTTTCCGACGTCGAAAAGAACGCGAAGTTTTTGCTCTTCAAAGCTTACGTCGAGCTCGTGTTCGCAAAGCTGTTCTTCCGCTACGGCTCCGTCATGGTTAAGAAGGACCAGAAAAACGAAATGCTCGCGAACGTTCTCGACTATATCGAGCGCAGTTACGACGAGAAAATCACCCTCCCCGAAATATCGAAACGTTTCGGCTACAACGAGTTTCACTTTTCCAAGCTATTTAACGGAGCGACCGGCGAAAGCCTCACGAATTACGTGAACACCGTGCGCGTCCGCAAATTCGTCGAAGCTTACGGCACCGCTCCGAACAACACCGTGCTTTCCGTCGCCTTTTCGGTCGGTTTCGAATCGATGCCCTCGTTCTACCGAGCTTTCAAGCGGGTTTACGGCGTAACTCCCGTCGAGTACTTCGCGCCAGACGGCTCCTTGCCTTCCTCGCGATAATTATAGCATTGCAAGCGCGCTCATTTCGTCAATGATTTTGATTGTTTAGTTTCATATTTTGGCTATTTTTAATTTTGCGCGGCGCGATCGGGTCATTCCCTCCGACGCTCCCGACAAGTAAAAAACCGCCCTTTTTAGGACGGTTTTTGCTATTTTATTCGTTTTTTTCGACGAAATCCGACGTTTTTCGACGTTTTTTTCGACGAAAACAGCCCGAACGACGGAATTTCAAAATTATTTCAGAACGGTTCGCTTTCGGTTAAAATCGAAGCGACCGCCCTCGTCCAGACGTACCTCGAAAGCCCGCTGTCCGTTTGTTTCGGAAAGCCCTTGGCGATACGGAACGCGACCTGCTCGCACTTGTCCGTAAACCCGCCGCCGGTTATGTAGTCGGACTGATAGCAGGCGTAACTTCTGCCGCGCGCGTCGATTTTCGAGAGGTTGCTCATAAAACCGCACCGCGCTTTTTCGAGGTATTCGCGATCGCCCGTGAGTTTGTAGTACCAAAAATCCGCTTCCGCGCGCCAGATCGTCCAGGCGTGCCCGCAACACAACGCGTTGCCGTCGCGATCGCCCTCCCATTTGGTTTCCCACCACCTCAGCGACGAGAAGAACATGGGCGCGATATGCGTTTTTATCACCCATGAGTCGTGAAGGTCGAGAAGTTCTTTAGCCCGCGCGACGTACTTTTCCTCGCATCTGATTTTCGCGCAGTAATAAAGCAGAGTGAGCGCCGAACACGAAATGCTCCCCTCTTCTACGAACGGCTCGGCGAAGTCGTGATCGTCCGTTTCGGTCGGAAAATCGTCGCCGCGGTTATACACGAATTCCGCCATTTTCGCGGCGGCGGTTTCGTAACGCCCGGCGCGGACTGTATCGCCCTCGCGGCGCGCGAGAAACGCCGCATCCGCAACGTTTATCAGCGGGCAGCAAACGGTCGTATAGTCGCGCTCCCTGCCGTCGCCGAAACGGACGAAAATTCCGCCGTTTTCCTTTTGCGTGGTTGCGAGCGCGCAGTCGAGCGTGCGCACGGCGTATTCGTAATATTTCTTTTGTGCGGTGAGCTCGTATGCGTCGATGAAAATGCCGACCGCGAAAAACTGCTCCTGTATCCGCGCCGAAGCGTAAACGTGGTACGGCGGGAAGCCTTTCCGAGCCTTGTAAAACACCGTTTGGCGCGGTTTTGCGAGGCTTTCGTCGCGCGCGGTCGCAAGCGCGAGATCGCTTTTTATCTTCGCGGACAGACAGGCGCTCGCGCCGAAAATCTTCTCGTACCGGAGTATCGCGGAAACGTGGCATTTCCATTCGCAAAGGTTGCCGTCGCCCGTCGCGAGGTCCTCGCGCGAGACTGAGCGCACCGACTCAGAGTAAAGGTCTTCTATCGAACCGTATGCAAAATAAACGCAGTCGAGTCCCTTCTTGCCCGCGCGGTACGGCGTAACCGTCGTAAGTCCGTACTTTTCCGCCGTAACGCGAGCTTCGCCGTCCGTAACCTCGTACCTTTTTCCGCGCGACGTAACGTAGTCCGCTTCGCCCTTTATCCGTATGCGGATATCGTCGCCGACGCGGCAGTAATTACGGTCGTAATACGCGACGGGGAGCCCGAGTTTTTCGGAAACGACAGTCAGCGCTTCGTCGTAATTTTCGACGGGGCGTACAAAAAATTCGATGACGTTACGCGAAAAACGCGACGAACGCGGTTTGTAAGCTCTGTCGAAATGCGCGAGCGCCTGAAAATTGTCGAAGTACTGTCCGCCCGAAAACGGCGAATAATCCATCTTCCAGCCGTCCGCGCGGCTAAGGAACAACAGCACGAAATTCATGCCGTTCGGCGAAGCGAAATAGCAGAAAATGCGCCCGTTGTCCGACGAGGAATACGGCGAATTAAACAAAAACTGATTACGCCACCCGCCGCCGTTTTTCTTTCCCATAAAATTAAACGGAACGTTCAGTCCGAACTGCGACAACTCGTCCGAAGCCGAACGCGCCGAAATCAGATACCCGCCGCCGTCCCGCTTTATCGTCAACCGCGTCTTTGTATGCGGCGCGAACCCGCCCGAAAAACTCTCCTTTCTCGAAGCGTACGGACTCATGGGCGGCTTTTCGCCTTTTGTGATATCGTCGGTTTTTAAAGTATAACTCACCGAAATATCGTCGCAAAGATATTCTCTTTTAAATTCCTCGCCCGCAGTCATATTCCTCTCTCCGTCGGTTTTTCGTTTCCGCGGCTTCCCGTTCGTTTTCATAAGTCGCCGCGTTCTTAATAAGCGCCGATTATAAAACCCTTCGCCCGAAACTCGTCCTTCGGTTACAGTATATAAAACTTTCCCGCCAGCCGTCTTAACTTTTCTTGCCCGATTTGTTTCACGTTTTGTCGTTTTGACTTACGAACACGGAAAAACCGCTCGGAAGCGTTGCTTGCGCCCCGAAGCGGTTTTTTGTGATAAGTATTCGATTTTACGCGGTGCCTACTGCTCGTCGGAAACGGGAGCCGTTTCGTCGGTGCCTTCGGTTGCGGCGATTTCGGTGGCGGTATCGGACGGAATTCCGGTTGCCGCCGCAGGTTTTTTGTACTTACGGACGAAGTAAACGGTAAGTCCGACGACAAGTCCGACCGCAGAGGGAACGATCCAGCCGAGTCCGTACCCAGACAGCGGGAGCGCGACTCCGATAGTATCGAGGAACGCTTTGAGCCCTGCGAGTTTGAAGCCGCTCGCGAGCGAAGCGAAGAAGTCGTAAATCGCGCCAATGAACGTAAAGCCGATCGTAAAGCCGTACACATAGCGGTCGTTATGGAAGAAATTACCGAACAGAACGAGCAGAATAAGCACGATCGTGAGCGGATAAAGGAACATCAGCACGGGCACGGAAATACCGATTACAAGACTGAGTCCGAGGTTTGCGATGACGAAAGAAACGGCTGAAAAGATAATAGCCCACGTCTTGTACGCGATTTTGGGGAACATTCCGTTGAACGTTTCTGCGCAGCTCGTAACGAGCGCAACCGCCGTTTTGAGACAACAGAACGTGACCGTCGCGGCGAGAATAACGAGTCCCGTCGTGCCGAGGTAATGTTGAGCGATCTGCGCGAGCGCGATACCGCCGTTTGCCGCGGGCGCGAAAAGTCCGCGACTTTGCGTTCCTACGATCGTTACGGCGAAATAGATGAACGCCATCAGAAGGCAACTGAAAATCCCCGAAAACGCGGTGCTTTTCGCCACCGAAGCGGGCTCTTTCACTCCGAGGTTACGTATAACCTGAACAACCACTATACCGAACGCAAGGCTTGCGAGCGCGTCCATGGTGTTGTACCCGTCTAAGAATCCCTGCACGAACGGCATAGTCGCGTATGCTCCTTCGGGCGCGACTTCCGAAACGTGTGCGGACGGCGAGACGATCGCCACGATTACGAGCACGCCGAGGAATACGAGGAACGCGGGGTTGAGAATCTTGCCTATCCACGTAAGAATTTTGCCGGGGTACAACGAAAACGCCAACACGCCTATAAAGAACGCCGCCGAAAACAGAAGCAGGAACAGCCAAGTAAGATTGCCGAATTCGAGCGAGTTTTCAAAGCCGATCGTGAACGAAGTCGCCGCACATCTGGGGATCGCAAAGAACGGTCCGATCGTAAGGTACAGCGCGATCGTAAAGAATTTTCCGAACGGCTTGCTTACCTTAGACGACATATCGAGCAGTCCGTTGCTACGGCTCATTCCGAGCGAAGCTACGCCGAGCAGCGGCAGACCTACGCCCGTGATAAGGAATCCGAGCGAAGCAATCCATACGTTACTGCCCGCGTTCTGCCCCATCTGCACGGGGAATATGAGGTTTCCCGCGCCGAAGAACATACCGAACAGCATACTCGCTATGTATACATATTCGCGTGCCGTCAATTTCTTTTTTGTTTCTAACATAATTCTCTCCTTGATCCGACAACCGGAGTCGATCGACCTCGTTCGTTTCCGACGTGCGGACGTCCGTCCCCTGTTATCGTTCACGACTACAACACATAATTGTCATAACTTTACTAGTATAACACATCGTTCGCCCCGTGTCAACCTTTTACGCTTCGGAAAAATCAACCGTTTTCGTGTTGTTGTCTATTCGGCGGGAACGCTTTTAATTGTCTGCCAGCATCGAAAATTACTGTGCTTTAACGTCATTTCGACCATATTTGTCGGCGTAGCCGACGGTAGGGCGGTTCGCCCCTACCTGTTCTACCAAATGTAAGTACGGGCACCGCCTACTTGCCCGCAGGAGCTTCCTGCCATCGCCGAATACTTGTGCGCGGCGGCTCACCGTTCGCTCCCGCCTTGGTCTCGACTACGCTCGGCGCGGAGCCCGCGCAGGCGAGTATTTTAGGATAGTCGTGTTCGCTTGGTTCTCTTCCTGATGCATGGGATTTCTCGACTAACGCTCGAAATGACATCGTGTTCGCTTGGTTTTATAATGTCTTTTCGTTTTGGCTACAACGCAAGAGCCCGTTCTGCGGGGAGCAAAACGGGCTTTTGTTGTAAATTATCAGTTGCTTAGATCCTCAAATCGATCGGGTTACGTCGCGAAAAAACGCAGACGTATACGTTTTTGCGTTACTTTGCGAGGATATCGGCGAGCGCGGAGACGAATTCGTCCGGCTTTTCGATTTCCATACCCTCGCCGACAAGCGCCGCGTCGTACAAAACTTTCGCGTACTGTCCGAGCGCGTCCTTATCGGTTTCGAAAAGCGCTTTGAGCTTGTCGAAAACCTTATGATTCGGGTTGATTTCGAGCACTTTTTCGGCTACCACGGGGAACGCGGCGGCGTCTTTCATAGCTTTGAAAACCTTTTCCATTTCGAGCGAAATTTCGCCGTCGGCGGTAAGGCAGACCGCGTTGTTTTTAAGCCGCGACGACAGTCTGACTTCCTTTACCGCACCGCCGAGCGCCTCGCGGATAAAATCGGTAAGCTCCTTGTTCTTCTCGCCGACTTCTTCCGCCTGTTTCTTCTCGTCCTCGGTTTCGAGCCCGAGGTCCTTCGCGCCTACGCTCCTGAACTCTTTCTCGTTGTAATTTACCAGCGTTTTGACGACGAATTCGTCAACGTTGTCCGGCATATAGAGGATTTCGTAACCCTTTTCTTTAAGCGCTTCGGTCTGAGGGAGCTTGTCGATTTTCTCGACGCTGTCGCCGCACGCGTAGTAAATGAATTTCTGATCCTCTTTCATTCTGCCCGCGTACTCGCCGAGAGTAACGAGCTTGTTTTCGGTGGACGAGCGGAATTCGAGCAGGTCTTTAAGCTCCTCTTTCCTCATTCCGAAGTCGTTGTAAACGCCGAATTTAAGCGACAGACCGAACTTTTCGAAGAATTTGTCGTAGCAATCGCGGTCGGCTTCCATAAACTTTTTGAGCTCGGAAACGATCTTCTTTTCGAGCGACGAAGCTATCGCGCGGAGCTGGCGATCCTGCTGGAGCATTTCGCGCGAAATGTTAAGCGACAAGTCTCCGCTGTCCACCACGCCGCGCATAAACCCGAAGCAATCGGGCAGAAGTTCTTCGCATTTGTCGGTGATCAGCACGCCGTTGCACTGGAGCTGCAAGCCTTTCTTGAAGTCCTTGCGGTAATAGTCGAAAGGCGCTTCGGCGGGAACGAACAGCATCGCCGTGTAGTTTACCGCGCCCTCGATATTGAAGTGCATCACGCGAAGCGGATCTGTGTAGTCGTGGAATTTCGTCTTATAAAACTCGTTGTATTCCTCGGGCTTTATCTCCGTCTTTTTCTTCTTCCAAAGCGGGATCATACTGTTGATCGTTTCGATCTCGGTGTAGCTCTCGTATTCGTCCTTATCCCCTTCCTTTTTGTCGGGGTTCGGCTTTACGCGGCTTTTCGTGACGAGCATCTGTATCGGATAGCGGATATAGTCCGAATATTTTTTGATAAGCGACCTTAAGTAATACTCTTCGAGCAGTTTGTCGTAATCGAAATCGTCGTCTTTCGGACGAAGGTGAATCGTGATTACGGTGCCGACCGTTTCCTTTTCGGCGGGTTCGAGCGTATACCCTTCCGCGCCGCGACTTGTCCATTTATTCGCCGCGTCCGAGCCGTAAGCGCGCGAAATCACTTCGATTTCGTCCGCTACCATAAACGCCGAATAGAAGCCCACGCCGAATTGCCCTATGAGCTCGGTCGGATCTTTCTGCTCCTTTTTAAAAGCCAGCGTTCCCGACTGCGCGATCGTGCCGAGGTTCTTTTCCATCTCCTCAGCCGTCATTCCGATACCGTTATCCTCGACGGTAAGCGTGCGCTTGTCCTTGTCGCGCCCCACGAAAATACGGAAATTCTGATCGACTTTGTCGTCGGTCAGCGCGATGAAATGCAATTTGTCGATAGCGTCGCTCGCGTTGGAAATCAGCTCGCGAAGGAAAATTTCCTTGTTCGTGTAAATCGAATTGATCATCAGATCGAGAATCCTTTTCGATTCGGTTTTGAATTGTTTCATTATTTTTGCCTCCCTGTTTTAGCAATCGTTTAATGCGACTATTAGCAGTCTTGCTGTCTAATTGCTAATATATTATATATCGTCCGTCCGCGTTTGTCAAGACTTTTTAACGGAAAAAATCAAGTTTTTTTCGTTGCGGCGGGTGCGGGTGCGCGGAGCGATGCGGGCGGTCGCGGAACCCGCGCGGGTGGGTGTTTTGGGGGATAGTCGTGTTCGCTTGGTTCTCTTCCTGATGCAGGGGATTTCTCGACTATCGCTCGAAATGACATCGTGTTCGCTTGGTTTGCGGGCGGACGAGGAACGCCCCTACCACGCTCTATCAAAAGTAAGTACGGGCGTAGCCGACTTGCCATCGGGGGCTCCCCGACGGGCGGACGAGGAACGCCCCTACCACGCTCTGCCGAGAGTAAGTACGGGCGTAGCCGACTTGCCATCGGGGGCTCGCTGACGGGCGGACGAGGAACGCCCCTACCACGCTTTAACGAAGCTAACAAAAAGTTCCGGCCTTTTAAAGCCTTCCCCTCGGGGGGAAGGTGGATTGCCGAAGCGTCAGCGTAGGCAAAACGGATGAGGGGTCGGGCTATGACAAACGCAACGTAAAAGACAACCCCTCATCAGTCGCTACGCGACAGGTCCCCAAGGGGAAGCCTTGAACGGTTGTATTCCCCTCATTCGTCACTTGGATCGCTAACGCTCACACTCGTGCCGCGTCGCGCCCCGAGGGGGAAGGCTTTAAATCGGTCACTTTTTTATGTCATTTCGACCGAAGCGAAACGGCGTAAGCAGTGAGCGAAGCGGAGAAATCCCCCGCGGAAGGCTGTGAGCCACCACGGGCGAGTATTTTGGGGTGTACCGTTCCGCAAAGATCGTATTCGCTCCCGCGAGACCTCTCGACTACGCTCGAGGTGACGGAGCTAAATACTATTCACGCTTGGGTTTTATAAGGTCAATCCCGCTATAACGAAAAAACGTTCCCGACAGTTTCGGAAACGTTCTTTTAATTCTCTTATTTCTTTTTTATCGTCTCATTTTATTACCGTACATTGTTTCATAAATTTTATCGTCCGAAAACCGACTTTACTTGCCTAAAAAGTCGCGGGCGGGAACGGAGCCGTCGGAGGCCTTATATTCGGTATAAAGTTTCTCGCGGCGGTCTCCGCGTATGCGGTAATAGTCGAGGCGATCGGAGTACTCGTAAATAAGGACGTCGGCGGCGCGGCGGGTGCGGTAGATTTTAGGCTGTTCTTCGTCCTCGTAATAGGCGGGCTCGTTCTCGGCGGCGGCACTATCGTCGGCTTTGCGGGGTGCGGAAACCGAAGGTTCGGAGGACGCGGCGGCAGTTTTTCCGTCCTCGGGAACGGTTACGCGGGTAATTTTACCCTCGCGGTTCTTTTCGGGAAGCTTGCTGCCGATGAGCTTTTTGGCGTTCACGGCGACGCCGAAAGCGATACCTATCACCGTGGTAAGGATAAGTCCCGCGATAAAAACGGCTTTTACCGTATTAAACGGCGTGCGCGTAACGCCCACTATGATGAAAAACAGCGCGATAAAGGCGAGCGGAACCCAAAGTCCCGCCTTGCGGATCAGAAACCAGATACCTTTGAAAAGATTTCCGAATATGAAAGCCAGAAATTCGCCCGCTTCTTTAAGCACGGTTTTATCCTCTCGCGTGAAATTACTTTATTTTATCTACGCCCATATACGGAACGAGGGGCGCGGGAATCGTGACGGTGCCGTCGGCGTTCTGGAAGTTTTCGAGGATCGCCGCGGTGGTTCTTCCGACCGCGAGACCGCTTCCGTTGAGGGTATGCAAAAAGCCCGTTTTGCCGTCGCGCGTGCGGTACTTTATGTTCATACGGCGCGCCTGATAGTCCACGAAGTTCGAGCAGGACGAAATCTCGACGTATCTGCCGTAAGAAGGCATCCATACTTCGATGTCGTAGGTTTTTGCGGACGAGAAGCCGAGGTCGCCGGTGGACAGGCAGACCACGCGGTAAGGAAGTCCGAGTTTTTGCAGAATGAGTTCGGCTTCGCGGGTGAGCGATTCGAGCTCGTCGTAACTGCCCTCGGGCATAACGAATTTTACGAGTTCGACCTTATTGAACTGATGCTGACGGATAAGTCCGCGGGTGTCTCTGCCCGCCGAGCCCGCTTCGCCTCTGAAGCAAGCTGTGTACGCGCAGTAGTACTGCGGAAGGTCGGCTTCGTCCACGACGTCGCCGCGAAGCATGTTCGTGACGGGGACTTCGGCGGTCGGGATAAGGAAATAATCGGTATTCTTGACGGCGTAAGCGTCCTCTTCGAATTTAGGAAGCTGACCCGTGCCCGTCATACTGTCGCGGTTGACCATAAACGGCGGGAAAATTTCGGTGAATCCGTTTGCGGTGTGCGTATCGAGCATAAAGTTCCAGATGGCGCGTTCGAGCCGTGCGCCGAGACCGCGGTAGACGGTAAATCTCGCGCCGGTGATTTTGGCGGCGGTAGTCGGGTCAAGAATATTGAGCGAAGCGCCCAGATCCCAGTGAGCTTTGGGCTCAAAGTCGAATTTCGTGGGTTCGAGAAATCTTCTGATTTCCACGTTTTCGGTATCGTCCTTGCCGATCGGCACGGTCGGGTCGGGAATATTCGGAATGGAAAGCATCGCCATGCGAAGATCCGCTTCGACGGGAGCGAGCGACGCGTCGAGTTCTTTTATCTTATCGCCGACCGCTTTCATTCTCGCGATCAGATCGGTTGCGTCCTCTTTTTTCTTCTTGAGCTCGGCGATCTGCGCGGACTCGCGGTTGCGTTCCGCTTTGAGCGCTTCAACTTCGCGGAGGATTTCTCTGCGGCGCGCGTCGAGCGTTACCGCGGCGTCCACGTCGTATTCGCCGCTTCTCGTTTTCATGGCGGCTTTGACTTTATCGGCGTTTTCCACAACGAATTTTAAATCCAACATTTTTGACAAACCTCTTATGCGTTGATTCTTGAATCTAATTATACACCGTTTTACGGAAAAAATCAACGTTTTGCGCGCAAGTTGCCGCTAATGTTTGAAAAAAGGCAGTCTTATCCGCTCTTCTTTACCGAAAGCCCGCCCGCAAAGCGCGTACGTCGCCGCCGCGCCCGCCGTAAGTCCTATCGCAAGCCGCGCGATAGAAGCCGCGCCCGTAAGCGCCAACGCCGCAAGCTCCGTTACGGCTATCCCGACCGCAATCGCGGCGAACGTTCCCGCGGCGCGCCCGAGCGTTACGCTGCGGAAAGAACGAAGCTCGATAAGATCGAGTACGAGCGTTGCGGCGTAACATGCGACCGTGCCCGCGCTCGCACCCGCGGCGCCCGTGAAACGAAGCAGAACCACGCTTACCGCGACTTTTATAGCGCCGCCTATGGCGAGGTTGCGCGCCGCCGCGCCCGATTTCCCCGAGCCCTGAAGCGCGGCGGTAGCCACCCCGAGCAGCGACGAGTACATAACCGCGGGGGCTTCGGCGCGAAGAAGCGTTACGGTGAGCGAAGCGCTCCGCAAAGAAAGCGACGGATACAGAAACGCGACGATATCTCGTGCGAATATAACGTAAAACGCCGCGCAAAACGCCGAAAAAATCAGCGCGAGGCGGGTTGCGAAGCGGATTTCTCCGTCCGCTTCGGCGGCGGTTTTCGCTCCCGCGACCTTCGGCAAAAGCGCCACCGCGAACGCATACGATATTGTTACCGGCAGATTTACGAGCGTGTTCACCGCGCCGAGAAGCCCGTAACATGCCGTCGCTTCGGCGGCGCTCAGCCCGCGCGCCGAGAGAATATTTACCACGGTCAGGCTGTCCGCAACACCGGTAAGCGGAATAACGAGCGCGCCGAGAGTTATCGGAATGGCAGCCGCGATTATCGCTTTTGCGACCGATTTTACTTCGGTTTTGCGGGGTATGCGGCGAGGGTTTTGCTTTTTATCCGCGGTTTTATTATTTATTCCGTAGCCGTCGATCGCGACGTCGGTTGCGGCTTCGAGGGGGCTCGAAGCGAGTAAATTTTCTGTATGTTCCGCGGCTTTCAGCTGTCTTTTCGTCGTTTTTTGGGGTTTTATCGCGAAAAAAAGCGCTACCGCGCCCGAAGCGACGATTTCGCTTACGGACACGCCGAGGAGCGCTCCGACCGCGCCCGAAGCCGCTCCGCGAGATGCGAAAACCCGCGCGAGCCAAAGCCCGACGACGAGCTTGACGGCTTGCTCGACGAGCTGGCTCAGAGACGTCGGGAGAAGGTTTCCTTTGCCTTGAAAGTAGCCGCGAAGCCCCGACAGAACGGTTGCAAAAACGAGCGCGGGCGCGACGGCGAGGTATGCCGCAGCGGCGGCGGAATTGCCCTGAACGGCGGCGAAAAGCGGCGAAAGCGCCGCAAAAACCGCTCCGAACGCAAGCCCGATCGCGCCCGATATCCAAACTATTATCGACGCGAGCCGTTCGGTTTCGTGGTCGGCGGCGACAAAGCGGCTTACGGCGACAGGAAGCCCGCCGCATGCGAGCGTAAAAAACAGCGCGTACACGGCCGTTGCGAGCTGATACACGCCTGTTCCCTCGTCGCCTATTATCGAAACGAGCGGCAGTCGGTACAAAGCTCCGAGCGCTTTGCCGACGAGCGAGCACGCCGCAAGCGCGCCCGCGCCGCGCATTATTCCTTTCAATTTTCCTTTCACGGGGTTAGTATGCCCGCCTCCGCGAAAAACTATCGCGGCAGGGAGCCCCTGCGGGCGGGTGTTTGGGGGTGTACCGTTCCGAAGTATTCGTGTTCCATTCCGCTCGGCGGTGAGCCACCGCGGGCGAATTTATGGGGGGGGGGTACCGTTCCGCAACGACCGTGTTCGCTCCCGCGAGATCTCTCGACTGCGCTCGAGATGACGGGGCAAGGGAGCGTTACGTTTGGTTTTATAATGTTTTTATTGTTGATACGGGCATCGCCGACTTGCCAACGGCGGCTCGCCGTTCGCTTCCGCGAGATCTCTCGACTACGCTCGAGATGACGGGGCAAGGGAGCGTTACGTTTGGTTTTATAATGTTTTAATTGTTGATACGGGCATCGCCGACTTGCCAACGGCGGCTCGCCGTTCGCTCCCGCGAGATCTCTCGACTTCGCTCGAGATGACGGGGCAAGGGAGCGTTACGTTTGGTTTTATATTGTCCGCTTACGCGGAATTGTTTTTTTTCGTAAAACAAGAGCGTTCCGCGAGGTTGGCGGCGGGACGAGGGCGTCCCGCCCTACCGAGGCGGTTTTACGCCCGCCAAAGTATCATTATACTCAAACGGTATACCGTCGGGCGGACGAGGGCGTCCGCCCCTACCACGCTCTATTGAAAGTAAGTACGGGCATCGCCGACTTGCCCGCAGGGGCTCCCTGCCATCGTCGACTTGCCCGCAGGGGCGAGAAGCGTCTACTTATTAAAGTCTTCCCCCTTGGGGGAAGGTGGATTGCCGAAGCGATAGCGAAGGCAAGACGGATGAGGGGTCGGGCTATAACAATCGTAACGTAAAAAAACAACCCCTCATCAGTCGCTACGCGACAGCTTCCCCCCCAAGGGGAAGCCTTGAATGGTCGTGTTCGTATGTTTTCGTTTATGTTACGGGGGATTTCTCGCCTTGGTCTCGCCTACGTTCGAAATGACAATATTGACGAATGGCTCGCCGTCAAAAAACAACACCCTATAATTTTAAAAAGCCCTTCCCGAGGCGGGAAAGGCTTTTTTTCGACGAAATATCCGTTATCAAATCGTTTACTCGACGACGGGTTCGACTTCTTCGGTCGGTTCGGCGGGTGCGGCGGGGGTCGAAGCGGGAGCGAGTGCGGCGTTATGCGACTTTATGTATTTCGTCCATTTGATATAGCCGTAAGTGGTGTTTGTGAGGTAGCCCGCTTTGAGAACGAGCAGGATCCACTGCCCCGCCATTATGTTGATTACCGTTTCGATAATCGCGACGATATACCAAGCGATCCACTGTTCGCGGTAACGAAGAAGTATGAAAAGACCGTTGGCGATACCCACGGCGCTTGCGCACGCGTCGAGGCAAGCGGCGATATCGTAAATCCATTTGCTGTACGACAGAATACCGTCATCGCTCTCGATGAGGGTGAGAAGGTAGCCGACTACGAGCGTCCACACGGCTATCGCGGCTATAAGAATAAGATCCTGCCACCACGTGAGCTTGCGGACTTCGGTGAGTTCGGGCTTTTTCTCGTCGCGTTTGCGGTTCCAGACAATGAAGCTGATAATGTCGACCGGGATCCAGAACACGATAGTGACCGCCATCGTCGCGAAGCGGTACGCGCACACGATGCAGATAAGAATTTCGGTAACTTCGACGGCGAGCGACACGATGAAGTTCCATTTGCTCTGCTTTGAAATAAGAAGCTCGCACGCGACGTTAAGAATTACGTCGGCAAGGTACAGCGCCATAATAAGTCTGCCGTTTACGCCGTTCACGTCCTCTTCGGGGAACAGGAACGCGAATACGACGGCAAGCACGGTTATCGTGCCGAACCAGATTATCTCGTAAAGCGTGAAACTTGCGAAGAAGTTTTTGAGCCTTGTTCCGAACGGAACTTTCGGGGTCTGAACATTGTTTTCCATGATTTATTCTCCTTTGTATTTCAATGTGAATTTATTAAAAAACGAATACGTATTAAAAAATCGGACAATCGCAAGGAAAGTCCGATTTTATCCGAGGGTAAATTTTTCTCTCTTCGCTTAGTGAATTATGAGACTTTCCCCTTCCATCTCGGGAGGTTTTTTAACGTCCATAACGTCCAAAAGCGTGGGAGCCACGTCACAAAGAGCGCCGCCGTCGCGGAGCGTTGCGCCTACGTATTTTTCTCCCGCCACTACGAACGGAACGGGATTTGTGGTGTGCGAAGTGCACGGCGAACCGTCGTCGAAGCACATTTGCTCGGCGTTGCCGTGGTCTGCGGTTACGAGCGCCGTTCCGCCCGTCGCGAGAATTGCGGGAACGAGCTTGGAGAGGCATTTATCGACGGTTTCCACCGCTTTTACGGCAGCGTCGAAAACTCCGGTATGTCCGACCATATCGCAGTTTGCAAAGTTAAGAATAAGAACGTCCACTTTCCCGACTACGCCGAGCGCCTTTTCGAGCACTTCGGGCGCGGACATTTCGGGCTGAAGGTCGTAGGTTGCGACCTTCGGGCTTGCGACGAGAACGCGCTCTTCGCCTTTGTTCGGCTTTTCCACGCCGCCGTTGAAGAAGAACGTGACGTGCGCGTATTTTTCGGTTTCCGCAACGCGGGCTTGCGTAAAGCCGTTAGCCGCGAGGTACTCGCCGAGCGTGTTTTTGAGCTCGCGGGGCGCGAATGCGGTGTGAATTCCGGTGAAAGTTGCGTCGTACTGCGTCATTCCGACGTAGTAAACGGGCTTATAGCCGCCCGCCCGCTCGAAGCAGTCGAAATCGGGATAGATCGCCGCGCGGGTGATTTCGCGCGCACGGTCGGAGCGGAAGTTGTAGAAAATTATGCTGTCGTTCGGTTTAACGCCGTCGTAATCGCCGACCACGACGGGCTCGATGAACTCGTCGTAAACCTTATTCGCGTACGATTTCTCGATGCCGTGCGACGCGGTGTCGAATTTTTCGCCCACGCCCGCAAAAACGCAGTCGTAGCCTTTTTTCACGCGTTCCCAGCGGTTGTCGCGGTCCATATAATAATATCTGCCGACTACCGTCGCCACGCGCGCCGACGAGTCGAGCTTTGCGATTTCGTCCTCGACTTCGCGAACATACTTTATCGCGCTGTCCGGCGGAACGTCGCGACCGTCGGTTACGCAGTGGATATAAACGCGCTTTACGTTCTCGCGCTTTGCAAGATCGATGAGCGCGAAAAGGTGGTTGATCGAGCTGTGCACGCCGCCGTCAGAGGTGAGCCCCACGAGGTGAAGCGCCGTGTCGTTCTTTTTAACGTTTTCGATCGCGCCCAGAAGCACGGGGTTGGTGAAAAATTCGCCGTCCTCGATGGCTTTGTCGATCTTGGTTATGTCCTGATATACGACTCTGCCCGCGCCGAGGTTGAGGTGCCCCACTTCGCTGTTGCCCATCTGTCCCGCGGGAAGCCCCACGGCTCTGCCGCTCGCTTCGATAAGAGTATGCGGGTATTTTGCCATCAGCGAGGTAAGATACGGCACTCCGCACTTGCGAACCGCGTTGCCTATGAGGCTCGCGCGCTCGCCGAAGCCGTCCATTATGATTATAGCGTCCGTTTTTTTCATCTTAAACGCCTCTTCGTTTCAGTTTTTCGAGCCCGCGCGTACCACCGCCGCGAAATCGTCCGCTTTGAGGCTCGCGCCGCCGATAAGCCCGCCGTCGATGTCGCTCGTCGCCATAAGCTCTGCCGCGTTCTTCGGGTTCATACTGCCGCCGTACTGAATGCGGACGCGGTTAGCCGTGATGCGACCGTACTTCTTTGCGAGAGTTTTGCGGATAAAGCGGATCGTCTCGTTCGCCTGCTGAGCGGTCGCCGTTTTGCCCGTGCCGATCGCCCAGACGGGTTCGTATGCCACGATGATCTTCTTCGCCGCTTCTTCGTCGATGTTCTCGAACGCGCCCGTGATCTGCGTGAGAAGCACTTTTTCGGTGAGCTTGTTCTCGCGCTCTTCCAGAGTTTCGCCTACGCACACGATCGGTTTAAGGTCGTATTTGAGCGCCTGAAGCGTACGCGCGTTTACCGTCGCGTCCGTTTCACCGAAGTACTGACGGCGCTCGCTGTGCCCGATTACGACATACTCCGCGCCGGCTTCGACAAGCATCGCCGCGCTGATTTCGCCCGTGAACGCGCCCTTGTCCGCCCACGACACGTTCTGCGCGCCTACGCGGATCTTCGAGCCCTTTACGAGTTTCTTTACTTTGTCTACGTCCGTGAACGGCACGCATACCACTACGTCTACGCCCTTCACTTCCTTAACCAGAGGCTTCAGCGCCGTGATGAGCGCTTCCGCTTCCGCTTTCGTGTTGTTCATTTTCCAGTTGCCTGCTATTATCGGTCTTCTCATTTTTGTTCTCCTTGACTCTTTCTTAAGCCGTATCTATTATAATAAATTTGCGCCGTTTTATCAAGCGAAAATACACGATTTTTTCGATTTTTTTGAGCTTTTTGCCCGCTTTTCCCGCTCGCCCTCAGCCCGAGCGACAAATCGCGCGCCTGTTTCTTCCGCTTTTTCGTTCGAGTCCGGTAGGCTTCGGCTCGGTTTTCGGGCGTGAAACTCGCCGCTTAATACCCCGAAAATGCCGCGTTCTGCCGATTTTTTCCGAATGCACCCCAAAACGCTTGCCTTATTCCGTCTTTTTTGGTATAATATTTCCCGTCCGAACGCGGAGAGATGTCAGAGCGGTCGAATGTGCTCGCTTGGAAAGCGGGTATACCGAAAGGTATCGCAGGTTCAAATCCTGTTCTCTCCGCCAAGTGAAACTCGTTTGAACCCTTGAGGTTCAAGCGAGTTTTCCTTTTGTACGATGGGGCTGTTGTTTCCCGTTGTGTTCGGGCAGTCGTTTGTTGCGGTTTTGCCGTTGCTCGCTATGTCGTTAAGGTGCGAAATAAATTCTTCCGTGTCTTTCCTCTTAATTACCGTCGGGTGATTATCGTCGGTGTTGTAAAAGATTAAAA
>CAKQPR010000009.1 GCA_934270565.1 uncultured Clostridia bacterium | reverse complement strand
TTGATGTCGATATTAACGTCGCAATACCAGTTGATCGTAAGACCTTCGGGACATTCCTGTTTCCACTTCTCCCACGAGAATTCGCCTTCGCCGAGAACGGTGTTCGCACGGTCGGGATATTTCCAGCCGCTTGAACCGCCGCAAGCCGCAACGCCGAACGCCGTAACAAGCGCGAGCGCAACCGCAAGTATCGTTTTTAATGAATTTTTCTTCATAATAATACTCCTTTTCTTGGATTTTCGATTGTTCGTCAACCTTTAAGCGAGCCGACGTAAATACCGGAAACGAAATGTTTTTGCATAAACGGATACATAACGAGTATGGGAATAGTTCCGAACACCATCGCGGCGAACGATACCGATTCGCTCGTAACCGAACTCGAAACGCCGAGCATCGAGTCGGTGCTTCCGTCGGCGTTGCTGATTATTTTCTGTAACACGTACTGAAGCGTGTGAAGTTTGGGCGCGGTGGGAAGATACATCATCGACGTAAGGTAATCGTTCCAGTGCGCGACGAGCGACCACAGAAATATCGTTGTAAGTATCGGCATAGACAGCGGGATCATGAATTTGAAGAATATGAGGTATTCGCTCGCGCCGTCGAGGACGGTCGCTTCGTGCAGTTCTTCGGGCATATTGCGGAAGAACGAGCGGATAAGGATCATATTGTACACGCTGTACGCGCCGGGGATTATATAGACGAGGAAGTTGTTTATGAAACCGAGGATTTTGCAAAGCAGGTAATACGGGATAAGTCCGCCGCTGAAAAACATCGTGATTATTCCGGCAAGGTTGAAGAACTTTTTGAAGCGGAGTTCTTTGCGGCTCATGCCGTAGGCGACGAACGCCGTAAAAAGCACCGAAATCGTAGGACCGAGCGCGCAACGCGCGACCGTTACGCCGAGCGAGCGCCATACCGCGGAGCTTTGCACGATCGCCTTGTAGTTGTCGAGCGTGAAAATTCTCGGGAAAAAGTACACGCCGCCGCTCATATAGTCCGCGCCGTTCGAGAACGATCCGACTACGACGTACCACATGGGGTAAAACGTCAGTATCGCGAACAGCCCGAGAATTACCATTATGACGTAATCGCCGACGTGATCGCGCTTTAATTTTCTCGTGACTACGGGAGTGATATTTTCGTTCATCAGAAAACTACCCCCTCGCCCTGTATGATTTTTGACAGCTTGTTCGCGCCGATGATAAGAAGCATACCGATAATCGACTTGAACACGCCCGCCGCGGTCGCATACGAATAAAGCATTTCGTTGATACCGCTTTTGAGTATGAACGTGGAGAAAACTTCGGTACGCGACAGGTTGCTTTGCGTCTGCCACAAAAGCATCGTACCCGCGTCGTTATTGAGTATGCCCGAGATATTGAGTACGAGGTTCAGCACGAATATAGGCGCGATTTCGGGAAGCGTTATGTAACGTATCTTTTGCAGTCTGTTCGCTCCGTCGATTTCCGCCGCCTCGAACAGCTGCACGTCCACGCCCATTATCGCCGCAAGGTAAATTATCGACCCCCACCCGCTGCCTTTGAGGATATTCGAAATTATCATCAGTCCCCAGCTGTATTTCGGGTTGCCCTTGAAGTTTATGCTCGTTTCGCTCAGCCCCAGCGCTTTTATAAGTCCGTTCACAGCGCCCGTCTGCATATCGACGAGCGAATGAACTATACCGACGTACACGACCATCGATACGAAATGCGGCAGGTACGTCATGAACTGTACCGTTTTGCCGTACGCGGGGTGGCGAACCTCGTAGAACATCAGCGCGAGAATGACCGGAATCGGCATGCATACGGCAAGGCTTAAAAGATTGTAACATACCGTATTGAGAACTATGGGCCAGAAACGCTCGTCGGTGAGAAAGTCGTAGAAGTTTTTGAACCCGTGCATACCCGCCCACGGAGCGGAAGTTATCGCTTTAAGGACGTTGAGCGCGCTGTCGCCGTCGCGGAACGCGAGAATTATCCCGAACATCGGCACATATGAAAACACGAACAAAAATATGAACCCCGCGCCCGCCATACTAAGTAGTTGCCATTCGTTTTTGCGTATACGTTTCCTCGATTTTCGCGCCGTTTTATCCATTGTCAGCCTCTCTTTTTTGCCTTGGATTTAATAAGAACAAACGTTACCGCGCCGCCGATCGCTATTACCGCGCCCGCCGCGATGAGAATAATCGCCGCAACGTTTACCGGATCGGTATTCTCGTACTTCTCGATAGCCGCTTTGACGGCGGCGAATTTCGCCGAGTTCGCTACTTTCGTTTTGCCGTTTGCGGAAAGATTGCCGTAAGCTTTCTGCGCCGCGATATAGTCCTTCTTAGCCTGTTTGTAATTGTCCTTGTCGATCTTGTCGGTGAGCGCCGCGATAAGCGCGTCCACCTTGCCCGCTTCGTACACGTCGATCTTTTCTTCGAGCGCCGCGATTTTGTCGGATTTGGTAACCTTGCTCTTTACGCCGTCGTCAAGCCCGTCGTACTCCGCCTTTGCCTCTTCGAGCGCGAGTTTCGCTTCCTCGATATTGCCCGAGTTTACCGTTTCGGGAAGGGCTTCGAGCTTCGCGTCCGTAAGCGACGCTTCGTAAGTCTCGATCGCCGCGGTTGCGGTCGCGATCGTTGCGGCGTTCGTTACGCGCTCTTTGCTTTCGTCCGTAAGCGCGCCGTATGCTTTTTTCGCTTCGCCGAGGAGCGTTTTTGCGGTTTCGTAGTTGTCTGCGTTTACTTCGGTAAGGCAGGCGTCGATCTTCGCGATCGCGTAACCCAGTCTGTAAGTCTCTAATTTCGCTTCGATCGAGCCGATCTTGTCCGCGTTCGTCACTTTCGCCTTGTTTTCGGCGGTGAGCGCATCGTAGTTGCCTTTCGCCGCAACGAAACGCGAATTAAGCGCCGCATAATTTCCGTCGGTGATTTCCGTTCCGTCGATATATCCGAACGTTCTGTCTACCGACAATACCGTTGCGGAAGTCGATATGCCGTTCGACAGGCGGAAATTGCTTATTTTCAGCGTTGTGCCGATTCCGAACGTTTTGTCGATGAAGAGTAAGAGCTTTACGTTAGCCGCCTTCTCCGCCGAAGCGTATTCCTTTCCTTTTTCGAACGCTTCCCACGGCAGGAAAATCGTGCCCTTAAAGCCCGCGGGAATCAGGTTCGCGCCGATACCGAGCGCACTGTTCGTCTTGCACGTTCCATCGGAATAGACGTACATTCCGAACGTTTTGTTGCCGTAACCGCCATACTGTTTCGCGCTTTCGCCGTTCTCGCGGAAGTATACGGTAAGTCCCGCATTCACATCGGAATTAGTTTCGATATCGAACGCAAAACCTTTCGAGAACGACAGATCCATCGTCTGATCGCCGCCTGCAAGCCCGAGACGCTTCCAGATCGCTTCCGTCCCGATCGTCAGATCGAAACCGCTATTCCCCGTGTTAGCATCTATAAGCGCGATTTCGTCCGCTTTCGTACTCTCGAACGCTCCGATCGCCGCTTTTACCTCGTCGAGTTTGACGGAATTAGTTACGCTTTCTTTCTGTTCGTCGGTGAGCGCTTCGTACTCGTTCCGAACCGAAACGTAGTTGCGTTTTGCCGTAACGTAATTATCTTTCGTGATTTCATCGTCAAGCGCGTTGATCTTGTTCTGAACTACGCCCGCTTCGTAAAGCGAAATTATATACGCCGTACTTTCAAGCTTGTTTTTGTTTACGCTTGCCTTCTGTTCGGCGGTAAGCCCGTCGAATGCCGTCTGTGCGTCTTTAAGCGCGGTTTTCGCTGCCTTGTAATTTTCGGCGTTGATCGCGTCGGGAAGCGCGTCGATCATTTGCTGTACAGCGTCCACCGCGTAAGCGTCGAATTTGTTTTCGATTGTCGTAAATCTGTTCTCGGCGTTATTTATTTTCGCTTTGTTCGTATCACTCAGACTTGTGTACGTTGCGGTTGCTTCCTCGAACAACTTTTTGAGCTTGCTGTAATTTTCTGCTGTTATTTCCGTATCGGTAATATGCGTCAGCGAATTGTCTACCGATACGATCTTTGCCGTCGCTTCGGGATCAACCACCGCCCGCACGTTAGAAATGGTGATTGCATCGCCGTTAGCGAAAGTTGCACTATTAGCTATGAAAAATAAAGTGCTCGTTGCAAGTTTTTCTGCACTAGCATATTTAATATCTTCGTTTGATCCTGCTTCAAATGCTCCGAACGGAATATAATAGATTCCTTTAAATCCCGTGGTGAAAACGTTTCCGCCGACATTTAAATCTTTATTTGTCTTATAGTCTCCGTTTTCCGCAACGGTATAAACATTTTGCTTATTGCCGTACGCGCGATAATCAAGACCGCCCGCACGTATCAAAGTATCGACCTTAACGTTCGACGCCGTTTTTGCATTGACGTTAAACGCAATACCGCCGTACTCGGATAAATCGATATCCGTGTTTGTCGGATTTTCTGCGGTAGCCATTTTCACCCATAAATCGCCTACCGAAACGTCCTTTCTATAATCCACGTCGGCGTCATACCAACGTCTTTCCATCGTCACGGTTGTTGTGGCTCCGTTACTGCAAGCGATATCTTTGAATTTGGTGTAAGTGCCGCCACTTGCATAAGTGCCGTTCCAGAATTTATCAAGATGCGTTCTCGCAGGTCCGAAGAAGAATTCGTTCTTATTCAACGCAGCCGTTGCATAAGTAGTGTCGGCATCTGCATCGAACATATTTGCTTTTGAGACATTAAAAAGCTCAACTTCGCTATTGTCCGTTTTTACGCCTTTCAGGTCGCCTACTTCTACTGTGCAAAGGTTAGTGGTGAACATATCGGCAACAACGTATTTTACCTTCGTCCAGTCGAACGTGCCCATAGTTCCGTAAGCTGCAGAATCGTTGGCAAATGTTGTAAACTTATCCTTTGGAACAACGTACCAACCGTTTTTACCACCGACAGGCATACCGTGATAATCATACGTTCCGTCAATAGTAATAGAGCCTCCGTTGTCGTCAACGAGAGTTCCTCCGGACGTTGAACTCGTTTCTTTCACCCAGCGAGCATTTCCGTTCTCGTCTATGACGATCATTCGGACTTTTGTCATATTTGTAGTTGTCACACCGCGAACTCTCAACTTAAGAGCGCTGAAAGACGAAAGATCTGCCGTTCCGCCGTTATCGGCAAGTCCGAAATACAGACCCGCACTTCCGTACCATTCGTTTTCTTTGTTTACGTTCACAGGAACGGTTACACGGATAGAATTAAATGCCCCCGCAGCTTTTTCGGTATTCACCACAACAAGGTCTTCGCTTGCTTCTTCTGCGCGGGCGACGGCGGGAACGCAAAGCATTGCGCCGAGCGCGATAAGGCAAGCCGCAAACGCGGCGACTGCGAGGCTTAAAAACTTTTTCTTTTTCTCCATTTTCCTCTCTCCTTGATCAGCGGCGCAAATCGCATGCGCCCTTTTCGCTTTCGATTGTACCGCACTCCCCCCCCCGATGTCAATAGGTTTTTTCGGTGACAGCCGTTTTTCGATACGGTAAAACCGATTTTTCGGCTTTTTCTATCTCTAAAACTCGTTTTACGGTATTTTTATCGAGTATTCGTTGACAAATCGTAAGCGTTGAGGTTATAATAAGGCAAGGAGGTCAATCGCCCATAACGTCATTTCGACCGAAGCGGAGGGGCGTAAACCGTAAGCGCAGCGGACAAATTAAGGCCCCTTTGTGCAAAGGGGGCTCCCACCGCAGGTGGGTGGGGGATTGTAAAGTTGCTGTATGAATAGTTGCGTTTCAACAATCCTACCGCCACTCGGCTCGCTAACGCTCACACTCGCGGCTACCCCCAGCTCGCAACACAGTTGCTTCGCCGCTTTGGCTAAAAACAGTCGCCTGTGGACTGTTTTTACGGTGCTTCGCACCGCCGCGTCGCGCCCTTTACACAAAGGAGGCAAAGTAAAGACCGCCTCACGGCGGAATTATAGAGTGATAATGCGCTATTCCTCCCTTTTCACAAGGGAGGCAAGATGTTGTCCGCTATCGCGAATATTCCATCGTAAGAGCGTTCCGTTACGTTCGTGTTCGCTCCCGCGAGATCTCTCGACTATGCTCGAGATGACGGGGCTAAGTACCGTTCCGTTTGGTTTTATAATGTTATTTTGTAGGTACGGGCATCGCCGACTTGCCAACGGCGGCACGCCGTTTCGCTCCCGCCTTGGTCTCGACTGACGCCCCCGGATGACGAGGCTAAGTACCGTTCCGCAAGGTTGGCGGCGGGGCGAGGGCGCCCCGCCCTACCGAAACAAAATACGTTATTAAAAGCGATATACCGCAATCACGCGGTTATCACACAACAACGATGCTGTTTACTCTAATTTCGCCATTATTTGTCGGCGGAGCCGACGGTAGGGCGGTTCGCCCTCGGACCGCCGCATAACGTAACGTCGCGGTCGGGTATTTGTAGCATACCGTTACGCAACGTTCGTATTCGCTCCCGCCTTGGTCTCGACTGACGCCCCCGGATGACGGGGCTAAGTACCGTTACGCAAGGTTGGCGGCGGGGCGAGGGCGCCCCGCCCTACCGAGGCGACATTACGCCCGCCAAAGTATCGTTGTACTCAAACGATATACCGTCGGGCGGACGGGGCGTCCGCCCCTACCATGCTCTATCGAAAGTAAGTACAGGCATCGCCGACTTGCCCGCAGGGGCTCCCTGTCATCGCCGACTTGCCCGCAGGGGCTCCCTGTCATTGCGGGCGCGACGCGGCGGCTCGCCGACAGGCATCGATATTAGTATCTTTTTCGAGGTAAGGAATTATGAAAAGTGTATTTAACTTTTGTATAACGAAGCAATACCCCGTACCGTACAAGGTACAGCCGCACACGCACCCGTGTTTCGAGCTTGTTTACTATGCGGCGGGCAGCGGCACGGTCGTTATCGACGAGCGGCATTATACCTTTTCGAAGGGAACGTTCGTTCTTGCGCCGCCGAACGTTATTCACTCCGAATCGGCGCCCGAGCCCGTCACTGCGATATGTATAGGGTTCGACTCGTCCGACCGCGAGCTTAGCGGCTCGATCCCCGCTCACTTCACCGACGACGGCGAGCATAGTATGCTCAACCTGATCGAGGCTATCGTGTCCGAAACCAAAAACAAACTCTTATACCACCGCCAGATACTCGACGCGCTCACCGAAGCGCTTGCGTTCAGGCTGATGAGGTTTATTACCACCGCGACGGAATCTCCGTCCGATTTCGAATACGTGCTCGGATACATTCAGATGCACGCGAACGAAAAGACGAACGTGCGCGAAATCGCCCGCGATCTTTCGTATAATTACGACTATTTCAGGCATTTCTTTCTGAAAAAGACGGGCGTAAACGCGAAAGAATATCTGCTCGGGATCAAGATCGGCAACGCCAAGCAGTACCTCGAAACGACCGATTATTCGATCAAGAAGATCGCGCAGATTACGGGGTTCGCCACGCCGTCGCATTTTTGCGAGCGCTTTACGCAGGTGGTCGGCGAAACTCCGCAACAGTACCGCCGCAACGTGCAAAAGCCCGATTTTTCGGATATGCACTACACGCCCGTGGTTCAGGACCCGCCCTCGGGCTCAAACGCTTGACAGTTTCCGCGCGCGGTGGTACAATATTCGTTGAGCCGCAAACTGCGGACAAGGAGTTTTTATGAGCGAACAATGCACGCACGACTGCTCGAGCTGTCACGCGAACTGCTCGGAAAAAAAGTCGATGATCGAAAAGCCGCACGAGCTTAGCCGCATTAAAAAAGTGATCGGCATCGTGTCCGGAAAAGGCGGCGTGGGCAAGTCGATGGTGACTGCTCTCGGCGCGGTCATTTCCGAACGGCTCGGCTATAAAACCGCCGTGCTCGACGCGGACGTTACCGGTCCGTCGATCCCCAAAATGTTCGGAATCAAGGCAAAAGCCGAAGGCAACGATCTCGGGATTCTGCCAGCCGTCAGCGCGAAAGGCACTAAAATCATGTCGCTTAATCTGCTCGTGGAGAACGAAACCGACCCCGTAGTATGGCGCGGTCCGGTAATCGCCGGTATGGTTAAACAATTCTGGACGGACGTTATCTGGGGCGACGTGGACTTTATGTTCGTCGATATGCCGCCCGGGACGGGAGACGTTCCGCTTACCGTGTTCCAGTCGATCCCGCTCGACGGAATTATCGTTGTCGCTTCGCCGCAGGAGCTCGTTTCGATGATCGTCGAAAAAGCCGTCAATATGGCGGCTATGATGTCCGTCCCCGTGCTCGGGCTCGTCGAAAACATGAGCTACGTCGTTTGCCCCGATTGCGGTACGAAAATCAAGGTTTTCGGCGACAGCCACATCGAGGACGTCGCGCTTCGGCATTCTCTGCCGCTTCTCGCGCGTATCCCACTCGACCCCGCGCTTTCCCGCGCGTCCGACGCCGGACTTATCGAGCTTACGAACGTTTCTTACCTCGATCCGCTCGCGCCTATCCTCGACGAAATGGCTAAGAAATAATCGCCGCAATATCGTTTTTGTCACGAAAAAGCGAATACGTACACGTTTTTCGCGACAACCACTCGCACAAAATCAAACCCAAGGAGGACAAAATTATGAAATACGTTTGCAATGTTTGCGGTTACGTCTACGACGAAACCCTCGGTGATCCCGACAACGGTATCGCGCCGGGAACCAAATGGGAAGACCTTCCCGACGATTTCGCCTGCCCGCTCTGCGGCGTTGGCAAGGACGATTTCTCGATGGAAGAGTAACCCACGCACACAGAACCCCGCCCCTTCCTGCACGGAAGAGGCGGGGTTTTCAGAGTATATCGAAATCAATAACGTTTATTCTTCCTTTGTATCTGCGTTCTCGATACGAGCACGTTTTTTCCCGAACTTATTTACGACGCTTTTTATCGCTTCTAAAACCATCCGATCCCGCATGATTAAAAGCACGGTGAAATAAACCACTATTCCTGTAGCTATCAGCGTTATAAGCGACCACACCGCGACCGGAACGAACATTTTTACAACGATCAGAACGCCGCCCATTATCGGACCGGCTATCAGATATTTCCACGAACACAGGAATATAGTTCTTGCGTCCAGCATTTTCTTCTTCAGCACATACGCTATCTGAATCGTTATGCTTATGAATTCGGCAATTACCGACGCTATCGCCGCGCCGACGGAAAACAGTTTCGGGATAAGTATCAGATTCAGACATAAGTTCACTATCGCCGCGATTATCACCGAAAACAAATAGACGTTTTGTTTACCGATCGGCATCAGAAAAGCCAAGCCGATTATATTTGCCATTCCCACAAACAGCACAATCGGCGAAAAAATCTGCATCAGAATAATCGATTTTTCAAACTCTTCGCCTAAATAAACGGGAACAAGAACGTCGGACACGAAAATAAAGCCGATTACAAGCGGCACGGTGAACATCCAGACGAATTGTATTGCCCGACCGATTATACTTTTCACCGTTTCGGAATCTCCGTCCGCATAGGCTTTGGACACACGCGGAACAAGTACGGACGAAAGCGCGGTAATTACTACGATACTTACACGCACTATTTTTTCGGCATACTCGTAATACCCGTTTTCTTCGCGCGTTACCGTAAACCAACCGATCATCGATTTGTCAAGGATCGTGTAAACCTGCGAAGCGACGGCGGGAATAAAAAACGTAACGATAACTTTCAGATGCCTTAGCGGACGCAGATTATTTACCCTGCACAAATACTTCGGCAACAGAAGCCACATAAGCATATTCGCAATGACGGAAAAACCGCATTTACTAAGAGCGTATATCCAAAGGCTCGACGGCGACTTTACCAGAAGAAAAATTGCCGCAAGATTCAGAATTTTCGCGCACAACCCGAACACTACGGTTTTTCCGAATTCTTCGAGTCCCTGAAAAAACCACCCTATATCGGTTATGACGCCGAATATTTCGATCGTAAGAATCAGACATACGGTAAAATTCGATCGCACGACAAAAACATAGACAAGATACGCCGCCATCGCAACGACCGTGGACAACGTTCTGACTATTTGTATTTCGTAAAATACGCGACTGCATGCTTCTTTGTCATCCTGCACTTTACCTATTTCGCGCTGAGCATAGATCGTGCTGCCGAGAACGGCAAATAATACGAAATAACTGACGATCGACTCGGAATAGCTGAGTATTCCTACCGCTTCGCTCTGCAAAACGCGGGACAGATACGGAATCGTGAATATAGGGATGAAGATCGACAGTATCTGATATAATACGTTTAATATGTAGTTTTTCTTTAAGCTTTTACGCATCCCCACTTTTTATCCTTGTCGCTCATAATTATCGGCGTACCGTCTTTAAGCGTGTACCCGCTCGGGTCTGCGGTGCCGTTATACTCGCCCGTCACGCCCCATTCTATAGCGATAGACGGATCGTTCCATGCAATACCGCCCTCGTCGCCCGCATGGTAAAAGTCCGTCACTTTGTAGCAAAATTCGGCAACGTCGCTAAGAACCAGAAAGCCGTGAGCAAACCCCTCGGAAATATAGAACTGCTTTTTGTTTTCTTCGGTGAGCTCCACTCCGAACCATTTTCCGTAAGTTTTGCTTCCCTCGCGGACGTCGACCGCCACGTCGAAAACCTTACCTTTTATGACGCGCACAAGCTTTCCCTGCGGGTATTGCTTCTGAAAATGCAATCCGCGCAAAACGCCTTTTACGCTCATGGACTGGTTATCCTGCACAAAATTCATATTAAGTCCGGCTTCTTCCATGTCGCGCTTGTTATACGTCTCCATAAAATACCCGCGACTGTCTCCGTGAACCGCAGGCTCTATTATGTGCAATCCTTCGATTCCTGCTACGTTCTTCTCTACTTTTATCTGCATCGGAATTCTGTCTCCTTTAAATAACGGTTTAATGCGTCCTGCCATGCGGGCAACGGCTTAAAACCGTTTTCGATAAGTTTACTTCTGTCCAACCTGCTGTTGAACGGTCTTGCCGCTTTTGAAAGCCCATACTCCTGCGTCGAAACGGGAATTACTTTCGTATCATATCCCGCTTGCCTGTAGATCTCTACGGCAAAATCATACCAGCTGATATAACCGCCCTCGTTCGTCGCATGATAGTAACCGAATTTATCCGTTTCGATCATATCGACTAACAATCTTGCTAAATCGAAAGTATACGTCGGCGTTCCGATCTGATCGTTGACGACTTTCACGGTATCATGCGTTTTCCCTACATTCAGCATCGTTCTGACGAAGTTTTTGCCGTTTTTTCCGAACACCCACGCGATCCTTACGATAAAATACTTTTCGAGTATCGACGAAACGGCTATTTCGCCTTCGAGCTTTGTCTTGCCGTACACGCTGAGCGGTTTATAATCTTTGCAATCGGGCTGCCAAGGTTTATCGCCTTTGCCGTCGAACACATAATCGGTAGATATATACATCATTTTGCAACCGAGCTTCTTGCACTCTTTTGCAATATTTTCCGTTCCGACCGCGTTAATTGCTCTGACTTTTTCTTCGTTGTCCTCGGCTGCGTCCACCGCCGTCCACGCCGCGCAGTGTATCACTGCGTCGGGCTTTACGTCCTGCATAACGTCGCTCACGCGTTTGCCGTCGGTAACGTCCATTTCCTCGACGTCAACCCCTACCGCATTATGTCCGCGCTTATTCAATTCGTTCACTACGTCAAAGCCGAGCTGACCTTTAACGCCTGTTACCAGCACTTTCATTTCATCTGTTCCCGTACATTTTTTCGTAGTAGTTGCGATACTCGCCGCTTATGATCGTTTCCCACCATTCGCGGTTATCGAGATACCAGTCGATCGTCTTCTTTATTCCGTCCGCAAACTTGGTCTCCGGCAGCCAGCCGAGCTCGTTATGTATCTTCGTCGGATCGATCGCGTACCGCATATCGTGACCTTTGCGATCGGTAACGTGCGTTATAAGGCTGTACGGCTTGCCGAGATAATCGCATATCAGTTTCACGATATCGATATTCTTCATTTCGTTGTGCCCGCCGACGTTGTACACTTCGCCCACTCTTCCGCGATGAATTATCAGATCGATCGCCCGACAGTGATCCTCGACGTACAGCCAGTCGCGAATGTTAAGCCCTTCGCCGTACACGGGGAGCGGCTTGTCGTTGAGACAATTCGCTATCATAAGCGGTATCAGCTTCTCGGGGAAATGATAAGGTCCGTAATTGTTCGAACAGCGCGATATGGTTATCGGAAGCCCGAACGTCCGGTGGTATGCCTGAACGAGCAGATCCGCAGACGCTTTGCTTGCCGAATACGGCGAAGAAGTATGTATCGGCGTGCTTTCCGTGAAAAACAGATCGGGGCGGTCGAGCGGCAAGTCTCCGTATACTTCGTCGGTCGAAACCTGATGATAACGCTCGATCCCGTATTTGCGGCATGCATCCATAAGAACCTGCGTGCCGAGTACGTTGGTTTGCAAGAATATCTCTGGCGTTTCGATCGAACGGTCGACGTGACTTTCCGCAGCAAAATTTACGACTATATCCGGCTTTTCAGTCTCGAATATCTTATAAATTCCTTCACGGTCGCAGATATTCGTCTTGTAGAAAACGAAATTTTTGTTCTTCATCGCTTCCGCGAGAGTGGACATGTTCCCCGCATACGTCAAACAGTCCACGCACACGATTTTGTAGTCGGGGTGCTCTTTCAGCGTATGATAGACGAAGTTCGAGCCGATAAAACCCGCTCCGCCCGTTACAAGTACGGTCTTACTCATTATATATTATCCTCCGCAACGTTTTTCAGATGTTCGCCGTATGGCGATTTCCCATAAGCTTCCGCAGAAACAAGTAATTGCTTCTTGTCGATCCAGCCGTTGTTATACGCGATTTCTTCGGGCGCGGAAATGGTTATTGCCTGACGACGGCTCATCATTTGCACAAACTCGGACGCTTCAAGCAAACTATCCATTGTGCCCGTATCGAGCCACGCAAAGCCGCTGCCGAGCAGCTCCACCTTCAGATCGCCGGCATCGAGATACAGTCTGTTGAGATCGGTTATTTCAAGTTCTCCGCGCTTGGACGGCTTGACTCTTTTTGCGAATTCCACGACCCGCTTGTCGTAAAAATACAACCCCGTTATACAATAGTTCGATTTCGGATTCTGAGGCTTTTCCTCAACCGATAGCGCTTTTCTGTCCGCGTCAAACTCTACTATTCCGAAACGCCACGGGTCTGTAACGTGATAGCCGAATATGGTCGCTTTGCCTTCCTCTGCCGAACGCTTGGCCTCCGCTAACATCTTTCCGAAGCCGTTGCCGTAGAAAATATTGTCGCCGAGCACCATCGCAACCGGCTCGTTTCCTATAAACTCTTCGCCGATTATAAAAGCCTGTGCAAGCCCGTCCGGCGACGGCTGAACCTTGTACGTCAATTTTATTCCGAACCCGCTTCCGTCTCCTAAAAGCCGCTCGAAATTCGGAAGATCCGTCGGCGTGGATATAATCAGTATATCGCGTATCCCCGCGAGCATTAGCGTGGATAGCGGATAAAATATCATCGGTTTGTCATACACCGGCAACAGCTGTTTGCTTGTAACTTTCGTAAGCGGGTACAGACGCGTTCCGCTCCCTCCCGCAAGTATTATCCCTTTCATTGTAAAATGCTTCCTTATAAAAATTGTATTCCTAAGTACCTTATAGTCATTATAGACTGAATTGCGCTGAATAAAATTCCGATGCAAATCCTTTCGGATTTCAGATGGTTTTTGTCTGTCAAATATATATAGAGAAGAAACACACTCAATACTAACAACACCCACTGCACTCTCGCAATCGCAGTTATTACCCCGCTCAGTAAAGTATGAAGCGACAATCCCCAATAATAACCATTTAATAATTTTATATAAATATCATTTTTTGTCATTCTCAATGCCAAAAAGATCCCCAAAAAATGATAATATAAATATTGAAGTGTTATATGATTGAACATTGATGGACGCGGTAAAATTTCGATATAGACATCATAATGCGAATCCATTCCTATCGCTTTTATAGCTTTATCAAGGAATGGTACAATAGAATTTGCTACAATATAGCTAACCCCTAGAATATCTAAGAGCAACAATGTGCAACTTAAAGCGAAATAATATTTATAACTTCTTATTTTAGCCTTTCTGGTTAAAGCAATATATATTAAAAATGGAAACAAAATTATTTGTGTCCAATGAATAGATAATGAAATAACATATAGAAACAACGCGGCAACTTTTGACCATTTGCCGGTATTATAAAGTATTAACGCCACCGAAATCAAAGATGCCGAAATAGCCAACCCGGATCTGATTACTTCGGCAGAAAAACTCAACCCCCAATAAATAGCATACAAAAATATAAAAACGCAAAAAGTTCGATTTCGATTGGCATTTTGATGGCACATGCATTTTACAGAATAAACTTCGTTTTCTACGATAAACGACACACTAACGGCACATAGTAGATTGATGGTAGATACCACTATTAGATACGCCGTAGCAGAGTTGCCAAAGCACATTCTTATGGCGTCCGTAATAAGACAGTAAACTCTACTGAAATAGGAGTTGTCACGCCGTTGAAATCTGTCTATGTAGGCACCTAAATCCGAGTAATCCTTATATCCATACTGCCTTGAGACAACAACAACAACAAAAAACAAACACATCAAGATTGTTAAAATCTTCGGTGCTCTATTCCTAAGCAATGTTACCACAAAAGACAATAATCCCGTAATATAAAATATTATATAGATATATCCATTCATTTCGACGACACACGATTCGATAAATTCTTTCCTAACATATTACGACCATCCTTAACGCCTCTCTTTATTGCATAGAACCTCTCTTTATCTTTACGATATAGAATCCTAAATTTTATTCTTGTTAACAAATTGATAACAGCCATTTTCAGTTGATTTATGTTTTTACGATATTTTTTCCTGTAATATATGCCATTTCTTACAATATGGTAAACTCTAAATGCCGAATACTGATAGTCTATTAAAGTTACCAATCCGAATTTTCGTTTAACAGCTGATCCTAGCTTGTGCTCCATAAAAATCTGATTGTTTCGTACTATAACATACCCATGCAAAACAAAGTTAGTACAAATATCATTATCTACCCAATCTATAACCATATATTCGTCAAAACCACCGACCTCATTCCATGCAATCAATGACATAAACGATCCGCTGGTCATACACGCAGACACGCGACTAAATCTACAACTGACGTCTCCTTTTTCTTTTATTTCTAAACCGACATATTTCACACGGGGACATACAATAGCTATTTTTAAATCACAATCTCGTATTAGACTACGGCAATTATCTATAAAGTTATTGCAAATTATGGTATCGTGGTCCAAGGTTAACACCCAATTATATCCACACTCAAGTGCCATGGAGCACAACTCATTCAGTGCTTTAGATATACCGTAATTTGAATCCGACTTAACAATCGTTATTCTCTCATCATCAGTAAGCTTTTCAATTTCGGCCAAATTAGTCGAAGCGTTATCGTAAATATATAAATGCTCAACTTGATCTATAACTGCAGATATATTTTTTTCTAGTAATCCGATATCGGGATTATATGTAACAATCGCTGCACAAATATGGAAATCAGCCATTTGCATTTCTCCGACGTGCGAATAACACCTTCCTGGGCAATCCGAATATAAAATCCGAAATCTTCTTTCCGAACAACCACAAAACACAATAATAAATCCTTGCCGGGAAACATAATTTAATATCTAACTCTTTCATTTTCTCCCAATACTGTTTCATTGTTTTACGGCTTATTGCGCGCGCTTGTGACAATCCTCTATAGGAACGTAAAGAGTATTCTTTTTGAAAATGCTTTATCTCGTGAAGTCCTTCTTCTTCATCAAAAATACGAATAACTTTTATAAGTCCTATATTAAATCTCAGATCGGAAAAAACATTCTTTCTATCTGCTAACAACGGATCCTTTTTGCTAAGCTCTGTGGTTCCGTACCCGTTATCCCCGTCTCCGATACATTTTATTAGTTCTGTACGTGCATAATAGCCCTCATATTTATACAACATTTTTGACAAAAGGTACACCTGAAAATAGTTTGTGTTTACAAATCTATCCATATTGTCTATTAACGTTTTAACATATTCGGCTTTGAAAATAAGTCCGGAAAAAAGAATCCCGTCATATAAATACTTCGAAAGAGATTGTTCACTCGGTTCAATGCAAAAATCTTTGTTATATTTTCGATTTAGCGCTTCTGTATCCGTACTGGAATATGCTGTAAACATATAGGCAGGGTTGTTTTCTTTAAGCAACCCTATCACCTCAAGCAGTTTACCCCTATTAAACGCATCATCATCACTTGAAAACAAAATATACTCTCCCGACGCAAGCGAAATCAGCTTCGCGAGATTTCTATCATAGCCCAAGTTCTCCTCGTTGAAGTTAGCTGCAAATCTGTATTCAGTCGATTGAGCGAACTCATTTAACATGCTACGTATATCTTCACGTTTCGGAGACATATCTTCACTTACTATTATTTCGACATCACCGATCGGTGCATCTATACTACTCAAACAACGCTCAAGTTCTTTTACGCGATTGTAAGAGGTAATACATATTGATAGTAAAATTTTATCGCTCATAATTATTTTCTCCAAACAAACTTGTTGACCACGTCTGTATAACTTTGAATAATTTTTACTACTTTATTTGATACGCACTCGTCTGTATAATCGGGTACAGGCGTGCCGAAGTCTCCGTTTTTATTCATCGCAACGGCAACGTCCACTGCTTGAAGAAGCGATTTTTCATCGATGCCGGCGAGCACGAAACACGCTTTATCGAGAGCTTCGGGGCGTTCGGTACTCGTTCTTATACACACGGCGGGAATCGGCTTCCCTATTGAAAGGAAGAACGAACTTTCCTCGGGGAGCGTTCCGCTGTCAGAAACCACAGCAAACGCGTTAATCTGCAATTTGTTGTAATCGTGAAAACCGAGCGGTTCGTGTCTGACAACGCGTGGATCGAGTTTAAAGTTGCTTTGCTCAAGCCGCTTTCTACTGCGCGGATGACAAGAATACAAAACCGGCATATCGTACTTTTCGGCAAGCGCGTTTATTGCTGTAAATAATGATACGAAATTCTTTTCTGTATCGATATTCTCCTCACGGTGCGCCGAAAGCAAAATGTATTTACCCTGCTTTAATTTCAGTCTTTCGAGCACGTCGGAGCGGTTGATATCAGACAAATTTGCGCGCAACACTTCCGCCATAGGCGATCCGGTGACGTACGTTCTCTCTTTCGGCAACCCGCACTCGGCGAGATATCTGCGAGCGTGTTCGCTGTACGCCATATTTACGTCGGATATAATATCCACAATGCGTCGGTTGGTTTCTTCCGGCAAGCACTCGTCCTTACACCTGTTCCCCGCTTCCATATGGAAAATAGGAATATGCAAACGTTTTGCGGGTATCGCCGACAAACAACTGTTCGTGTCTCCGAGAACAAGCAATGCGTCAGGCTTCAATCGTTCCATCAGTTTATAACTGCAATCGATGATGTTGCCGATAGTCTCTCCTAAATCTTCGCCGACGGCATTCATATATACGTCCGGTAAATCGAGTTTCAGGTCTTTGAAGAAAACGCCGTTCAGATTGTAGTCGTAATTTTGTCCGGTGTGCGCAAGTATACAGTCGAAATATTTACGACATTTCTTTATCACTTCCGAAAGCCTTATAATTTCGGGGCGAGTTCCAACAACAATAAGAAGTTTGATTTTCCCGTCGTTTCTGAAACTAATTCCCGTATAATCGGTCACTTTTTCCACTATTTTTCAACCACCTTTTCAAAATAAGTATCGGGTTTTGTCGGATCGAAACTTTCATTCGCCCACATCAGCGTAACCAGTTTTTCGCTGTCGGAGAGATTGACGATATTATGGGTAAATCCCGGCAACATGTGCACGATTTCAATCTTGTCCCCGCTCACTTCGAAATTCCATACTTCGTCCGTTCCTATCTTCCTTTCCTGTATAAGCGCATGCCCGTACACAACAATAAAAAACTCCCATTTACTGTCATGCCAGTGTTCGCCTTTCGTTACTCCCGGGTTGGATATGTTTACTGAAAATTGTCCGCAACTCCGACTTTTCAACAGTTCCGTAAAACTACCGCGGGCATCTTCATTTGACTTAGGCACAAATTTCACTTTTTCTTTCGGCAAATACGAAAGATAAGTCGAATAAAGTTTTTTCTCGAACGAACCGCAAGGGATTTCGGGCATTTGCAACGTTGCGGGCTGTTTTGCAAATCCGTTCAGTAAATCGACAATTTCACCGAGCGAAACCTTGTGAGTAACACCCACGCGACAGAATTTACCGTTGCCGTTCGGTATCGGCGTCGCTCCGTCGTAATCGCATCTGTCGGTTTCTCCTCGCAAAAGCGCTATAAGCGAATCAATCACGTCGTCTATATACGCAAGTTCCAAAACCGTATTTCTGTCGTTTACCGTAATCGGCAGATCGTTTGCGATATCGTAGCAAAACGTGGCTACGGCGCTGTTATAATTCGGTCTGCACCATTTTCCGAACACATTCGGAAAGCGAAACACAAATACTTCCGCACCGGTTTCCTCCGCATAATCGAAAAACAGGCGTTCTCCGTTGCGTTTGCTCTTTCCGTATTCGCTCCCTGCGTACCTTCCCGAAAGCGAAGCCTGTACGGACGATGCCAACATTACGGGGCTTTTGCAGGAATTCGCTTCCAACGTTTCAAGCAGCTCCGACGCAAAACCAAAATTGCCTTTTTCGAATTCGCTCGGATCTTTCGGACGGTTTACACCGGCAAGATTAAATACGAAATCAGCCGCCTTACAATACTCCGCAAGTTCTGATTTTTCCGATTCGACGTCGTAACAGAATATTTCGTCGATGACAACGTTGCGGGTCCGATCTTTGCCGTCTCTGACGTTTTTCAATGTTTCGACCAGATTCTTTCCTATAAACCCGTTCGCTCCGGTTATAAGAACATTCACTTTCCTGTCCTCTCAAGCTCGTCGCGTATGTATTTTAATTCAAGCAGCTTTCTCTTTACGCCTTCCGTATCGAGTAGTTGTGTATTGTGAGAATTAAATTCGGTAAGCACGTTCCTATCGGTGTCGCCTTGTTTGAAATACTTATCGTAATTCAATCCGCGTTTGTCGCACGGAACCCGATAGAAATTCCCCATATCTATCGCGTGAGCGCATTCTTCGTTCGTTAACAGAGTTTCGTACATTTTTTCTCCGTGACGAATCCCGATAATTTTGATATTGTTTTTGTTCGAACCGAACAATTCGCATACCGCTTCGGCCTGAGTTTTTATCGTGCAAGCCGGCGCCTTCTGAACAAGTATATCTCCGCTCTCTCCATGCTCGAACGCAAACAAAACAAGATCCACGGCTTCGTCAAGCGACATAATAAACCGCGTCATCTTCGGCTCCGTGATAGTAATCGGTTGCCCGCTCCGTATCTGATCGATCCAAAGCGGAATAACGCTACCGCGCGAGCACATTACGTTCCCGTATCTCGTGCAGCATATCTTCGTTTTTGTTGTAGTGCGCGATTTTGCAACGATAACCTTCTCCATCATCGCCTTGCTTGTCCCCATCGCGTTTACCGGATAAGCAGCTTTGTCTGTCGATAAACAGATAACCGTTCCGACTCCCTCGTCGATTGCAGCCGTAAGCACATTCTCGGTTCCGAGCACATTTGTCTTTACCGCTTCGATCGGGAAAAATTCACAGGACGGCACTTGTTTAAGTGCGGCGGCGTGGAATATGTAATCCACACCGTGAATCGCGTTCTTTACAGACTGTATATCGCGCACATCGCCGATGTAAAACTTTATCTTCTCGGCTACGTCCGGCATCTTAGCCTGAAATTCGTGACGCATATCGTCTTGCTTTTTCTCGTCGCGCGAAAAAATTCTGATTTCACCTATATCGGTTTTTAGAAACCTGTTGAGAACCGCATTCCCGAAACTCCCCGTTCCGCCGGTTATCATCAGTGTTTTTCCTGTAAATAAACTCATTTGAGGTCTCCTACCTTGTCTATAATTGCTCTATATCCGTCAGTCGCATCGAAATAATTGTTTAAATACTTCCGTGCCATATTACCCTTTTCCGTTAAATCGCAACAACAAATCTCATTAATAAGCTTACTGAAATTCTCGGCATCATCGCTTTCGCACCACCAGCCGAAACCCCCGTCTACAATGTCTTTCCCAACGTCGGTATTCGGGTCGGTGCACGCTAATACAGGCAATCCCGCTTGCATATATGAAAGAAGTCTCGATGGATAATTCGGTATCGTAAACCTATGATCCAGGAATATAAGCCCGACATCGCAAGCGGCAATCATCGTGTCAAAATCAACTTTCGGTAATCGGCGCATCAACTTAACGTTATTCGGGTCTTCGGTCTCTACGAATCCACGAAGCTTTTCGAACTCAGTGCCGTCTCCGACAATCAAGAAGTAAACTTTATCGTTATATTTTTGCGATTTCAGACATTCGATTATAAACTGAATGCCCTGCGGCTTACCCAAATTACCACCATACACGAATACTGTCCTATCTTGCGGAATTCCGTATTTTTCGCGCATCGCGTCTCTTTCTTCCTTGTTCAGGCAAACATCTTGCGGTTCTATACTGTTAGGGATTATGCTTACGGTCGATCTGTCAATTTCGGGATTGTGTGTCAATATGTAATCAACGTTCGCCTGACTCATACAGCCGATATAATCAGAGACTCCATAAAGTGATTTTTCTTTTTTTCGAAAATATCTGTAAATTACTCCTTTAATTCCCGATTGCTTCAATACACCTATATCTAATGCATTCTGTGGAAAAATATCTTTTAACAATAAGACAGTATGTGCACCATCACGCTTTTTGAAATACTTTATCGTATCATATAAGGTAATCGGCGGCGTAGAATAAAGTATCAAATCAAATTTAATGCTTTTGAAATATTTTTCTATCGCTCTTTTAAATTTTGAAGCGATGCACAAAGTCGCAATTCCTTTTTTCACAAAACTTGTTTTTTGTAAATTTTCGGTACGCACTCTTAACAGACAATGTCTGTTCGACGATTCTGTAATCTGAGTGGATATGCCATCACGTTCCTCGGCAGGTGATACGGCATAAACACAATGTCCGTTTTGCACAAATGCCCGCATTAAATCTTCGTATATCCCATGCTCGTTCAACGAGGCTATTCTGCTCATTGTTAAAAATAGAATATTCATTTTTTTATGTTTGTAGTTTTTTTAAATAATTACCGATTTGCCAGATCTTTTTGCTTTTTAATGACAACGCTGTCGTACATCATCATTATTACACCGTCTTCATAATTCCCAAAGTTGGGTTCATTAGCTTCACCTTGCAAATTCTTTTCTATCAACTTTATAAAATCAACACCGGATCCATACGCGTGGAGATACGCTCCTCCGAATCGGGGGTTGATTTCAGATAGATAATATTTACCATCTTTATAAAAGAAGTCCATATCAACTGGACCATTAAATTTAAACACTTGACAAATTCTTTTAATCAAAGAAAACAGACTATCGTCTTTGAACGATATCGTTTTGCTTGCCCCGCCTATTCTTGTTTCTAATTTCCGTTTCGAAAATGCCGCGACTGCAGTGTGCGTTATGGTATCTATGTAAACATCTGCATCGAGATCAATTCCAATCATTAGTTCTTGTATTATCAAAGTCGGGTCAATTTCAATTGCCTTTTTTAAAGTTTCATAATCTGATATTCTTCTTGCTCCTACACTTCCGCTTCCGTTTCTCGGTTTCACAAATACCGGAAATTCTATTTCGTTGTTTTTTCTTGCAATATCAAAATCGTCAAGAGAGTCATATGTAGGAACAGTAGGAATGCCATTTTTCTTGCAAAAATTATACATCAAGAATTTGTCATAACATATTCTCGCTGTTTCTTCATATGGTGCCAACACTTCAACCCCGATAGCTTCGAATAACGCTCTATTCTTTGCAAGCGTTTCTATTTCGGGATCAATGAACGTCGTTACGGCATTTATGTTTTCTTTCTTGCATATACTTAAAATAATCTCGATGTATTTCGGATCGTTAATAGATGGCACAATATACTGCTTATCTGCCATATAGAGCGCAGGAGCATACGGACTACAGTCTGTTGCTACCAGTATTGAATTCAATGGTAAAGATTTTTTAAAATCTTTAAGCAATTCCCCTCGACGACCTACACTTAACATCAAAATATTCATACGTTACCCTCCATATTTTCACAATCTTGCTTTACGCTTTCTGTGTCCTCATTACCTCTAAAAGCTTGCATTGTCGCACTGTTCTCACTACTTACACCTCTGCGGTTTAAAACAGTGAACACTGTATCAAAAAGTATCTTAATGTCAAAGCCCATATTCATATGTTCTACGTAATAAACGTCAAGTTTGAATTTTTCTTCCCACGAAATCGCGTTCCGACCGTGCACCTGAGCATAACCGGTAAGCCCCGGACGAACGTTGTGCCGACAACGTTGACGCTCGTTATATAGAGGCAAATATTTCACCAACAGAGGTCTCGGTCCGACTATCGACATATCGCCTTTTAGAATGTTTAATAGTTCGCCGAGCTCGTCAAGCGAGGTCGAACGCAAGAATTTGCCGTATCTCGTGAGACGTTTTTCGTCGGGAAGAAGATTGCCGCTTTCGTCCTTTTTGTTGTTCATTGTACGGAACTTTATGAGCTTGAAAATCTTCTCGTTTCCGTTCTTATCCTTCTTCCCGGGGCGCAACTGAACGAAAAACGGATTACCGCCCATAGCTATCGCTCCTACTATCGTCAGAACCAGCAATAACGGTGACAGCACGATTATCGCGACAAGCGACAAGGTAAAGTCGTAAAACCTTTTGAAAAACGGTCGATACAGTAAAGCCGACAACGTTATCCAAAGCGCGACCGCTATGATACAGATTATCGTTATGCCCCACCACGATGATATTAAATTTTCGAAAAACTCTTTCACTCGAAGCACGCCCTTACTATTCCTATAATCTTGTCTTGCTCTTCTGCCGTCATCTTGTTATCGCTCGGCAAGCACAAGCCTCTGTTGAAAATATCCGCTCCGACGTCAAAAACCCCGCCTGCTATGTACGCGTTGGTTTTCGCTCTGCCGCTGCCTTCGCGCGTTATGAACTCGTTCATTCTGTACATCGGCTGCATATGCATAGGCTTCCAGATCGGGCGTCCTTCCGCATTGATCGACGCTATCGCTTCGAGTATTTCCGTCGGACAGGTTTTACCTTTCTCCGCCGCGTACAATGCCATCGAATCGTCTCGTACCTGCCTGCACATATATTTTTCGTCGATAATCATAGCTGAAAGCCAGTAGTTAGGCTCGGTTCCGTCGGTAATCGGATTCATTGCTACGGGCAGATCCTTAAAACCTTCGCGATACCTCTCGTATACGGCTTTCTTCTGTGCGATATGCTCCTCTAAATGCGAATACTGTCCGCGTATAACTCCCGCGATCACGTTACTCATACGGTAGTTATAGCCGACTTCTTCGTGCTGGTACCACGGCGCGTTCTCCCTCGCCTGCGTGGACCACTTCCTCGCCTTGTTCGCAACCTCTATATCGTTAGTCAGCAAGCACCCGCCAGACGAACCCGTGATGATCTTGTTGCCGTTGTAACTGATCGCCGCATAATCCCCGAACGATCCGCATTGTCTGCCCGATACGGTCGCGCCCATAGCTTCCGCTGCGTCCTCGACCAAAAGCGCGCCGTGCCGCTCGCATATCTTCTTTATTACGTCGATACGGCTCGGAAAACCGTACAACTCGGCGCAGACCACAAGTTTTACCTCGGGATATAATTCAAACGCCTTTTCAAGCGCGATGGGATCCATATTCCAAGAATCCGCTTCCGTATCTATAAAGACGGGAACGCCGCCCTCGTATACTACCGGATTCAGAGTTGCGTCGAACGTCATATCAGAACAGAACACGCGCTTTCCTTCCAACGCACCGTGACCGATCGCGGGTCTACCGTATAATCTCTCACCTGCGGACTTTACGCACAAGTGAAGCGCTGCGGTGCAACACGAAAGAGCAACGGCATATTTCATTCCCGCTTTCTCCGCGGCAATGCGCTCGACCTCGTTTATGTTTGCGCCCACAGTAGACATCCAGTTCGTTTCGTAAGCTTCCGTTATATACTTCAATTCATCGCCGTGCATCGTCGGCGAAGCCAGATAAACTTTCTTTGAAAACGGCTTTATTTCGTTTGTTCCGTTAAATGCCATACTCTATCGCTTCCTTCCACATAAACAAGTTTCTATTGCGTTACGCTGCTCTGCACCTTGTCTCTGCTTGATCATACAAACTCTTCGCGTTTACCCACACACCGAAAAACATTGTTGTAATTACGTCATATTTTTTATAAGCAACTACCGTAAGCTTCCGGCTTTGGATGGTAGATTTTTATACAACAGCGCGCAAATATACCATTGTATATTATACATTGTATCACCTTTTCGATAAAATATCAAGCGAACGAGGGGTGTTTGGCGCAAAATAAACTAACCGAGGGTTAGAATAACTATCAAAAACCCTTAGCATATGGTGGGTGTATATAAACTCTATTGTTTTAGATCGAAAAGTTTTTCAGACGTTAAGCTATGTTCCTGCTCTTTTAACGCAAAACACGGAAAAAGTCATTGTCTTTAATTTTTGGTTTTCGCGGCATATTCGGTAGGTTTCATACCGAAACCGCGACCGAACACCGTTGAAAAATATTTCGGATCGGAATAGCCGCAGGCATAGGCTACCTCTTTTACGGTATAATATCCGCTTGCGAGCATTGACGCAGCGGCGTCAAGTCGCAGCGAAATCAGATAATCGGACATTCCGAGCCCGAAACGCGCTTTGAACAAGCGCCTGACATAAGTTTCGGAAAAATCCATGCGACGGGCTACGGAGGCGACGGAAAAATCGGGGTCGGTAAAGCTCTCGTCGATGACTGCTTTAATCCTTTCGGGAAGGTCGGGCCGACGCGTCGTGAGTCTGTAAAATATTTTGAACAGAATCGACATTCCGAGCGTTTCGTATCCCATCTCTTTCTTTGCGTAAACCGAATAAATGTTTTCGAAAAGGTCTCCGAGCTCGACCGCACCGAACTCGAATTGAGGAAAACCGAGGTTTCGGCTTGCGCCGTTACCGTCCGTAGCAAAATGAATGCAAATAACCTCCTCGCTTCCGCTCTCCTGACTGTACGAGGCGGAACAAGGAAAATAACCGACGTCCGTTTTCCCTGCAAACGCGGTTTTTTCTTTCCCGTTTTCGTTCCACGTAAAACGCGTTCCCTCCCCGTCGGTTCTGTAACTGAGAACGGCGAAATCCCTTCCGCTCGTTCTCCAACCGTATTTTTTCGCTCGCTTTAATTTGTAGACGCCGAGTATTTTATGCGGCAGATCATCGATAACCATATTGTCATTGTAACATATTTGTGCCGAAAAATCAACCTTATGAAGCGAATTTCGGGTTGATTACAGGCGATGAATATTGTATAATTTTTTCACACGCCGAAATCGCAATAAAGCAAGCGGCGTGAAGGAGAAACATATGGAAATCGAACGGAAAACAGCGAGAAAACCTCTTCCGGAACGTTTTAGCGGACTGACATGCTATCAGCTGAACCTAAGGTCGTTTACGCCGGAAGGAACGCTCGAAGCCGCGGAAAAGAAGCTTGATTACATTAAAAATGCCGGAATCGACATAATTTATCTTTGTCCGATTACGCTCGAGGACGACAATGATAACGAAAGCGCGTGGTCGGAGAGACAAAAGGCGAGCGGGCTGAAAAACCCTAAAAATCCGTACCGCGTCAAAGACTACTTCAACGTCGATCCCGAGTACGGCGACATCGGTTCGTTCACGGAGTTCGTGCAGTCGGCTCACCGGAAAGGAATGTTCGTAATTCTCGACCTTGTATACACGCATTGCGGACCTTCGTGCAAAATCGTTTCCGACTATACGAACTTTGTGAAGAAGGACGAAAACGGCAACATTCTGGGCAATACGTACCACTTCCCTGTCTTAAACTACGACAACGCGGCAGTACGATCATACGTTATTGCAAATATGAAATTCTGGTTGTCGCTCGGCGCAGACGGATTCAGACTGGACTATGCGGACGGAATTCCGTCCGATTTCTGGCAGCAAGCGGCAAACGAGCTGAAAACGGAGTTCGCGGACGCTCTGATTATCTTCGAAGGCAACGATCCGCCCGAAGGGTTTGCGGATTTCCGATACGGATTTTCCGAACAGTATTTTTTGTATGCGATTCTGAACGGAGACTTTTCCGCAGACAAATTCGGGCAAGCCGTTTATTCGGATCGGTCGAGCAAAAACGGCACTCCGTTTTTGCGATATATAGACAATCACGACATCATCACCGACGGTATGCCGCTGCATTGCGGCGACGGCGAAAAAACTTATCCGCGCGTAAAAATCAATGCACATTTTACGGATGACAGAATTATGGCGGCACATGCGATAATCGAAACGCTTGACGGATTGCCGATGATTTATACCGGATACGAATGCGGAAGCAGAGCTCCGCAGTCGTTGTTTGCAAACCGCTTTTACGGCGATATGCACGTTGACGTAAACGCCATAAACACACCGCGCGGAAAAAGTCATTACGACTGGTTGAAAACGCTCTGTTCGCTGCGGAAGTCAGTACCCGCGCTGGCGGACGGCGAAACGGAAAACGTCGGTTGCGGCGGCGAACGCGGGCAGGTCGTAAAATACGACAGAATAATACGTCCCGAAAATGACGATCCGAAGCTCGCTCGCGGCGGAACTCCGTGCGTAAGGGTCTTCGTCAACGTTTCTGAATCGGAGGAATTTTTGCCGGACTTCGAAAAAGAAAAGATACTCGCTTCGAGGTTGACGATCAAGACCGAAAACGGTTTTGTTTTCGAGCCGTTCGGAGTTCTGATCGCAGAACTATAAAATCACGCGCGATCGGCACATATAAAAACGCGGCGCATTCCGTCTTGTCGGAGTGCGCCGCATTGTGTTTTTATTAAGGACAAATCGGCGTGAAAATCGTGCCTATGTCGCGAAAATCCTATACCGTTATCTGTTTTTTATAACGTTGTAGGCGTCGAAGTAACGCGCACCGAGAATGTGGAGCGACTCTCGACAGAAGTGAATATCGTCGCCGTTGGCGGTTTTTTGATTGTTGCTCGGAAGATCGGACGTTTCGACGAAAGCACCGTTCTGCTCGTCCGCGACCTCGCGAAGTCCGCGTAAAACCGCGTCGCACGGAATTTTATTTTTGAGATACCATTCGCTGCAGAAGCCGCCCGCGATAAACGGAAGATTGCCGTTTATGACTGCGGCGTAACGGTTTTTGAAATCTTCGAGCTGCGCCGTAAGGTTGCGTTTATAGGTTTCATAGCGGGTTTCGGTCGTAAAATCGGGGTTGCAAACGGAGTCGCATTCGCCCTGATGCCACAGCAGCGCTACGATTTCGTTCTTTCCGTCGCCGTAGCCGAGTGCGTAATCGGTAAGCGCGACGAGTCGGCGATAAAGGATATTGCCTACGCCCCACTCTTTTCTCGCAAAGCCCGTGCCGCCGACCGCGGCGTTGACGAGCAGTATCTTTCTGTCGGGAGCAAGCAAGCCCTTCTCGACGTAGTTTTTGACGAAAAACAGTGCGAGCTTACCGACTTTCCCCTCACCTCCCACGGGTTCGTCGGCAACCGAAACGGTAATTTCGGACGGGAATTCGAGCGCGAGAAACTCGGTGCCGTCGGCGGCTTTTTCGAAACGCGGCGAAGCTTTATCGCCGATCATAAGAACCGAATCGGACGGAACGTATTCTTCGCTTACCTCGCCCACGCCGTAACCTTCCGCGTTGGACTGTCCGGCAAGTACGATGACGTCATAGCCTTTCATGATTTCTCCTTTCTCGGGTCGGGCAGAAAACGCGCCCGTGCCCGAATTCGTTTTATCAATCGGAATTATACCACTTTTCGCCGTAAAAATCAAGCGAACACGAGCGTAAAAAACTTATTTTTCGTCGAGCGCTCCGTAAAAGGCGTTCGTAGTGGCAACGTAGCCGTTTTCGTCGGTGATTTCCACGCGGAAATAGTCGTTGAATCCGCCTTTCAGCGGAATTTCGAAGCTTTCGATATTGCCGTTTATTCTGATTTTGTTGCGCGCGGGTCCGATAACGCAAACGCTCTTTACCGGCGAAGTTTTTCCGATAAGGACGTTGCCGTCTATCCGCAGGTCGCGGAACTCGGGGCGGGTCGAAGAATAAAATTCGCCTTTCTCGAGCGCGGAAATAAGACCCGGGTAAGTAAGCCGATCGGCTTGGATCATAACGTAGCCGGCGTCGTCGAACATAAATTCGTGCATATCGTCAGCAAACACGGTGCGAAGCGGCGCGGGCGTTTTGCCTTCCGCTTTCGCCTCGCGGCACAGTTCGGTAAGAAGATCGTCGTAAGCGGCGCGCGTTTCGGAATAGCCGCCGTATACCGACCCCGCGTTATACGTTTCGACGGCGAAAAGCCCGCGAAGCCCCGACCAGTCGAGCGCGGTATGAAGCGACCACGCGGGGTGATTGTAAACCACTAAAAAGCCGTTGTCGTTCGCGAGCGCGGTGAGCATATTGAAGTCCGCTAAATTATGCCCGCGTTCGTAACCGAGCATCACGCTGCGCGTTTCCGCTTCGTCTCTCTGCGCGTCGGTATGACACCAGTCGTAATCGCGATTGTACGCGATCTGCGTGAGGTTTTTCGGGTCTTTCGCGATGAAATTGAAATGCGCGGACTGATGACGAAGTAGCGGATCGGGCGAACGGTCGTTGTTCGTTGCGTACTCGTAACCGTTGATCGCGACGAAATTTTCGTCGGTAAGGTCGGAGTGATCGTAAAGAATTTCGTGATCGGTGAACGCGACTGCCGAATAGCCGCGAGCAAGGTATTGATTTTTCACCTCTTGCGGGGTCATAAGTCCGTCCGAACAGATCGTATGCGTGTGAAGGCACGCTTTGTAGAATTTTTTATTGCCGTCGATTAAGATTTTCATAAGTTAATTATATCCGATAGCGCCCGTTTTCGCAAGCGATTGAGGGCGACGATTTTAAAAAACAAAGCGGGGCGTCGGGTCGGCGCGATATTCGCGATCGGACGTCAACGCCCCTCGGAGCTTATCTGTTCAGAATAAACGCAAGTGCGTCGTCGAAGGTGTCGATCATACGTTCGCAAAGGAACGAAACGCCGCTTTTTCCGATATTCCCGTCGTTAAAGCCGAGCACGGAATAGCCCGCGATACGAGCGGAAATAACGCCCGCCGCGGAGTCCTCGAGAACGACTACGCCGCGTTTGTCGTTGCCCGCGAGCGAAGCGCCGATTTCGACGTAAGGCCACGGATGAGGTTTGCAGCAAAGCTCGCCGATCGTGCCGTAAACGCCCTTTCCCTTTCGTCTCCCTCCTGTGATAATCGCGTCGTAAACCCCGAGCGGATTGCCGAGCCCGAGAAAACGGAACGCGCCGACGATTTCGGGAATCGCCTTGTAGTCGAGTCCGCTCGTGACGAGCCCGATTTTCACGGCGGAAGATTTCACCTCCGTCAGAAAGTCTTTCAGTCCGTCGCGCGGACGGAGCGCGGAAACGTTTCCCCTTCCCTCCGCGATTTCGGCGAGCTCGCGTTTCGCGACTTCGTGATAAACTTCGGTCGCGGTCGCAAGGTCGCACGTCAAACCGTATTTTTTTATGACGTAACTAAGGTGCTGCGCCGTGGAAAAGCCGGAAACGAACGGAATATCTTCCTCCGACAGGCGAAGCGCGTCGTTTTTGCCCGCAACGCGCGCGGTCTTTTCGATGAGGTAAACCCAGAATTCCTCGGACTTAACGCTCGTGCCGTCGAGATCGGTAAGGACGACCTCGGCGGGCGCGTCAAACTCGGTATCCGGAATTTCGTAACGGCATTTTACTCCTGCGGTTTCGATATCGCAAAAGAGTTTTCCGTTGTCGCCGCGATAAATTACGGCGCCGTTGAGCGCCACTGTTTCGTTTTTCATAACCCGATTTCCTTTCCGCGCACCGAAACTTTGAGCTCGCGCGCGTCGGGCAGAGTTCCATCGTCGCGGGTAACGTAAACTTCGTATTTCTCGCCCGCCCCGACGTCGAAAAAGTTGTCGGAGAAAACGTATCCGCAATTCTCGGTAAAATGCAGGAACACGGACTTTGCGAACGAGCGCGCCGAAACGGTAACGACAAGCGCTTTGCCCTCCGCACGGGTTTTTACGGTCACGTCGGCTTTAAGGTTTTCATAAGCCGATTTCCACATGTCTGGCGAATAAACGGTAATTCTCTCCTCGCCGTTTTCGCGGAATTTAACGTAAAAATACGCGTTTTCGCAGTTGATTTTCTCTTCGACGGGTTCCCTTATTACGGTAAAATCGTCGAGTTCGGCAGATCCTCCGCGCACGAAAATCGTCTCACCGCCGAGCGTTTTCGCTCCCCACTCGTAATCGACCTTTGCTCTGTCCTTACGGTCGCGCACTCCGAAAAGATACGTTTTCCCGTCCGCGCCGAGGTAAAACCCGAAATAAAGCGGACAAAACGCGCGTGCCGAAGCGTAATACGCCTGCTTGGGCTCGGTGTAGTAATCGATAACTGACCACGTTCCCGACGGCCACGGTTCGGAATACATCCACATTAAAAACCCGCCCGTAAGCCCCTTGTGCGCGCGCTGAAACTCTATCTGACAACGGAGCGTTTCGGCGTGAGCGAGCGAAGCCTTTTCGACGAAAGAATTTATATCGACGGGCGCGCCGTAAAGATCGGAAGCCATTTTGTTCTGCGCCTCGGCGAAAGGCATTCTGACGGCGGCGTAAGGGTTTTCCATAAGCCGATCGTGCCAGTATTCGTTGATCGGGAAAAGCTTGTCGTCGGGGAAGATCTTGCGGTAAGTTTCGACCGAGTGCGGACCCATCGTCGCACATTCGGACGAGAAAGCGACGATCTGCCGCGCTACGATCTCGCGGTAACGGTCGTAACCCTCGCGCATACACGTTTCGAAGCATGAGAAATGCGACTCGCCCGACATAAAATCGTTGCCCGCGTCGGTATGCGAGCACGGACTTTGGCGCGCGAAGGGGCGCGTTCCGTCGTAATTATCGACGATACCGCGGAGAATTATGTTCGTGAACCGATCGCCGAGCGAAATTTTCGCACCGAACGAACCCGTTTTTTCGTTGCCGCCGCACCAGTAAACGAGCGAGGGGTGATTACGAAGCCGAACCACCTGAAAAGCGCACTCCTCTTCGGCGTTTTTCAGCCATTCGGGCTCGTTCTCGGGGATATCGGCGCACGCGAACATAAAGTCCTGCCACACCATAACGCCCTTTTCGTCGCAAAGATCGTAGAAAATATCCTTTTCGTAAATCCCGCCGCCCCATACCCGAAGGATATTGAAGTTGCCGCGGGCGGCGTAATCGATGAGTTTTTCGTATTTTTCGTCCTCGATCGCGCCGGTAAAGCAATCGATCGGGACCCAGTTCGCGCCCTTGGGATAAACGCGCGTACCGTTTACGATAAGGCTGTAGCCGAGCCGAGTGTCCCCGAGCGCGGGCTCGACGAGCGAAACCGAACGGAAACCCGTTCTGCCGTGTTTAGCGGAAATAACTTCGCCGTCGCGGACGAGCTCGACCTTATAGGAGTAAAGCGGCTGTCTGCCGTAACCGATCGGATACCACAATTCCGCGCTGTCCCGCATAAAGCACACGAAACTCTTGTACCCGCTCACGTCGATTTCTTTGGTTTCGAATTCGGGATCGGTTTCCCTCTCGCCCTCGCTATAGTGCACGGGACGGCGGGCAAGCGAAACGCGAAGTTTGTCGTCGTAATTTTTCGGGGGCGTGACGAGGTTGCCGTCGTTGTCGTAATACGGGCGCACGCTGTAATTTATTTCGATATGGAAAACCGCTTCGCCGTCGGCGTTTGCCGTAACGCGGACGTCGGTGATCCGATTTTCGTTTTCGGTGTAAAGCTCGACGTCCTGCCAGATCCCGTACCCCGGGATATTCGGCGCCCAGTCCCACCCGAAACAGCATTGCTCTTTTCTCAAAAGAATCCGCGGCACGTTGAACACCGCGAAATAATTCTTGCAGTCGAGCGTTTTCATATACGCCGTAGTCGAGCGCATATGCACGACGAGTTTGTTTTCGCCCTTTCTGAGTTCGTCCGTAACGTCGAAAACGTATTCAAGGAACATATTTTCGGTCGAACCGAGCTTCGTTCCGTTAAGGAAAATATCGGACAGAAGATCCACGCCCTTGAAGCGCAGAAACGCGCGCTCGCCGCGTTTTATATCGCTTCGATCGATCGAAAAAGTCGTAACGTAATCGTAGTCGCGGTCGAGCGTTTCGCCGAGCGAGAGGTGATTAAGCCCGAAATACGGGTCGGCGATCTCCCCCGCATTGTAAAGATCGCGGGTAATATCGCCCGAAACGGAGGCTGCTATATAGCGGTCTCCGTCTGCTTTGAGTTGCCAGTTTTTAAGTTTCAAGTACATACGCGCTCCGTGTTTTCGGGTGTAAAATTATTTGTTTACGCAATAGATAAGATCGAGGTAGATTTTAGCGCCGGCGCTCGCGGACGGAAGTCGGATATAAATTCCTTCGATCGAAACGGGCGTTTCGCCGCCGTGATTGTCCTGCCATTTCGAAACGAGCTTTTCGGTCGTTATTCCGTAATTCTGCCATGTGTTTTTGCCGGTCTGAAACCAGAAATAATCTTTGCCGAAGTCGCCGTCGCATTTAAGCCCGAACGCAACGCGCGTTTCCTGCTCGCCGATCACATACGCCACGAACCGTACCGAAGCGATTTCACCGACGGCAAGCGGCGTGGCGAACGGAACGTAAAAGCCGTCGCGGTTGCCGCTCATTACGCCCGTCGCGCCGTTACCCACGGCATATTCCAGAAGTCCCTGTCTGCCGCCGAACGACGAAATAAACTTTTTCGTGCCGTTGTTCGTTCCGTAATTTACGGTCGGTTGAGCGGTTACTCTTGCGACTTCGGCTTCGGTCGAAAAGTCGCACAAAACCCGTCTGCCGCGCTCCGTCACTTCGAGCGAAGCCGTTAGCGGCTCGCAGTCGAGCGTGCGGTCTTTGAGAATAAACTTTATCGTGTACATTCCCACGGCAAGTTTTACGGTGTTGCCGTCCTTGCCCTGCGCCCTGTAAGACGAATCGGTGACGGTAAACGTGACTTCGAGCGGCACGGTTTCGCCGTCGCCGTTCTTTACTACGGGAAGCGGCACGGTGAAAACTTCGTTCTCGTATGCGGCAAAACTCGTCTCTCCCACGAGGTTAAGTCCTTCGTAGCCGATTTGTTCCTGCTCTTTTCCTCCGCTGCCGCCGTTTGCGGGTCCGGAAGCGTGTCTGAACGCTCCCGATACCCACAGCGCGACTACCGCCGCGACGGCGCACAACGCGATTGTAACGATCGCAATCGCAAGTTTTTTCTTTTTCATAACTGTTTAAGCGGTTTTCTTAACTAACGTAACGCTGTCTACGTAAATCGTCGTGTTCGGAACGTTACGGTAAAGCAATATCGACGAAAGCGTATTTATGTTTTTGTTCTTCATTGCCGCAACGAGTTCGATTTCGGTATATTCGTCGTATTTTTTCCATTCGAGATTGTTGCTCGTATCGTTAACGTTAACGTTTATTTGCGGGCTTGCAGCCGTCGATTCGGTGCGGATTCTGAGCGTTATCGTTTCGTATTCGCTTATATCAAGGTTGTTAAACGCAATCTTGACGCCGCCGTTATTTCCGGTAACCGCTTTGAGCGCAAATCCGTCGGTTGCTTTCTCGTCCGCTACCATACCGATGTCTTTTCCGTCGCCCTGTTTGGATACAACAGTCATATCGATATCGTCCGCGCTCGAGAAGTCGTAGTTGATTTCGCTCCACTTAACGAACGTGATACTGTCGATCCAGACAGTCGGCGTTGCGCGGTCTCTGCCTGTTTCGATAGACGAAAGCGTGGTAAAGGACCCCTCTTTCAGCGCCGCAAGCAGATCAATCTCGGCATACGCATCCGCTTTTGCTACATATTTGATCGCTGTTCCGCCGTTTGCATAGAACTGAACGCCGTCGGTCGAGCGGTATCTCAATGTGATTTTTGCATAATCGCTTACGTTGAGATCGTTAAACGAAATCTGCAAACCTTTGTTGTCTTTTACCTGACCGCTGATCGCATATCCGCCGGTTGCCGTACTGTCCTCTAGCAAAGAATAATCGGCTCTTCCCTCGAAAGACGATACGATTTCGAGATCGCTGTCGTTTGCGGAATCGAATTTGTAATCGTATCTGGACGCGTCCGTTTTCTTTACGAATTCGATCTTGTCGATATAAACGTCGATGTTCGAAACGTTGCGCGCAACGGTAAATGCGGATAGCGTAGTGTCCGTTATGCCCTTAGCCTTCATAAGCGAAAGGATATTTACTCGCTTGTAGCCGGCGAAATAATTGTAGTAAATGTTTGTACCGAACTCGTCGTTTATGTACAAGCTTACTTGTTTCGCTTGATCTCCGGTGTTTGCGGTTTCCGTTCTTAAAGTTACGTAAATGCCGATATAGTCCGCAACGGTAAGATCGTCGAACGCGATCCTGACGCCGTTGGCTCCTCCCGATACGGTTGTCGCTTTGAGCGCAAAGCCGTCGGTTGCGGTTGCGTCCGCAACTATTCCGCTTACCGTGCCGCCGTTATAGCTCGACACGATCTTCATATCGTAATCGTCAGCCGACGAGAAGTCGTAATTTATCTTCGAGAAATCAGGTTTTTCTTCAAAGATTACGCAATCGACGTAGATGTCGAGCGGCAATTTCGATCTGAATATTTCGATCGAGGTAAGATATTCGATCGAATTGCTCTTCGCAACGGCGGAAATATCGTAGTTGGTATACGTGCTGTAAGCGCCGAATTTCGACCCCACGCCGTTGACGGTAATGCTTACGCTGTTTGTCGCGCGCAGTCTGAGGTATATAGCCGCATAATCGTCTACTTTGATATTGTCGAAAAGTATCTTTATGCCCGAATTGTCGGTGTTTGCCGTACTTCCTTTGAGCGCGTAGCCGTCTTTCGCCGCGCTGTCCGCAACAATGCCCGCTACCGAAGCTCCGTTATATCCCGAAACGGCGCGAAGGTCGTAATCGGTTTCGCCCGAGAAGTCGTAATTGACGCGGCTGTAATCGGTAGGCTCGACGAACGTAATACTGTCGATATAAATCGCGATATTAGCAACGTTGCGATAGATTTCGATCGAATCGAGGTGCGTGATACCGAGTTCGGTAAGTTTTGTAGCGTAATTCAAAATGTTTATACTGCCTTTATCATAGGTGGCGTACTCGCCGAAACCGCCGATATAGCCCTTGCCGTTGGCGCCTATACTGATAGCGCCACCTTCGGTGCGAAGTCTGACTATTACTCTTTCGTAAAGGCTGAGGTCGATATGATCGAAGCGGATCGAAACGCCCTTGCCTGTGCCGTCTCTTCCGTCCGTGGTGTTCGCCTTGAGCGCGAAGCCGTCGGTTGCCGCGGCGTCTGCGACTATACCCTCTACCTCGCCGCCGTTATACTCGCTAGCGGTGACGAGATCGTAATCGTCCTCGCCCGAGAAGTCGTAATTTACCTGCGAATAGTCGGTAGGACGAACGAAAGTAATGCTGTCGATATAAATTTCGACGCCCTTTACGGTTTGCCGCGCGAATTCGATCGACGAGAGCTTGTCGCTGCCGAGGTACTGTTTAATATCTATCGTGGTATACGTACCGAAAGCGCCGTATTTGCTTGTAGACGCCGATCCGTTGAGATAGATACCAACGGCGGTTTGCGAAGCGTTGGAGGGGTTGGCGGAGCGAAGTCTTACGCGCACTTCGGAATATTCCGAAACGTCGAGATCGTTAAAGTTGATTTTTACGCCCGATTTGGTGCCGTAAGCGGTAACCGCTTTGAGCGCATAGCCGTCCTTTGCCGCTCCGTCCGCTACCATGCCGATAACCGTACCGCCGTCTATTGCCTCGGCGGCGTAGAAGTCGGGGTCGTTGAGCGAGCCGAAATCGTAGTTATAATCGGCGTAACCTGCCTCTATGTTGGAAATACCGTCCAGATACAATACCGCGCCTGTGGGCGAAGTAGCGGGACGATGAAAACGCACACAAACGGATACGATATTCTCGCAGCCCTTGAGGGTTTCGGCGAGCTTATCCGAGGGAACGCGGACTGTTATCCACTCGTTCTTAACGCCGAGCGCTCCCCCGACCCAACGGTATACCGTGTCGCCTTTTTTACGGTCGCTGAAGCTGAGCGAGAGTGTAGAGAATTCTCCCTCGCAATACACGCGGAACGCGAGATTTTTGAAATCGCTTGCTTTGAGGCGCTTATTGAACCGATACGTAAAGCCGTCGCGCGCCTGTTTGTCGGACGTGGTTGCGGGGTCGGTGGACGAGACGAATTTTATCGCGCCGTCGGTCGATCCCGCAGGGCAATCCGCCGCCGCTTCGTAGCTCCAACTTGCGTTGAACGTGGTATGATCCTTGCCGCTCGCCGCCGAAATGCGTTCGAGATAGCCCGCTTCGTCGAAAGCCGCGAGCATATTTTCGGGCAGATCGTCGTCGGTGAAGATCGGCGCGGGATCGGTATAGCCTATGTAGTCGATATAAATATCGGTATCGACTTCTGTCGAAAGCTTGACTTTGAGCGCGCTGAGCTCGTAGCCCTCGTTGAACAGGGTGGAAATCGGCGCGTAAGCGGTGATATAACCGTCGTAGCCGCCCGTTTTCCACGAAAGATCATACATCGTGCCGTCGTCGGCGTTGTACACTTCGAAAATATCGACGATCTTGTCGGATTTTACGCGGAAGGAGATCGCTTCCTGTTCGTAGATACGAAGCGTCGCGCCTTTTGTGAACGTAACGTTGTAGGTTTTGCCGGCTTTTGCCGAAATTTTAAGCGCTTTGATCGGATTTTCGCCGTCGGTATCGTCAACGATAGTCGCGTCCGCGGTGTCTCCGTCCGCGGCGAACGCCACGTTGGCAAGATAACCTTCCTCGTTGAAATCCCAGATACAGTGATCGTCCACGTTTTCGTCGGTGAACGGAGCCACGACCTTAAAGCTTTTCTCGATCGTGTTTTCGTTGCCCGAAAGGTCTTTGAGCGCCGCGGTAAGCGTATACTCGCCCGCCGTCGCGATAAACTCGCAACCCGCGTCGAGCGAAATATTTTCGGTAGTATTCGCGGTTACGTTTCTGAGCGTGAGGGTCGAATTTTCGCGGTCGAGGTCCGCCGAAACGTCGGTAAAGCCGATCGTGATCGTAGTTCCCTCGGCGTAAGTGCGGCTGAGGTTAAGGAAGGTAAGCGTGGGCAGAATCGTATCGTAGCACTTGAGCGAATACGTTTTTTCGAGCTTCTCTTCTCCCTTTACCGCCGTGTATTTCACGGTGAGTTCGTCGCCGTGGCTGAGCGTAACCGTAGCGGGACTTTTAGTTCCGTCGGGCTTGGTTACGAGACGGGTAACGACGTAATCGGAAAGGATATTGCCGTCCTTGTCCGTTACGGCGGCTTGCGGAATACTCGAAGTAACGCCCGCTTCTACCGTCATGGTCTTGTTCTCTTCGTCGATCTTCACGCTCGCGGAAGTCGCGGGAGTGAGGAACGCTTCGCTTTTACCGCCGCACGCCGTCACGCCGAACATCGTCATAACGATCGCGATCACCGATAAAGCAATCAGAATTCTCTTTTTCATTGTTTTCCCTCCGATTTTATTTATTAACCCTTTGCGGTCTTGATGTTTTCCCATCTCGCCGAAAGCGCGGTGTCGCAGATCGTGATGAATTCTTCGGGCGATTTGCCGTTATAGAGGTTCTGCGAGAAATAGTACCCGCCGAACAGCCTCAGTCCGCCGTAAAGCGTGTACACGGTGTTAAGGTCGGTGACTTTAAGTCCTTTTCTGAACGACGAGCTCACGGACGAAGTGAAATTCGTTCCGTTGCCGCCGAATTTCTCGTCCTTATCGAACGGCGAAATAAGCCCTTTGAGCGCGGACGAATAGATCGCGCAAGCCGCGTCGGAAGCAAGGTACTGAATGAATTTTTTGGAAAGTTCGGCGTTCTGGCAGTTTGCGGGGATAGCCGCTACCTGCTGACCGTGGGTCGCCCACGCCATGCGGCGCGCTTCGTAAAGGTACGCGTAATCGGCGTCGGTGAGGTATTCGGGACGAGCGACCGTGCCGCCGTCGATAACCGAATCGATATATTTAATTACTTCGCGAAGCTCGGTTTCGGTGTTTACCGATTCGCAGTTGTCGATAACGGACGAATTTACGGGAGTGCGCATAAACCTTACGTCGAGCTCGACCGCCGCGGCGTACTTTTCGATTTCGCCCCAAAGCCAGTCGCCGTTGATCATAAACGCCGTGCCCTTTTTGCCGCCCACCGTTTTCATATCTTCCTGCGCCGAATAGCCGCAGAAGTACGCCTGAGCCTGCTTGAACGTCATACTTCCCGCGCTTTCGGGAACGTAGCCGTTACCGAATTTCATAAGTTTGGTAAGCGGGGTGAGCGCGCTGAGTCGCGCGGCTTTCATCGAATCCGAAAGTTCTTCGTAAGTTTCGGCGGTTTTCTTGGTTCCGTCGGCAGCGGGAACGGTAATGTCGAAGTAGTCCGAGTACTTTTCATAACCGAGGTACTGCGCCGTCCACAGGTCGCGGAGCCAGATCGCGTATTCCGCCTCGGTCGCGTTGGTGTACACGAACGACCAGCCGCCCTTTGCCGAAACTTTGTCGCAGAATTCGATAAGTTCCTGCGAAGTCGCGGGCAAGGTATACCCTTCCGAGCCGAACACGGCGTCGAGGTACACTTTGTTGTACACGATGCCGGTGTAGCCGTTATGTACGGGAATCTGATAGTATTTGCCGTCGAAATTGCTCACGTCCGCGGCTTCCCCGAGCTTTTCTTTGACGGTGATCGTTCCGTCCTCGTCGTAAGCGTATCCGTCGTAAATATCTGTAATATCCAGCATTTTTCCCTTTATTCCGAGCTTTGTAAAGTTTGTCGTGGAAATCATGACGTCGGCGACGTACCTGTCCGCCTCGAGCTGCGAAACGGGCTCGGAGAACAGTCTTATTTTTTCGATATGGAAGTCCGTCCCCGGGTTTTCCGCTTTGAAGCCCTCGGCGATCTGTTCGATGACTTCGGTACCGTAACCGCCCTCGAACACGCTGATATTGAGCGTGTTCGGGTTTTTGATTACTCCGCCGCTTGTCGGTCCGCACGCAACGCACGAAACCGCTGTGAGCGCCGCGAGCAATGTTGCCGCGATTTTTACGAGTTTTTTCATTTTTCTTTCTCCTTTTTTGTCGTATTACGTGGTTTTATGGATAATCAGCCTTTCATACCGCCGCTGATGTCGATATTGATAAAGTACTTCTGGAAGCACGCGAACACTACCACTACCGGCACTATGCTGAGCGTAACCGCCGCAAGAAGAAGCGGATAGTTTTCGTCGGCTTTGGAGAGCTTGTAGTAGTAAAGCGCGGTCGCGAGCGACGGGAAATTGTCGAGGTAAAGTATGAACGTCATATACTCGTTCCAGTTGGCAATGAACGAGGTGATTACCGTTGCGGTGATGATTCCGCTAAGCTGCGGGAGCATTACCTTGAAAAACACCTGAATATGATTTGCTCCGTCGATATAAGCCGCCTCCGCATACGAAGCGGACAGACCCTTGCACGCGGCGTAATATATAAGGAAGTTCGCCGTGCCCGAGAGGTTCTGAATAAGAATAAGCGGCGAATTCGTCATATGGAGCGCGTCGTACATTTTGTACGTTGCGGGCAGCGAGCCGACGATGGGCAGCATCATTCGCACGAGTACGATAAAGTAAATGGTGTTGCGGAAGGGGAATTTATACCGCGCCACAATGTACGAAAACAGTATCGACGAGCCGACCTGAAGGACGATATTGCCGGCAGTCACCCATATAGTGTTCCACAACATTCCGAAAAATTCGGTATTTCGAACGTTGAAGTCGGTGAACACCAGCAGATAATTCTTTACGTTTTTAAGCGGATGCTTCGCGAGGGAAACCTGATCGAATTCGTATTCGAGCTGATCTTTGAGCGAGTTGTTTATAAGCCAGAAAATGCAGTAAAGCATCGAAATCGTCCACAGCGCAAGGAAGATAAACAGCACGATCTGAAAGACGTTTACCGATTTTTTCGCGCGGGGCTCGTTTATTTTTACCGCTTTCGTTTCGGGGGTTTTGATTGTAGTAGTTTCCATAATGCCTCCCCCCTCTCAGTACTCTACGTCCGCGTTTATACGGTTCATGATCGCGCGGAAGCCGAACACGATCGGGAGCGCCGCCAGCGTGAGCACGATACCGCCCGCCGCGGGCATATTGTACGAGCCGTCCACCGCTACCGATTTATAGAACCAGAAGTTGAGCGTCTGGGTATTGTAAGCTCCGTTCGTGAGCGTGAGAATGGGTCCCGTGATCGTGAATATCTGCGACACTTTGATAATGAGTATCGTCGAGAGCGTTCCCCATACCATAGGAAGGGTTATGCGCGTGATTTCCTGAAATTTGCTTGCGCCGTCGAGCTGCGCCGCTTCCACGACTTCTTTCGGAATACGACGGATAGCGCCCTCGAAAATGAGGTTGTTGGCGTAAAAGCCCGCCCAGACGCAATAGCCGATTACCGTGGGGTACGCGTGCTCGTAAGAGGTGAGCAGCGGCGGAAGATTTATTCCGATCTTTTTGAATATCACGGGAAGCGCGCCCACGTTTGCCTGCAGAATACTCGTTATCATTACGCCGAACGCCGTAGCGGAAATTATGGACGGGATATACAGCATAATGCGGAAAAATTTCGACCCGGGCATATTTTTACTGAATCCGTATGCGATCAGGAACACGGGAATAATCATCAGAAGATCGACCGTCCACAAGATCGCGGTGTTTTTGAGCGCGATGAAAAAGTCGCCGTCCACGTTGCCGAACGCCTTGAACACGGAAACGAAATTCTCGAGCGTCCAGCTCGTAACCTCTTTGCCGCCCGTAAACTGCGTTTTCTGAAACGCGAGAAGTATGGACGAAAAATTGATTCCGACATAGAACACGAAGAACGAAACTATCGGAAAGAACGTTCCCATCAGTATGAACGGGTACTTGCCTTTGCGGAGAGGTTTTGGCAGATCGTCGTAGCGGTCAAGCCACGATTTTTTACGCGCGTTCGGGTTTTCGAGCACGGTTTTTTGAGACGCGGTATTGTTTTCCATACTCCTCTCCTTACTTTACGGGAATTACGAACGCGTAATCGCCCGCGTTTAAGGTAAGGTTAAGCTTGCCTCCGTCGAGACGGAAACAGGTGTTCTCTTCGTCGTTGGTTTTTAGTTTGCCGTTGACGTAGACGAGCGCGCGGGTCGCCGTGCCGAAGTCAACCGAAACGGCGTTCGTTTTGCGGTAATACGGATCGGCGTAAGTAGTGATCATAAATCCGTCGTAGCCGTTCCCGTCCTTGAACGCGCCGATAAGCGTGTCGCGTTCGTTGGTTACGCTCTTTATCGCGTCGTGCTTTTCGAGCGCATAGGTAAGCGAGCCGATATGGTCGCGGTTCTGCGTGCCGTAACCGGTAGCGGTGCCGTACTTCGCCATCGTTCCTTTATAGTCGAACGCGGTGAAAACTTCTTCAAACCCCAGAATTTCGCCGAACGCTTCCTGAACGTAATAGTAGATCGGGAGCTTTTCGCCGCTTTGCGCCACCATACTGTCGCCGAAACCGGAGTTTGCGAACGTAAGATAGGTAAAGCACGCCATGCCTTTCGATCCGTAAGCCATATTCACGGCGCACTGGAAGCGGATATCCGCAACGCTTTGCGGCGCACGCTTTTTGCCGTTGTCGTAAGAAAGCGTCTGGATATAGGTCGCGAATTCGGCGTCGTACTTTATCGCGTACTGCGAAAAGTCCTCGAGCGATTTGAGCCAGTTTTTGTAAAGGTACGGCACGGTCTTTTCGTCGATATCCGCGGCAAGCGGATAGCAATCGTACAAAAGCCTCTTATGCTTGTTGTTTTTAAGAATTTTGTCGCAATACTCGGTAAGGTAAGTGTCGATATCGCAAGTTCCGTCGCCGTACATCATATTGACGAGGTATTCGTAATCCTTGTATTTTTCGTTCGCGTTCCATTTGGCAAGGTCTGCCGCAAGCCAGTCGTACTGCGAGCGGGCGGGCTCGTCGAACATATAATACCCCGCAAACGCCGGATATTGCGAATAATCTACTTCGCCGTCGAAATCTTCGAAGCTCTTGTTATCGATATTGTCGCGGATATTGTCGTGAGTGTTGTTGGGCATTATGTACGCTTTGAGCCCGTTTTCGGCGCACTTCTCCATAACGGCGGTGCGCTTTTCGGCGGAACCCGTACCGTACCAGCTGTCAACGTAGACGTATCGGATATTACAGTCCTTGACCGCCTTGTACGCCTCGGTCGTTATCTGCGCGGGATCGCCGAAAATCGCGGTGTAAAAACCGTCTTTTACCGGATCTTCGAGCTCGGCGTAGGTCGGAAGTTCGGTCTTGAAAGCGTAAGCTTCTCCCCCCCCCGAAGGTTTCGGCTCGGGATTTCCTCCGCAGCCGACGAGAGCGCAAACCGACATTATCGCCGCCAGAGCAACGGACATTATTTTTTTCATCTTCATTCTCCTCCTCGGATAAATTGTCTGCCTTTTCCGGTTCGCAAGTCGCGAAAAACCGCGAATCCTTACTTTGTACGTCTATTATACCACACCAACTGCGTTTTTTCTATCGCTATTATGTCGGATTCTTGCTGTATTATGCCGTTTTTGCTTTTTGTCGGCTTCGCCGAAAAAATATAAAATCCTTGATTTTTCCGTTTTCCATCGGATTTCAAAGCCATGTTTTCGGCTCGTTTTTCCTCGTTGACCGCGTTTTCGGACGTTTTTACCGTCGGAAAACGTCGAATCCCGCTCGTGCATCGCCGCTTGCTCCCGAAGATATACTGATTTTGAACCGACAAACCGAAATAAGCGATTTTTCGTTCTCATCGCTTGACCTATTTGTTTTATTGTGCTATCCTTAAACCGAGGAGGTAAGACAATTATGTCCGAACAGACGATCACAAACGAGGTTTCGGTCGTAAACGCGGGATCGCTGAGCGATTACCGCTTATGCAGTCCGTTCCCCGACGCCGAATGCGCTTTTAACTGGCTGTGCTGTCCGTATCCTTACGAGCACACGCACAACTATTACGAAGTGAACGTCGTCACGGCGGGCGAATACCTGCACTGCATAAACGGCAAAACGTACGCGATGCGCGAGGGCGACGCCTGTTTTGTCCGACCGCACGACTCGCATATGATTCTTGCCTCTCCCTCCGAAGCCGTCGCAAAACACGTCAACCTTCTCATTACTTCCGATTACGCCGAACGGATTCTGAATTCGTACATGCCCGACCTCTCGTCCGTCCTTTCTGCCGAGAAATCCGAGCTTGCGTTCCGTCTGACGGCGAACGAGATTTCAAAGCTTATTTCGACCTGTCTCGCGCTTCAGTCCTCGCACGTCACGTACGAAAACAAGGTTTTTCACAGCAAAATCATGGTCGGTCGAGTAATCAATATGTTCCTCGAAACACGCTACCCGCTACTTTCGTCCTACCCGAAATGGTTTTCCGATCTGTTGCTGCTTCTGAGCGACCCGCGAATACGCCTGTCGATCGACGAAATCGCGGCTACGACGCCCTATTCCGCTTCCCGCCTTTCGCGTATTTTCAAGGACCTTATGGGCGTGTCCGTGATAGATTACGTTCGGCGAATCAAGCTCAATTATGCCGCGGAGCTGTTGAAAACCACAGACCTGAACGTGCTCGAAATCGTATACGAGCTCGGATATAACAGCGTAAGCTACTTCAATCATACTTTCCGCGACTTCTTCGGCTGCGCGCCGAACGAATTCCGCAAGAGCGAACAACCTCGCCTCGGCTGAATTTCGGGGAAGTTCTCGTAACGAAAGCGATTTATCCTGCCATACGAAAAAACTCTCCCCGCGGGGAGAGTTTTTCTTTATATTCGGTTATATTTAGCTTTTATCTGTTTACGCTTTCTGCCCCGTAAGCAGGCTGAGGTAGTAAACGGGGATCGCCGACCAGCCGTGGCAGAGGCTTCCGGCGCCGCCGAAATCTTCCGCGCCGAGCTCGGTTTCCCAGAACGTGGTAGCGCCTCGGTTCAACATATGCGCATATTTGCGTCTCACGTCGGCAAGAATGTAATTTTTGTAGCGATCGCCGAACGAAAGCAGCGCGTCGTAAAAGTACGTGCACATCGAAAGCGTGACGGGAATAAGCGTATCGTCCGAAACGAGCTTTTCGGCAAGTTTCTCGTCTCCCGCCCCCGCGAGTATCGCGATCGCGTTGCAAAGTACGCTCGAACGCGGATCGGCGGTGCTCAGCATAAATTCGCCCTTTTCGGCGTCAAACAGCGTTTCGCGAAGCGCCCGCACCGACCGTGAGGTATCGGTTTTCGTGTCGAACAACTCGTCGCAGGCTTTCGCGGCGAGAACGTAAGCCGCGTTCAGGATCGTGTCGTAACTCTTTACGAAAGGATCGGTCGGTTTCCGGTCGAGGTCGCCGCCGTTCGCGCTTCCGTCCGTCCACTCGTAGAAATTCCAGTACGGATACGGCAAATTCGATATAAGACCGTTACTTTCCACCCGCGCGGAAAACGTTTTCATAATCGCTTTTACCGTCTCTCCCACCTCGCCGAGAATCTCTTTATCCCCCGAATAGCGGATATATTCCGCGACCTGAACGGGATAAATAAGCGAGAAAAACGGTATCGCGTGGTTGCCGCCTCTCATCGGGAAACACAGCGTAAGCAAGCCGTCGTAAAGTCCTTTTGCGATAAGAAGAAGGTTTTGCCGCTGGAACGCGAACCCCTCGAACGCGTAGTACCCGCAAAGCATCTGATTGCGGCTGTCGAGCGTGTACAAAGCCTGTTCGCGCCACGGGCAGTCCTCGTAATGATCGTGCATCGAGCAAAGAAGCGTATATACGGACACGTCGTAAATCTTTTGAAATTCGGGATCGGCGAATTTGCGCGGTTTGACTTTGACGTCGCGCCCGACGGGCGAAAGCGTGAGCGACGTAACGGTCGCGCCCTCGCCTACCGCCTCAATATACCTTCCCGCGAACCGACGGAAAAGTCCGTCGAAAACGTTCTTACCCTTGCGGCACTTGATCGTAGCCGAAAAGTCGCGCGTCCATATAATGCGCGGGACCCTGCCGCCGTCAAGGTGCTCGCCGTAAGCAATCGTAAGTTCGGTTTCGCGGTCGCAGTCTGCCTCTAAATGCAGATAGCCGACAGTCTCTTTGCCGAGGTCGGACAGATAGCCGAAATCGGTTTTTTCTATCGTTGCCGCCGCGGGCGCGCCGATAATCTGATCGGGTTCGCCGCCGAGGTCGAGCTCCCATTCGTAGAATTCCTCTTCGCCTGTTTCCGTCGCGGGCGCATAAACCTCTTTGCCCTCGCGCGTAAGGTCGTAAGCGTAGCCGTAGCCGAGCTGGCTCGTGATAATTTTGCACCTGCCGTTTTCGTAACCCGTCCGGACGGCGCAGGAAACGTTTTTACCGCTTTCTGCGAGCGTTTTTCCGTCCGAAACGAGACGAAACGCCGCGAAAGCGTCCATATTTATGCCCGTCTGACTGTCAAGCCCCTGATGCCACACGGTAATTTCGAGTTCTCCGCCCTCTTTCGCGCTCTCCGAAACGTCAAACGTTCTGTAAGGCTTGGCGAACGGATAATTCTGACAAGCGCCGAACGCGACGAGAGCGCCGTTTATGCGGCAGGTGAAAATGCTGTCGCACGCGATATAAAGCGTCGTTTTTTCGCCCGCGGGCGGGAACGCGCGCTTAAAGCTAAGATACCTGTCCGCGCCCTTTACGTCGCCGTCCCAGATTTTCGTCATCGTCAGTTTTCTCATACCGATTTTACCTCGCGTTTGTGTTTCACTCGAATTATATCACGCGCGACGAACGCGTGTCAACTGTTTTTCTTGCCGTTTTCTATCGTAAAATTGTCGTTTTTTACCGCCGATTTATTGCCGTACGTCGCAAAAAACCGCATACGTTTCCGTCTTTTTACGACAAAACGGCATCGCGATCGATAAAAGCGATACCGTTTCGGGTTTTGTCCGAGCCGGCTGCGGGCGCGGATTATCTTTCTTCGTTGAAAAGTTCCTTAATCCTCGCAAGCAAAATCGGCGAATAGGTATAACCGATTTCGTCGAGCTTTGCGCGGATAGGCGCGATCTGTCCTTTGCGGAAGATCTCGTTTCCGATCGAAGCGAAAGTTATTTTGTCGTTGTCGCGCGGCGGAACGACGCTGCCGAAAAGTTCGGTGACGTCGTAGTTTTCGGGCGTTTCCGAGCCGAGCATCGCGCGGGTGAGCGAGCGGCGGAATTCGTCGCCGTAAGCCGCAAGTTCGGTATTCCATTCCCTGTCGAGCATGAGCGCCGTCGCGAACGTAAACGAAGTAAGATAGTGCGTATTTTTCGGGTTGCCGTATTCCCACGCGCACGTTTCCGCGCCGATAACGTTCTTAGCGCCGCCGACCGGATCGGGGTTTTTGTTCCACACAAACCCGCTCGCCCGCTCGGGATTGAAATAGACGGGATTATCGATATACTCGTATTTCACCGCCGAATTTATCACGCGGAAGCCGCTCGAAACGAGTTTTTCGTAACTGCACCCTTCCCACGGTCCTCTGCCGGGAGCCGATATCGTCCAGTACTGAACGATTATATCTTTCGGGAGCGGAACGGGGCGCGAAACGTCGATTTCGTCGTTCCACACAATCATCGTTTTGCCCTTCGCCGCCAGCATATCGTGCATACGGCGCATAACGTAATAATAGAGGTTCTGAACAGTCGGCTCGAAGCCCTCTTTCTCCGCGCGCTCGCGGCAGGTCTTGCACACGGCGTAATGGCAGTGATAGTTCCAGTCGGGGAAGTCCTCGAACATGATTTCGTCGCCGCCGACGTGGAAGTATCTGCCCTTGAAAATCTCGCAAACCTCATCGATCAGACGGGCGAAAATCTCGTAAGTACGTTCGCTTCCCGCGCAAACGCACGCGGGGCTCGGATCTGGCAGGTCGGTAACGCAGCGGGTCGCGGGTTCGATCCGCCAGAGCGCGGTCGCATGCGCCGGAATTTCGAGCTCGGGAATAACGTCGAGCCCGAGTTTTTCGCAGAAAGCGGCGAGCTCGGCAAGATAGCTTTTGTCGCACCGATCCGTGCCGTTTATCTGCCCCGCGAACGGCACGACGGACGAAACGTAGCACGTTCCCTGCGCGTCCATAAGGTGCAGATGAACGTAGTTGCACTTGAAAAGCGCGAGGCGGCGAAGGTCCTCTTTCAGCCGCTTCATATCGGGAATTCCGCGCGCAAGGTCGATAAGCACCGAGCGGAATCCGCAGTCGGGCGCGTCCTTGATCTCGCAGACGGGCAGGAAAAAGCCGTTTTCGTCCTTGCCGATGAGCTGAACGAGCGACGAAGCCGCGTTTCTCGCGCCGAGGCGGTCGGAAAAGCGCACCTCGACCGAGCCGTCGGACTTAATCGTATAGGCTTCCGTTTTCAGCTTGCTGTCGCGGGCGAAAGTAATCTTGCCGTTACCCTCTTTCGCGGGGTAAAACTCGGATATAAACTCCGCAACAAAGCCCGCTTCGTCGCCCGAAACGGTTATTTTATCGCCGAGCGGAACTCTTCCCGCGCGGATTTTCTCTTTTTTCGGTCTCGGTATAATCATAATTTTCTCCTCTCGGGTTTTTCGAATAAAGCTTTATAAAGTATACCCCGCGAGAGGGCAAAAGTCAAGCCGAAACGCGGGATAAAAACCCGATTTTTTCTGTTCATCTTCCGTGCTTTCGCGGCTCATACGGTGTCGGCGTTGAAAGCCTCGCCGCTGCACTGATTATCCACCGTATAGTTCCACTTCGCGGGCGAAAGCGCGTAATTTTCGAACATATCGGTAGTCGGTTTCATTCCGATAAAGGTCGTGTATTTCATCCAGTAGCGGCGCATTTTAACGCAAAGAAGCTTGTTCCGCGCGATAACTTCGCGCTTTTCCTCTTCCGAACCGTTTTCGAGAATCTCGTCCATATTCGAAAAAAGGTCGTACCACAAAAGCCCCGTGCGGATAATTTCGATCCGCTCGTAATACTTCGCGTTTTCGCCGCCCGACTCTTTCTGGGCGTCTGTAAGCAGTCCGTCGAGCCTGTCCAGAATACGGCGCTCGTCGGACTTCGGAAAAATAAGCCCCTGATAAAGCGTTCCGTCGGGATTGCGCACGAACTCGCCCTTATCGTTCATCATGGTCGCGTTGAAACTGTCGATATGGTAGCTTATCGCCTCGTCCTGATACGTTTCGATGAACTCGCGGATTTTCCGCCAGCCTTTGCCGTAAAATCCCGCCAGAAACTCGTCGATATGGCGGTTATATTCGGTTTCGGACATATGCGGATTCCAGCATAATTTCGAAAACAGGTAAAGCCGCAGCTCTTCCATCGTCGGTTGCATATTTGAAAATATGTTCATTTCCGCATAAATACCCTTTACGCCCGCGTCGGCATAACAGCGCATCTGCTCGCGCAGATACCTTATATCGGGCAGCATAAGCATCGCGTACGACAAGCACGCGCGGTAGTCGTAAATGAACAGATTGTCGCAGATTTTGCCTACCGTATTCAGTTTTTTGAGAATTTTCGCGTTCGGCAGACACGCGGGATCGCCAAGCGCGTGGCGATGACAAACGCGAGGGCAGTACTGCACGAGCACGTTTTTCGCCGCTTTGGTTTTAAGGTTCGCGTCGGCGGTCTTTTCGTAGCAGTAAGTGTGAATTTTTACGTTCGGAAACTCCTTGCCGATAATCTTCGCGACGGGATTGACGAAATGAAGAAGCGTACCGAAATAACCGTACTTTTTATACGACTCGCGACAGGACGGACACTGACAGAAGATCGCGCTGTCCGACTGAGAAAGCGAAATGAAATCGGCGTAGTGCTCGCGCAGCGTTTTAAGCATTTTTTCGGCTATAAACGGCACGAGGTCGGGGTTCGTGAGGCAGAATTGCGGCTCGTCGAGGAAATGCCCCGATTCGTTCTTAACGCGTTTGCCGTCGATTTCCGCATAAAATTCGGGGTGCTTGTCGAAGTATTCCGCGCTCGGCATTAGCTTTGCGAAGGTGTGACCCGCGTCGCCGCAAAAACGATGCCCGCCGCCCCACTCTTCGCTAAGTTCGTGCAGTCCCCACGTTTCGGCGTTAAGCCTGAATTTGGGAAAATCGCGGTTGTGCGAGCAGGCGTAAGTAAAGCCGTCGCGATAGTAAAGCGCGGGCGTTTCGGACACATAAAAGTCTGCGCCGAGCGCCTTGTCCGTATCGTCGAAAAGCATTTCTTCGCCGCGCATATACGCACCGCGCTCGAACCCTTTTCCCGCGAATTCCGCCGAAAAAAACCGATAACCCATACGCTCGAGAAAATCGTAAACCGCGTAGACTATACCGCGACCGTTACGCGCGGAGAATTTCAAGCCGTTACGTGTCGGCGCGATCGTGAAACCGTCGTCGAAACGATCCTCTTTCCTCGCGACAAACAGGTATAAACCGTTTTTGCCGCCGTGCGCGATATCGAGCGAAACGCCCGTCATCTTGTATAAGTACTCGCGAAGCTCGTTCGCCGCGAAATTTTCCGCTTTTCCGGCGTTTTTGCGCAAAATTATCCTGTATTTTTGTAATGGTTTGTTTAGTATCGTAATTTTCATAAAAGCAATATTTTGTTTTGTAAAAGTATTTGTGGCGTTTGTGTACTATGAGGGCGGGTGGTTGGGTGAATACCGTTCCGTAACGTTCGTATTCGCTCCCGCGAGGCGGTGAGCCTCCGCCGGCAAGTGGTCTGTAGGGGCGCTCCTCGTCCGCCCGCAATCTTTTGTAACGATCTTATCTTACAAGAGAGCGAGACCCGCGCAAGCGACCTTATAAGGCCCCTTTGTGCAAAGGGGGCTCCCACCGCAGGTGGGTGGGGGATTGTAAAGTTGCTGTGCGAATAGTAGTTGCGTTTAAACAATCCTACCGTTTTTCGTCTCGCTAACGCTCGAACTCAAAACTACCCCCGGCTCGCAACACAGTTGCTTCGCCGCTTTGGCTAAAAACAGTTGCCTGTGGACTGTTTTTAAGGTGCTTCGCACCGCCGCGTCGCGCCCTTTACACAAAGGAGGCAAAATATTGTCCGCTGTCGCGGGATTATTCTTCCGTAAGACAAGTACCGTTACGCAAGGTTGGCGGCGGGACGAGGGCGTCCCGCCCTACCGATGCGGAAAACGACATTCCAAACTAATACCTACCCGCGGCATTAAACCGTCGGACGGACGAGAAACGCCCCTACCTTATAAGGCTTCCCCTTGGGGACCTGTCGCGTAGCGACTGATGAGGGGTTGTCTTTTACGTTTCGTTTGTTTTAGCCCGACCCCTCATTCGTCACTCGGATCGCTTTGCTCACACTCGTGCCACCTTCCCCCAAGGGGGAAGGCTTTAAATCAGTCACTTCTTAACGTCATTTCGACCGAAGCGAACGGCGTAGCCGTAAGCGAAGCGGAGAAATCCCCTGCGGTTGTCACCCGATACCCTCTCTGCTACAACCTTTTCGACCGTTTTTGTCGGCGCAGCCGACGGTAGGGCGGTTCGCCCTCGGACCGCCGCATAACGTACAGTTGCGGGTATGTATTTGAATTGTACCGTTCCGTAACGTTCGTATTCGCTCCCGCCTTGGTCTCGACTGACGCCCCCAGATGACGAGACTAAGTACCGTTACGCGAGTTGTTATAAGGCTTCCCCCTGCGGAAAAACGCGGTATTCGCGCAAGCGACCTTATAAGGCCCACATTGCGCGGAAGGGGGCTCCCACCGCAGGTGGGTGGGGGATTGTAAAGTAGCTGTACGAATTGCAGCTGCGTTATAACAATCCTACCGTTTTTCGTCCCGCTAACGCTCGAACTCAAAACACCCCCGCTCGTAGCATAGCTACTTCGCCGCTTTGGCTAAAAACAATCGCCTGTGGACTGTTTTTACGGTGCTTCGCACCGCCGCGTCGCGCCCTTTACACAAAGGAGGCAAGATATTGTCCGCTGTCGCGGGATTATTCTTCCGTAAGACAAGTACCGTTACGCAAGGTTGGCGGACGGACGAGGAACGCCCCTACCTTATGAAGCTCTCCTCCCCGAGGGGAAAGGCTTTAAATTTGTTCGTCAGCCGACCACCGCGATATAGTCGATATAGCAATTCTTGTTTGCATAACTCGTTCCGAAACTGATTTTTGCTATATTTCCTCCGGCAAGTTTCGATCCGTCAAACGAGAATATGTACCACCCTTCACTGTCTTTCGCCGACAGCGAGACACCCGGCGATTCGTTCATCCACACGTTTGTGTCGGTTTGATAGTATACATTCGCGCGAACGCTATTACCTGCACTATCGTAGATAGAAATATTCGGAGATCCGTTACCCTTCACTCTGCCGACAACCTTACTGCCGGAGTTAAGCGTTACCGCTTCCGGAAGAACATAGGTAGTAAAACTTGTCCACGCTTTACCGGTAGAATATGTTAATACCCCGTCTTTTACCGAATACTCGCTATACGTTACGTTAGCGTCATCTTTAACGTCGAACACGGTGGTGCCCTGCTCTTCACCGACGGCAACGGTCGTGCCCGAAGTGAACTTCGTCGAATAATCGTCATAAACGATTATATCTTTTATCGGCAACTTTCCGTCACCTGTAGCATAAGAAATTGAAATCTTAGTGATTTTCTTCGCTTTCTTATTCGTCCACAAGCAATCTTTATCGGTCGCGAACTTTGCCGCAGACAAACGGACATTAACGGTATTGCCACCCGAACCGAATGCGGAGTGAACGCCTCCTTGCGTATATTGAGCTGAAACCCAAGTGTTGGTTTTGACATATGCGTATGAACTTTTACCTTCCTCGTTATAGAGGTTGATGGTTACGAAAACAATATTGTCCGTAAGTCCGTTGAATGTGAACTCGACGATAAAGTCTTTGTTTTCAACGTTAATGTCTGTCGGGATATCGATTGAGTAACTATTCCAGACGTCCGGATTGCCGTTATTGCTATACGCCTTCCCCTCGACTACAAGTCCGCTTTCCGTGCCGGTGATACTCGTAACGTTATTGCCCGCGATAGCAAACGCCGCATAGTCCGCGTGGTTGAAATTAGCGATATAGGTGTACATCGAGCCTTCCGCTTTCGGAGCGCCGAAGCTCGTGTTGCCGAGGATAGTCGCTGTAATTTCGACGGCTTCGGAGCGGATATTATCGGACGAGACGGAGCGGACGGCAAAGGTTACGTAACCCGCGGGAAGATCGGACGTGATCGTCACGGTGACGGTTTCGCCTTCGGTTGCTTCGGTATGCGCAAGCTCGATCGTAGCGCCCGCTTTGGATTTCGCGGAAATATCGTAGCTTGCCGCGCCGTTCGCCTTGGTAAATGTGAGCGTTTTCGCCGTCTTATCGAAGGCAAGATCGGTGACTTGATCGGGCACAACGACCTCGCGCACGCGGAAGTTTATCGACTTCGAGCCGACGTATTTTCCGGTAAGCGTTGCGGTAAGGGTGTAATCTCCCTCGGCAAGGCGGGCAGTCTGATCGACCGTTTCGCCGTCCTTTACGAGCGTGAACGCAGCACCGTAGCCGTCGACCGCGAACTTCGTCCAGTCGAAGTCGTCGGCGGTTGTGTACTCTCCCGCAACATCGCTACCATTATACTTGATCGAAATATCTTCTTCCGTAACGGCAACGGTTTTTACAAGTCGGATATAGTCGATAATCTGTTCTTTCGTATTCCCCGCGCTTATTCCGATTTTTACGACCTTGTTGTCGGTGCTCGTCCACTTGTAAACGTCGCACCAGTCGAATTTCATACCTTCGCAGTCTGCGATCGTGCGGAAGCTGAATTCAACGTTCCACCACTCGCCGTCAAGCGTTTTTGTTACGCCGTAATATGGAGTTGCCCACAGATAAGCGGTAACGGCTTCGCCGAGCTCATTGTAGAATACGAGGTTCGGACCGTTCTTGTTATCGTCAATGCCCGAAGCTTTTACCCTGACGAGAATTTTATACACTTCGTCCGCGTCGATTTCCGACGGAAGAATGTATTCTGCGACAGTATCTTTATCTCCACGCGTGAATTTTAACGTTCCGTCCGCGACATCGAATTTTGCAGTGCTTTGTCCCTGCAGATAGCCGAGGTAGTCTGCCGAATCGAAGTCGGCTACTACGAGCTGATCGCTGCCGGCCGAGGCAGGCTGCATATAATTGAGGTTGCCGTCGGTCGTAATATCGAGCGTTGCTGCGGTCGATCTGATTTCGTCGTCGGAAACGGAAACGACGTAAAGCGTTACGTGCCCGCCCGAAACGGAAGTGATCGGAACGGTAACGATACCGTCCGTACCGACGGTCGGCGTTCCATAAACCACGGAAGCGGTCTTGCCCGAAAGCGTATAACGCGCGGTGATTTCGTAGCTCGTAGCGCCCTCTGCCTTGGTAAAGGTGAGCGTTTTCGCCGTCTTATCGAACGCAAGATCGGTAGCTTTTTCGGGGATAACGACGAAATTGACGCGGAAGTTTATCGACTTCGAGCCGACGTATTTTCCGGTAAGCGTTGCGGTAAGGGTGTAATCGCCCTCGGCAAGGCGTGCGGTCTGTTCGACCGTTTCGCCGTCCTTTACGAGCGTGAACGCAGCGCCGTAGCCGTCGACCGAAAATTTGGTCCAGTCGAAGTCGTCGGCGATCGTGTATTCGCTTGCGACTTCGCCGCCGTCGTACTTGATCGTAATATCTTCTTCCGTAACGGAAACGGTTTTTACAAGTCGGATATAGTCAACGGCAATCTCGCCATCGTCAACCGCAAGTACTTTGATTTTCGTTGCTTCGTTCTTATCCGCAGTCCATTTATAGTGAATGTCGTTTTTCTGCGCCGCAGTCGCGTCGGGCTTGTTGCCTTCCACGGTCGAAGCGCTTTTCAGAATCGAATCGAAGCTGAACCGCGCGATCTTATATTCGCCGTCGTCCGTTATGCCGGTAATACCGTAATATGCGCCACCGTAAAGGATCGCGTCTACGATTTCGCCGTTCTGATTGATGAATTGAAGAACGATTCTTCCCTTAAATCTTACTATTATTTCGTAAATTCCCTCATCCTTGATTGCGGCGGGAAGGTCGTAAACTGCTACGGCGTTTTCCCACGATCCGCGTTCGGACACGCCTTTAAGGTTTCCGTCCTCGATTCCGAACGTGCCGTTGCCGCCCGAGCTCATAAATCCGAGGTAGTCGGTCGTGTCGAAAGAAGCCACGACGAGCTGATCGCTGCCGGTCGAGGCAGGCTGCATATAGCCGGTGTTTCCGAGCGAAACGACCTGTGTCAGAATATCTCTGCCTTCGACGTTATCCGACGAAACGGCGGTGACGATAACGTTGATCTTGCCTGCGGGAAGCGTAACGGTCGCGCTCGTGCCGCCGACGGTCGTTTCGGTGTTTTCGATCACCGTTCCGTCGAGTCTTTTTGCGATTATCTTATAATTCGCGGCGTTTTCGGCGGCAGTCCAGCTAAGCGTTGCGGTCGCGTCGTCGTAGACGAGGTCGGTAATTCCGCTCGGGATCGCGAGGTCGGACTGCTCGACGACGAATTCCTTTTCCGCTTTGCCGTAGTACTTGCCGTGAGCTTTCGCGACGAGCTTGTAGTTGCCTGCTTCGAGGCGCTGTTCGGTTTCGAGTTCGACGCGCGTTCCGTCCTTTTCGAGGCGGTAATCGACGTCGTAATTGCCCGTAATGCCGAGCCGCGACCAGTCGAATTTATCTACCGAGCGGTAGGTATCCGCGAGCGCCTCGCCCTTGTAGGTGAGCGAAAACTCGTCGGCAGCGGTGCGCATGGTGTAAGTAACGTAATCGACCTCGATATTCGCAGCGGTAGCGCTCGAACCGAAGAAGATAGCGGTAAGATATTCGGCTTCGCCGTCCTTCCAGTAGCTGTCGTTCATCGTCTGACGGCGGATAAGCTCGGCAGAGAATGTGGTTATCAGCCAGCCGTCGCCGTCGGGGTCGAGGCTTTTCGTTCCGAAGCCGTTCCACGACTCTCCGGGGTAAATCCCCTGATCGATTTTCGCTTCGTCGAGAAGGTATGCGTAACAGCCGCTTTTTGCCTCGCCGTTAATGCGGGCGCGAACGCGCATTTTTACCTCATACACGGTTTTCCAGTCGATGGGTTCGGGGAGCGTGTACATAACGCCCTTGCTGCTCCACTCGGCGTCGGCGTATTCGAGCGTTTCGGAATCGGCTTTCACGGTCGAACCGTAATTGTCGACGAACTCGCGCGCGTCGGCTTTGCGGAAGTTGGCGATATAGTATTCGCCCTCCGCTCTTTCGGTCAGGAAGTCGGAATCGCCCGCGACAAGGTAATTCGCCTTTCCGCAGGTGCCCTTTACGCCCTTCTCGTTCACGCCCGAAACGCGGATTTCGTACCTGCCCGCGCCGAGTTCGAGGCCCGAGAGGTCGTAGCTAAGCTCGGTAAGTCCGCTTTTCGTCGCCTTGACTTCGCCCGCCTTCACCGCTTCGAGCGTGTACGAAACGGCAGTTTCCTCGGCGTTCCACGAAATCGTATCGCCCGTAACCGCAACGCCCGTAACGGACTGCGGCATACCGATATTGCGGCTAAGCGTCACCGTAACCGAGCCCGCGCCGAGCTCTTTGTTCTCTTCGCCGAGCGCGCGAACGGTTATGCGGATCTCGCCCGCTTCGAGCGGCGCAACGTTATACGGACTTGCGGAAGCCGTATACGTTTTCGGGCTTTCCTGATAACGGAGCACGGTGATTTCGTAGTTTTTCGCGCCGTCAACCGCGGGCGAAAAGCTTACCGCGCCGCTCGTTTCGTCAAGCGAGACGGTGAGAGTAACGGGCGCGGGATTCTGCGATGAACCCGAGCCGCCGCCCGAACCGGAACCGCCGCCCGAGCCGGACGGGTCTTTTTCGGGTCCGCACGCGATCGTGAACGCGCACATAAAAGCCGCAAGCACGGCTATTATTGCGGTCATCCAACTTTTCTTTTTCATAATTTTCCTCCTTTCGGAATTATTCGGCTTGCGCCGTAAGTTACTTCTTATAATTAAGCGTGATGCGTTCGATATTGAGAACGTTAGGTGCGTTTACCTTGTCGGACGTATCGTTCACCGCCAGCCAGAAGCCGGTGAAAAGCGTGTCGCACTTGTCGCGGAACGAGGATACGGGGATCGTGATCGTTTTCCGTTCGTTCACCGCGCCCGCCTTGATGGTCGAAACGCTCACGCCGTTCTGCGTCTGTATCGGCGTAGCGTAATTCGCGACGCGGTATTCGTCGTGGAACACGCCGAAACGGTAGCCCGCAAGCGGCTCTTCGTGGCTTATGACTATCGAAATCGAGGTAACGTCGTCGAGGTTTTCGGGGCGACGGAACATATAGGTAAAGCCGCCGTTACGCTCGGTAGTCTCCACCCGAAGCACGCGCGTAGCGGTTTCTTCGCCGTAGAAATATTTGTCGGCGATCGAGAACTTCGAGCCGCCGCCGTCCGCCAGCGGCCACATCGAAAAGCCCGAATAGTACGACGAGGTGTATAAATTCCGGAACACGCGGGCAAGCGGAGTCGCGTCCGTGAAGTCCTCGGTGCCGTTATAATCGCCGCTCACGTCGTTTTCGGTTGACGAAACGGACATAACGGAAAGGTTAAGTCCGCCCGCCGAGCGCGCGGCAATCGTAAATCTGTCCGCCGAGCCGTATCCGAGCACGATCGGATCGACTTCGATTTCCCTTTCTTCGCCCGCGGCGAGGTAATACTCCGCGCCCGCTATTTTGCCCGTTTTAACCGCGAGAATCTTGACGTAATCGGTTTCGCGGTCGGCTTTTACCCTGACTTTCACCGAGCCGACTTTGCCGAAGTCGAAGTCTTTGATCGGCGGTCGTATCGTCGCGTAAACGTCGGCGTAATCGGCGGTCGTAGAGAGTTTAAGCGCGCCGTCCGAAATCGCCGGAACGAAACACTCGGCGTTATCCACCGAATATACCGTGCCCGCATAGTCCGCAGAAGCAAACGACGCGAGCGAGCCGCCCGAAAGCGAGGTGTCGTAAAACTCCTTGTGCACGGTGACTTTCGCTTCGTCCGAAGCCGAATTGCCGTTGTTGTCGGTAGCCGTGGCGGTGATCGTATAAATGCCGCTTTGCGCCGTGAATTTGTTGTCGGCTACGGTAACGGTCGAGCCGTTTTCGTCCTTAACTACAACGCCCGAGCTCGCGATACCCGACTTGTCGTCGGTAAGAAGCGCGGGGATCGTAACGGTTTCGCCCGCTTCGGCGTCGATAACGTGCTTTTCGAATCTTACTTTGGGCGCGACGGTATCGGCGCAAACCACTTTCAGCTCGTAATCTTTGCCGCCGACGGTGCAAACGACCTTGTACGTTCCCACTTTCGGAATGAACGAACCGTAACGAAGCGCTACGGGTTTGCCGCTCGGGTCGGTGACGGAAACGTCGTAATCCTGTTCGATTTCGGGGATCGCGAAGCTTTCGCCGTACTCCACCGAAAATTCGGTCGCGCCGAACGGGTTTTTCTCGCCGCAAGCGGTAAACGCCGCGGTCGCCGCGAGAACCGCTGCCGCAACTCCTATAAATTTTCTCATATTGTCCTCCCTATCCGATGAGTTTGTCGCCGTTGCCCGACTTGCGGACTATCTCTTTCCAGCTCGACTTGTTAAGTCTTATAAAGAATCCTTCGAACGCCTTTTCGGGGGTGTTGTAATTAGCTTTGGAGGCGTCGTCGCTCGTGTAGAAGTACCCTTCCTCGCTGAACCAGTTGAGGCTGCCGTAAGGCTTGCGCGACATGGACGGAATGAGCTGCGCGCCCGCGGAAAGCATTTCGCTCACTTCGCGGTCGAAAAGCGGCGTTTCGGAAGTGATTTCGCGCTTGTCGTAACAGAACGGAGTCACGCCGTGGCAGTTAGCCGAATAGATTTCGCCCGCATAGTCCGAAGCGTAGAAGATAAGGAATTTCTTCGCGAGCTCGACTTTTTTCGAGTTGTGCGCGATACCTACGTTCGGCTGGGAATCGACGTGGCGGAGCGAACGCATTTCCTTTACCGCTTCGACGTCCTCGGCGGTGACGGCAAAACCGTTCGCAGAAGTCGGAACCGCCGCTTCCTCTCCCGCCTGTATCTTGTCCGCATAGTCGATAAGCTCGGAAAGCGCCTTGTCGTAAGATTTGCGCTTAGCTACGGAAAGCGTGTAGTAATCGGTGCCCTTTTCCTCGTAAAAGCTGAGTCTTTCGACCGCCGCGCTGAGCACTACGTTGAAAAACCCCGGGGTCGTGCCCGCATATTTGAAATCGTCGTTGTTTTCCTCGAAAAGCCATGCGCCGGTCGGGGTGAATGCGACTTTCTTCTCGTCGGCGGGCTTGTAACCGAGTCCGGCGAACGAAGTCTGCATCTGCGCGAAATCCATAGCTTCACAATAGGTCGAGGCAATGCCCTTGTCCTTATTCATAACGTTATAGAGCGCCTCGTAGGTGCGTTTTTGTCCGATCGTCTGATCGAGGCACTCGCCGTTCTGCGAGAACTCCCACGTCCCGTCCGGTTTTTTGTAGTAGCCGGAAGCAAGGCGCGTGTAATCTTCAACGCCGTGATACTGCACCGTCCACGTTTTGATGGCGAGCGTCCAGTAAGGTTGAGAAGTGGTGAACGTTACGCCCCACGCGCCGCGCGAAGAAACGTCTTTCGCCATATCCGTAAAGCCGTCGGTGGTTTTGGGAAGAGTCCAGTTGCCCTCGCCGTAAACATCGTCGAGCGTGGTTTTGTTGTAAGCGATGCCGCCGAGCTGAACCTCGTAAGGAAGCGAATAGTAATGCCCGTCGTAGTTGTACGAATCGTCGCGGAAAGTCGCGAAAACCTTGTCTTTTATCGGTTTATCCTCGCCGTCGGGGATCGCGTTCCACACGTCGTCTATTTCGAGAAACTTTTTCTGACGAATGACTTCGGGCGCTTTGTTGGTCCCCGAAACGAAGAAAATATCTTCCATTTCGTAATCGTTTACAAGCTTGTTAAGGTCCTGATCCATAATAGCGGTGGATTCGATTTTGACCTTGCATTTTTCGATGCGGGCGAATTCCTTCGCGATCGCGGTAATACAGTTGAGGTTAAACCCGGTATTAGCCGCTCGGATAGTGAGCGTGTTCGGGTCGGCTTTATCCGAGCCGCAACCCGCCGCTACCGTGAACGCGCTCGTAACCGCAAGCGCCGCCGCAATCAATTTCGTAAAAAACTTTTTCATAAACTCCTCCGTAAAATTTTAGCCTTTGATACCGCCGCCGAACGACAGATTCATAAACTTATCCTGAAACACGACGTAAAGAACGCTCGTCGGGATCATACACATCAGCGCTCCCGCGAAAAGTACGGGGATATCGAGCGTGCGGGCGTTTATCTGCTGGAAAATGTAAAGACCCGTGGACAACGTGAGGTAGCTCGGCAGATACATGATCGAAGTCATATAGTCGTTCCACCCGCCGACGAACGCCATAATGAACAGCGCGGACAGAAGTCCGGAAATCTGCGGAAGCATTATCTGCCAGAACACGCGGAAGTGTCCCGCGCCCTCGACGAACGCCGCTTCCATATAGCTCTTCGAAACGCTCTCGAACGCCGCGATTATCATCATATTGCCGCCTAAGCCCGTCACCGACGTTATAAGCAGCAGCGGCGAATCGTAAAAGTGCAGGTTTTTGTAAAGAATAAGCGTCGCCGAACCGCTGCCGTAGATCGGAATGACCATCGTCGTGAGCATTATGCCCCAGATGAGACCTCTGCACGGGAACTTGTACTTTGCCATAACGTAAGACGCCATGCACGATGTCGCGATGCTTATTGCGGGGCGCGCGAGCGACAGCCACAGCGAGTTGAACAGCATCGAAAGCGCGTTCTGATCGTTTATCCGAAGCACTTCGAACGCTTTTATGTAGTTGGAGAACAGCCACTTAGCGGGAAGCCGCACTACGCTTTCCATGTACTCGTACTTCGTCTTGAGCGAGTTTTCGAACACCCACAGAAGAGACCCGAGCAGGCTCGCCGCGTAAAGCGCGAACACGATAAAGAATATGACCGAACCCGCGCTCCATCGGAACCCGCCTGCGGATCTGAGTTTTTTGCCGGCGTTTACCGACTGTTCTTCGATTTTTACGGACAATACGTCAGAATTCGACATCTTTGTACACCTTCCCGAGCAGATTTTTGGAAACTATCGCGATCGGCGCGATGACGAGCGTCATCATAAGTCCGACGGCGGAAGCGTATTCGTAAGAACCGTTGATAAAGACCTGCGAATACGACCAGTAGCCGAGCGTAGTCGTGTTGTGCGCGCCCTGCGTCATCAGAAGTATAGGTCCGTCCGCGCTTAAAACGCCGGCGATTTTCTGAATAAGGATTATGTAGAGCGTGGGCCAGCAAAGCGGAATACAGATACGGAAGTATTCGACCACGGGCGACGCGCCGTCGAGCTTTGCCGACTCGATTATTTCTTCGGGGATACGCATGAGCGCGCCGGTAAGAAGAATATAGTCGCCCGCAAACCCGACCCACGTGTTATAGATGAAAATCATCCATATCGCGGTGGAGTCCTGTTGCAGAAGCGCCGGAAGCGGAACGCCTTTTATCGCGATGTTTATCGAGCTGATAAGTCCGTTGGGCGCGACCATGTTCTTGTAAATGAGCACCATTACGACGGACGAGAGTACGGACGGAATATAGAAAACCGTTCTGAAAAACTTGTAGCCGCGGATTTTCTTCCACAGATAATAGCTGACGACGCAGCCCATCGGGAACGCCACCGCGTTGCCGCAGAAAAAAAGCAGAAGCGTGTTTCTGAGCGCGAGTAGCAAGCTTGTGGACGACTCGCCGCCCGAAAGCTCGGCAAACAGTTTTCGGAAGTTTACGAACGACCACTTATAAACCGATTTTCCGTCGTCGCCGTAGCCGACGAACTCCTTGAACGCGAGAAGTATCGAGTTTATATTGACGTACACGTAGAAAACCGCGAAGCTCACGACCGAAATCGCGAGCATGCAGATTATGAACTTATACTTGTTTTTACGAAGACTTTTCGGGTAGTCGTCGTATTTGCTCATGTCGAAGATTTTCATTTTCACCTCACGCAAGCGGGACTATGAACGCGCCGCCGCCCGAAGCGAGCGTTACGCCGAATTTGCCGTTCTTCGCTTCAACGGTTTCGGCGGGCTTGCCGTCCGCCCACACCGCGACTTTTTTCACTCCTTTGAAATCGATTTCTACCTTGTTCGGGGTCTTGTCGTCCGGCATCTTCTGGTTAGCGAGCATATATCCGTAATTGCCCTCGCTGTCCGTGAACGCGCCGATAAGTAAATCGAATTCGGCAGACGCGCTCTTTATAAGAGGAAGCTTTTCGCTCATCTCGGTACACTTTCGCCACGTTTTATCGCCTTGCGTCGCTCCGAGTATACCCATCGTACCCACTCTGCGGTCGCAGAAATTCGAGTATACCGCTTCCATGGTTTTCACTTTTTCGTGAGCGGCTTTATAGTAGTAATAGTTGTCCGTTTTTACGCCGCCGTTCGTCGTCGAGTATTGTTTCTCTCCCCACTCGTCGGTATAGCAGTAGGTCGTGAAATGCGTATAGCCATAGGTCATCGCGGTATAGTACTGATAGGTTATCGCTTCACCGTTGAATATCGAATGGTGATTCTGCGTGTACATACCTTTTTTCGCGCCTGCCTTTTCCGCGCGGACGGCGATCCCTTCGAGCGATCCCACAAAGCGATCCTCGTACTTGTATTTGCCGTTCGCGAGAGAGAACGGGTATGCGTCGTGAGAGTAAACGCGCTCGGAGGCGGGCATATACTTTATAAGGTCGTTGTAGTAGCAGTCCATATACTCGGCGAACGAGCGCGAACTGTCCGTAAAGTACGGCATATTCTTATCCGACCCGTTCGGAATTCCCAAAAGCGTCGTCTCGAAGTACTTGTTCGGGAACTTCTGCGAGAAGAAAAGATAATCGTCGCGCAAAAAGTCGATCGATCGGTCGTAGGCGCGTTTCATATACTTTAGCCCGCCGATCGAAGTCACGAGCGGCTTGTCGAGCGTCGTTTCGTCGGACGGCATAAATCCGTAAAAAGTCGGATCGTCCTTCCATTTTTCGAGCGTTTCACCCACGCGCGAATAGGTGTATTCGAATGGCACGATGCTCGTTGCCGAAGTGTTTACGGCGGTCGGCGCGAGCACGACTTTGAGCCCGTACTCCTTGGATTTTGTAAAAATGCGGTCGAGCTGAGCGTTGAGCTCGCCGTTCGACTTGCGCGTGTCCGTCACGTCGAAATTACCCGACTGAAGATGATAAACGGTATACCCGCAGTCCGCGTAGTCCCGGAGCGCTTCGTCCGAGGTTTTCGGTCCGAGCCACGCGTCGAATTCGAGCGGTTTTACGACCGAATATTCGGGAATTTCGGTAAGGCTCGGCTTCTGAGCGCCGTCGCAACCGACAGCGAAAACCGTCGCCGCCGCAAGCAATAAACAAAGCAGTTTCTTTTTCATAGTTATTTCTTCTCCTTTCCCTGTACTTTCTTTCTGAATTGCTCGGGGGTTATTCCGTACACCGATCTGAAAACTTTTATAAGGTACTTTTCCGAGTTGTAACCGACGCTTTTCGCGATCTCCCTAAGCGGCAGTTGCGACCAGTTCAGAAAGCTTTCGGCGACCATCGCGCGGTAGTAAGTCACGAATTCTATCGGGCTCATTTTCAGCTCGCGGCGGAAAAGCTTGCTGAGGTACGTAACGCTTATTCCGCAGTGATCGGCGATTTCGCCCACGCTGATTTTCGTGAAGTTGTTGCCTATGTAGTTCAGCGCCTGCAACAGGTACGCGTTTATGTTGAGCGGCTTACCCGCGCGGTGATTGCGCGCCATCGCGTCCGCGAGAAGATACATAAGCCCCGTAGTACGGAACGAACACCTGCCGCTTTCGAGCGCGCTCTGGTAAAGCTCGGTCGCAAGCCGCTTGATTTCGCCGTTCTCGTCGTGCATGACGAGACTTTCGCCAAACCCCGCCGAATCGAGCACCCAGTCCTGATTTATCCCGCTCACGTCGAAATAAACGTATTCCCACGGATCGTCGGGATTTACCCCGAACGTAATCGCCGTTTCGTAAGGAAGCAAAAAGTAGGAATTTTTGCCTATTTCGTACCGTCTGTCGCCGCAGATCAGATAGCCTTTGCCCGACAGCACGAAGCCGATCGTGTTCAACCCCTCTTTCCTGTGCATCGGCTCGCGGTCGGCAGGCCACTTCTCCCGCCCGAACACCGATATGTAAAAGTCATTCGGCGCCGTAAACGACATATTTTCCACGACCTTGCGCCGCGCAAACGTCGCCCAGTCGAAAAATATACCCTCGTCGTTAAGTTTCGGTAAAATTTCGTTTATCTTGTTCATCGTTCGCCCCGCCGCTCCCCGCGGCTATAATCGGATTTTCGATCGTTTTCGACGTAAGTATATCACGCACGCATTTTTGTTGTCAATACCGACCGTTTCGGATAGTATACCGCAAATTTCGCCCGCCTCCGTCGAATTTACCGTTTCGGCTACCCGTATGGAAGAATTTACCGCGTTTTTCACCCGCTTTTAGTACCGAATACCGCACCGCTCGCTGCCGCTATGGCTCTCTTTCGGAAATGAGACAAACAGGTTTCTTTTAGAAAGAAAGGAAAATGTATACTACTTTTTTCAGGCGGAGAAAAAAGTAGCAAAAAAGCCGCTGGGACACTTGCGACTGTGTCCCGGACCCCGCAACGCTTTAAAGGTCGAAAATGGGTGTTATAGTGTGGTTATCGGGCGACTTCCGTAACGTTTGTTAAAGCGTGGTAGGGGCGTTCCTCGTCCGCCCGCAGGTAGTTTGTTTGTATACGACAAATCCTTGGCGGGCGCAACACCGCCTCGGTAGGGCGGGGCGCCCTCGCCCCGCCGCCAAACGGACACGTTGTCATCTCGAGCGCAGTCGAAGCCGTAGTCGAGAAATCCCCTGCATCAGAAACAAAAACAATCGAACACAACTATCCCAAAATACTCGCCAGCGCGGGCTCCGCGCCGAGCGCAGTCGAGACCAAGGCGGGAGCGAATACGGTCGCAAGTGAACGGTACTTTTATTTTCACCCGAAGCTTTACGTTATGCGGCGGTCCGAGGGCGAACCGCCCTACCGTCGGCTGCGCCGACCAAATAAGGTCGAAAATGTAGTAACAGGAACGTAATCGGGTGACTTCCGCGGGGGATTTCTCCACTACGGCTACGCCTTCGGTCGAAATGACATTAAAAAGCGACTGAATTCAAGCCTTCCCCCGAGGGGGCGCGACGCGGCGGTGCGAAGCACCGTAAAAACAGTCCACAGGTGACTGTTTTTAGCCAAAGCGGCGAAGTAGCTATGCTACGAGCCGGGAGGTGGCACGAGTGTGAGCGTTAGCGATCCGAGTAGCGGTAGGATTATTCGTTCAGTAACATTACAATCCCCCACCCGACTTACGTCGGGAGCCCCCTTTGCACAAAGGGGCCTTGATATGTCCGCTTGCGCGGATTTGCGGACAAAGAACATATTTATCTACAACAAAAAAACGCCCTGCGGATAACGCAAGGGCGTACAAACAGATTAAATCAACGTTTCTAAAATGTTATTATGTGACGAGGTTATTCCATAATCAAATAAGGAATACTTTGCGGGCAAACGGGAAACACCCATATCTATTATATCAAAACTAAGTACAGGCATCGCCGACTTGCCTACGGCGGCTCGCCGTCGAGGTTATTTTCGATGAAATGCGCGAAAGCCGTCTGTCGGAAAGACAAGAGGCACGGCGAACTATGGTTAGAAACTAATGCACCTAAAATGCTATTATGTGACGAGGTTATTTTTTCGTCAGACGAAAAAACGCCCCGCGGTCGGCGCGACAGCGTACTACGAGTACGGCGTACTCGGGATCGAAACTAACGTTCCTGAACAGGTATTATTTTGACGAGCGGATTTTCGATGAATAACGAAGAAAACAAAAAATCCCGAACGAGACAGTACTATAGGTACGGCGATGTTCGGGATTTTGTAGTTTTATGAAGTTATTCGCGAAAAGCCGCCGTCAAAATCACATTGAGGTGGGGGCGGAGATTAGTAGTAAATTCAATCCCGTTCTTAAAACGTCGCGGGTAAGTCGGGTGAGAGCGAGGCGCGCGGACTGAACGGGGGCGGGCTCGCCGAGAACACGGGAGGAAAGGTAGAAACGGTTGTAAAGCTTGGCGAGGTCGAGAAGATAACCGGAAATCACGCTGGGTTCGTAACGCTCGCCGGCGGTAACGACTGCCTGATCGAACGCGGTGAGCTTGGTTGCGAGCGCGAACGAATCGTCGTCGGTAAGCACCGAATAATCGGGTGCGGCGTTCACCTCGCCCGCCTTTTCGATGACGGAACAGCAACGCGCGTGCGTATACTGAAGGTAAGGCGCGGTTTCGCCGTCGAAAGACAGCGCTTTGTCGTAAGAAAACGCAATATCCTTGATACGGCTGTTGGCGAGCGCACCGAACACGACCGCTCCCACCCCGACTTCGCGGGCGATTTCGGCTTTGTTATTGAGGTTCGGGCTCTTCTGTTCGATCACGGCGAGCGCTTTCTTTTCGGCGGTATCGAGCACTTCGTCGAGGAAAACGACGTTGCCCTTGCGCGTGGAAAGCGCGCCCTGCCCTTCGAGCGAAACCATACCGAACGGAACGTGCACACAGTCCTTCGCCCAGTCGCAACCCATAAGTTCGAGCACTTTGAAAAGCTGACGGAAATGCAGGTTCTGCTGATACGCGACCACATACAGGCACTTGTAGAAATCGTAGGTCTTTTTGCGGTAGAACGCGGCGGCGAGGTCGCGCGTGGCGTAAAGCGTCGCGCCGTCGCTCTTTAAGATAAGCGCGGGCGGCATACCGTAATCGTCGAGGTTTACGACTTCCGCTCCTTCGCTTTCGGTCAGAAGGCCTTTAGCGCGAAGCTCGTCGATGACGGGCTGCATTTTGTCGTTATAGAAACTTTCGCCCGCATACGAATCGAAAGTAATTCCGAGGCGGTCGTAAACTTTTTTGACTTCTTCGAGCGTGATTTCCTTGAATTTGCCGAAAATCGCAAGCGCTTTTTCGTCGCCGTCCTCGATTTTCTTGAACCAGGCTCTTCCCTCTTCGTCGAGCGCGGGGTCTTTTTCGGCTTCGGTGTGGAAACGGACGTAAAGATCCAGAAGCGCTCTCACACCGCGTTTTTCGATGTCCGCGTCGTCGCCCCAGCGCAGGTACGCCGCGATCATTTTGCCGAACTGCGTGCCCCAGTCGCCGAGGTGGTTTATGCCGACGGCGTTGTAGCCGAGATATTTGTAAATGCGGTAAAGCGAACCGCCGATCGCCGTCGTAAGCAAATGCCCGATATGGAAAGGCTTGGCGATATTTATGGACGAATAATCGATGCAGATCGTCTTGCCGTTCTGTTCGTGCGGACGACAGGCGGTGCGGTCGAGCTCTTCGATCGTAGCCTTTACGATCTTTTCGCGGTCGAAATAAAAGTTGAGGTATCCGCCCTCGACTTTCACGTCCGAAACAAAGTCAAGTCGCGAAAAATCGGTAACGTCCTTGATTTTTTGTGCGATTGCGGGCGGCGCGAGACGAAGCACGCGCGAAAATTTAAAGCACGGCAGGCAGAGGTCGCCGCGACTGAGGTCGGGCGTAGGGGCGAGCGACGAATAGATTTCTTCGGTCGTAACGCCGTCGAGTTCAATCGCTTCGGCGATAGGTTTTTTATAATCCATAACTGAAATTCCTCACACGTTGAAGCGGAACAGCGCCACGTCTCCGTCGCGGAAAACGTAATCCTTGCCCTCGCTTCTTACCTTGCCTTTTTCCTTAGCCTGATTGAACCCGCCCGCCTCGACCAGATCGTCGTAATTCACGATTTCGGCTCGGATAAAGCCCTTTTCGAAGTCGCTGTGAATCTTACCCGCGGCTTGCGGTGCTTTCGTGCCCTTCTCGATCGTCCACGCGCGGACTTCTTTTTCGCCCGCCGTAAGGTAACTTATGAGCCCGAGCAGGTCGTAACCCTCGGCGATAATGCGGTTAAGTCCGCTTTCGTGAAGCCCGAGATCGTCGAGAAACATCTGTTTTTCCTCGGGATCGCCGAGCTGAGCTATTTCCTCTTCGACCTTGGCGCAAATTTCGAGGCACTTGCTGCCTTCCTTTTCGGCGAAAGCGCGCACTTCGTCAACGTACTTGTTCGGCTTGCCGATATCCTTTTCGGCAACGTTCGCGCAATAGATGACGGGCTTGGACGTAAGCAGGAAAAACCCTTTCGTCATCGCCTTTTCGTCGTCGTTCATCGCTATCGAGCGGACGCTTTTGCCGCTTTCGAGCGCGGCGGTGATTTTACGGAGAAGCTCGGCTTCGTCCGCGTAGCTCTTTTCGCCCGTTTTGACGTATTTTTCGGCTTTATCCAGCCGTTTTTTCACCGTTTCGAGGTCGGCGAGCTCGAGCTCGAGGTTGATCGTCTCGATGTCGCGGACGGGATCGACCGAGCCTTCGACGTGAATTATGTTTTCGTCGTCGAAACAGCGCACGACGTGAACGATCGCGTCCACTTCGCGGATATGCGAAAGGAACTTGTTTCCGAGCCCTTCGCCCGCGCTCGCGCCCTTGACGAGCCCCGCTATATCCACGAATTCGAGTACGGCGGGCGTGATCTTTTTCGTGTTGTACATTTTGCCCAGAACGTCGAGCCGCTTGTCGGGAACGGCAACCACGCCCACGTTGGGTTCGATCGTGCAGAACGGATAGTTCGCGCACTCCGCGCCCGCTTCCGTAATCGCGTTGAAAAGCGTGCTTTTGCCCACGTTCGGCAATCCTACTACTCCGAGTTTCATCTTGTAACCTCTCGATTTTTCTTTTCCGATTATTTATTATATAACATTCCGCGCCATTTTGCAAGCCGTTTGCCGCTCCGAACCGATTTTCTCGCTCTAAAATTTAAAAAACGCCCGAAACGCGTCGGGCGCAATCAAAGCAAATTCCGTTATATGATTATAAGAACCGTTCCCGCAATCGCGAACGTCAGTCCGAGCAGCGTTCGTCCCGTCGGTTTTTCGCCGAAAATAAAGCCGTTTATCGTCGTGAGCGCCATTACGCCGCCCGTAACGATAGTTGACTGAACGCCCGCGTCCACAACCGAAGCGGTGATTGTGGTAAGAAGCGCCGCGCAACCGTTCATTACCGCGTAGCCTGCCGCCGCTACGAGCGCGATCGCAAGGTTTTTGCCGCGCCCCGAAGCGCGTTTTTCGGAAGCGCCGCTGATTTCGAGCAGTCCCGCGTCCTTTTTCCTGCCGTAAAGGTAAACGCAACCCGCCGTAACGACCGAAAAGACGAGACGGCAGATATTATACAGCAGTAAAAACCCGCTCGGGCTCGCGATCGGTTGCGACGCGCGCTGGTGCATATAGGTAAGCACGCCGGTAAGTCCGTTCGTAACGAAAATGACGATAAAGCAGATCACGGTAAACCGATCGGTCGTTTTGCCCTCTTCCTTGCGGAGCGAGAAAATCATAGCCGCGAGAACGCACGCGATCGCGATACCTTTGACGGCGGTAAAGCTTTCGCCGAGAGCGAGCCCGTACAGAAACGGCAAAAACATTCCGCCGAGCATCAGAAACAGCGAATAGACGGACATATTCGCCCGCGACAGCGTTTTCGCGCCGAACACCGCGCAAACGGTTACGTCGGCGGCATACGCGAGCGCGATCAGAAAGGAAAACGGCGTAAACTCGAATTCCCAACCGTTGAGCGCAAGCAGAAACGGCACGGAAACGCAACATACTATTCCTCCGAAAATCGTCGAATAAAAAAAGGACGAGCCCTTTTCGCGCTGATAGAGCTTCGAAAAAACGAACTGAAACGCGTACAGGACGGTAGCCGCCGCGATCATCAAATAGTACTTCCACATATTACCGTAAAAAAGCGCGCCGCCAAGCCGCCGCACGGCAGCTATCGCAACGCGCCCGAAACTCTTTACTTTTTCTCGCTTTCGCCCTGATGGAACGCCGCGTGACTGTATCCGGTATCCGAATGAAGGTCTTTAAGCCACAATTCTCTCGCGCGGTCGTACACTTCGTCGGGAATATCCGGCTCGCCGCCGTGATAGGGCGGGATATACTGATCGCCCGCAACCGCGGGATCGGTGCATTTCACGTCGTTACGGTACTTTTCGCGTTCCGCCTTGTCGCGAAGGTTCGGTATCGCGACGGGAACGTTCCCCGCGAGGATCGAGCGGTACGCGAACATGCCGCACATCGACATATCGAGCGCTTCGTAAACGTCTATCGTGTCGGCGGTTTCGTCGCCGCGGATCTTCTGTATGAAATTGTACATCGACCAGAAATCCGACCCGCCGTGTCCGAAAACGTTTTCCTTTTCGTTCTTCTCTTCGACGATATAATCCTCGCGTTTTTCGGTGCCGTAAGCGCCCTGATAATCGTCGCTTTCGACGTAAATCCGCTTTACGTCGCCGCAAAGCGCCGATTCTCTCGCCGATTCCATGCGCCCTTTGTTGCCGTAAACCGAATAGAAAATCGAATTCTTATAGAGGTCGCCGTGGATACTCTTCACGATCGCGCCGTTTTCGAGCGTGACGATTTCCATACCGAACGCCGCTCCCTTTCGTCCGAGCTCGAGCGATCTTTGGTTGAGCGTGCTTTCCATACCGACTACGGACACCGGACGAAGCCCCGAAATATGAATGATCGGACCTACGGAATGGGTGCAATAATACGTTCCGTACATAGTGTTGCGCCAGTGGTTTTTGTCGCCGTAAGTGATGCTCGGCCAGAACGGGCAGCAGTTGTGAACATACTCGCCCTCGGCGTATTCGAGCTTGCCTATTCTTCCCTCGCGGTAAAGCTTGCGCATCTCGTAAGGCGCGGGCATATAGCAGTAGTTCTCGCCGTAAGCGTAAACCAGCCCCGTGCGCTCGACGCACTCGACGAGCTCGACGGCTTCTTTCATCGTCTGCACGGGAAGGACTTCCGAGAAAACGTGTTTACCCGCTTCCATGCACCTTATCGCGAACGGCGCGTGTTCGGTCGCGTAATTCGCGAGCACCACCGCGTCCATATCGTATTTTATAAAATCGTCGAAATTGTCGAAGTACGCGATATTCAGTCCTTCGTTCGACTTTTTCTGAATATCGAGCCCCTCTTTCCACTTGTCGCAGATCGCAACCACTTCCGCGTTGTCCGCGATCTTGCAATAATTGATCATACTCGTTCCGCGGAACGCTCCGAGCACGCCTACTCTTACTTTTTTCATTGTCTCCTCCGTGCCGATCGGTTTCCCCGATCGCTTTGTCACGTTTATTTTATCACGCTTGCGGGCAAAAGTAAATGGATATATTCCGCTAAAATATGGAATTTCTCCACCCGAAACGGCATAAACGTTTGACTTTATCGCCGCCCCGCGCTAAAATTAAATCGGAGGAAACGTTATGACCGACAACAACGTTTGCAGATTCGTGCCCGCCGAAATCGTGGGCGAAGACCTTACGCCCCTGCATTTCGTACTCGAAACGAAGCCGCAGATATTCGATAAATGGCGCATACTCGCCTATTACCGAATGCATTTCGTCATATCGGGAACGGCGGTTTTCAGAACGCAGAACGCGGAATACCGTCTGAAACAAGGTGACGTGTTTTTCTGTATTCCGTCCGTTCCTTACGGAATCGAATCAAGAGAAGATTTTAAATATTACTACGTCGGTTTCACGGGGTCGCGCGCGCCGAGGATATTCGACGGACTCGGCATAGACGAAAAAAACTTCATTTTCTCGGACGTCGGGATAAGCGAAAACGTTTGGGAGAACGCTCTGCCGCTTCGGGCGGAAGCGCTTAAACTGTACGCCGAAGGCTTGCTGCTTTGCGTGTTCGGAGCGATCGCCGCAAAGTCGGGCGCATACCGCTCGGACGATCTGTCGCACGAAACGCCCAAGAAAATAAAGAAATACGTTGACGAAAACTTCGGAAATCCCGAGCTTACGATACAGTACCTCGCGAAAAAGTTTTCGTACAACACGAAATACCTTTCGAGAGTGTTCAAGCGGGAATTCGGAATAAATTTTTCGGAGTACCTCAGCCAGATACGGATTCAGAACGCCTGCGCGCTGTTCGACAAGGGCATGGAAAGCGTGCAGGACGTCGCGCGCCTTTCGGGATTTTCCGATCCTCTCTACTTTTCAAAGGTTTTCAAAGCGTTTGCGGGTGTTTCGCCCAAACAGCATATCGGCATTGCGAAACGCCAAAATCCGACGAGAGCCGACCGCTCCGAATAATCGCCGCAGAAACAACGGTTTTACCGCGATTTTCGTCGATAAGCCCCGCTCGCCCGCAAATAATTTTTGCCGTCACCCGCAAAACGGTTGACAAAACCGCCGTATTTTATTATACTCATATATGCTGACTTTCGGGGTGTAGCGCAGATGGTAGCGCGCATGGTTCGGGACCATGAGGTCGTGGGTTCAAATCCCGTCACTCCGACCAGCGTCGAAGCCGTTCGCTTTTGCGAGCGGTTTTTTCGTATAAATCGTCTTTTTCGCCGCAAACGGTTGCAAAACCGAGAAAACAGATATATAATTAAAGTATGGATTATGACCCGAAAACCGAAAATAACGCCGAAGTAACCGCCGTTTCGAAACCGCGCAACCGCCGCAGGATAGTTGCGATAAGCCTTCTTGCGGTTATCGCGCTTGCGGCGATTTTCGTGATCGTCGCGTGGTTTGCGGGTTGCGGCGCGACCGAGCGTTACGTTGCGGGGCTCGATATTTCCCATACTTCGCCCGTCGGAATAACCGCCGAAAAACACATCGAGGAAGGTTACGCCGAACTTAACGTTACGGGCAAAACCGAACTGAAAATTCTTCAGCTGTCGGATATTCACTTCGGGTGCGGAATATTCTCGCTTTCGGAGGATAAGAAACTTGCGGACGAATTGATTAAATGCGTCGAGGCGGTAAATCCCGACTTTATCGCGATCACGGGCGACGCGCTCTCCCCTATTTTCGCCACTTCGGGAACGCGCAATTCGTACCGCGAAATAAACGCTCTCACGACGCTTTTCGAAAAGCTCGCGACCCCTTACGCGTTCTGCTTCGGCAATCACGACGGCGAAGGCACGGCGGGCAAGCGTTACGTTGCCGAAAAACTCGAAACCGCACCGTATTCGCTCTTTATGCGCGGATCGACCGCGGACGAGGAAGGCAACTACTATATAAAGATAAATTTCGACGGCAAGCTTGCCTCGTCGCTTATTTTTCTCGACAGCGGCGGCTCGACGGGGATAAGAAAGTATGCGGGCGTGAGCGAAGCGGGCGTCGGGCGGTACGTCTCGACCGCAGAAAAGCTCAAAGCCGAAAACCCGACGGCAAGCAATCTTTTGTTTATGCACGTTCCGATCCCCGAGTACGACGATTATTATAACGAATACGCCGCGGGGAACGCCGATTATATCCTTACGAGCGGCGCAAAAAGCGAAAACGTTTCGTTCGGAACGCAAAACGGACTTTACTCCGCGATCGAACAATCCGACTTCACAAAATGGGTTTTCTGCGGGCACGACCACAAGAACAATTATTCGATAACCCGCCTCTCGAACGGCATAACGCTGAGCTACGGTATGAGCATGGACTTCACCGCTTACCCGACTTTCCGTTACAAAACGGAATATCGCGGCGGCAGAGTGATAGAAATTTCGGACGGCGGCGCGGTAAAAACCCGCCTCGTCACGCAAAATAAAGGATACGTTGCCTGAATTTCGGAAAACGTATCCTTTTTTGTCTCTGCTTTTATTATATGCGGCGATCTTGTCTTATCTCAAATTAAAAAAAGGTCCGAACATTATTCCTCATGTCAGACTCCTTTATTATGATTATCTGAAATGCAGCGATATGAGCGAAAAAGACAAAGAATACTACAAGCAAAGACTAGAAGATTTCAGATACGACGAGCTGATCAATTCAATCAATAACGCATCATCCGACATATCTGCCGCTACGCTTTTCAGTACTTTAGATAAAAAATAAACTTCTCGTTCTGCCTGTTTGCATTTGTCCCATACGGAAGAACAGCCCGCTTAAATGTGACGGCTCATCACATATATTACAAGCAAAACGCTTACCGCCCGTCGGAATTCCCCGCAGCGACCTTATCATAGACTTTTTTTCAGAAATACCGCATAGCAACTAATAAGTAGATAGTGCACCTATTACCGACATAAGCAGGGCGTTCCTCGTTCGCCCGCCAACCAAGCGGAGCGATACTAAGCCGCCGTCATTTCGAGCGGAGGCATAGCCGTAGTCGAGGAATCCCCAACGATAGAAAAATATCAGCCCGATAAAGCCTCCCTTTCTTCCGCGGGGGATTTCTCCACTCCGCTTACGGCTTACGCCGCTAAGCTTCGGTCGAAATGACATTAAAGCAAACAAAAAAGTCTTTCCTTTCATTGTGTCGCAAAAAAATAACCCCACACAAAAGTGTGGGGCTATTTTTGGTGAACTCAGACGAAACGAATGCGAACTTGTCAAGATGAACCATTGGCGATATTGTTATTGTAGTGGAGTGCTATAATAGCGACCTAAAGCTTTGAGAACTTAAATTTTTATTTCGGAAATCATATTTGCCGTTATTCGCTCAAATTGCAAATCATAAGAGTTAAAAATAAATAAAAGATACGATTGAAAATAACGAAGTTTTTTCTTGTGTTCTTCACTTATTGCTGTTGCAACATAATCATTAAGCGTTTGTGTCCAAACAGATAAAGGTGGTTCAATTAAGCTTTGAATATCCTGACGATTGAAAGTTAAATCATGTAAATATTTTCTTAATACATCAAAAGTAAATAGGTCATCAGAGTGAAAACCACCATTTATTGTTGTTTACCGATTGGACAGAATAAACTTATATATCTCTACACAACAAGCATTCTGCATGCAGTTTTTTACACTCCGCTGTAAGCCGAGAATCCGCCGTCCACGGGGATAACCGTACCCGTCACGAAGCCGCTCGCCTCGTCCGAGCAAAGCCATAAAAGCGCACCGGTAAGGTCATCGATTTCGCCGAACTTGCGCATGGGCGTGGCGGCGAGAATTTTGCCCGTTCGCGGCGTGGGATTGCCGTCCTTATCATACAGCAGTCCGCGGTTCTGATTGGTAACGAAGAATCCGGGGGCGATTGCGTTGCACCTTATTCCGCACGGCGCGAAATGCACGGCGAGCCACTGCGTAAAGTTGCTTATGCCCGCTTTTGCCGCCGAGTACGCGGGAATTTTTGTAAGCGGTCGGAACGCGTTCATCGAACTGATATTTATTATATTTCCGCCCGTTTTCGTCATATCCTCGGCAAAAACCTGCGTTACGAGAAACGCCGAGGTTATATTGAGGTCGAAAACGAATTTAAGTCCGCTTTCTTCGAGCGCGAAAAAGTCCTTTACCCCTTTCGTTTCGGGCGTCATATACTCGTTGTCGCAGGTCGCTTTCGGGTTGTTTCCGCCCGCGCCGTTGATGAGAATATCCGTTCCCCCGAAACGCTCGTCAACCGTCTTTTTTGCTTCGGTTATGCTTTGCTTGTCGAGGCAGTTGCATTTTACGGCGAGCGCGTTATCGCCTATTTCGTCGGCGACCGCTTTCGCCGCGTCGTAATTTACGTCCAGAAGCGCGACGGACGCTCCGCACGCCGCAAGCGCGCGGGCGAACGAGCCGCAAATAACCCCTCCCGCGCCGGTGATGACGGCGGTTTTCCCTTTAAGATCGATTTCAAACGGTAATTTTTTCATTTTGTTATCCTCTCTTTGCGTTTTTTATGTCTTTTTCGACAGCCTCGAAAAGTCCGCTAAGGTACGCCGCGCCCATCGCGCGGTCGAACAGACCGTACCCCGGCTTTGCATTTTCTCCCCACACGTTTCTTCCGTGATCCGGACGGACGTAGCCGTCGAACCCGCCCTCGCTAAGAGCCCTGACTATCGCGTAAATATCCACGTCTCCGTCCGCGGTGCGGTGACCGTTTTCGTAAAAATCGGTATCGGACGTGAATTTTAGTTGGCGAAGGTGCGCGAAGTAGATGCGTTTTGCGTACTTTTTCGCCATTTTAGGAAGGTCGTTGAATTTGCCCGCGCCGAGCGAACCCGTACAGAACGTGATGCCGTTATGCGGATCGGGAACGGCGGCGAAAAGACGGTCGTAGTCCTCTTCGCGCCCCACGATTCGCGGAAGCCCGAAAATATCCCACGGCGGGTCGTCGGGGTGAATAGCCAAATTTACACCCGCCTCCCTGCACGCCGGCATTATTCCGTTTAAGAAATACACGAGGTTGTCGAACAGTCTCTCGTGCGTCATTTCGTCGTACGCGGCAAGGAGCGCGCCGAGTTCGCCTTGCGTGTAACTCTCGTCCCAGCCGGGAAGACGAAGATTGTTGCGGGCGAGTTTTTTGAAGTCCGCCTCGCTGTACGAAAGCGAGTTGCTGCCGTCGGCGTGTTCGTAGCGAAGATTCGTCCGGAACCAGTCGAAAACGGGCATAAAGTTGTAGCAAACGCATTTTACGCCGATTTTACCGCAATTTATTATGTTTTGCGCGTAGTTGGCGATGAGTTTGTCGCGGGTCGGGCGACCGAGTTTTATATCCTCGTGAACGGGAATGGATTCGATTACTTCGGTTTCGAGTCCCGCGGCAGCCGCAAGTTCTTTGAGCCGAACGAGTTTTTCCAAGTCCCAGACTTCGCCTACGGGAACGTCGTAAACGGCGGTAACCACGCCCGTCATTCCCTGAATCTGCTTGATGTACGACAGCGGAATACAATCCTTTTCGCCGTACCAGCGGAAAGTCATTTTCATATTTTAAGCGTCTCCTTTACGTTGAAGTAGCAAATTTTGCGGGCAATCCCGATCGCCTCTTTTTCG
>CAKQPR010000008.1 GCA_934270565.1 uncultured Clostridia bacterium | reverse complement strand
CCACCCATAAATGGGGTGAATGGTGTTGCGGTATTGTGCCGGCTTGTACTCGCCTTGCGGCTCGTGGCGTTCGCGCTACGCGCTCGGCTAAGCGGGTACTTCGTTCCGATCTTGCTCAACCATAAGATAAACCCACCCATAAATGGGTGGGGTGAATGGTGATGCGGTATTGTGCCGGCTTGTACTCGCCTTACGGCTCGTGGCGTTCGCTCTTCGCGCTCGGCTAAGCGGGTACTTCGTTCCGATCTTGCTCAACCATAAGATAAACCCACCCATAAATGGGGTGAATGGTGTTGCGGTATTGTGCCGGCTTGTACTCGCCTTGCGGCTCGTGGCGTTCGCGCTTCGCGCTCGGCTAAGCGGGTACTTCGTTCCGACCTTGTTCAACCATAAGATAACCCCACCCATTTATGGGTAGGGTTATCTTATGGTGCCGGCGGTCGGGTTCGAACCGACACGGTATCGCTACCGCGGGATTTTGAGTCCCGTGCGTCTGCCAGTTTCACCACGCCGGCACGTTATATGCGGCAAACGCTTTCCGAAATATGATAACATATTTTGAGGTTTTTGACAAGCGAATAAGGGGTAAAATATTAAAATTGCGATTATTTCGGCGAACGGCGAAAAACGGTTGATAAAATCGCCGAAAGATTGTATAATAACGGTGGAGATATCGATATGAACAATTTGCTTTTAATCGACGGAAACAGCCTGATAAACCGAGCGTTTTACGCTCTGCCGCCGTTGAATAACGATGAGGGGCGATTTACTCACGCCGTTTTCGGATTTACGACAATGCTGATAAAGGCTATTTCGGACTTTTCACCGAAATATATCGCCGTGGCGTTCGATTTGCCCGAGCCGACTTTTCGTCACAAAATGTACGACGGATATAAGGCAACCCGCAAGAAAATGCCGGACGAGCTTGCCGAACAGTTGCCGCTACTGAAAGAAGAATTACGGCTTATGAACGTTTCGATCGTCGAAAAAGCGGGCTATGAAGCCGACGATATAATAGGAACGCTTGCCGAGGATAAGAACGTAATGACTTATATCGTTACGGGCGATCGCGATAGTTTTCAGCTTATAGACGATACGACGCGGGTTGTTTACACTAAACGCGGAATCTCGGACACCGTCGTATTCGACGAGCGGACTTTATTTAACGAATACGGACTTACGCCGCAACAGGTTATAGAATTTAAAGCTCTTGCGGGCGACGCAAGTGACAATATCCCGGGGATTGCCGGAATAGGCGAGAAAACCGCGCACACCTTATTAGCCGACTACGGCGACGTGGAAAATCTGTTTGCGCATGCGGACGAGATCAAAGGAAAGCTCGGTGAGAAAATCCGAGCGGGCAAGGAATCGGCTATTATGTCGCGCGAACTTGCCACAATAAATCGCAACGTTCCTCTTGACGTCAAGACAACCGATTTCGTATACGATTTTCCGTTTACGCCGCAAGTGAAAGAATTTTTCGAAAAGAATAAATTCCGTTCGCTTGTGCGCAGAACCGAACTGTTTTCAAACGAAGAAAACGAGACCGAGACCGAAAATACCGATTTTACAGAACGTAAGATTACGGACAGACAAGAGCTTGAACAGGTGCTTTCCGAAGCAAAAACGATCGCTTATTACGCCGAGGAAAACAATATTTTCTTTGCCGTGAACGCATATGAAACGTTGTGCGTGCCTTTGGCGAAAACGCTTGCCGACGAAGGGGTAACCGAGGGGTACGCGCTTCGCTTGTTCGCCGATATTTTAGCCGACGAAAACGTAAAAAAGCTCGTTTACGGCGGAAAGAAAATCTGTCGGACGTGCGAAAAAAACGGATACGTATTAAGAAATTACGACGATCTGGAGCTTATGCAGTTCATTTCCGACGCTCGCGAAATCGGTGAGACGGTAAGAGAATTTGCGGAGAAAAAATACGGATCCGATACTTCGGTTGCAGCAAAACTTATGGCGGCTTATGACGAGCTTTCGGATGAGCTCCATAGTAGAGGCGCGTGGAGATTGTATTCCGAAGTCGAGTTGCCGCTCGAAAAAATTCTTATGAGAATGGAAGATCGCGGCGTAAAGGTGGACACTGAGCTTTTAGACGAGCTCGGCAAAGAATATACGAAAGACGCCGAAATGCTCGAGACGGTTATTTTTGCGCTTGCGGGCAAAGAATTCAACGTGAAATCGACGCGGCAACTCGCGGAAGTGCTGTTCGACGATCTGAAAATTCCCTATCCGAAAAAGGGCGCGAAACGTTCGACGAGCGCTGAAATCCTTTCCGAAATCGAAGACAAACACGATATTGTGCCTTTGGTCGAAAAATATCGTTCCGTCACTAAAATAAACTCTACTTACGTCGAGGGATTAAAGAAACTTCGCGACAAGGATGACGTCGTTCATACCGAATTCAACCAGACGGTTGCGGCGACGGGCAGGCTTTCGAGCACCGAGCCGAACTTGCAGAATATTCCCGTGCGCGAGGAAGAGTGGCGCAAGCTTCGCGGGCTGTTCATTGCGCGCAAAGGTTATACGCTTGTTTCCGCCGATTATTCACAGATCGAACTTCGGCTTCTCGCGCATCTTTCGGGCGACGAAAAAATGATAGAAATGTACAGAGAAGGCGCGGATATACACACGCGTACCGCCGCAGAAGTGTTCGGTGTGAGCGTGGACGAGGTTACGTCATCGATGCGCCGCACCGCTAAAACGGTTAATTTCGGCATAATTTACGGAATGAGCGATTTCGGCTTGGCGAAAAGTCTGAAAATTCCGGTGTGGAAAGCGAGAGAGTATATGCGTTTGTATTTCGAACGTTTCCCCAAAGTCAAGCCGTATTTCGAAAAAATCGTTGAAGACGCTAAAAGATGCGGTTACACAACCTCGCTTCTCGGCAGGCGGCGGTATATTCCGGAATTGAGTTCGCCGAATTACACGGTTCGACAATTCGGAGAGCGTGCGGCTATGAATATGCCGCTTCAGGGGAGCGCCGCAGACGTAATCAAACTTGCGATGGTGGACGTGAATCGTAAGCTCGAGGGAATGAAATCGCAAATGATTTTACAGATTCATGACGAACTGATCGTTGAAGCGGCAGACAACGAAGTGGAAGAAGTAAAAATCAAACTTCGCGACGGAATGGAAAACGCCATAAAACTCAGCGTTCCGCTTACCGTTGACGTCGAAAGCGGAAAGAGCTGGCTTGATTGCTGAGGTGGGGTATGGCCAATAAAGTCATAGGTATAACCGGCGGTATCGCGAGCGGAAAGACGGTCGTCAGCGACGAGCTTAAGCGTCTCGGTGCGAAAATAATCGACGCCGACGTTGTATCTCGCGAAGCGAGCGAATTGAAAGAGTATAACGACGCGCTGAAAACCGCGTTTCCCGAAGCGTTCGACGGTGATGTTCTTAATAGGGCAAAGCTGCGCGAAATCGCATTTTCTTCATCTCGGAACGTAAAAAAACTTAATTCCGTAACCCATCCGATTATTATCCGCGAACTCAAACGCAAAATAAGAGAGGGTGAGGAAACAGTGTTTCTGGTCGTTCCGCTCATGTATGAAACAGGGTGCGACAAGCTTTGCGATGAAGTTATCGTAGTTTCTGCCGACGAAAAAACACGCATAAAACGACTTATGGCGCGTAATACTGATATTACGGAAGAGCTTGCAAAAAGCATTTTGTCTCACCAGATGAGCGAGCGTGAGAGAGTGAAAAAAGCCGATCGTGTTATATGTAACGACGGCGATTTGTCGGAGGTTAAAGCAATGGCGAAAGAAGTTTACGAATACTACTGCGGAGGCAAGCGCGGTTAAAAAGGTTGTTTTTCTTCTCTTCGCCGTAATTTTATGCTTTTCCGTGCTTTTTATGCTTTTTCTCGGCGTGCGCTATCCCGTGAAATATGAGGAAATCATTAAGAGGGAAAGTGCCGAAAACTCGCTTGATCCCGTGCTTGTTGCCGCCATAATCGCGACGGAAAGCGGGTATGACGCAAATGCGGTGTCAAACAAAGGTGCGGTGGGGCTTATGCAGATAATGCCAGATACCGCAAATTACGTTTGCGCGCTTTACGGAATGCGGTACAGCGAAAACGATCTGAAAAAACCCGAATATAACATTCGCATAGGTTGTAAGTATCTGAGATATCTGAGTGGTAAATTTACCGGCGAAAATATACTTATCGCGTATAATGCGGGCGAGGGAAACGCGAAAAAGTGGATTGAGAGCGGAAAAAACGTGCCTTTCAAAGAAACGCGCGATTATGTAAAGCGCGTTGTGCGGGCGAGAAGACTTTACGCGATAAAATACGGCAAAATATAAGTTTTGCCGTATTTTGCATAGTACTATCTGTGCAATTTTGTTGAGTTGCAAGCTAAAATATAGTAATATGTCAGAAATAAAGAGTGTTTGCAAAGTACTATGCAAACACTCTTTACGTTTTTTTAAGTTTATTCGACGCCGCTGTTTCGTAAAATTCGCTTGCATTCGACGAGAACTTCTTCGCGTAACGGGGCGGGAGACAAAACTTTAACGCCCGAACCGAAGCTTAATATTTTGTTTATCAGAATTCTGCCGCCGAAAACGGTTGCCCGAGCCCTGTATTTCAGCCCGCTGTCATCGATCGATTCGAGCCCGAGCCACTCCTCGATATCGCCTAGTATAGTGTTTGAAAATTCGATTTCGATATCGACCGTTTCGACGTCCTCGAAATTTCCTTCGAGATGTTTATAAACGTCGCAAACGCGCCGAGTGAACGTTTCGTCCGTTTCGATCAGAGATGAAATGCGGGCAAGCTTGAACAATCTGAAATCGTTGCGATAATGACACCAGCCGTATGTATACCAAACGCCTTCTTTCAATATCCGATAGTAAGGATCGAACAGGCGATGAGTGCGTTCTTCGTAGCGATCGACGTACATAATTTTTATACTTTTCCTCTTGTCGATCGCACGTTGCAGCGTTTCCATTTTGCTTCTGTACAAAGTCGGATTGCTCCAAGGACCCGCGTCGATAATAAGGTTGTCCGTTTCGAGCAGGTATTTCTCGTCGTTTCGCCGCTTATTGAGATATCCGAGCTTGTCGAGCAGAGAGTTGTTCAGTCTGTCGTGGTAAACGTCCATCGATTTTATACACGTCATCAGCCTCGCCATTTCGGCTTCGGTGAAAAACGTCTTGTCGAACTGATATTCGGACGATATGGCATAGCCGCCGTTTTTTCCGCGTATCGAATAAATAGGGACGCCAGCTACTGCAAGCTCGTCCATATAACGTATAACCGTTCGTTCGCTCATTTCGAATTTTTCGGCAAGATAACGCTTCGTAACTTTTTCGTTGCGAAGAAGTGTGAGCATCATTCCGAACATTACTCCGTTGTTCAAATTAAGCCTCCGAAAAAAATAAAATTCTATTTTTATTATATATAGATGACATACTGTTGTCAACTTTTTAATGGTATTATATAGAAAAAATTTGATGGGAGGCACCCAAATGTACGTTTGCATAGATTTGTTCAGAGAGGTAAAAACAGGCGAGGTAGTAATTGTCCGCTCGGATGATCGCGGTGGTATCGGCGCGTTCCTGATCGGCGGCGAGCAGATAGGAAAACTCTCCGCGAGTCAGCCCGACGGTTGTCTCGGCTACTGGACGATCGCGAGCGTTCTTTACGACAACCGCGTAATATGCGACGCGGCGATTCGCTCGGGAAATCATATGATCCTTCACACCGAAAGCAGGCTTCTCGCGTCGGCGCGTCCTTCGTATCGCAGAGTGGTGTTGGAAGGATACGGAATGGCGGTTGCCCGCTGATTTTAATTAGCTTCAATGCGTCCGCGCCTCATACGGGCGGGGTGCGGGAAGAAAAATATCGCGAGAAAAGCGCGTTCGCCACGGAACGCGCTTTTCTTGTACGCTATTAGACCTATAATAAGACAAAATTTCCGATTGATAAAATTATCTTCTGCCGCCGAAGTCTCCGTTCGGTCGATTGCCGCCGTTTCCGTTCGGTCCGCCATGTTGATTGCCGCCTTGATTTCCCGCCGAACCGACGAAAGTCAATATTCCGGAAATCGTTGCGGACGTCGTTTGTTCGTCATCGACGAAAATATAATAGGTTTTACCGCTCTGAAACGCAGAAGAGCTAAAAATTATCGACTGACAGGATTTAGTCGCCGTAACGCTCAATATAACGTTTCCGGCCTCGTCCTTTACGGAAATAACCGAGCCGCCCGATATAGCGGAATTTTGCGCGTAGGAAATAACGCTCTGCGTGGAGTTTTGCGAGGGAGTTTCGACCATTCCGAGCGTAGAAGCGGCGTATAGCGTACCGCCCGTTACGATTATTCCCGAATCGGCGTCGAGCGCTCCGTCACCGCCGCTCGTAGGACCGTGAACAACAGCGTTTCCGCCCGAAATCAGAATACTTCCGTTGGAATCGAGCCCGTCGCCGGAAGCGTTTACGGTAACGTCGCCGCCGGAAATTACGATGTATTCCGAGATCGAATTATCGTCGCTTGCCGCGTTGATGCCGTCGTCGGAAGAGGTTACGTCGATCGTGCCGCCGCTTATCGTAACGTAAGCGCCCTCGATCCCCTCATAACTCGATCTGACGGTAAGCGTGCCGCCCGAAATTTTAGTCATAAGATCGGAAGTCACGCCGTCGTCGTAAGTATCGATCGTAAGCGTACCGCCGTTTATAAATGTGTTTCCGCTGTTGCAATGGACCGCGTCGTCCGTCGAATTGATCGTAAACGTTCCGCTTTCGATCAGAATCGCGTAATTCGTATCGCCCGAAACGGTAGCGTCGTCTTTGTCGTCGCCGTCGGTGTCGTACTCGATTTCGCCGACTTTTATACCTTTTGTGCTTTGAACGAGGGCGTAACGATTGTTTAGCGAACCGTTTTCATCGCTTGCGATTTTCTTATACGTCGATCCGATTTTAATATACCTGAAATCGTCCGCTTCGAGCCCGTAAGTCGCGAGGTTTTCGGCAGAGTAGGAAACGAATTCACCGTTAGTCGTAACGTTATAGTGTCCGCCGTCGATATAAACGAACGTATCTGCCTGAATTCCGTCGCCATTAACCGAGCAATCGTAGTTTACGTTCGTGAGTGAAACGTAGCCGACGTCTTGCGAAAATTCATAGGTTTCGCCGTCCGAATTGTCGAAATCGCATTCGGCATGAAGTCCGTCTTTATCTGCCGACGAAACGGTAATCGAACTGTCTTTGCCGACGATTGTTTCGGCTGAAATACCGTGTTTCGTCGAGGAAACGTTGACGGTAGCATCGACGATCGTGCAAGATTTTGAAACTTTGATCGCGCTCGCGTCCGCACCGCCTGCCGTCACGTTAAGCGTGCCGGAACCGTTTATCGAAAGCGTACCTTTGACGTGAACGGCGTTTGCGCCCGCGCTCGAAGCAACTGAGTTTGTTGTACCGTCGATTACGGTAATAATAAGGTTGACCTTCTTTTCGCTTTTGATTATGCCGGACCCCGCGGCGTTGGATACGGTTGCGCCGTTAAGGAACAGATGAACCGTCTGATCTTTTTTCGTAGTCGCAATCGTGATCCCGTCAGGATATTCGCCGCTAAGGATATAATTGCCTGCCGCGGTTATTGTTCCGTCGGCGGAAAGTGCGGTCGCGCCCGTGTAATCGACGTTAGACGCAAGATCGCCGAGATCGGAAACTGCCGCGGAAGAAGTCGCGCTTTCCGATTCGCTCACGTCAACTTCGGTCGGAACGGTACCCGTGCCGCCGCCACCGAGACTGTCGCCGTTGTTTACGAACCCGCCGCCGCTCGGCGAACCGCTCGTTCCGCACCCCGTAAGAGTGAGGCAACAGCACACGATCAGCGAAACTATAAGTAGTATAAATTTCTTGCCGAATTTGGTTTTCATTGTTTCTACCTCCGTTTTATTTGCCCCGATTATACCGCTCGGCTGTTAAAAAACTCTTAAAAACACAACGAAAGCAAAAAGAAAAAAATAAAAAATAATTCGGCAAAATCGCACGAATTTTTAAAGACTTTTTAACCGTGTTGTGTTATTATATAATCATAAAAACAGAGGTAATTGACGTTCTGAGACTTACGGAGGCGAAAAAAATGAAGGTTTTGTTGGTCGAGGACGAGAAAAAGCTGGCAAAAGCCGTAAAATTTTTATTTAAGGAACAAAAAATCGATTGCGACGCCGTTTTCGACGGAAAAGAGGGTTACGAAACCGCGCTCGGCGGGAATTACGACGTTATAGTTCTCGACGTAATGCTTCCTAATATGGACGGCTTCGAAATTCTTTCTTCGCTTCGGCGCGACGGTGTAAATACTCCTATAATAATGCTTACGGCAAAGCAAATGACTTCGGATAAAGTAAAGGGGTTGAACCTCGGCGCAGACGATTATCTGACTAAGCCGTTCGATTCGGACGAGCTTATCGCGAGAGTAAACGCTTTGTCGCGGCGTAGCGGCGTTGTCGTTATGGACGAAATGACGTTCGGAGATCTCACGCTTGACGCCGATTCGGGCGATCTTAAACGCGGAGAAGAGAGCGTAAAACTTAACTTTAAAGAAAAAGAAATTCTCAGATTGTTTTTCGCTTCGCGCGGGGCGGTTGTTTCTACTGATGCGCTTATAGATAAAGTCTGGGGCTATGACAGCGACGCCACCGACAACAACGTAAAAGCGTATGTGTCGTTTATAAGGAAGAAAATCGCTTTTCTCGGATCGGGCGTTACCATAAAGAATTACCAGAAAGTCGGGTATAAAATCGAGGCGGAAGATGATAAAGAAGCTTAAACGCAAAATCGTTACGTTTACCGTGCTTGCCATAGGGATTGTCGTGATTTGCTTTGCCGCGGTTATGGCTGGGCTTGCAATAGGGCAGACGAAACGCGAATTCGAACGTTCGCTCGAAATGGCTGTGTCGCGTTTTGCTCCCGATCACGGCGGTACGGAAATCGGCAAGGGAGACGAAAATTTTTCCCCGACGTCGATTTGCGTTATCGAATATAACGCCGCGACCGATACGATTGTTACGCTTACTTCAGGAGTCTATATAGACGAAATCACGGCAAAAGAGACGATCGAATATGTGCTTTCCTCGCCGAGAAAATCGGGAGTAATAGAAAAATCGAATCTTGCGTATTCTTCCGAAATCACTCCCGTTTCGATACGGATTGCGGTTGCGGACAACGACTATCTGACGAAGCGGACGGTAAATATTCTGCTGTTTGCATTCGGCGGAGCCGCGGCGGCGATCGCGGTAGTATTCCTCATAAGCTTGTACGTTTCTTCCGTTGCCGTTCGCCCCGTCGAAAATTCGATCGAAGAGCAGAAGCGGTTTATCGCCGACGCGAGTCACGAGCTCAAAACTCCGCTTTCGGTTATAGCCGCTAACAATAAGATTCTCAAAGGCTCGGCTTCGCCCGATCAGACCGAATGGATCGCAAGCAACGATTACGAAATTCGACATATGACGGATATAATCAAGGATATGCTTACGCTCGCGCAGGGTGAAAGCGTAAGCGGTATCGAGAAAAAACCGATCGACGCGTCTAAGATTGCGGACAGCGTATTGCTTCAATTCGATGCGGTTGCATACGAAAAAAACGTTGCGCTGGACGGCAACGTCGAAAGCGGAATAATGCTGAACGGCAACGATAAAATGCTTACAAGGCTGTTTATGATCCTGATAGACAACGCGATAAAGTACGAGCCGAGCGGAGGGAAAGTATTCGTTACGTTTGCAAAAAACGCGAATAAAGCCGTTTTTACGGTGAATAACCGAGGCTCGGTTATAGCGGACGAGGATCTGCCGCATATTTTCGACAGGTTTTATCGGTCGGAAAAATCGCGTACGTCGAACGGAGTCGGGCTCGGGCTTGCGATCGCGAAAAATATTGTCGAGCTCCACGGCGGCAGTATCAAAGCCATTTCGACAGCAGCCGACGGAACGACATTCAAAACCGAATTGCCGCTAAAATGACATATGAAAACGTACCGATCGAGACAAGTCGCAGGGTACGTTTTTCTATTAGAAAAGATCGGAGAGAGTATAAAAACCGCTTTTCTTATCGGATATGAACTTTGCGGCTGTCAACGCCCCTTGCGCAAAAACCTTTCGCGAATAAGCCGAATGCTTTATCGTCAGAACTTCGTCGTCTCCCGCGTAAATTATTTCGTGTTCGCCGCATATCGTTCCGCCGCGCACCGAAGTAATTCCGATTTCGTTTTGTTGTCTTTTTCCGTCTCTGTTGAAAACGACGCAGAGTTCCGGACGGACTTCGCGGATTTCGTTCGCTATGAGTTTTGCCGTGCCCGACGGCGAATCAAGCTTGCCGCGATGATGGGCTTCGGTTATTTCTACGTCGAAACTTTGTCCGAGCGATACCGCTGCCTGCCGGACGAGCGCGGTTACGACGCCTATTCCGAGACTTACGTTTTCCGAATAAAAAACAGGTAAGAAGAGTGAAATTTCGCGCATAGCGTTTCGATCGTTTTCGCTTAGCCCCGTAGTGCAGATCACCGCGGGGCGGCGGTTTCTTTCTGCCAGTTTTATCACTTCGGGAAAAGCGGCGGATGATGAAAAATCTATGATTACGTCGAAATCAGCGTCAACCTCATCGGACGATCCGAAAGTCGGAAACATACTCGGTTTTATATCCAAGCCGCCCGCTATCGTATGTCCGCAAGCGATTGCTTCGGCACATAAAGTTGTGCCCATTCTTCCCGAAATTCCGCAAACAAAAATCCGCATATTTTTCCTCCGATGTCGCTCTTTTTAATATACGTATGCAATTTTTTGCGACATTATTCATCAAGAGGCAATGTTCCGAGCTCGCTTAAAGCCGCTTTGAGCTCGGGCAAAAAGCGTTCGTCGAGCGGAGTAAGCGGCAGTCTCGGAATGCCGTTGCCGTAACCGAGGAGTGACAGCGCGCGCTTTACGGGAATAGGATTAACTTCGCAAAAAAGCGCGTTTATCAGTCGGGCGAGCGAATTCTGAATTTCTCTCGCTTTCCCGATTTCTTCGTTTCTGAAACGATTATGAAGTTCCACGAACGCTTCGGGGAAAACTCCCGCCGCCACCGAAATTATACCGTGTGAGCCGAAGCAGAGACCCATATAGTCGAGCGCGTCCTCGCCCGAATAGATTGCGGCGTTTTCGCCCGCAAGTCTGACGTAATCCTGAAACTGAACGGCGTTTCCGCTCGCTTCTTTTATGCCGACAAGGTTAGGGATACGCGATACCTCCGCGGCGGTTGCGGCAAGCATATTCACGCCCGTGCGTGACGGCACGTTGTATGCGATGACGGGAAGTTTTGTCGCCGCGCATACTTCGCGATAGTGGAGAACGAGACCTTTCTGCGTGCAACGGTTGTAGTACGGCGTAACGACCAGAAGTCCGTCCACGCCTGATTTTTCGGCGAGTTCGGCGGATCTGATAGTACCCGAAGTGCTGTTGCAACCCACGCCCGCGATTACGGGAATCCTTCTGTTCACCATGTTCCGGACGAAAGAGTACAAAAAGACCCTTTCTTCGGTTGTTATCGTATTCGGCTCGCCGGTAGTACCACACACGCAGATCGCGCTTACGCCTGCGTCGAGGTATTTCTGTACGAGCCGCCCGAGACAATCGCAGTCAAGTCCGTCTCCGTCGAACGGAGTGACCATGGCTACGCATACGCCGTCGAAAAGGGTCATAAGTTTCTCCTTACCGTCAGATTGATGGCGGGAAAAATCTATTAAATTTTTAGCTTGAGTATTCCTTGGGAAAAATTATTTTCCTTCTTTCATCGCGATTAGGCGTTCCGCGATCTGAACGGCGTTCGTAGCCGCACCCTTACGGATATTGTCGGCAACGATCCAGAGGTTTACACCGCTTTCCACGCTGTCGTCGAGACGAATTCTTCCGACGTAAACTTCGTCGTGATCGGCACATTCGAGCGCGGTGGGGTAGACTCCGTTTTTCGGATCGTCCATCACGATCACGCCTTCTGCCTCGGAAAGCACCTTTTTAACCGCCTCGAGCGTTACGGGTTTGTTAAACTCAACGTTTACGCTCTCGCTGTGTCCGTAATAGACGGGAACGCGAACGGTCGTTGCCGTGATTTTAAGCGACTGATCGTGCAGAATTTTGCGCGTTTCGAACATCATTTTCTGTTCTTCTTTGGTGTAGCCGTCGTCGAGGAAAACGTCGATATGCGGCAGGCAGTTTCCGAAAATCGGCTTCGGGAATTTCTTGGGCGGATTGCCCTTGATTCCTTCTTCGAGGTCGGTGTAGCCGCCGAGCCCCGCGCCGCTTACCGCCTGATAGGTCGAGTAAACTATACGTTTGATGCCGAACACCTTATGAAGCGGAGCGAGCGCCACGACTGCCTGAATGGTAGAGCAGTTGGGGTTTGCGATAATGCCGTGATTCCAAGCGATATCCTCGGGGTTGACCTCGGGAACGACGAGCGGGATTTCGGGGGCGGTGCGCCACTGGCTCGAATTGTCGATTACGGTCGCGCCGCATTCTGCGAAAATCGGAGCGAAGGTTTTGGACGTTCCCGCTCCAGCGCTGAAAAGCGCGATATCGACTTTATGCGACTTTACGCTTTCTTCGGTGAGTTCGATTACGGTGTAGGTTTTACCCATAAAATCGACTTTCTTTCCCGCGCTCTTGGAGCTTGCGAAGAGGTAGAGATTGTCAATCGGAAGGTTTCTTTCGCTGAGCACCTGAAGCATTTTTCTGCCGACCATACCGGTCGCGCCGACTACTGCAACGTTGTATTTCATGTATGTACTCCTTTAGAATATATGCGCGGCGTGTACGAAGCGTGAATATTCTTTGATATTATGCGGGTATGATAGCACAAACAAAGTTTATTGTCAATCAAAAAACCGAAACGACGTAAAAATGATTGAAAAAAACATTTAAATGGTGTATAATATTCTTTGTGATAACCGTTAACGGGTCACGGAGGTGTTCGGATGCGCCCGAAGGGAAAAAACAACGAATTCAAAGTCGCCGTTTTTTTGACGGGCAACGCCGAAGCCGCAAAGATAATCGTATCGGGAATCAAAGTTAAAAACGCGATCGTTCTTTACGTCGGGGACAACGAAACGATTTTTCCGTTTACCGCCGAAAGCGTTTACGCGTTCGAGCTCGGTTCGCGCGACAGATTGTCGGCGGGCGCGTTCGTCGCGGGTGCGGTAAGACTTAAAATCACCGAAGCGAAGTACGACGTTCTTCCCGAAATCGACGAACTTGCAAAGGCTTTCGATCCCGACGAAATAAGGGTAAAAACCGAAAGCGCGGGAGAGGGCATAATCGTAACTTACGCGTATTACGACGCGGCGGTTGCGGAAAAATTTTTGATGGAGCTTTCCGGAACACTTGCCCGAGCCGACGCGCGAACGGTGGCGCTGTGCGCTTACGATCCGCCGGCTGCCGACGAAGAAGCTTTGCTCGTAGCGGCGGAAGGGTATAACGGCAATACAGAACCGCCCGAACCGGATTTTAAGTTCAGAGGTTATCTCGGCGCGGGAGAAAAGATCAAACTCGTCATGCAAAAAGACGTTTCGTCCGGAACGGATGAGACGAAAAAAATAATCGAAAAGTTGCTACTTAAGGAGAAAATAAAATGGCGCAACGTAAAGGCTTAATATACAGACTTACGATGGGTAAGGACAACCTGCCCGATTTTACCCCGAACAAATTACCCGGGTCGCGCTGGGCGGTATTTAAGGACGTTTTCACAAACCGCCTCGGAGCTATGGCGAAAGTCAGCCTTCTATGCGTTCTATTCGCGATACCCGCAATCGCGTGGATCGTTATCATGTCGCTCGTCAAAGCCGCCGACGGCACGATCGTTCCGTATTCGTCGAACCTCGGTATAGGCTATCCCGTAATAACGGACGCGGTGAGAATAGGCGCGTACCGCACGTTTATGTATAACGTCTACACATACGCTTTGCTGATCCCCGGGCTCATGATTTTCGGTATGGGACTTGCGGGCGCGTTCCACGTTCTTAAAATGCTCGCGTGGGGCGAAGGCGTATCCGTCGCGAGTACGTTCTTTACCGGAATTAAGAAAAACTGGTCGAGATTTCTGTTTATTTTCTTCTTCTTCGGAGTGTCGTTGTTTCTGTTTATGTTCAACGTCCGCGCGTATTCCGTTCTCGACTCTATGCCCGTGTGGCTTAAAACTATTTCGCTCGTGCTTTCGATAATGCAATTCATTATCGTGACCTGTATGACGATGTATATGTGCACTCAGGAAGTGACGTACAAACTCGGACTCGGCGCGCTTATTAAAAACAGCTTCCTTCTGACGATTGCGCTTATTCCGCAAAACATTTTCTTTCTCGCGCTCAGCGCAATACCCATCGTTGTACTTTTAGTTTTGCCCCTTCAGTTCGCGATATTCGGCTGGCTCATTTTCGCGCTTCTCGGACCTGCGTATATGGTGCTTATCTATACCGTGTTCTCGCAGTGGGTGTTCGATAAATTCGTAAACGATCGCGTCAAAGGCGCTGTTAAAAACCGCGGTATGTACGTTCCCGACGCGGAAACCGACAAGGCAACCGAAATCGAGCGTATCCGTTCGCGTAACACGCAGTACGGCGCGGCTTACGTTTCCCGCAGACTTTCGAGCATAGATAAGGGCAAGAGTTTTACGCCGCTCGGCGCAACGTTCTCCCGCGACGATCTTGCAAAAATGAACGAAGAAAAAGAGGTTATGCGCGAGGAAATCGACCGCGAGCGCGAGGACGTGGAAAATCAGCTCAACGAAGAATACGAACGTATCGAACAGGAGCGCAAAGCCGCCGAAAAGCCGAACCGCCGCGCACGCAGAGCAGAGGAAAAGGCAAAACGCGCCCGCATTGCCGAAGAAAAAGAATCCGCCATCGCAACCATGCCCGTGTCCGAAGAGGAATACAACGAGGACGACGGGAAATAAAATATGTACGAAGCATTATCCGAATATTACGACTTATTTTCGGACAGAGACGATCGCGAACGCGCGGAATACGTTTCGTCGTTTCTTCCCGAGGGAGGACGGGGAGCGGATCTCGGATGCGGCACGGGCGGAATTACGCTCGAGCTTGCTCGGCGCGGTTATGACGTAACCGGTTTCGATTCGTCCGAAGGGATGCTTGCTTCCGCGTTTACTAAAGCCGCGGAGCTCGACGTTCGGGTCGATTTTGTACTGAAAAACGTTTTCGGGGGAGGTTTCGGCAAACGCCTCGATTTCGTGACAGCTTGTTGCGACGTGGTAAATTACGTCCGACGGCCGCTCGGGTTTTTCCGTAAGGTTTATAACTCGCTGACGGACGGCGGCGTATTTGCTTTCGACGTTTCGAGCGAATTCAAAATTAAAAATTTACTTGCAAACAACGTTTTTACTGCAACGGAAAACGGCGTTACATACGTTTGGGAAAACTTCCTTTACAAAGACAGAATCGATATGTTTCTCACATTCTTCGCCCGCCGCCCCGACGGAACTTACGACAGGGCAACCGACGAACAGACGCAATTCATCCACACGGAGCGACAACTCGTCGATGCGCTTACGGAGGTCGGTTTTACGGTGAAAGTTTACGGATACGGAACGCGTCGTAAGCCGAGCGAAAAGTGCGAGCGCTTGCAATTCGTCTCTTTGAAGAAGGAGAGAAATGAGAATGGAAAAAATAGTTAAACTCGAAAGAAACGGCGCCGGCTATCTTGCTTCGGCGCAACGCAAATACGACGAAGGAAGAATAATCGACGCCATCGCGGACTATCACAGCGCGATCGCGCTCGATCCGGATAATTATACCGCTTACAGCGAAATGGCTAGCGCGTTCGAAGATATAGGCTGTCGCGACGGCGCGAGACCGATTTTCATGAAAATGATCGTTCTCGACCCCAAGCGAAGCGACGGTTACGTCGGCATGCTCGCCTACGGAACGGAAGCCGAGCGCTTCGATATAACGCTTTATTACCTGCATCTCGGGATCGTCAACGGCGCGCTTAAAGACGCGGAAAGCATACCTCAGCCCACCGAACGAGCGTTTGAGCCCGAGCCCGCGCCCGAACCGGAAAGTCGTTTTCATTTGTACGACGGCGGCGACAGCGAATCCACGCGCATAGCGAAATCTATGCTGTTTAACGGCAAATACGACGTGGCTCTCGGGATCTACGAGGGAATAGACAAGAACAGCAAGGATTACGTCGAGGCGCAGGCGGGTATAATACTTACGTTGTACTCGATGAAAAGGTACGACGAGTGTGTGGAAAAATGCGGCGAATTTCTTAAAAGCAATCCGAAGTCTTTGCCTGTTCTCAGCACGAAGATGCTTGCGCTTTTCGAAGCGGGAAAGTTCGACGAAGCGTACGCCGCGGGTGACGATCTCGACGCGGTGGGCGTCGAAACCGAACAGGACGTTTACACGGTCGCGATATCCTTTATGAAAGCGCAGGACGACGATTACGCCGCGAAATATTTCGAGAAAGTGCTCGAATATCGTCCTTTCGACCGCGACGCCATGCTTATTATCGCTCAGGCGGAATACAATCTCGGTATGCATGCCGAAGCGCGCGAGGACGCCATGATTCTACGCAAGCTTTATCCGGACGACGCGACGGCGGCTTATTACGCGAAACAGATCGTGCTCGGAAAAATCAAGGAATTCGATTTATCTCCGTCGCTTCCCGAGCGTGTGAAAAAAGCGCGCGAAAAGAGAGTGGACGACAAATTCAGAAAGCTCGACGGCTTAGACAAAGCTCTCGCCGAGCTCGAAACCGATAAAGAATTCCGCGACGATACGATAGCCGTAATGCGCGAACGCGACAGTTTTATCGGGGTAAGCGTTGCGAAATTCCTTTGTCAGAGCGAAAAGTGGCAACCGTTTATCCGCGACCTTTTGCTTAATCAGTTTATCTCGGACGAGTCGAGGCGCGAAATTCTGCACGCATACCTGTGCAGTGCCGCTGATAAGCATTTCGAACTCGTTATCGGCGATATGGTATTGTTCTTCCACGTGGAAAAACCCGACGTTGACGATACTCCCGAGGAAGAGGAGACTTTCTGGCGCGTTACGTCAACGCTCGCATTTCTTACGAACAATTTCGAACAACCGCTGCGCGAAAGTTATTCGAAAATCGTTTCCGCTTTACGCGCGGCGAAAATCGGCAAATGCAACCCGAACGCGCTTGCGGCGCTGATCTTTTACGATATGAAAATCGGCGATTACACCGATAAACGCATTTGTTGCGAACTGTTCGAAGCTTCGATATCGGGATTCAACACGCTTATGTCGAAAACCGGACTTAAAGAAGTAAGAAAAACTGAAGAAAGCGAATCCGATACGGACGAAAACAACGATAATAAGGAGCAGTAATGAAAGATTTTGACAAGCTTTTCGAAGCGTTTCTGAGAAACAAGATTGAAGAAAACGGCGATCTTACTCCCGACGAAATCGAGGACAGAATTCCCGAATTTTACGAGGAATGGGCAACGACGCCTAATCCCGAAACGAACGGGTTTTCGCCCGAGGGCTATTTTGCGAGCGTTTCCGATCCGAAAAAACTCGTCGATATGTTTGTCGAGGCAAATAAGGGCGACGGTAATCCGTGCTCGCTTCTTTGCGATCGGATAGCCGAAGTCAACGGATGCGACGAGTACCTGAAAAAGCTCGTGGATAAAAACTCCGACCCGAAAACCGCGATCGCGGCGCTCAATTTGTTATGCGAATCGGGCGCAGAAATGCCGATCGGAAAAATGACCGATATTATGCTTGACGAAAGCGCGGACGAGGGATTGAGGGAAGCCTGCGCGGACGAACTTAAAGAAAGTGCGGGCGTAGCGGCGGAGGCGTTGTTTGCCGCATTGCCGTCGGCTTCCGTAGCGCTCAAAGAAATGATTGCCGACGTGCTCGTCGAAGGCGAAAAGGACGAGAGAACGTATTCGCTCTTGCGCGAATTGTTCGCAACTTCGGATAATCTGCCGTTCGTTGCGGGGCTCATAGGCAAATACGGCGACGAACGCGCCGCGGAATACCTTTATCCCGCGCTCGACGACTGCAATTATATGGAGTATATCGAAATCCGTAACGCCATCGAGCAGATGGGCGGAGTGGTGGACGACACCGCGCGCGACTTTTCGGACGACGAATTCTACAAGGCAATCAAGAACCTTAAATAAAACGGCGGAGAACGGTATGAAAGCAATTACGCTCGAAGACATAAAATCGGACGAGGATGTCCGCGCGCTAATCGAGGCGGCAAACCACAATCTTGAAGTTATGGGCTACACCGAACACGGTTTGCGTCACGTCGGTTACGTCAGTCGCACGACGGCTAATATTCTGCGCGAACTCGGCTATGACGAACGCACCGTCGAGCTCGGCGCTATTACAGGCTGGATACACGACGTAGGCAACGCGATCAATCGGAAAAATCACGGACTTACGGGCGCAACGCTCGCGTTCGGACTGCTGAAAAACCGCGGAATGAATATGACCGAAATCGCCACGATAACGGGCGCGATCGGAAATCACGAAGAAGAGACCGGCGTTCCCGTTTCTCCCGTATCCGCCGCGCTTATAATCGCCGACAAATCGGACGCTCACCGCAGCAGAGTAAGGCGCGACAGGTACGACAAAACCGATATTCACGATCGGGTGAATATGTCCATAAAGAAAAATTCGCTCGTGGTTGACGCTCGCAAATCTGTTATACGCCTCGTTATCTGCATGGACGAGACGAGCGCGCTTATGGAATACCTGCAAATCTACCTTACGAGAATGATTTTAAGCGAAAAAGCCGCGGCTTATCTCGGTTGCGCGTTCGAGCTCGTGATAAACGGCGCGCTTATCAACAGACACGCAAAATTGCAGACGTCTGTCGTTCTTACGGGCGACGAAAAAGAAGTTTCTGCGGACGAGTAAATTACTTTTGTCTTTTATTGTCCGAAATTGTCTTATTTCGTCGATTTTTCACATTATTTTAAAAAATAAACCTTTGACTTGATATAAATAACTTGCGTTAAAAAAATAAAGGTGTTATAATATTACATATAACGGCTGTTACAAAATCTAGCCGTCGGAGTTTAACTATGGGAAGAAATCCTCTTTGGTACAGGGAATACTTAAGCAAGACACTTAACGAAATGGCTTTTATTAAGTATGTCAATGCGTTTGGCGAAAACAAACCGTTGACTCACGTCAATAGAGATCTGTTTTATAAAGACGTTATAGAATATCTGAACTTTAAGAGCATATACGATTGCAGAGAAATCGCCACCCGTTTCAGACTTTCTGCGCCGACTGCGACAAAAAAAGAAGACCTTACCAAAATGATTGCCGCCGCCGTATGGGGGGTACAGGATTTCGACAAGGCATCTTTGGAAGATATGCTCGTCGAGCCGAGCGTAAACGATAAGTTTACCGTCGAAACCGAAATCAAAATAGACGAACTGTATCTTACGGGCGCTTTCGTTGCCGGTAGAGAAATGAAAGGCTACATGGAAATCACCGACAAGGGCTTCGGGGTGGTAAGATCGCTTCCGCTCGCAAAAAGCGACCGCGACGCATACTGCACCCGCAAAATGGTGCACGAACTCAACCTTAAAAACGGCGATTATATCGTTTGCAGAGTAAAATACGACGAAGAAATCAAATCTTTCTATACCTATCACATCGACTCGGTAAACGATATTCCGGTTGACGATTTCAACCGCATAAAAAACAGAGCCGCACGCACGAAATGCGAGCCCGACAGAAGGGTGATTCTGAAAGACACCCCCGACGGCTTGGGCGCTTATATCAATACGATTACGCCGCTTATGCGCGGACAGAGCCTGCTTGTTTCGTACTCGGGCACGCCCACAACGCCCGATAACGTGATTAACCTAACTTCTTCGCTTAAAGACAACGCCGCATTCGACGAAGTGGTTTTACTTTGTCTAGGCGAACGCGAGAAAAACGGAGCGAAAGCAAAGCCTTTCGTAATGCCAAACGGTTTCGTTCCCGCGGGTGACGAAGAAAGATGTACTTACGTTGCGAGACGCGCGGCGGATTACGTTCGCGGCGAAGCCGAGCGCGGAAAGAACGTTTGTCTCGTAGTGAACGCACTTTTCCCGATCGCGACAAAAGCGGGACTTTGCGAATATCTTATATCGAGCGCGTCCGCTTATGTAAAAGGCGGCAGCGCGACGGTGATTTGTTTTGTCGATCGCGAAGTCGCGGGAGGTAGTTACGGAAGAGTGAAGCGCCTTTCCGACGGCGAACTTCGTCTCGATTATTTTGCGTTCCTCGATTCGTTCGAAGTGGACGTAGAAAACAGCTATACGAATCTGCACGATCCGGGCGACGTGGACGACAGAGAAATCTTCGACTCTCTCCGTTATATTCTGTGCAATAAAGGCGCGGGTGAAGCGAGAAAAATCGTCAGCGCGCAAAAAACTTACGACGAGCTTATGGATGCAATTCTGCGCGACGGACAATCCGCATAAAATTCGATTTTTTTCGAGCCGCACCGCGGTTTCGGTCTAATACAGGCAAGCAAGGAGAACACTTAAGGTAATGGGACTTATTTCATTTATTACGGGCAGCGACAATCGCAGGCATATCAAAAAGCTTAACGCAATCGCCGATAAAGTCGAAAAATACGAAGAGGAGTACAAAAAACTCACCGACGAACAGCTTAAAGCGAAAACAGCCGAATTCAAAGATCGTCTTGAAAACAATTACGAAACGCTCGACGATATTCTTCCCGAAGCTTTCGCCACCGTTCGCGAGGCAAGCTGGCGCGTGCTCGGAATGAGACATTTCCACGTTCAGCTTATCGGCGGTATCGCCCTTCATCAGGGGCGTATCGCGGAGATGAGAACAGGTGAAGGTAAAACGCTCGTTGCGACTTTGCCGTCCTATCTTAACGCGCTTACAGGCAAGGGCGTTCACGTCGTTACGGTAAACGATTACCTCGCACGCCGCGACGCGGAATGGATGGGCAAGGTTCACCGTTTCCTCGGGCTCACCGTAGGCGTTGCGGTCGCGGGCATGGATAACGACGCAAAACGCGCCGCATACAACTGCGATATAACTTACGGAACGAATAACGAGCTCGGTTTCGATTACCTTCGCGACAATATGGTTATTTATAAGCGCGACAAAGTTCAGCGTCCGCTTAACTTCTGTATTATCGACGAGGTAGACTCTATTCTTATCGACGAAGCCCGTACCCCGCTTATTATTTCCGGCCGCGGCGGCAAGTCCAGCGAAATGTACATCGTGGCTAACCGCTTCGCAAAGTCGCTTAAATCGGACGATATCGACCTCGACGAGAAGAAAAAGGCGGTTACGCTTACCGAAAACGGCGTAGCGAAAGCCGAGCGTTTCTTCGCGATCGACAACCTTTCGGACGTAGAGAATATCGAGCTTAACCATTATATAAACAACGCCCTCCGCGCCAACTATATAATGAAACTCGATAAGGATTATATCGTAAATCAGAAGGGCGAAGTCGTAATCGTTGACGAATTTACAGGTCGTCTTATGGACGGACGCCGTTACAGCGACGGTCTCCATCAGGCTATCGAAGCGAAGGAAAACGTTCGTATTCAGTCCGAAAACAAAACGCTCGCGACTATCACTTTCCAGAATTATTTCAGACTTTACAAAAAGCTCAGCGGTATGACCGGTACGGCAAAGACCGAAGAAGCCGAGTTCAGAGATATTTACAACCTCGACGTCGTTACTATCCCGACAAACCTTCCGATCAAACGTATCGACGAGAACGATCAGGTCTATTCGACGCGCGCCGGCAAACTTCGCGCGGTCGTAGCCGACATTACGGCAAGCTATCAGAAAGGACAGCCCGTTCTCGTAGGAACTACCACCGTCGAGAAGAGCGAAGAGCTTTCCGCGATGCTTGTAAAAGCCAAGATACCGCACAACGTTCTTAACGCGAAAAACCACGAAAAAGAAGCGGAAATCGTCGCTCAGGCAGGTAAGGTTCGCGCCGTTACGATCGCGACGAATATGGCGGGGCGCGGTACCGATATTATGCTCGGCGGCAACGCGGAGTACCTTGCGATCAGACGTATGCGCGAAATCGGTATGAGCGAAGAGCAGGTTTCTGCGGCAACGTCTTACTATAACACCGACGACGAAGAAGTGCTTCGCGCACGCGAACAATATAAGAAATTCTACGACGAATATAAGGGCGAAGTCCTCAAAGAGAAAGAAGAGGTCATCGCCGCGGGCGGTCTCCGCATCATCGGTACAGAGCGCCACGAATCCCGTCGTATAGACAATCAGCTTCGCGGTCGTGCCGGACGTCAGGGCGATATAGGTTCTTCGGTTTTCTATCTTTCGATGGAGGACGAACTCGTCCGTCTTTTCGGCGGCGACAGAATGAAGCGCATAGCGGAAATCTTCAAGATCGACGAGGATACGCCGTTCTCTATGGGTATGCTCACCCGTCAGATCGAGAACGCTCAGCGCAATATCGAAGGTCAGAACTACACGACCCGCCGTCAGGTCCTCGAATACGACAACGTTATGAACGTTCAGCGTACCATCATTTACGGTGAGCGCAACAAAGTTCTCGACGGAATCAACGCGCACGATCAGATTCTTAAGATGATGCGCGGACAGGTCGAAAAACTCGTTGACGAATACACCGACGAGCACGTTGACTGGGATGAGTGGGATTTCGAAACGCTCAACAAAGAAATCGAACGCCGTCTCCTCCCCGGAGAGGAAGATTTCCTTACGCAGGAACGTATGGAAAAATGGGCGCTCGACGAAATCAAGGATCAGCTTTACGAAGCCGTCAAGGACGCTTACGAAGATAAAATCGCCGAAGCCGACGAAATCGGCAAAGAGGCGGGCGCTCCGATCGACTTTTCGGAAATCGAACGCGTTATTATGCTCCGCGTAATCGATTCGAAATGGATGGATCATATCGACTCGATGGATCAGCTCCGCAAGGGTATAGTACTCAAAGCTTACGGAAATCAGGATCCCGTTGCCGCTTACAAGAAAGCGGGGCTTGAAATGTTCGAAGAAATGACGGCGAAAATGGAAGAAGAAATCGTTTCGCTCCTTATGCACGTCAACGTCGAACGCGCTCCGAAACGCGAAGAGCAGAAAGTCGAAATGGTAACCAACCGCGACGGCGGTGCGGCTCCCGTCGCAAAAGCCGTCAAAGCAGGTTCGGTCGGAAGAAACGATCCGTGTCCGTGCGGCAGCGGCAAAAAATACAAAAATTGCTGCATGGGAAAAGATCAGAACAATTAAGGATAAAGAATGCTGACGACAGACGATTATAAATTCAAACTCAAAAATCTATCCGCTAAATTCGACGACTGTTGTAAAGCGTTCGACGTGGAAAAAATGAACGGCCGCGCCGCCGAGCTCGACAAGCTTCAGTCCGATCCCGACTTGTATTCGAACCCGAAGCGCGCCGCCGAAATCAATTCGGAAGCAAAATATATTTCGGACAAGCTCGCGATGCTCAGATCGTATCGCGTAAGTCTCGACGATATGGCAACGCTTATCGAACTTATCGAAGCCGAGCCCGACGAAAGTCTTGTTGCGGAACTCGACGAAAGCTTTGTTTCGATGGGGGAGAAAATCGAAAATCTCCACCTCGAGACGTTGCTTAAAGGCGAGTACGACAAATGCAACGCTATCTTAATGTTGCAGGCGGGCGCGGGCGGAACGGAAGCGCAGGACTGGGTAAGTATGCTTTACCGCATGTACCGCATGTACGCCGAGAAAAACGGTTTTGCCGTAGAAGAGCTCGACTATCTCCCGGGGGACGTTGCGGGCATAAAGTCCGTTTCGTTCACGGTTTCCGGACCTAACGCTTACGGATATCTGAAAGCCGAAAAGGGCGTGCACAGACTCGTTCGTATTTCGCCGTTCGACGCGCAGAGCCGTCGGCACACTTCTTTTGCAAGTCTCGAAGTAATGCCCGAAATCGAGCAGGACAATTCGATCGAAATTCGTCCCGAGGAACTCAAAATCGACACTTATCGTTCGGGTGGCGCGGGCGGTCAGCACGTCAACAAGACCGATTCGGCAGTCCGGATCACCCATCTTCCGACGGGAATAGTCGTTCAGTGTCAGAACGAGCGCAGTCAGATTCAGAACCGCGAAACCGCCATGAAAATGCTTATAAGCAAGCTTGTTGAGCGGCGCGAAGCGGAAAACCTCGAAAAAGCAAACTCGATCAAAGGCGAAATCAAAAAGATCGAGTGGGGCAGTCAGATCCGCTCGTATGTATTCCAGCCGTACACGCTCGTCAAAGATCACCGCACAGGCTACGAAACGGGCGATATCGCTTCGGTTATGGACGGTAATATCACCGAATTCATCAACGATTATTTGAGAAAATCATAACGCCGAAACACGGCGTAAAGGAAAATGCGCCTTACCTTCGGCGCATTTTTTCAAGAAGGACGTAAGACGTAAAATGTACGATACCACCGAAAAATTCAATAAAATCGCGTCGAAACCGGACGTTCTGGTGCTCGGGATAGAGAGTTCTTGCGACGAAACCGCAGCAGCCGTCGTTCGCAACGGCAGAGAAGTTTTGTCGAACGTGATTGCTTCGCAAATAGAAATCCACCGTCGTTACGGCGGCGTCGTTCCCGAAGTGGCTTCGCGCAATCACACGATGGCGGTCAATAACGTTATAAACGAAGCGCTCGAAAAAGCGAGCGTTACGCTCGCCGAAATCGACGCTATAGCCGTGACTTACGGCGCGGGACTTGTCGGAGCGTTACTCGTCGGTGTAACTGCGGCAAAGGCGCTTTCTTACGCAAGCGGTATTCCGCTTATCAAGGTCGATCATATCGAAGGGCACATTGCCGCTAATTACGTTGCGTTTCCCGACCTTGAACCGCCTTTCCTTGCGGTAGTTGCAAGCGGCGGGCACACCTTGATTATCGACGTTTCGGGTTATAACGAATATAAAGTTCTGGGATCGACGCGCGACGACGCGATCGGCGAAGCTTTCGACAAAACCGCAAGACTTCTCGGGCTTCCGTACCCGGGGGGACCCGAAATCGACCGACTCGCAAAAAACGGAAAAGACAATATTGAGTTTATTCATCGTCGTCACGTTTCGGACGATCTTTCGCTGAGCTATTCCGGACTGAAAACCGCCGTTGTCAATTACGTTCATAATCTCAGACAAAAAAACAACCCGATTCCCGTCGAGGACGTTTGCGCTTCGCTGACTTCCGCGGCGGTAAATATGCTCGTTGACGCGGTAATGGTTGCCGCGAAAAAGGCAAAACGGAAACGGATAGTTCTTGCCGGCGGGGTTGCGAGCAATTCGTTTTTGCGCACTTCTTTGCTCGAACGCGGCGAAAAAGCGGGATATAAAGTTTGCTTCCCGCCGCCGACCCTTTGCACGGACAATGCCGTTATGATCGCTTCCCGCGGATACTTCTCGGCGAAAGCGGGCTTGGGGTTAGCCGATCTTACTCTGAACGCCGTACCCGACCTCGTGACGGGAGGTGCGAAATGAGCGAAAAAAAGCGCGTCGTTGTAGGTATGAGCGGAGGGGTGGACAGTTCCGTCGCTGCGCTTTTGCTTAAAGAGCAGGGGTACGACGTAATCGGTCTTTTTATGCACAACTGGGAAGAGGAAGACGGCTCGGGGTGTTGCACCGCCGCCGAGGACTGGCAGGACGTAGTTGGCGTTTGCGGCAAAATCGGTATTCCGTGCTATTCTGTAAATTTTGCCGACGAATACATGCACCGCGTATTCGAATATTTTCTCGAGGAATACCGAAAGGGCAGAACGCCTAATCCGGATGTTCTTTGCAACCGCGAAATCAAATTCGCTCCGTTCAAGCAATATGCGCTCGGGCTCGGCGCGGATTATATCGCGACGGGACATTACTGCAAAGCGGGCGAATATGACGGTGCGCCCGTTCTGCTGAAAGCCGCCGACGAAAATAAGGATCAGACTTATTTCCTCAATCAGGTTACGACCGATCAGCTTACGCGCGTGCTGTTTCCGCTCGGTGATCTCGTAAAACCCGAAGTGCGCCGTATCGCGATCGAAAACGATCTCGTAACCGCTCGTAAAAAAGACAGTACCGGCATTTGTTTCATCGGCGAGCGCAAATTCCGCGCGTTTCTGTCCGAGTATCTGCCCTCGAAGAAAGGTAAAATAGTCGATATTCACGGTCGCGAGGTCGGCGAACATTACGGACTTATGTATTACACGCTCGGTCAGCGAAAAGGGCTCGGCATAGGCGGGGTTTCCGGCGAGGATCAAAGCCGCTGGTATGTGGTCGAAAAACGGCTTGACACTAACGAGCTCGTTGTTTCGTGCGGCGAAGGCGAGGAACTTTTCAGCTCGGCAATGCGCGGAAGCGGGCTTAACATTATAGGCAAGTGGGATAAAAAGCCGTGCAGGCTTACCGCAAAATTCCGTTATCGTCAGTCCGAACAGCCCGTTCGGGTTTCTTTCGAAGGCGACGACGGAGTTTTTATCGAATTCGTCGAGCCTCAGCGCGCCGTTACGGCAGGGCAATACGCCGTTCTTTACGACGGCGAAAGATGCCTCGGCGGCGCGGTGATAGACGAAGTTTATAAGTAAATAAGCGCAACCGCCGAAAAATCGTTGACATATTTTTTCGGATATGCTAATATATTGTTACTGTAAGGGAGTAGTCGCCCCGCGCTCGGGGGATTAAGTCTACACAATGAGCTTTGCTCAGGTTTGATCGTAAACGACGAGACTTACGCACTTTTAGGTGCGGAGTCTCGCTTTTTTTGTGTAAAGGAGAGAAGTTATGCAATTACTCGACGTCTTATTCACAAGCGTAGGGCTCAGTATGGACGCCAGCGCCGTCGGAATGAGCAACGGGCTTGCCGAACCCGAAATGAAAACCCCGAAAGTCCTGCTTATCGCGCTGTTCTACGGCGTCTTTCAGGGCATAATGCCGCTAATAGGCTATTTCGCTTCGAGCCTTTTTGCGGACGTCGTAGCGTCGGTCGCGCCTTACGTTGCGCTTATACTTCTCGGTTTTATCGGCGGTAAAATGATTTTCGAAGCGTTCAAAAAATCGGACGAAGAACATAAACCGCTTTCGATTCCGGCGCTTCTGATTCAGGCTGTCGCAACGTCGATCGACGCGCTTGCCGTGGGCGTAAGCCTGCTTGCGTTGGAAAGCGCGGGCGAGTTGGCTCTGAACGTTTTCGTATGTTGCGGTATTTTCGCCGCCGTAACGTTCGCCATAAGTGTGGCTTCGGTTTATATCGGTAAAAAGTTCGGAACGTTGCTCGCCGACAAAGCCGAACTGATTGGCGGCATTATTCTCGTCATTATCGGTATTAAAATCTTTGTCGAAGGCGTGTTTTTCTGATAAATCTACATAATTCAAAGCGGCGGTTCGAATAACTCGGGCCGCTTTTACTTGCCGAAAACAATGTAACGCTTTTTTCTCAACGTGCCGTAACGACTTGCAATATAGCTATAATTATGGTATAATTATAATAAGAAAGCAACAGGAGTAAACCTTGAAGAAAATAATCATTTCCGAAAAAGACGGCTTTATTCTTACGGGAGAAAACGGCGTAACGGAACGTAAATGCGGTTTTACCGAACGTTATCGCGAAACCGCCGCCGAAATCGCCAGATCGTCGGAATGGAAACGTAGCGGCTCGGGCGCGGCGTTTATGCAGACAGAACCGAGCCGACCTCTGCCGGATAACTTCGACAGCGAAATTTCGGGCGTTGCGTTACGCGGAGATACTTTTTATTACTCGGCAACAATCGAAAGATCTTCGGGCGTCGTTTCCGCTTCGGCGATCGATCCGAAACAAACGGAAGGCAACGTCGTTCACGGTGCCGACTGCGAATACGGTGATATAGACGTTTCGCCCGACGGAAAGAGTTTGGTAACGAGCATTAAAAACGATCCGTTCGCAAGCTCGCTCGTCATTTTTTCACTCGGAGAGAGCGGCGAAAGCCGAACGCTTACGGGCGGCGATTCACGCGACGAGCATCCGTCGTTTTCGCTTTCCGACAGGAATAAAATTCTGTTTTCCACTGCCGGTATAGGTCGTGATTATAACGGCGATTTCGTGCGCTATTCGAACTCTTCGATAGCTTCTTACGACCTGTCGAGCCGAGAAATAACCGAGGTTTTATCAGACGAAAAACATTCGCTTATCCACCCGCGCGACGATAAAAACGGTAATCTGTATTATATCGAGCGCCCGACTTCGGAAAAGCTTAAAAAACCGAACGTTTTTCTCGAAATCCTTCTTATTCCGTTCAGAATAATTTACGCTATTTACAAATTTCTGGAAGCGTTTACCAGAATTTTCACAGGCAAGGGTTTTATAACGAAAACCGACGGCGAAAACCCCGCGAAACAGAAGAGCGAACGCGACATCGTAATCGACGGATATAAAATTCAGGCGGAAAAGAATCTGAAATCGAACACAAAACGCAAAGAAAAATTTGCCGGTATCGCACCGCGCGACTGGGTTCTTAAAAAACGCGACAGAGCAGGCGAGTCAACAACGATTGCCCGCGGCGTTATCGCTTACGATATTGCGCACGACGGAACGATCGTTTATACCAACGGTCGATCCGTTATCGTGATCGATTCCGACGGAAACGAAACCGAGGTAACGAAAGCCAAACTTATGCTCAAAGTCGCATTGGATAAGCCGGTAGCAGAATTGCCCGGCAACCCGGATTTCTTCGTTTGAACAATCGTAACAGGACGCCAAATTCCTTAAACGTATATTAAATTTGACGACAAATCCGCTGTTTATCGGCGGTATGAGACGTACAGGGAAATTTTTACTTTTTGCATATAACACTTGAAATAATTCACGGTCTATGGTATAATCTAAGCGTGAGGAAGAACTAATGAACATTCTGTATCTGAAATACGCCGTTGAAGTCGCAGACTGCGGAACAATGAATAAAGCCGCGGACAAGCTGTATGTCGCTCAGCCTAATCTGAGCCGCGCAATAAAAGAGCTCGAACGCGAACTCGGCATTACGATTTTCATCAGAAATAAACAGGGAATGACGCTTACTCCGGACGGCGAAAAACTGATTGCTTACGGAAGAGACATACTCCGTCGGATAGACGAAACGGAAGCCGTTTTCCGCGACGGCGGAAAAGAGCGCGTTTCGTTTTCGGTCTCCGTTCCGCGCGCGAGCTACGTTTCTTATGCTTTGGCGCATTTTACCGAAAACCTGATCGATGGCGCTACCTGCGAAATCAGATATGACGAAACAGACACCCGAAGGATTATAAATAACGTCCTTGTAAAAGGATACGGACTCGGAGTTGTCAGATATGCTTCGGCATACGACCGCTTCTACAAGGAATTTTTTGACAGTAAGGGACTTGTGTGCGAGCTTGTTGCCGAATTCAGACATTTTTTGGTAACGAACAAAAACGGTAAATTCGCAACGGGGGAACTTGACGAGGAATGCCTGTCGCGCGGACTTGAAATTGCGCTTACCGAGTACGACGCTCCCGCCGTTGCCGCGTCCGACCTTATGGGCGCGGAACCCGAAAAAAGAACCAAAAATAAAGTTTTGCTGAGCGAGCGGGCGAGCGCTTTCGATATTCTGGCTCTTAATACCGATGCGTATGCGTGGGTCGATCCCGTGCCGCCGGAAACTCTGTCGCGTTACGGACTTGTCGAGCGGGAAATAAAACCCGACGCACCGATTTATCGCGACGTCGTAATTTACAAAAAGGGATACAGACTTACCGAACTCGACAAAGCTTTTATCACCGAATTATGCGCGGCAAAACGTAAATTCGTAGCCCCGACAGGCTAAACATATCAAATTTGATATAACAAATTTTAATATAAATATTATACAAACACAGCCGAAAGTGCTAAAATACAGACGTAACAAACCGATGCCGAACAAGTTTTCGGTTGAGAACGAAAAACAATACCATGAGGTGAAAATAATATGAATCTTGACAGAGTTATAGCGGTCAGAAACAGCAAAACGGTTTATCGCGACGGCGAAAACTGCGTAAAGGTGTTCGACGAGAACTACTCCAAAGCGGACGTTCTGAACGAGGCGCTCAATCAGGCAAGGGTGGAAGAGACGGGACTTAACATTCCAAAAATCAAAGAGGTTATGACGATCGACGGCAAATGGGCTATCGTTTCGGAATATATTCAGGGGAAAACGCTCGACAGGCTGATGACAGAAAACCCCGAGCGTAAGTCCGAATACCTCGAGCGTTTCGTGGATCTTCAGATCGAAGTCCAGTCCAAATCTTGTCCGCTTCTCGGAAAACTGAAAGACAAGATGCAACGCAAGATTTCGCAAGCCGACCTCGACGCAACCACTCGTTACGACTTACATACGCGGCTCGAAGGCATGCCGAAGCACAACAAACTTTGCCACGGCGATTTTAACCCGAGCAACATAATCATTACGCCAGACGACAAAGCTTACGTTCTCGACTGGTCGCACGCAACGCAGGGTAACGCTTCGGCGGACGTTGCGAGAACCTACCTTCTGTTCTGGCTTAACGGCGATATCGACGGCGCTCATGAGTACCTCGATCTGTTCTGCAAAAAGACGGATACCGCAAAGCAATACGTTCAGAAGTGGATGCCTATCGTTGCCGCTTCGCAATCGGTCAAGGGCAACGAAAAGGAACGCGAGTTCCTGCTCAGTTGGGTAAACGTCGTAGACTACGAATAAAAACACGGCAAAAAACAACGGTTGAACAAAAGAAGTTTTTGCGAAGAAAAAGGAGAAAATTATGATAAAGGTTACTGTTTGTATCGGTAGTTCGTGCCATATCAAGGGCGCTCGTCAGGTGGTCGAAGGACTTCAGCACCTGATCGCGACTAACGGGCTTAAAGACAAAGTCGAGCTCGGCGGCACTTTCTGTATGGGAAAATGTCAGCAGGGCGTATGCGTTACGGTTGACGACGAGCTTTTTTCCGTAAGTCCCGAAACCGTAAACGAATTTTTCGAAAAGCAAATCGCGTCGAGAGCTTAAACTATGGTTATCGTCGAAGTTTGCGTCGGCAGCTCGTGCCATATCAAAGGCGCGCCCGAAATCGTTTCGCTTTTACAACAGAAAGTTCAGGATAACGGACTTGACGGCAAGGTCGTTCTTACCGGATCGTTCTGCACGGGAAAATGCAATCGCGTAGGCGTTACGGTCGCCGTAAACGACGAAATCACGACCGGCGTTACCAGCGATAATTTCAACGAGTTCTGGAACGATAAGGTTATGAAAGCCGTCGCTTCCGATAAGGAGTAAGAAATGTCGGACTGTCTCACCCTCAAAAAGTCGAATTGTAAAAACTGCTACAAATGTATACGCCATTGCCCCGTAAAATCAATTCGTTTTTCGGGAAATCAGGCGCATATCATAGGTAACGAATGTATACTTTGCGGACAATGCTTTGTCGTTTGCCCGCAGAACGCAAAAGAAATTTCCAGCGAAGTGGAAGCCGTTCGCGTGCTTATTCAGTCGCGCGTACCGGTTTACGTTTCGATCGCGCCGTCGTTTATCGCGAACTATGAGGGCGTAGGCATAAACGGTATGAAAGACGCGCTTAAAAAGCTCGGTTTTGCCGACGCCGAAGAAACCGCGGTGGGCGCGACGATCGTCAAAAACGAATACGAAAGAATTCTTCGCGAAGAGGACAGAGACGTTCTCATTTCTTCGTGCTGTCATTCGGTCAATCTTCTTATCCAGAAGTATTTCCCTGCGGAGCTTCCGTACCTTGCGGACGTGCTTTCGCCGATGCAGGCGCACGCGGAAGACATTAAGCGCCGCCACCCCGAAGCAAAAGTCGTTTTCATCGGTCCTTGCGTTGCGAAAAAGGACGAAGCGGCGCATTATGAAGGCTACGTTGACGGCGTTCTTACGTTCGAACAACTTACCGAATGGCTCGAAGAAGAGAATATCAAGCTCGAGCAGAATCCCGACGACGCACGTGAAACGCGCGCACGCTTTTTCCCGACTACCGGTGGCGTGCTCAAAACGCTTGCCGAACTTCGCCCCGATTATACCTATATGGCTATAGACGGCGTGGACAACTGCATTGCCGCGCTCAGAGACGTCGAATGCGGTAACGTGCATAAATGCTTTATCGAAATGTCGGCGTGCGCGGGCAGTTGCGTCGGCGGTCCGGTTATGGAAAAATACCATCGTTCGCCCGTAAAAGACTATAAAGCGGTTGCCGATTACGCCGGCGATAAAGATTTCCCCGTTGATCAGCCCGATTCCGCGCTTTTGAGAAAGCATTTTGCCCGTATCGAGCTCAGAAACGGTATTCCGAGTGAAGAGGAAATCAACGAAGTACTCAAAAAAATGGGCAAAAATCGCCCCGAAGATTGCCTTAATTGCGGTTCGTGCGGATATAACACCTGCCGCGAAAAAGCGATCGCCATACTTCACGGCAAAGCGGAAATTTCGATGTGCCTGCCGTATCTCAAGGACAAAGCCGAAAGTTTCTCGGACTGCATAGTCAATAATACGCCGAACGGGCTTATCGTGCTTAACGAAAAACTCGAAGTGCAGCAGATAAACGACGCCGCTCGCAGAATTATGAACATTCGCTCGGCTTCTGATGTTCTCGGCGATCAGGTCGTAAGAATTCTCGATCCGTCTGTTTTCCTCCGCGTTCTTTCCACAAAGCGCAGTATTCGCGACGAGCGCACTTATCTTGCGGAATACAAAAAATACGTTGAACAGACGGTTGTTTACGACGCGAACTATAATCTTCTTATCTGCATTATGCGCGACGTTACCGACGAAGAGAACGAGCGCGAGCAGAAAGACGATCTCGCGCGCCAGACGGTTGAGGTTGCCGATAAAGTCGTAGACAAACAGATGCGTATCGTACAGGAAATCGCTTCGCTTCTCGGTGAGACCGCCGCGGAAACGAAAATCGCGCTTACGAAACTGAAGGAGTCTATCAAAGGTGAATGATCTTTGCGTCGACATCGGTTATAAAAGCATAAACCACTTCGGCGAGCAGCTTTGCGGCGATCACGTCGACGTGGTGGAGCAGGGCGAAAACTCGTCCGTTATCGTGCTTGCCGACGGACTCGGAAGCGGCGTAAAGGCTAGTATTCTGTCTACGCTTACGTCAAAAATCATTTCCACAATGATGGCGGAAGGACTTTCGCTCGAAGACTGCGTGGAAACGATAGCCGCCACGCTTCCGATATGCTCGGTTCGCGGAGTTGCGTATTCGACGTTTACGATTATTCATATCGTGAACAATATCGAGGCGGAGCTCATACAGTTCGATAATCCGCTTGTCATTCTCATCCGCGATTTCAAAAATTACGATTATCCGAAAACCGAAATGAATATCGGCGGCAAGAAGATTTACAAGTCGGTTATTAAATTACAGGAAGACGACCTTTTTGTTGCGATGAGCGACGGTTGTCCGCACGCAGGGCTCGGTATCAAGTATAATTTCGGTTGGAAGCGCGAAGAAATAATCGATCTCATCGAAACAATTGCCCCCGTAGGGTATACGGCTAAAACTTGTTCGACGATTCTAATCGATAAATGCAACGAGCTTTACGGAGGAAAACCCGGGGACGACGCGACCGCCTGCGTTATAAAAGTCCGTAAGCGCGAGCCGATGAATATTCTGTTCGGACCGCCATCAAACCGCGACGACGCAACCAGAATGATGTCTTTGTTCTTTTCGAAAGAAGGCAAACACATCGTATGCGGCGGAACAACTTCTTCGATAGCTGCAAAATACCTCGGAAAACCTCTTCGCGCAAGCCTGAATTTCGAACAGAGCGATATACCGCCGATCGCCGAAATCGAAGGCGTGGACTTAGTGACGGAAGGCGTCATAACGATAAACCGCGTGCTCGAATATGCAAAAGATTCGCTTGCCGAAAATAAACTTTACGAGAAGTGGGAGTTCGGCCACGACGGAGCGTCGCTTATTTCGCGGCTTCTGTTCGAAGAAGCGACGGATATCAATTTCTTCGTCGGAAGAGCGGTAAACCCCGCCCACCAGAATCCCGATCTGCCCATCAATTTCAACATCAAAATGAATCTGGTCGAGCAGCTTTCAAAGTGTCTCAAACAGATGGGCAAGCGCATAAAAGTAAGTTACTTCTGATTGTTGAAATTATAAATAACGTATTAAAAAAGCTAAAACGTATCATAAAATTCGAGACGGTGAACAACTATGAGAAAATTCGACACCAAAGTACAACACTTAAAATATAAGGTTCTTCGCGAGGTCGCTCGCAACGCGTGGAACGACACGCTCGTTGAGAACGTTCTCGACATTCCTAAGACTATCGTTCCCGGGAAAGTGCCGACCATGCGTTGTTGCGTTTACAAAGAACGCGCGATTTTGGCCGAGCGTGTAAAGCTCGCGATGGGCGGCAATTCCGACAATCCGAACGTTATCGAAGTCATCGATATAGCGTGCGACGAGTGCCCGATGGGTGGTTATGAGGTTACTAATGCTTGCCGCGGCTGTCTTGCTCACAGATGCGAAGACGCGTGTAAATTCGGCGCAATAAGCTTCGACCATAATCACGTTGCGCATATCGACAAAACGAAGTGTAAGGAATGCGGAGCTTGCTCGAAAGTTTGCCCGTACAGCGCGATACACAACAATAAACGTCCGTGCGAATCGGCTTGTAAAATCAAGGCTATTACTATGGGCGAGGATAAGCAGGCTTGCATCGACAACAACAAATGTATTTCATGCGGCGCATGCGTTTATCAATGTCCGTTCGGCGCGATTACCGACAAATCGTTTATTCTCAACGTGATCGATATGATCAAAAAGAGCGAGAATAATACAAAATTCAAGGTCTTTGCGGTTGTCGCTCCCTCGATTTCGAGCCAGTTCACTTACGCTAAACTCGGGCAAGTCATTACGGGACTGAAAGAGCTCGGTTTTCACACTGTAATCGAAGCCGCGCTCGGCGCAGACATGGTAGCGCAAGCCGAATCCAAGGAACTTGCCGAAAAAGGTTTCCTTACGAGTTCGTGTTGTCCTGCGTTCGTGGATTTTATCGACAAGAATTTCCCCGAAATGAAGCCGTTCGTATCGCACAATCTCTCTCCGATGGGCGCGATCGCGAAATATATCAAAGAACACGAAGCGCCGTGCAAAGTCGTTTTCATCGGACCTTGCACCGCGAAGAAAATGGAAGTTCAGAAAGAAACCGTAAAGCCGTACGTGGACGCGGCTATGACTTTCGAAGAGCTTCAGGCGCTGTTCGACAGCCGCGATATAGATATTACGACGCTCGGCGAAGGCGTTCTCGATAACGCGTCGTATTTCGGTCGTATATTCGCTCGTTGCGGCGGACTTTCGGACGCCGTTGCGGAAGGACTTAAAGAGCAGGGTATCGATTTCGACCTTAAACCGTGCGCCTGCGACGGTATCGAAGCTTGCCGCATTGCGTTGCTTCAGAAACGCGTAAAGAAACTCGACGCAAACTTCATCGAAGGCATGGCTTGTATCGGCGGTTGTATCGGCGGCGCGGGTTGCCTTACTCACGGCGAGAAGAACAAAGCCGAAGTCGATAAGTACGGCAGAGAAGCTTACGAAAAAACAATAGCCGACGCGGTTTCGGTATTGAAACCTTAACCGAACGTTTCATAAGCAGACAAAATCGGGATCGGACAGTTAATCCGACCCCGATTTTTTACATGGTTTTTTATACTCGTTTTATTTCGCGGCCGCTTATTTCCTGCTCGCCGATAAGCGAAATAAGTTCTTCGGTGGTTGTTTTTACTTCATAAGTCGAGTAGCGTATATGCAGTACGTCTCCTTCGCGAATAAGCTTTTCGCCGTCTACGTCCATTACGGCGCCCGAATCGGCGCTGTGTTTTATGGAGAGAACGATAAGATTATTAGGCCATAAAACGTCCTTGATTTCTTTGCCGACGACAAACGATTTCGGCAGAACGGTGACGAACGTGTCCGTCACAACGGGCGATTTGCCCGCGCGTAACCTTTCGATTTTAGCCGCTATTACGGCGTCGTTGATAGATTTCGCGCCTGTAAACTCAACGACGGCATACGAAATGCTTACCGCCAGAATAACGGCGATTACGTTGTTTGTGCCGCCGAGCGCTTCGAGCGAAAACGCGATCGCCGTAAGCGGCATTTTCATATAACCGGACATACACGCAGACATTCCGAGCGTAACGCACACACCGACGTATTCGGGTGAAATCGCGCCCTCAAATGCGAGAGCTTTGCCCACGAGCGATCCGCCCGCCGCTCCGAGCGCGAGCGAAGGAATAAACAGTCCGCCCGTTATACCGGTAACGTTTGTACCGACGGTGAGGAAATAACGGATCGCTATCGCCACGAGCAAAAACCACCATACGGTTTCGTTCGCGAGTGTCGATTCGATAAGCGAATGTCCGGTCGAAATCAAAGAAAACGACCACATTCCGAGCCCGAGCGTAACGGCGAATATCCCGAACATTTTGAACGCCGTCCGGATATTTTTGAGTTTGTCGGTGAAAAGCCTGTCGATCAGCGGATAAAGTTTAAGCGCGAATATGGAAAGTATCGCAATGACTATCGCGATAACCGCGGGAAGCCACAATGACGAAGCGGGTAAAACTTCATTTGGTACGACTTCGAAAAGTTCGGTCGGAACGCCGAGCAAAGGCGAGAGAAGCCGCGCGGCTATTGTCGAAAACGTTACCGAAAACAACGTTACGCCGATAACTACGGGCGAAAATCTGCGGTGAGCTTCTTCGACGGCAAAAAGAATTCCGGCAACGGGCGCGCCTGTAGCCACCGCAAATCCCGAAGCCGCGCCGCCCGTCATGGCGTATCTGTTCCAACCGGCGTACTTTTTGCCCGAAGCCGCAACAATGCCGCGCGACAGCGCAACGCCCGCCTGAACGCACGGTCCTTCGTTTCCGAGCGGCACGCCCGTAACGAACGATAAAAGAGAAGAGAACAACACGGCGAACAGGTTTCTTACCCATTTAAATCCGATTATCCCCCGCACGATCGCAACGGCAGTGGGAATTCCGCCTCCGCGCGAATCGGGGTAACGATCGTATAAAAACTCGCATAAAAACGACAATCCGAATAAAACCGCGAGCGCGAGCGGCAGAAAATAAGGCTTTGCCGAAAGAAATCCGTAGATTTCCGATGAAGATTTTATAGCGAAAGCCGCGGCGTATTTAAATAAAACTATTAGAATACCCGTCGCAACGCCTACGGTGAATCCGAAATACAGCGTTCCGAGAAAAGTTCTCAAAAACGGTTTTAAGCGGCTTTTTTTCATGTTTTCGTTAAATCAGTTTCTGTCGTCGAGTTTTACATATTCCGCGTCGGGCTTTACGGCTATGTATGCGGGACGAATGATTTTGCCCGCGCACTGTAATTCTTCTATGCGGTGAGCGCTCCAGCCAGCTATGCGCGAAATCGCGAAAATGGGCGTATAGAGTTCATACGGAAGCCCGAGCATTTTGTAGACGAGACCCGAATAAAAATCGACGTTCGCGCTGACGCCTTTGTAAATGCGGCGCTTTTCGGCGATAACTTCGGGGGCGAGGCGGGCGACGGTTTTGTAAACCTCGAATTCCTTTTCCATGCCCTTATCGCGGGAAAGTTTTTCGGCAAAACCTTTAAGAATTTCGGCGCGGGGATCGGAAATCGTATACACCGCGTGCCCCATTCCGTAAATAAGTCCCGTCCTGTCAAAAGCTTGTTTATCGAGAAGCTTTACGAGATAATCGCGGATCGCGTTTTCGTCGCTGACGTCAACGTTGGCGTTGAGGTCGTCGAACATTCTCATGACTTTAATGTTCGCTCCGCCGTGCCGCGGACCTTTAAGCGAGCCGAGCGCCGCCGAAATCGCCGAATATGTGTCCGTACCCGATGAGGTGACGACGTGCGTGGTAAAGGTCGAATTGTTGCCGCCGCCGTGTTCGGCGTGAAGGACAAGGCACAGATCGAGAATCTGCGCTTCGAGCGGAGTGAATTTTCCGTCCTCCCTCAGTATATATAATATGTTTTCGGCTGTGGAGAGTTCGGGCTTCGGATAATGAATAAACAGGCTCTGACCGTTATGATAGTGGTTGAGCGAATTGTAAGCGTAAACGGACAAAAGAGGAAAACGGGCAATCAATTGCAGACACTGGCGAAGAACGTTTGCCGTCGAAATATCGTCGGGATTATCGTCGTAAGCGTAGAGCGCGAGAACACACCTCGAAAGCACGTTCATAACGTCTTTACCGGGGGCTTTCAGTATAATGTCGCGGACGAACGAAACGGGCAGACTTCTGTAATCGGAAAGCTGCTTGGAAAAACGTTCGAGTTCATCTTTGCTCGGAAGCGAAGAGAAAAGCAAAAGATAAACGGTCTCTTCGAATCCGAAACGGTTTTCGGAAATAAAGCCGTTTACAAGATCGCGCACGTTTATACCGCGATAACGAAGCTCGCCGTCGCAAGCCACGGTTTCGCCGTTCGGTAAGGTCATATGCTGAATGACTGCCGAAACTTCGGTAAGTCCTGCGACCACGCCTTTGCCGTTTATATCGCGAAGTCCGCGTTTAACGTCGTTTTCGGCGTACATTTCCTGTTTTATGCCGTGCCGCGCGTCGCTGATGTCGGCAAGGCTTTGTACATAAGGATTGATTTCGGAGTAAATATTCATAGCGTATCTCCTGCGATTTTTTCTAAAATAATATAACATATTTTTCCGCATTTGTCAAACGCCCTGTTTACGCGTGCCAAAACCGTGCTATTTTACAATGTTTTTATCATAAATTCGTCATATATCGTTCAAACATTTGACTTTTTCGTCAAATTCTACTAAAATAAATAGGTTAGCGCGTTGCGGACTTATGCGGGCGCATATCGGAGAGAATATGAACTATTATGAATTGACTTCGTTTATACTGTACTTTATTTCCGTTCTTGCGGTCGGGATCTGGTTCTTCGTTAAGTCGAAAGACAAGGGCGATAAGGACTATTTCCTCGGCGGCAGACAGATGAACGGTCTCGTTTCCGCTTTGAGTGCGGGCGCTTCCGACATGAGCGCTTGGATTCTTATGGGGCTTCCCGGATCGATCTATATGTACGGTCTCGGACAGGTGTGGATTTCGATCGGGCTTCTGATCGGCACAATTCTCGCGTGGCTGTTCATTGCGCCGAAACTTCGCCGTTTCTCGATCGTTGCGGACGACTCGATTACCGTTCCGCAATTCTTCCAGAACAGATTTAAAGAGAAAAATCCGCTTCTTCGCGTCATATGCGCTATAATCTTCGTTGTTGCTTACTGCATTTATGCGGCTTCTTCCATCAAGGCTTGCGGAACGATTTTCTCCACCGTTATGGGTATAGACGAAAAAATCGCTATGATTATTTCGGCGCTCGTTATCGTCGCGTACACGCTTCTCGGCGGGTTCAACGCGGTTTGCTGGACGGACTTTATACAGGGTATGCTGATGCTTGTCGCGCTTATGCTCGTACCGGTAGTCGCTTGCGGCGTTATCGGCAACGGCGTGAAAGCTCCCGATATGGCAGTCGGCGAGAATTACTTCAGCTTCTTGAGCTCCGGTAAATTCGACTGGGCAAGCGTAGCAAGTATGCTTACGGGACTCAGTTGGGGACTCGGCTATGCCGGTATGCCGCATATTCTCGTCCGCTATATGGCAATCAAGAACGAAAAAGAAATGAAACGTTCGCAGATCCTCGGTATCGTCTGGATCGCGCTCATTCTTATTATGACTACCGTTATGGCGCTCGTGGCGCGCGTCTACTTCGGCCCTGCCATGGAGGACAACAAAGAACAGGTGTTCGTCGTTCTCGTCCGCAAAATGATGAGCTGGGGAGCGGTTGCGCTTATAGGCGGCTTTATGCTCGCGGCAATCGTCGCAGCGGCTATGTCCACAGCCGACTCTCAGCTTCTTGCTTCGTCGAGCTCGTTCGCCTCGGATATTTACAAAACCACGATACGCAAAAACGCTTCGGATAAAGAGCTCCTTTGGGTGGGCAGAGCTACCGTCGCCGCAGTCACTGCGATCGCGCTCGTTATCGCGCTCGTTGCGGGCGACACGAGTATTATGAGCCTCGTGTCCGCGGCATGGTCGATTTTCGGAGCGGCGTTCGGTCCGTCGATGATCCTTGCGCTTTACTGGAAACGCTTCAATTACAAGGGCGCAAACGCGGGTATTATCACGGGCTTCGTTGTGTCCGTACTCTGGATGATATTCTTCAACTTCGAGTATTACGGTTTCACTTCGGTAATCGCAAACACGCAGGTTTACGAATTGCTCCCGGGGTTCGTGCTCAGTATGGTTGCGGCAGTCGTAACTTCGTTGCTTACTCCGAAACCTTCGGACGAAGTGGTTGCGCTTTTCGATAAAGCGAGAGAGTACCGCGACGAGGAAGAAGTCGCGACGGAAAATATTTAACCGACATTAAATTCAATACGTTTCTTACGGCGATCGTTCATACCGAACGGTCGCTGTTTTTTGCGTGCTCCTAATATCAACGTATATCGGTTTTTACCCCGAACGGAAGCGATCGCAACGTCATATTATAGAGTATGACGGAGAACCGAAGATGACATATGCGATTACGATAATAGCCGTAAGCGTTGACGCGTATTTTGCCGCCGTCGCATACGGGCTCGGAGAAGAACTGAACGTATCTGAAATTTTGTATGCCGCGAGCTTTACCTTTTTCGTTTGCGTGATTTGCGGTATTGCGGGCGAATTCGTATCGTCTGCTTTTCCGCTTCTCGGGAAAGCGGGCGGAGCGATTTTTGTTTTTCTCGGCGCGAGGAATTATCTTTCGTCTTTCGGAAAGAAAAGCCTTACCATAGAACGCAAGAACGGCGGAGTTGCCGCGCTCGGGCTTGCCGTAAGCGTGGACGCGGGCGTCAGCTGTCTCGCGCTCGGCGGAGGAAACGTAGCGTTTATAATAATCTATGCTGCGGGCGCGTTTCTTGCGCATTTCGTTTTTCTTCTTCTCGGCGCGCGTTGCGCACAACTCCGCAACACGGCAAAAAGCGCTTCCGCCGTTTCGGGCGTGGCGCTGATGCTTATCGGAATATACAAATCGGCTTTTTAAGGGAGAAAACTATGGATGTTTTAATGATTAAAGGAGGAAACAGGCTCTGCGGAGATATCGGCGTCTGTGCGGCAAAAAACGCCGTATTGCCGATTGTGGCTTGTTCGCTGTTATGCCGCGGAGAAATTAAATTACATAACTGCGCACCGCTCGGCGACGTTTCGGATATGCTCGATATCGTCGCGTCTTACGGGGTTAAATCGCGATGGGAAAACGGCGATCTGGTAATCGACGCGAGAGAAGTGACCAACGCCGAAGCCGATTGTGCGGTGACGGGCAGAATACGTTCGTCCGTTTTTATCCTCGGACCTCTCGTCGGGAGGCTCGGCGAAGCTTGTATCGGTTACCCCGGCGGGTGCGATATAGGGCTTAGACCTATAGATCTGCATATTTACGGGCTCGGCAAACTCGGGGTTAGAATTTCCGAATCTGACGGAAAGATCGTTTGCGACGGATCGGAACTGAAAGGCGGCGAAATCGTATTCGATTTTCCGAGCGTGGGCGCAACCGAAAACGCGATTATGGCGGCGGCAACCGCAAAAGGCAGAACGATAATACGAAATGCCGCCCGCGAACCCGAAATCGTCGATCTTGCGCGGTTTATCAACTCTTGCGGCGGTAAGGTCGCGGGAGCGGGAGGGGATCTGATCGTTGTCGACGGCGTAAAGGAGCTTGGAGGCTGCGAATTTACTCCCGTGCCCGACCGCATTATCGGCGGAACTTTTATTGCGGCGTGCGCTGCGGCTGGCGGCGATATTTACGTCCGCAACCTCGACCCCGCATTGATTTCGGGCGTGATAGAAAAATTCACCGCGGCGGGCGTCGATATCAGACGCGACGGCGCGGGCGTAAGGGTTGTTTCGAACGGCAGGCTAAAAGCGGTTTCCAAAATCGAAACGCAACCGTATTCGGGGTTTCCGACCGACATGCAGGCGCAAACCGTCGCTTCGCTTTCCACTGCGGCGGGAACTTCGGTTATGGTGGAAAATCTGTTCGAAAACCGTTTCGGGTACACGAAAGAACTTGCAAAGATGGGCGCTCGCATATCGGTAAAGGACAGAGTTGCGGTTGTTCGCGGCGTGAAAAAGTTACGCGGCACGAGCGTTGAGGCAAAAGATCTTCGCGGGGGAGCGGCTTTGATCGTTGCCGCGCTCGGAGCGGAAGGCGAGAGCACCGTAAGCGGCATTTGCCACGTTGACAGGGGATATTATAAATTCGAACGCGATCTTGCTTCTCTCGGCGCAGACGTGCGACGGATTTAAAACCTATACGCGTTATGCAACGCTCGATCGGATTGCTTTTTGCACGGATATAAAAATTTTATCCGATTGAGCGTTTTTTCTTGCCTTTTTCGTCGATAGATGTTATAATATCAAAAGATTAGCTTCCGATCAAAGCTGAAATCAGAGCGCCGAAAAGCAAGAGATTTATGAGAAACAAACGTCTGATTATTCTGTTTTGCATACTTTTCGCGGTAACCACGCTGATTGTGTTGTCAAGCGCGGTGTTTTCGGTTCGGTTCGTTTACGCCTATTGCACTAACGACGACGATCAGGAGCTGTGCGAACAGGTTGCCGATTTCAACGTCAACGAAATCAAGACGGGAAGAAGCATTTTCCTTCTGAGCGAAAAGAAAATAATCGAAACCGTCGAAAGCAAAATGCCGCAAGTCGAAGTAATAAATATCGAGCGCAAGTTTCCCGATCGCGTGTACATAAATTTCCGCAAGCTTTTCCCGTATTACGCAATCGCGGCGGGAGAGCAGACTTTGCTCGCGGGATACGACGGCAAAATATTATCGACTACCGACGATCCCGACAAATACATAAAATTCACGGCACTGAGCGCCCCGACCGAAACTTCGGCAGGAAAAACGGCTTTCGCCGCCGACTCGACCGAAGGGAAGTTTATAACAAAGTTTACCGAAACGATAGACAAGCTTCAGATTCTCGAATATACGTCGCTTCAGAAAAAGATGGAAATTTTCGAGAGCATAGACATAAGCAGGATTTCTTCGAACAGAGAGTTTTTCGTTAAAATGCGGACGGGAACGGAAATCGAGTTCAGCGGAGATCTTGACGATCTTGTTCCCGAACTCAGACTTGCGTTAAGCACTTACTTCGATCGCGAAGACAATTACATGAACAAAAAGATGCGTGTTTACTTCAACCGCAGCGAACAAAAATACGTCGTAACGGTCGGAGAAAAGAACAATTAAAGTACGAAGGATCAATCAGGAGATAAAATGATTACAAACAGCGTAATTCTTGATTTCGGAACCGAAAAAATAACCGTCCTTATCGGCTCGAAGGGTGCAAACGGTACGTTGCGCGTCGCGGGTAAAGCGGCTGTTCCTTACGCCGGCTTTATGTTCGGCGACTGGATCGATCGGAAAAGTCTGCCTTCGTCTATCGCAAAGGCGCTTAACGATGCGGCTAAGATCGCGGGCGTTAAGATCGACAAGGTTTACGTCGGCGTCCCGGGGGAAGCTTGCGTTCTCGTTACGAAAGAGGTCAACACCGTTTTCAACCGCAAGCGTAAACTCAAAGAAACGGACGTTTTCGAGCTTCATTCGCAGGGCGAAGATTTCGACCCCGAAGCATACGAGGTTATAAATATTCAGCCTGTATATTACACGATTGACAACGAGCGCAGAATTATTTCGCCGATCGGACAAGTTACCGCGCGTTTTGGCGGCGTACTTTCTTACTTTTTGGCGGATAAAGCGTTTACCGACGATATCAAAGGCGTTCTGCTCGATATGGGCGTGTCCGAAGTCGAATTCGTTTGTTCGCCGCTTGCCGAAGCTTTACTGTTAATTCCGGACGAAAAACGCGACGCGACAGCCGTCCTCATCGACGTAGGATATCTTACCTCGACGGTAAGCGTCGTTCGCGGCGACGGTATGCTTGCGCTATCGTCATTCTCGATGGGCGGAGGAAATATCACCGCCGATCTTGCCACTGCGCTCGAAACGCCGTTCTCGGTCGCGGAAGAGCTCAAGCGCAAAGTAGTACTCACGCTCGATCCGTCGGACGACGACGTGTACGAAATTTCGACTGCCGACGGCATTGTCGAATTCCCGACCAAGCTCGTAAACGAAATAGTTTCGCACAGAGTTCTTACGATTGCGAACACCGTAAATAAATGCCTTGCGGCGTGCGAATACGAAATTCCCACGTATGTAACGTATATGCTCACGGGCGGCGGAATTTCTTATATTCGCGGCGCAAAAGACGTGCTCGGAGCGCGTATCGGCAGAAACGTTTCCGTTGCCGTGCCGCCGTTCCCGCAGGTTAATCGCCCCGAGGCTTCCGCTTCTTACGGACTTCTCGATATGGCTGTAAAAAACGATTCTGTTGAAAAGAAAGGGTTCTTTGCCCGCTTGTTCAAAAAATAGGAGGATTCAATTATGTTTGATAATAAAGATATGCTCAGAATGCCGGCGAATATTGTCGTTGTCGGTGTGGGCGGCGGCGGTGGAAATGCCGTAAACAGTATGATCGACGCAGGAGTGAAAAGCGCGCGTTTTATTGCCGTAAATACAGATCTTCAAGCGCTTAGCATGTCTAAAGCCGAGACAAGAATTCAGATAGGCGATAAACTTACGCACGGTCAGGGTGCGGGAGCGGATCCCGAAAAAGGTCAGAAATCGGCGGAAGAAAGCAGACTTGCCATTTCAGCGGCGATAAAAGACGCAGATCTCGTGTTCGTAACCGCCGGTATGGGCGGCGGCACGGGAACGGGCGCGGCTCCGGTTATCGCAAGCATCGCCAAGGAAATGGGTAAACTTACGATCGCCGTCGTGACTAAGCCTTTCCTGTTCGAAGGCAGACCGAGAATGGATCACGCCGAAATCGGTATCGCAAACCTTAAGAAGGTCGTTGACGGTATCGTTGTCGTTCCCAACCAGAAACTTATGAATCTTGCGCCCAAAATGCCGCTTAAAGAGGCTTTCAAGCACGCGGACGACGTTCTTCGTCAGGGTATTCAGGCTATCAGCGACCTCGTTGTTACGCCAGCGCTTATCAACCTTGATTTTGCAGACGTGTGCACCGTAATGCGCAACAGCGGTATCGCGCATATGGGCATAGGCAGAGGCAGAGGCGAGAAACGCACTATGGATGCGGTTAAGCTCGCCGTCAACAGTCCTTTGCTCGAAACTTCGATCGAAGGCGCTACCCGCGTTATACTTAACGTAATGGGTTCGGAAGATATGACGCTTGACGAAATCAACGAAGCGACCGAGCTTGTCCGCGAGGTCGTTCACCCCGGAGCAAACATAATTTTCGGCGCCGATATCCGCGAGAGTATGAGCGAGGAAATTCTCGTTACGGTAATCGCTACCGGATTTGACGATCCCGTCAGAAGCCAGCGCGCGGAAGGCACGATCTCCGGCGTTGTCCGCAAGCCGAACGAAATTCCCGTCCGTCCCGCACCCGCGCAACAGCAGGAACAGCCGCGCGTAACTGTGGCAAACACCCGCCGCCCCGCTGTCGGAACTTCGCGTATCGACGCCGAAGACGATTTCCCCGAATTCCTGCGTATTCTAAACGAGAGAAAGAAAAAATAACTCGCAGTAAAATTTCATATCGATATTAAATTCCTTTCGGGCAATAGCCTGCGGGGAATTTTCTTTATTTCGGCAATTTTCTCGTCAATTTACGTTTATTGCCGTTTTTTCTCGTGGTATCATAATGGTATGGACGTTTATGTGGAACTTGTAATTCTCGATAACGCGGCGATTACATATCTGATAGCGCGCCTGACGTATCGCGTGTGTGCAATTAAACGCAGTCGGTTGAGGATTTTTGCGGCTTGCGTTGTCGGAACGGCATTTGCGCTTCTTTATCCGCTTATAAAAACCGCTTGGATAGGGTGGGTACTGAGAGGAATTTCCTATTCGTCGCTGTGCGCGATATTGTTTGCGGGAAAGAGAAAATTCGTTCTGCCGTCGCTTGCTTTCCTGCTTATAACGTTCTGTTTTGGCGGAGCGATATTCGCAATCGGTTTTGCTATTACAGGAGACGCGAATTCCGCGCTGAATATGAGGTTTTTCAAAATTCCGATATTCGCAATCGTCGCGGGCGCATTAATTCCTTATTCGATGATAAAACGCGCTTTAGCGACGGTAAAACGCAAACGGGAAATCGCACGGTTTACATATGATTTTTCGTTTCGCGTTTTCGGAGAAGAGGTTACGTTCCGCGGGTTTGTCGATACGGGAAACGCAATGAAACACAACGGCGTTCCGATAGCGCTTATAAGCGCAAAATCGCTTGTGAAGAAGCTCAGCGCCACGGGCACGATAAAACTTGCCGAAAAGAAAAGTTTCGAAACAAAGCATATAAAGACCGCTACGGGCGACGGAAAAATAACTTTGCTTCCGACCGATAATTTTATATTATATACGGGGAACAACAAGCATATATTATATGACGTAGCGATAGGCACGTCCGCGCGCGATATAGGCGAATCCGGCGAATACGACGCGCTTTTACCTGCGGAAATTCTTGAGGCGATCGAAAGATCGGAAGGAGTAGTAGATGAAACTGAAAAAATTGCTTGACTTAATCGCGCGCTTTTTGGGGCTTAGTCGTGATGACGAAGTTTTTTACCTCAGCGCCGGAGAAGCTCTCCCCACGCCGCTATCGCCCGAAGAAGAAAAAATCGCCGTTTCCGAACTCGGCACGGGATCAAAAGCCGCCAAAGCAACGCTTATCGAGCATAATTTACGCCTCGTGGTGTATATCGCGCGAAAATTCGATAACACGGGCGTTGAGATGGACGATCTTATTTCGGTTGGGACAATCGGGCTAATCAAGGCGGTAAACAGTTTTGCTCCCGAGAAGAATATTAAGCTTGCAACCTATGCGTCACGTTGTATCGAGAACGAAATTCTTATGCATTTAAGGCGTATCGTGAGAACGAAAAGCGAAGTTTCGCTCGAAGAACCGCTTAACGTCGATTTCGAGGGTAACGAACTGCTGATGAGCGACATACTCGGAACCGATCCCGATCTTGTGTCGCGGAATATCGAAAATTCGGTTGAAAAACAACTTCTTCGCGAAGCGATCGACCGTCTTTCAGAGCGTGAACGGGAAATAATGGAAATGCGTTTCGGTCTGGAAGGAAGAGAAGAGAAAACGCAGAAGCAGGTCGCGGATATGATGGGGATTTCCCAGTCGTACATATCGAGGCTCGAAAAGAAGATAATCGGCAGGCTGAAAAAAGAAATCGCCCGCGCATTGTGAGTGCAGGCGAAACGTCGCAAATTTTATGATACGTATTGTGATTTTTGTGTCATTCGAGGTTCTTTTTTAATCGTTTGCAGAGAGGGATAAGCAGGCAAAAAAGAACGGTGTTTACAAGAACGGGAATAAGCTGCGGCAAACGAAAAGTGAGCATATACGACAAGTATGGCATAGAACTGTAATGGTAAAGGTACAAGCCCAACGAATTTATTCCAAGCGTTCCGACTACGGTTGCAGCAATCACGCCGACAACGGCACGAAGCGGATCGGATTTTACGGGCAAATACTTGTACATTAACCCGAAAACGAGTGCGGAAGAGAAATTTCCTGCAGCTATCAGCGGATTTACGGCGCCGCCCTGCGGCATTACTATCTGACCGAGTACGTCGGTAACGAGCGCGACGCAACCTCCGCCGAGAGGACCTAAAACTGCTGCGGACAGATACCAACCGAGATACGAAAAGCTTATTTTCAACGACGGCGGCAAAGCTGCCGACAACGCGTTGGAGATCATTTTTAAAACCAGACTAAGCGCGGTAAACGTGGCGAGGTAGGTGATTTTTTTCGTGGGTGACTGTTTGTTCTTCTGCGAGATCGAATTCGCGTCGTTTGCGTTTGCCGAAAGCGATTTCGGAGTCGCAATTTCCTGTTGATTCTTCATCAATGTCGGGCTTCTCCTTGTTATTCATTTGCATACTATTATAAACTAAACCGCGTCCGAATGCAAGCGTTTTCGCCCCTTCGGGCATTTATTTTTTGTTTTTATCTTACTTGCTTTAACCCGCGACGAGAAGAAATCTATATCGACAAGCGAGAACGCAAAGCTTAATGCAGCGAAAAACACAGCGCTTACGACGGCGGGAATGATCAGCGCCACCGCAGTAGGCAAGCCCGAGCACAACGAATAAATGCATTTAGTAACAAACACTGTAGGAATCGCGATTGCCGCCGCACCCGCAAGCTTGATAATGTGTCTTCGCCCGAGCCCCGTGCGCTTGCGGATCGAGCGGATATGAAGGAGCGAAGTGACCGTCCAGCCTATACCGAGCCCCGCGCTCATGATTGTAATATCGAACGCACCGAAAAACGCGAAACAAAAAGCGAACATTACGGCAGAACCGATCAGATAGTTAAAGAAACTGCGAATTTCGAGATCGAGCGAATTCATAACCGACGAAGTGATATTTTCGACGGCGAGCGGAACGAGAAGCCAAGCGGCGCGGGAAAGGAACACACCGGAGGAAGCGTCGTCGTAAACGAACGTTCCTATTCTTTCGCCGAGAACGAAGAAGGCGGGAACGAAAAGCGTTGAAATTATTATCGCAAATCCGATAGCCGATTCGATTTGCGAATTTACTCGCGAAAAGTCTTTTTTTATCACGCCTTCCGAAACCGTCGGGATCATAACGAACGACAGAGACCCGACAACCGTTATCGGAATGTAAAGAAGCGGCAGAGCCATACCGATCCCCGCGCCGTAAATCGCCATTGCTTCATTTGCGTCGTATCCGGAAGAAGTTAAAAGGAACGGAACGGCAACCGCGATAACCGAATTGACGATACTGCTTGCGGCGCGCGAAACGGTTATGGGCGTTGAGGTTTTAAGAAGCGGTACGATTTCGCCTTTCGGGGAGAAAAGTTTACCTTTTGCGTTTACGAAACAGCCGATTACGCAAACCATCGAAACGAGGCAACCGGCAGACAGCGAAGCCGCCGTGGAAAGCAATTTGTTCGCGCCGACGGTAAACAGTATCACGCAGGCGATTATACGCGCTATTTGCTCGATAATTTCTACGACCGAAACGGAAACGTAACGCTGACGTCCCCAAAGGTTGCCGCGGAGCGCGGAATATACCGACGAAAACAGTAACGCGGGAAGAAGGAACAACAGAACGAGCGCGCTTTCACCGTTGAGTATTACCGATCCGAGCGGCTTATAGAGAAGAAGTACAGTCGCGCATATCCCTATGGCGATCACGCCGCCCACAACCAGAGCCGCGGCGGTAAGTGAGCCTTCGCGCTTGATTTCGCCTGTAAGCCTGTATCTTGCGGTCATTTTGCTTACGACGAGCGGAATTCCCGAGGTCGTCGCCGTAAGGAGCACGAAAAAGAACGAAAGCGCTACCTGATACAGTCCGAGCGAAGTCGCGCCGAGTTCGCGCGAAAGATAAATCTTGAAACCGAAGCCAAGCGCTCGGTCGAGTACGGTAAATAAAGTTAGCGTAAACACTGCCGACATAATACTTTTTCGCATAATTACCTCGCTTATACAAGATATTTTATTTTCGGTGTGTTAGCGGTAGAACGTGGCGGCTCGTCCTTAAATTCGACAAATTTTATTTAAAAGTCTTGTGCAAGCGTACAAAATGTGATATAATACATATATACTATTGTACACCGTTAGCGGCTCGTCCGCGTTTATGGATCAAAAATGAGAAAATTTATAGATAAAACCAAAATAATCATCGTAGCGGCGCTGTGCCTCGTAATATCGGCTTCGGTATTCGCAGGATGCGGTACGTTTTTTCAGCCGACAGATTACGAATTCGGATTTAACGAGCCGAGCAAAATTTTGTACGTCGGAGACGTGTGGAGAATAAAGAACGACGATTTCTCGGTCGATCAGACAACGGCGAGTTTCGGCATTTCGGATATTTCCGTAACGCAACAGTCTTCCTCCGACGAGAATCAGACTAAAGTCGTTTCGGTAAACGGAAAAACCGTCACTGCGGTTTCTGCCGGAACGGCAACCGTAGTTGCAACTGCAGCAAACGGCAAAACCGCCGAATGCACGATTACCGTTCGCGATAAACTTCGTTCATTTTCGCTCGAAGCTCGCGAACGCGCCGTCAAGGTCGGCGAAGAAGCGACGATCTTTGCGATATTGAACGATACCGACGTTGCAAACGGCGGCGTTCACTGGAATATCGGCGGCACTGCACCGACTTACAGTGGCGGGGAATATTCGCTTGTCGGGAACAGCGCGGGCAAAACGCACGTTACTGCTTCCTACACGGCAACGGGAAAAACGCTAACCGCCGAGACCGACGTTTATTTTTACGATGCGACGGGAAGCGGATTCGATCCGAGCGACATCGAAGTTCGAAATGAAACCGAAGCCGTTTATACGCTCGACGGTATTACCGAGGGAACGGCGGCGATAGAATGGACGATAAACGGTATTCCCGCAACCGAGTTTACCGATAAAACGACGCTTACGGTAGACGCGAAAAACGCGGGCAGATACGAAATAGGCGTAAACGTAAACGGAAGCGCTTTGAACTGCGCGCCTTACGTTAAAAGCGGAGCGAGAGTTCCGAGCGGCGTCACCGTCGATTTCGACAGAAACGACAGAAATATTCTCGTCTCTTGGGACAAAGCGGATGAGAACGAAGTTTTCACCGTCGAATACCGAGTTGCGGGCGGGAAATGGAAAAGCGCGCAAACCGTCGGCAATTCCGTTCTTCTGAACAGATACTCCGATTCGTCTTTTTCATCGTTTGCAATCGACCTTACGAAAACAACCGAATACCACGTCAGATCCGACGGAAACGGCAGTTATCTCGACCAATCCGACTTTTCGACAGTCGTTTCCGTTGAGCCCATAAAACTAGAAGCGATAAGTTATATCAACAGGAAATGGTACGGCGGCAATTACTACATAACGTCGGACGACGAATTCTGCGCGATTTACGATTACTTTATGCTTTTCCGCGAACAGCCCGTCAACGGTTCGACAAGCGGCGGCGAGGAAGTTTACCTCGGCTACGAAAGTAAATATACGCTCGACAGGCTTTGCACGATTGCGTTCAACCGAGCGAACTATACGGGATCTTACAGCACGGGGTACAGTAAAACCGGCAACATACTGAAAATAACGATAACGTTCAACACCGTATCCGAGCCGTCCGTTTCAACCGCAAACAAAGAGGAAAATACCGCGCTTAACGGATTTGTTCCGCATTTAAGCAAAACGGGATGGGGCGAAACCGATTTGCCGATCGAAAGCGTGAGCGAAACCGCGGCAGTCGAAACCACAGATCAGCTTTACCGCGTAGTCGAAGCGGGCGTTAAACCCGTGCCGGAAGAGGGTAGCCGCGCCGAAGAATATTACGCGCTCGCAAAAGCAACGGTGCGCGAAATTACCGATCCCGAAATGAACGATTATGAAAAAGTCCACGCGATCTACGACTGGATATTGTCGCGCGTGGTTTACGCGACTTACGCGAGCAACGTGACCGAAATTTCGGAAGCGGTAAAAGTCGACGCTTTCTATCTTGAAGGTGTGTTCGACAACGGGTTTTACGCCGTTTGCGACGGAAGAAGCAAAGCCGTTTCGCTTATGTGCAACCTTGCGGGCGTAAAGTGCATACGCGTAGTGGGAACGGCGGGAGAAGCCGACCGATACGGTAACAGAGGAGGACACGCGTGGAATAAGGTTTGCGCGGACGGAAAGTGGTACGCCGTCGATACGACTTGGGGCGACGTTTCGACAACGTTTAACTACGGAGTTTATACTTACTCGCGCGAAATCGAAACTCACGCATATCTTTTTAAAACCGACCGACAACTTGCGACTTCTCATTTCGAAAATCCTTACGGCGTTTACCCGAAAACCGCCGCCGTGCCTTACGACGTTTACGATACTATGACGTTCGCCGCGAACGGAGCGGAATACGCTTGCAGACTTACGGACGAAGAAAATGCCGATACGCTCGGCGAGGCGCTGAAATCCTATATAAAATCGGAGCTCAGATCGGGAAAACGCTCGTTCAACCTGCCGTATGCCGTATATGACAAAGCAACGAAAACGACAAAAATCAAAACGGAAAACATTAAGTCCGAGTTCGTAACGGTAGAGTTTTCCGTCGTGGGCAATTACGCGGGCGGAGCTTCCGCAGCTAAAGAAACGATAACGAAAATAATTACGCCGTCGGGCGGGTTTTTCGGTTTTTCGCAGGAGCTCGGCAACATTTCTTTCACCGACGGAAACGCGGTCCGTATTACGGCTTGGAAAAAGTGAAACGCATAGAAAAAACGGTTTCGGTTTCCCGAAGCCGTTTCGTCTATCCCTAAAAGTTTTTTCGGTTTTCTTTATTTTACTACAAATGTCCGAAGTCCGTTTTTTACGACCTTGCAATCGAGCTTGAGATTTTCGTAAATTTCGCCGTCGAGCTCGACAGGATAATCGCCTTCAACCGATACCTCTTCGCAAACGAAATGATGCGTAATAGGCAAGTTCATGTGCTTGCCTTTTATGAACTTCGGCAAGACTTTCATGATTTTCCCGTCTGCAGGGTATTGCATTACGATTACGTCAAGTTTTCCGTCGTCGAGCTTTGCAATAGGGGCGAGGCGAATATTTCCGCCGAATGCAACACCGTTTGCCACGCCTACCATTATGCAATCGAAAACGTGCGTTTCGCCATTTACCTTTACGGTGAGGTGGTACGAAGTAAACGTGCGGAGACAGTGTATAAGCGAGAAAATGTACGAAATCTTGTTTGTTTTTCCTTCCACGCCGCGAAGAACGCTCACGTCGAGCCCCGTTCCGCAAACGTTAAGACAGCGCTTGTCGTTCACCTGAATATAGTCGATTTGTCTGGTTTCGCCGCGAAGTACGTCCTCGAGCGCCTTTATCGGGTCGAGCGAACAACCGAGCGATCTTACGAAATCGTTTCCGCGCCCCGAGGGAATAAATCCGAGCGTAGTATTTTCCATATCGACGATACCGTTAAGGACTTCGTGAAAAGTTCCGTCACCGCCGAGCGCTACGATTGTGCCGCCGTTTTTAGTGAGATCGCGGGCAAGCTCGGTAGCGTGTCCGACTTTATTCGTTATATGGAGAGCAAAGGGGATTCCGTGGTTTACGCAGTATTTGACGACCGTATGCGTATTTCTTATCCCTCTACCTCGTCCGCTTTTTACGTTAGCAATGATATTTAACATTTTCCAGATCCTATTAACCTTAACACGTTTCTTTTTATTATACTACTTTGTGACAAAAAAAGCAAATATTTGTCGTATGGTACGCTAAATAAATTGCTTATTTTGACAAATCGTGGTATAATCTAACTGTTATGGATATTAAAAGTAAAATTCCGGAGAGCCTCAGAAGGCTCAACGAAATGGCGTCGCTTCCGATTTATGTGGTCGGAGGGTTTGTTCGCAATGCTTTGGCGGGGCTCGGCGATACTGACATAGATATTGCGGGACCCGCGATTGCCGAAGCTTTGGGGATCAGCCGCCGCTTTCAGACAAAAGTCGTGAATTATAAACTCGGCACCGCGGTTATCAGACTCGGCGACGAGAAATTTGAATATACGCCGTTCCGCACCGAGCGTTATGCCGAAGGGGGCGGGCACACACCGACCGAAGTAAAATTCACTACGGACATAAATAAAGACGCCTTGCGACGCGATTTCACCGTAAACAGTATTTATTACGATATTACGAACGATAAAATCGTCGATCCCTTGGGCGGCATACAGGACATTGAACGCAAACTTATCAGAAGTTACGATCCGGCGCACACTTTCGCTTCGGACGGACTTCGCATATTGAGAATGATTCGCCTCGCTTCCGAAACGGGCTTCAAAATCGACGGCGTAACGGCGCGAGCGGCTCAGGAAAACGCGCATCTTCTGCGCGATATTTCCGCCGAGCGGCGGCGCGACGAGCTGAATAAGATTCTGCTTGCCGACGTGAAATACGGCGTAAAAGGCGCGCATTATCGCGGTTTGAGACTGATCCGTCAGCTCGGACTGTGGAAATACCTTATTCCGCAACTCGAGGACGCCGACGGTCTCGCTCAAAACCCCGCTTACCACAGTTACGACGTTCTCGAACACACTAATCAGACGGTCGGATTCGCGCCGCCCGACATAAGACTTGCCGCGCTTATGCACGACGTCGGAAAACCTTATTGCGTCGCAAAATTCGGCAATATGCACGGACACGAGCGCGTTTCGGCGAATATCGTGAGGTATGTGCTCGGCGAATACGGACTGAAATATCCGACTACCGTTATCGAGGAAACCGCTTGGCTCGCCGAGCACCATATGTACGATATGTCTCGGAACACAAAAATCAATAAGCTTAAACTATTTGTCGCCGAAAACTACGATAAAATCGATAAGCTCATCGAACTTATGGAAGCCGACAACCTCGCTCGGGGAAAAACGGACCAGCCGGCCGTTCCGAACCGCTTACCTGCGATAAAAAAGGAACTCGAAGAGAGCGGAGCTCCTTTGTCTCTGTCCGATCTTGCGCTTGACGGAAGCGCGCTTATTATGGAAGGCATACAGCCGATAAAGATCGGGGGAGTACTCACCGAGCTTTGGCGCGAATGCGTCCTCAATCCTTCGCTCAACAATCAGGAGTGGCTGCTTTCAAGAGTGAGAAAATACAAAGAAACCGAAGCCGATAACGAATAATTCAAACGGACGAAGCACTATGTTTCGTCCGTTTATTTTTCTTATACAAAATCTCTTAAAAAAATTTGAAAAACCGCTTGAATTCGTTTGACTTATTTTCTCATATATAGTATAATTATCAAGCGTTGTGAATGATGCGCCATGCGGATGTGGCGGAACGGCAGACGCGATGGACTTAGGATCCATTGTCATTAGACGTGGGGGTTCAAGTCCCTTCATCCGCACCAACTAAATATGCGGAAGTGGCTCAGTGGTAGAGCGTCACCTTGCCAAGGTGGATGTCGCGGGTTCGAATCTCGTCTTCCGCTCCAGAAATTTAAGACGCACATGTGGCGTCTTAAAAAATGAAAAAAGTCCGATTGTTTCGGACAATATGGACGATTAGCTCAGTTGGTAGAGCAACTGACTCTTAATCAGTGGGTCCGGGGTTCGAGCCCCCGATCGTCCACCACCAAAATCAGACCGAAATAGTTCGGTCTTTTTTCTTGCTGAAATCCTTTGAAGTCGGTGGGTAAAACTCTTAATACTTCGTGGCGTTCGCGCTTCGCGCTCGGCTGCAGTTTGGGTCCGGGGTTCGAGCCCCCGATCGTCCACCACCAAAATCAGACCGAAATTGTTCGGTCTTTTTTCTTGCTGAAATCCTTTGAAGTCGGTGAGCAAAACTCTTAATACTTCGTGGCGTTCGCGCTTCGCGCTCGGCTGCAGTTTGGGTCCGGGGTTCGAGCCCCCGATCGTCCACCACCAAAATCAGACCGAAATTGTTCGGTCTTTTTTCTTGCTGAAATCCTTTGAAGTCGGTGAGCAAAACTCTTAATACTTCGTGGCGTTCGCGCTTCGCGCTCGGCTGCAGTTTGGGTCCGGGTTTCGAGCCCACGATCGTCCACCACCAAAATCAGACCGAAATTGTTCGGTCTTTTTTCTTGCTGAAATCCTTTGAAGTCGGTGGGCAAAACTCTTAATACTTCGTGGCGTTCGCGCTTCGCGCTCGGCTGCAGTTTGGGTCCGGGGTTCGAGCCCACGATCGTCCACCACCAAAATCAGACCGAAATTGTTCGGTCTTTTTTCTTGCCGGAAAGCTTTGAAGTCGGTGGGTAAAACTCTTAATACTTCGTGGCGTTCGCGCTTTTTCTTTAGAAATTTGAAAATTTTCCTCGTATTACGCGGCAATAAAACCACAAAAACAACTAAAAACTGACAAAAACATCCAAATTGAATGTTTGTTTTCCAAAAATCATAAAGATTTATGGTAAATTATGGGAGAATACGGTTGTTTTATTTGATTAAAAGTTGTATAATAAATGTAACAAATAAATCAAGGATGTGATAAAAACAAGAAAAACATTATACGGTAGTAAAGGATCAGAACGACCGAAGGAATGTGAGAAATCCCCCGCAAGAACTTTGCGGGGGTTATTTTATGTTGAATACATTTTTCTTTTTACGTTTCAGCAATACGATAAAAATTTTATTCAAATAATGTGTGAACTTTTTTGTTGAACGTGTGTATTTTAGTTGATTTATTTTGCACAAAGGAGTATAATGTAGTCAAAATTAAAACATATGAAGGAGAACTTAAAAATGGCTGAAACCGGAGTAGAATGTGACGATGGCACAATAGTGTCTGCATTGTTTATGGAGATAGGTATGAACCCGTCGCTCCAAGGATTCGACTATCTGAAGAACGCCGTACTTGTGTACAAGAAAAACAAAGGAGCAATGAAAAGCATCTGCAAAGAGGTTGCCGAGAAGAACAACGTTGCGGTTGTTAAAGTGGAAAGGTCCATAAGATTCGCCGTAAACTACGTGCAGGATCAAGGCAACCTTAAACGCTTGAACGGAATACTCGGAATAGAGTATGTGAAACAGGGTATCACCATAAGCACAAAGGAGTTTATTGCCTTAATTGCCGAATTTGTTAATAACGATTATTTCCGAAATGAAATACTGATAAAAAACCTTAAAAACCTATAAAACAAACGTAAAACCACTCGTCGCTATCGGACGGGTGGTTTTATTGTGCTAGTATAAATATTGCTTGAAACTATACTTTGTCGTAATAACCGTCGAAAGTAACCTTAAACTTAACGCCGCTGTCGTTAGTAAAAACAATTTTTATATAGCCGTCCGTATCGGCATCGGCAACTACCGAATTTTCAAAAATATTCGTGTTAAGATCGGATGTTTTGTTGCCGCTATACGCGTTAAATTTCTTTCCTCTTTCTTTAAATTTATCTATTTCTATTATTTGTTCATCATTTGTTAAATCAATACGGCTTTGAGCACCTTTACGCTCGTCGTTGACGTATACCTGATATTTCAATTTGACGCTTTCGCCGTCGATATTGCTACCCGATATTTTCATTGCAAGCTTGGTGTATGGAGTGTTTGCTTTTGCGAGTAATGTTATCGTTTCGTAATTCTGCGCCTCGTTAAAGCCCTCGGCGTTGTTCGTATAAGCTACCGCCGTTTTTGAAAACGCGGGAAAAACAGGGACGTCCGTATTGTCGAATTTATTATTCAAAGCGGCTTTTACGATTGCCGGAACAACGATATTATATCCTTTAAATAGGCGAGGGGAGTTGTTGGCATTATATCTTGCATCTGTATTTATTTCGTTACAATTAGCGAAATTGATTATACCGTCATAATCGGCATTTATTACGTCATAGTATCCTTTATCTTCGGAAATTCTTTCATTTCCTATAATGCTGTTGTAAATGATGTTTTCTAATGTTTTTTTCAATATCGCCGCCGAACCCTAATTCATTTATTTCGCTTATTAAAGAATCATAATCGGTGTTTTCACTTTTGGTTATTCCTTGCGCAATCGACAACTTTAACGATTCTTTCGTCTCTTCGGAAGTTAAGTTCGTAACTAACCATTTTTTATTTTCATCGGTTTCAAACGGCATGTAACCGGTAGGATCGATTTTCATCGAACCGCCGTTGATTGCTCCTATCAGACATAATACACTGCTATGTGCTAAATAGTTATTGCTAGTATTGCTGATTACCAACGACTTCTGATAATCGTCTACACTGTTAATATTGATTTCCTTTAATTCCGCGCTGCCGTCTTCTACGGAGTTATAAAAGCTTTCGTCGAGCGTCGTTAGTAACGCGGCACTCTCTACATATGCGGCAACGCCTCGGCCGCTACCGTATTTTCCGTAATATCTGTAATCGCCCGTCGGATCGTTAGCGTCCGCCAGAATGTAATCTTTTCCCCAATTGTCCTTTCTATTGCCTCTTAAGTCGCTGTAAACGTAATCCAAACGATCAAGCAAGTCCTGAGCGAGAACGTCGATCTGACGATCCACAAGCGTCTTAAAATCCTTTGCTTCGCCGTCGGAATCTACTGCCGTTTCTTTTTTATACGTCGCTTTTACGCCCGAAAAATATTTGGACATCGCTTGTTTTTGCGGCGCAACTTTCGTGCTATCGACGTAACCGCAAACAGAGCAGAGCCCGTCGGCTAATTCGTGATTTTCTTTCTCGGTTGTCTCGTCGCAATCGACGCATTTCTTCCAGTGTTGAGTTGTGTTGTAGGTATACTTTTCCGCCCAAGTGTGAGTATGTCCGGAAGTAACGCCATCTCCTCCGCAAGCGGTCAGCGCCGCCATACAAGGCACAATCATACAAACCGTAAACATTAAAGCCAAGACTTTTTTCTTCATTTTTCTTTCCTCCGAAAATGATTTAATTTCGATTCTTATTAGCTTTATGCCGCTTTATGAACTTGAAAATTCAATCATTGACGTTTCCTCCGCAAAATAAAAATGCGCCGGCAGGAGCCGACGCACCAAAACGTAAACTCCGACTGTCGCCAAACAATTCTTACGTGGTACGGAAATATCGCACAAACATAAGCGAAGTTCACATTTTTGCAAATTTCACCTGTTTGTGCGTAAATGTTAATTTTGAAAATAAAAAAGTCCGTACTCCTGATTAGGGCTGTAAGAATTGTTTGGCAAATAAAATGTAACACATTATTCAGCGAAAGTCAAATATTTTTCGGGTATACAACTAAAAATATGTAAAAACGATATAATTCTGTGAAGAAATAATTTAATCGTTTTTTACCCCATCGGTTTTATTGACTTACGCGTGATAGTGTGATACAATTTTTACGTATACACGGTTATAGGAGAAAAGTATGAGAGAACGAATATTGTTTGACGACGGATGGCTTTTCCACCGCGGAGACGTAAAGTACCCTGAATCCGCAAGCAAAGGTATTATGTACACCTCTGCAAAAACGGAGCGTTTTCATATCGGACCCGCCGCAGTCGAACACTTCGACGAGGGCGATTCTTACGATAACGTAAGAGAGCATAACAACGAGCGGTGGGACAGGGTGACGTTACCGCACGATTATCTTTTTGCCGACGCCGCCGACCCGAATAAGAATTGCGCGCTCGGGTTCGTTTCATATGATAACGGTTGGTATCGCAAAAAATTTATCGTTCCTCGGGAAGATGAAGGAAAACGGCTTACGCTTTTATTCGAAGGCGTTGCAACTCAAGCAACCGTATACCTCAACGGTTGCCTGATGAAGCATAGTTTTACCGGATATACGCCGTTCGAGGTAGATATAACCGACGTTGTAAAATACGGGGAGAATAACGTTCTTGCCGTCTACGTTCGCGCCGACGAGCACGAGGGCTGGTGGTACGAAGGCGCGGGAATTTATCGCCACGTCTATCTTATAAAAACTTCGCCACTTGCAAGCGATCTTTACGGTATTTACGTTGCGCCCGAAAAACAAACGGACGGAAAATGGAGTGTCCGGATAGAGAACACCGTTCGTTACGACGCAGCGTTGCCCGAAAATAAAGTTTTTCGCGTGAAAAACGAAATATTCGATCGCGAAGGAAAACTCGTTGCTTCGACTCGATCGGACGGTTCGGTAAACGCTTACGATAAAACAACTCTCGTAACTTCCGCTACGGTTGCCGATCCGAGGCTTTGGGATATAGACGATCCGTATCTTTATACTTGCCGTACGACCGTTTTTGATGGTGAAGAAGCGGTTGATTGCGACGAGGTTCGTTTCGGTTTCCGAACGGTTGAAATGACGCCCGATAAAGGACTTTTTCTTAACGATCGTCATATACTTTTGCAAGGTGTATGCGGTCATGAGGTTTTCGGACTTCTCGGCAGAGCGTGTCCGGACAATATAAACCGCGAAAAGGTGCTGACGGTCAAAGAAATGGGCGCAAACGCTTTCCGTATGAGCCATTATCCGCAATCGCCCGTACTTATGGACGCTTGCGACGAATACGGACTTTTGGTAATGGACGAAACGCGTTGGTTCGAATCTACCGACGAAGGGATTTCTCAGCTCGAAACGCTGATCCGTCGCGACAGAAATCGACCGTCGGTTATTATGTGGTCGGTCGGGAACGAAGAAGCTCTCTTCGTGAACGAGCAGGGACGGCGAATATGCAGGCATCTCGTGAGTGTTGCTCATAGCCTCGATCGAACGCGTCCCGTAATGACGGCAAACGACAGATCGCCGAACGTCGCTACGGTTTACGACGATTGCGATATTATCGGTATCAATTACAACCTTAATCTTTTTGATGAAGTTCACGCGACTCACCCCGATAAGGCGATTTTCTCGTCCGAAAATTGCGCGGCGGGCAACGTTCGCGGGTGGTATTATCCGAACGATCCCGCGCTTGGCAGAGTGAGTGCTTACGATAACGACGTGAACGCATGGTTCCTCGGCAGGGAGAAAACGTGGAAATTCCTTACGTCGCGCGAGTGGGTTCTCGGAGGGTTTCAGTGGCACGCGTACGAGTACCTCGGCGAGGCGACGTTGCCGCGCCGTTGTTCGTGTTCGGGTGCGATAGATCTATTCTGGCAGAAGAAAGACTCGTTCTATCAAAATCTTTCGTTCTGGGGAAGCGAGCCGATGATCCACTTATTGCCGCACTGGAATTTCGAGGGGCGCGAGGGCGATATTATTCGCGTTGTCGCCTATACGAATTGTGAAGAAGCGGAATTATTCCTTAACGGCGAAAGCTTGGGTGTGCGCACGGTCGGAAAATACGATCACGCCGAATGGCACGTTCCGTACCGCGCGGGAAAAATCGAAGTTTTCGGCAAAATCGGCGGCAAAGTCGTTGTAACCGACAAAAAAGAAACGTCGGGAGCGAGCGTTGCGCTCGAACTTACACTTATGAATAAACTGCCTTTAAGAGCGGGTAAAGGCGATATGGCGCTGATTTCCTGTCGCGTTCTCGATGCAGAGGGAAGAGAAGTCCCGACCGCAACACCGAGCGTTACGTTTACAACTAACGGTGCAGGATTAGTTTATTCGGCGGGAGCGGATAATACCGATATGGCAAGTTTTTGTCGCTCGATTTGCAAAATGTACGCAGGACGAGCCACTGCCGCGGTAAAAGTCGGTGACGCTGACGGAACACTCGTCGTTTACGCCGAATCCGATGGGTTAAAAATAGGGAAGATTGAAATCCCGATTGTGTAATAATGTATTTAAAATGGAACCGACCGTTCTCATTCGAACGGTCGGTTCGTTTATTGAAAAAGTTATGTATAAACAAAATTCAGGCGGGCAGGGCGGAAGGGCGGTCGCTTCTCTCCCTTGGTGGCTTTCGCCACCGCGAACCTCGCTTGCAAATAATTTATAGATAGTGGACTTGTGTTTATAAGTGAAAATACAAAGGCATAGAATAGAATTATTTAGACAGCGAGGTTGAATAACGACACGTCGCATGCACAATAAAAGCACACCTTCATAGGTGTGCTTTTATTGTGGTGGACGGGGGTGGATTCGAACCACCGAAAGCGGAGCTGGCAGATTTACAGTCTGCTCCCTTTGGCCACTCGGGAACCCGTCCAAATTCCGAAGCCAACGGCGTGGAGCTGGAGATGGGAGTTGAACCCGCAACCTACTGATTACAAATCAGTTGCTCTGCCATTGAGCTACTCCAGCAAAATAATGGTGCCTCGAGGCGGAATCGAACCACCGACACGGAGATTTTCAGTCTCCTGCTCTACCGACTGAGCTATCGAGGCAAAAAAATGGCGACCTGGAAGGGAGTCGAACCCTCGACCTCTAGCGTGACAGGCTAGCGTTCTAACCAACTGAACTACCAGGCCACAAATTTGTGGAGTATAAGATTTTGTGGTGGGCCATCAGGGACTTGAACCCCGGACCGACCGGTTATGAGCCGGTTGCTCTAACCAACTGAGCTAATGGCCCACGAACAGAGCTTATGGGGGAGGGAATTTTGGTCGGGGCGACGAGACTCGAACTCACGACCTCATGGTCCCAAACCACGCGCGCTACCAACTGCGCTACGCCCCGCAACCATCTTGCGCTGACTTAGATATGATACTATAAATCGAAAAATAAGTCAAGGAAAAACGGGCAGATTTTTTAAAAAAATTCAAAATTTTTCTTTTCGCTTTTAGCGCGTTGATTTCAGTAATATGAAGCGCCGAAAAAGCACGTTGATAAACGCATAAACCGTTTTCGACCGTAATTTGATTTTAATCGCAAAACCTGCCAAAATACGACATCGGAAAAGAGTTAGAATGGATTAGACAAATCAAGGAGGTGCTTATGTTCGAATATAAAACCGTGGGCGGAACGCTTTACCTCGGGATCTCGGGCGAGCTCGACGAAAGCAACGCTTCCGCCGTTCGGGCAAAAATAGACGCGGTAATAGACGCGACGAAAATGAAGAAAGCCGTGTTCGTGCTTTCCGAACTTAAATTTATGGATAGTACGGGCATCGGCGTTTTGCTCGGCAGGTACAGAAAACTTGCGGATCGCGGCGTGCCGATTTACGTTGCGGGCGCAACAAAAGGCGTCGATAAGGTTCTGCGTGTTTCGGGAATTTACGGAATTATGCCCAAGGTTGATATTAAGGAGGCTTAAATGGATAACTATATCGAAATGAAATTGCCCGCCGTCAGCAAAAACGAAGCTTTCGCGCGTAACGCGATCGCGGCGTTCTGCGTGGAGCTGAACCCGACGGTGGACGAAATTGACGACATTAAAACAGCCGTTTCGGAAGCTGTAACCAACTGCATCGTGCACGCTTACGGCGGCAAAGAGGGAGAAATTACGATCCGCGCGTCCATTGACGGTCTGAACTTACATATCGCGGTTATGGATTGCGGCGTAGGGATAGACGACGTGGAAAGCGCGCTTAAACCGTTTTACACGACGCGCCCCGACGAAGAGCGTAGCGGTATGGGCTTTACTATTATGGAGACGTTTATGGACGAGCTCGTAGTGAGGTCGGTGAAAGGCGAGGGAACTTCGGTGGAAATGACGAAAAGCTTTTACAGAAAATAAAACGGCAGGTGTATCGCGTTGCTTGACAGAGACGAAACTCAAAGACTAATATCGCTGGCGCAAAAGGGCGACGAGGCGGCCAAAGCCGAACTTGTCGTTCAGAATTCGCCTCTCGTGAAGAGTATTCTGCGCAGATACCGCAACAAGGGCGTCGAATACGACGATCTTTTTCAGCTCGGTTGTATAGGATTACTGAAAGCCATAGCTAATTTCAGCGAGGCGTTCGGCGTGCGGTTTTCGACTTATGCCGTGCCTATGATAGCGGGCGAAATCAAACGGTATTTACGCGACGACGGATATGTAAAGGTTTCGCGCTCGACCAAATCGCTTGCGTGTAAAATCGCTTATTTTACGGACGAATTCAAATTGCGCGAAAGCCGAAGTCCGACGATAGAAGAAATTGCCGAAAAGTTTTGCGTAGAGCCGCAAGAGGTGATTTACGCAATGGATTCGGCGAAAATTCCCGTTTCGATTTACGACAAAGGCGAGGACGAGCAGGGGCAGACCATATCCGATAAACTCACCGGCGGAGACAAAACCGATGACGAAATAGACAAGATAATTATAAAGGAAGGGATATTGAAACTGAACGAACGCGAGCGGAAAATAATTCTTTTACGGTATTATCGTGACAAAACGCAAAGCGAAGTAGCGAGAGAGCTGAACGTTTCGCAGGTGCAAATTTCACGTCTCGAATCGCGCATTATCGAAAAGTTACGCGCGGGGTTTAATTAAGCGATTTAATATTGCATAGTACTATGCAAAAAGCAAACAAAAAGCGACGGGTATCGTGATTTTACGGTTTCCGTCGCTTTTTTGAATTTATATATTATATCGTTATAAGCTTTTGCGGGTAAAACAAATCGGTTTTATTCCGTGTTATCTGAGCGTAAAGCGCGGCGGCTTTTCGTTCGGCTTCGAAATATCTTTCGTAAAAAACGCCGTTAAAAGAGGATAGATCGGACGTGCGAAGAACAGTATTTTTACAATAGGCAAGCATCGGTTTGAAATCTTCCCTGATCGCGAGTACTCGGGCGGGGAGTTCGTGACGATCGCATTCGTTTACAAAATCGGTCGTAACGCCGAACAGTATCTGAAGAATTATTCTTCTTATTCTCGACAGAGTATAGCGCTTGCTTTTGACCGAAGCCAGCAGTTCCGTCAAATCAGTTGCCGTCCTCGCCGCTTCGAAAATCTTTTTATCGATGCCTTCCCGACAATCGGGCGCACGCGAAATTTCTTCGGCGGTCGCGCGTTTTACGGCATAAAGCGCAAGATCCGAAAAAAGTCTTTCGTCAAGTCCGTGAGTTTTGATTTCATCGACCAGCGTTTCGGCTTGATCCGCAAGGTAGGGCGTAGCCGCCGTAAAATCCCCGTCCGAAATCATTCGGCGAATCGCCGTCGCGGAAGCATAATCGCCGCGCACCGTTTTTTCGTTATAACCGTCGCCGACGCGCCTTATAAACTCGGTCTTTATATTGAGTTTTTCGCGGCGGATCGCGTTCACATACTCGATACATAATAGGTTGTTAGGGCTTGACAAAAGCTCGCGGACTTTTTTTTCGTCCGCGCCGCGGCTTACAGCCTCGGACACGGTGGCTTCGGTGAGAGAAACCGCATAAGAATTTCCTTCGTCGAGCCGAGCTTTCAGAACGCTTCCGAAATTTACGCTTTCTTCGTAGCGGATATCCGCAACAATATTTATAAGTTCCGGAGCGTCGGTTTCGCAGCCGGCAACGAGCGCGTCTATCTGTCCGAGATTTTTCAGCGTTTTTATAGCCCCGCAAGCAAACTTTTCGCCGTTTGCCGTAGCGTAAACGAACGGATTTTCCACAACCATTGCCGCGCCGTTTCTCAGCGCGATTTCGGCACGAACGTATTTTTCGGCGATCGCGGGTTCGGCGCGCTGGACGAAATTCCCGCTCATAACGCAAACGACCGCGTCATAGCGGCGAAGCGCTTTCGTCAGTTGGTAGGCGTGCCCCGTATGAAACGGGTTGTATTCGCAAATTACGGCGCAAATTTTCACGGTTTAGTCCTCAAAAGATTTTACTTTTTCATTATATAGTGTTATAATTATTAGCGAGTCGGACGCGCCGAAGCGCTTGTCTTAACTCAATTATAACACTTTGTTAAATATTTTGCACCCGAATAAAGGGCAAAAAGGAGAAAATTTATGACTTTACTCGAAAGTATCAGAGAAAAAGCCGCGAAAGCGTATAAACACATCGTTCTCGCGGAAGGCGAAGAGGAGCGCATTATCCGCGCCGCAGAAATCGTCAACAACCGCAAAATCGCCCGTCTTACGCTGATCGGCGATCCCGCGGTGATTGCCGCAAAGTGCCCCGACGCAAAGCTCGACGGCATTGAAATCGTAAATCCCGCCACCGACGATCTTTCCGAATACGCAAACGCGCTTTACGAAGCGAGAAAGGCAAAGGGTATGACTCCCGAACAGGCCGCTTCGCTCGTTAAAAACCCGCTTTATCTCGGCGTTATGCTCGTTAAAACAGGCAAAGCCGACGGTATGGTTGCCGGCTCGATCAATTCGACCGGCGACGTACTCCGTCCCGCGCTTCAGATTATCAAAACCGCACCCGGGATTTCTACGGTCAGCAGCTGCTTTATTATGGTTATGCCCGAAAACTGCAAGTACGGCGAAAACGGCGTTCTCGTATTCGGCGACTGCGCGGTAAACCCGAACCCGACTGCAGAACAACTTGCCGCAATCGCGGTTGCTTCCGCCGACAGCGCGCGTAAAATTGCGGGAATCGACCCGAAAGTCGCTATGCTTTCGTTCTCGACGAAGGGCAGTGCAAAACACGAACTCGTCGATAAAGTCGTCGAAGCCACTAAGCTCGTCAAAGAAGCGGATCCCGACCTTTGCGTGGACGGCGAACTTCAGGCTGACGCCGCGCTTGTTGAGAAAGTAGGCAAACTCAAAGCCCCCGGCAGCAACGTCGCAGGCAAAGCCAACGTGCTTATATTCCCCGATCTTCAGGCGGGCAATATCGGTTACAAGCTTGTTCAGCGCCTTGCGGGCGCGGAAGCGATCGGTCCTGTATGTCAGGGCTTCAACAAACCCGTAAACGACCTTTCCCGCGGCTGCTCGGCTTCGGACGTCGTAAACGTTGTAGCAATGACGGCGCTTCAGGCAATTAAATAAACAACGAAGGAGAAAATCATGAAAATACTCGTAGTCAACGCGGGAAGCAGCTCGCTCAAATATCAGCTCATCGAAATGAACGACGAAAGCGTTCTCGCGAAGGGCGTTTGCGAAAGAATCGGCATCGACGGTTCGGTTCTCAAACACGAATACGACGGTAAAAAGGTTGAAATCAAAGGCGCTATGCCCACGCATTCCGAAGCGATCAAGATGGTGCTTAACGCGCTCGTCAATCCGAATTACGGCGTAATCAAAGATATGAGCGAAATCGCAGCAGTCGGACACCGCGTTCTTCACGGCGCGGAAATCTTCAAAGAAAGCGCGAAGATCACCGACAAAACGCTTGCCGACATCGAAAGCATTATCGACCTCGGACCGCTTCATATGCCCGCAAACATAATGGGTATCAAAGCGTGCATGGAAGTCATGCCGTCCGCACCGCAAGTTGCCGTTTTCGATACGACTTTCCATTCAACGATGCCCGATTATGCGTATATGTACGCCATTCCTTACGAGGATTACAAGGATTACAGAGTCCGTAAATACGGCTTCCACGGAACAAGCCACTTGTTCGTTTCCGGCGAAGCGATCCGTCTTATGGGCAAAAAGGATATAAAGACCGTCGTTTGCCACCTCGGCAACGGCGCAAGCGTAAGCGCGGTAAAGAACGGCAAATGCATCGACACTTCCATGGGACTTACGCCGCTCGAAGGTCTCGTTATGGGCACTCGTTCGGGCGATATCGATCCCGCCGCCATCGAATTCCTGATGGACAAGAAGGGTATGGATATCCACGAGGCTACCAACTATTTAAATAAGAAATGCGGCGTGCTCGGCGTAAGCGGCGTTTCGTCCGATTTCAGAGACCTTTGCGCGGCTTACGACGAAGGCAACGACCGCGCGCGTCTCGCTATCGATATGTTCTCGTACCGCGTTAAAAAGTACGTCGGCGCTTATGCTGCGGCTATGGGCGGGCTCGATTGCATAGCGTTCACCGGCGGCATCGGAGAACATACCGAAATCGTGCGTAAAAAAGTCGTCGAAGGGCTTGAATTCCTCGGCGTGAAAGTAGACGAGAAGCTGAACGATAACGTTCCGCGCGGCGAAGAATTCGAGATTTCTGCTAAAGATTCGCGCGTAAAGGTGTTCGTTATACCCACCAACGAAGAGCTCGTTATCGCGAGAGAGACGCTTCGTCTTAAATAATAATGAAACCGTTGAAGGTTTTATCCGAATTGTTTTACCCTTCGGGGATAAAATGCGTAATATGCGGCGACGAATTACCCTCGTCGTCGCGTTATTGCATTTGCGAAAGGTGCGAACCGTCGTATAACGTAAGCTACTGCGAACGTTGCGGCAGAGCAATGAAGAACATGGCGCATTTTTGCGAGGACTGCAAAAACGAGCCGCGTTCGTTCAAACTCGCCAGAGCGCCGCTCGTTTACGAAAACGACGTGGTAAAACTCGTTTACAAGCTCAAATACGGCGGCGGAAAATATCTTGCTACGGTCATGGCGGAATTTATGGCGGACACCTATTACGAAAGCGGATTCGAGGCGGATATAATCTGTTACGTTCCGATGTATCCGACTGCCGAGAAAAAACGCGGGTATAATCAGGCGAAACTGCTTGCCGAAAGCGTTTCCGAAATCTTGGGGCTTCCCGTCGAAAACGCGCTCGCAAAAGTTAAAGACCTGCCTCACCTCGCTCGTATGAACAGGCGGGAAAGAGCGGAAGCAATCGTCGGAGCTTACACCGTAATCGACAGATCGCTCGTTCACGGTAAGAACGTACTTCTGATCGACGACGTTTTTACGACCGGAGCTACGAGCGGCGAGTGCGCACGCGTTCTGCACAGCGCCCACGCGGGCGAAATTATGGTTCTTTCGTTCGCCACGGGCAGAATTCGCCCCGAACTCTATTAAAATTTTGCCGAATTCGGTAAAAAGCAGCGAAAAACGGTTGACAAATATATTCCGATTATGGTATACTAATTCGCGTTGGAAGTAGATTTATTCTCACCGATCGGGCAGAGCTCGGATCGCGTAACGCTTTAATTGAACGATTATTGTGTTTTTTGAGCGGTAAATCTATGTGCCGCTCAATTCTTTTATGTGGAGGACACCGCTATAAATAAGGAAGTTGAAATCAACGACCGGATCACCGACAGGGAAGTCCGAGTCATTGACGAGAACGGACAGCAGCTCGGCATTATGAGCGCGGCTCAGGCTAACGCCATTGCCGACGAGAAAAACCTCGACCTCGTGAAGATCAATCCTTCCGGTCAGCCGCCCGTTTGTAAGATTATGGATTACGGTAAATTCAAGTTCGACGCGGCTAAGCGCGAAAAAGACGCTCGCAAGAACCAGAAAGTTACCGAACTCAAAGAGATCTGGCTTTCGATGACTATCGACACGCACGACCTTGAAACCAAGGCTAAACAATGCCTCAAGTTTCTCGTCGGCGGCGATAAAGTTAAGGTTTCCATTCGTATGAGAGGACGCCAGCAAGCTCACGCGGCTTTGGGTGTGGAAGTTATGAATGACTTCTTTAACATAGTCAAAGACGTTTGCGTATTCGACAAAAAACCGATGACAGAGGGTCGCAATATTCTTATGATCCTCGCACCGAAAAAATAACAACAACGGAGGGTATCACTATGCCAAAAATGAAAAGTCACAGCGGTGCTAAAAAGCGTTTCCGCACCACCGCGTCGGGAAAAGTCAAACGCGCTCAGCAGGGTAAGAACCACATTCTGACCAAGAAGAGCAGCAAGAGAAAAATGGGTCTGCGTCAGGGAGCTTATATGGGCTCGGATAAGCAGGCTGCAACCGTCAAGGTTATGATTCAGAAGTAACGGGAGGCTACTATGAGAATTAAAAGAGCTGTAAACGCAGTCAAAAAGCGTCGCAAAATAATGAAGCTCGCAAAGGGCTATTTCGGATCTAAGTCGCGTTCGTACCGCATCGCTCGCGAAGCCGTAATGAAATCGCAGATGTATGCGTTCATCGGTCGTCGCAGAAAGAAAAGAGATTTCAGAAAACTTTGGATCGCTCGTATCAACGCCGCCGCTCGTATCAACGGTATGTCGTACTCGAAGTTTATGTACGGTCTTAAAACCGCCGGCATAAATCTTAACAGAAAGGTGCTTGCAGACCTTGCGGTAAACGACGCCAACGCATTCAAGGCGCTTGCCGAGACCGCTCAAAAAGCTATTGCTAAATAAGTAGTTAAGCGACTTTGAAGCACCGTTTTCATCAAGCGGTGCTTTTCGCGTTTTTATGGTCATTACTTCGTTCGACAACAACACGATAAAGAAGATTTCGCGTTTACGAGACAAGCGATATCGCGACGAAGAAGAGGCTTATATAATCGAAGGACTTCGCGCCGTTCGCGACAGTTTGCCTTACCTCGTTTCGCCTAAGCTCGTATTTTCGGAATCCGCTTACGCCCGACTGTCGGGCGAATTCAGCGCCGAAGACGCTATCGTCTGCTCGGACGCAGTTTTTGCGCGACTTTCGCAAACCGAAAATTCGCAAGGCGTGATTGCCGTTGCGAAAAAACGCGTTCCGGAAAAGCTATACGGCTCGGATCGCGCGTTGTTTCTCGACAGAATCCGCGACCCCGGGAACTTAGGCACGATAATAAGAAGCGCGCTCGCAACCGGCTTTACGGATATTTATCTGTATGATTGCGTAGACGCTTACAACCCGAAAGTCGTAAGAAGCGCGGTTTCCGCGATTTCGCGACTGAATTTGTTCGAAGCAGACGAAACGGACGTTGCGGAACTGAAAAAACGCGGTTATACGTTTGTGTGCGCCGATATGGGCGGCGAAAACTTCTTCGAAACCCGATTTCCCGAAAAAATCTGTCTGTGCATCGGAAACGAAGCCAACGGAATTTCGGACGCGGTGCTCACGCAAGCCGATTCGGTTGTTTCGTTACCGATGGAAAACGGCGAATCACTGAACGCGGGCGTGTGCGCTTCGATAATGACTTATGTATTAAGATACGGAAAAAACTAAATTTACCACGGAGGGATAATATGTCCGGACACAGCAAATGGTCAACCATCAAAAGAGCAAAAGGGAAAACCGACGCGGCGAGAAGCGCGGTATTTACTAAAATAGGGCGCGAAATCGCGGTCGCGGTTAAATCGGGCGGAGCAGACCCCGACAGCAACTCGGCGCTTCGCACGGTTATAGCTAAGGCAAAAGCCGCCAACATGCCCAACGACAACATCAACCGCAGCATCAAAAAAGCGAGCGGCGAGCTCGGAAGCATCAATTACGAATCCGTCGTTTACGAAGGATACGGTACAAACGGAGTAGCCGTGATCGTCGAAACGCTTACGGACAACAAGAACAGAACGGCGGGGGACGTCCGTCACCTTTTCGATAAATTCGGCGGTTCTATGGGAACAAACGGTTGCGTCAGCTACCTTTTCTCGTCTAAAGGAATTATCGAAATCGAGAAAAAGAGCGGTATGGACGACGATGAAGTTATGATGGCGGCGCTCGAAGCGGGCGCGGAAGATTTCAGCGCCGATGACGATTGCTATGAAATCGTTACGTCTACCGAAGATTTCCTTTCGGTTTGCGACGGTCTTCGCGCGGCAGGTTACGAGCTTGCCGACAGTCGCCTCGATAAAATTCCGTCGATGACGGTAACGCTCGATGACTCTGCGGCGGAAAAGCTTATGAAAATGCTTGACGCGCTCGAAGAGAACGACGACGTTCAGAACGTTTACCATAACGCCGATCTGCCCGAAACCGACGAAGAAGACGAATAAGTTTTTTGATATAGAATAGTTTTCAGCATAATACATTCGGAATATTACGACTCAGAGGGGATCTGTAAAAATGCGTGACGACTCTTATAACGAAAACAAAACAATAGAAAAACTCACCAAGAAAAACAAGCCCTTACACGAAGGGCACAGAGAACGGTTGAGAGCAAGATTCGACAAGGACAACGAAATGGAGACTTTCGCCGATCACGAAATTCTCGAAATGGAATTGTCGCTCGTAATTCCGCGCCGAGACACCAACGGTCTCGCGCATGTGCTTATCGATCACTTCGGATCGCTCGAATCCGTTTATCGCGCGTCCGTGAACGAGCTTATCAAGATCAAAGGTATGACTACCGGCGCGGCGTATCTTATCGCTATGCATATGCCGCTTATGCGCAAAACCATGACGTATGCCGACGCCACGCTTCGTTACTATACGATGAATTCGACGGCTGACGCGATTTCTTACGCTCATCGTTTCTTTATCGGAAGAAACACCGAAACGTTCGGACTGTTTCTTATCGATACGCGCGGACATGTTATAAGCGAAACGATACGCGAAAGTTCTTCGCCGTCGCGCGTTGCTATAGAAGTGGAAGACATCGTTCACAGGGCTTTACGCGAAGGAGCAAGTTCCGTCGTCATTGCGCACAATCACCCAAGCGGAGACGTTTCGCCTTCGAGCGAGGATCTAATTCTCGCAAAGAGAATTTATCTCGCGCTGGACGCGGTGAATGTCACGTTATACGACTCGCTGATATTCTACGAATCGAAGTATTTCAGTTTGCGCTCCTCGGGAATTCTCGGCTCGTTTATGTCCGCAGAATCGCGCAAGAAAATAATCGACGAGCTTGCAACCGCCGAAGAAGTGAAAAAAGCGACGATGGCGGGGCTCGAAGAATTTATCGTCGATACAGACAATCTCGGTAACATTTTCGACGGCGTTCCCGTTATAAGTCGTGACGATTCGGACGTCCGGTTCGCAAAAGGACAGGCGGCTAAAAACGAAAATTTCGATATGCAGAATTTCAAACGCAAGCGCGGAATTCCGCATAAAGCCGGCGTGCTCCACGAGCCTAAACCGAAAACGAACGAGGAGGAAACCGAACAAAAAATCGATAAACCGGATCTTTATCCGGACGAATTCTGAACAAATCTAAAAGCCGTGAACTACTATAGTTCGCGGCTTTTGTCGTTTTATTTAACAGGTATAAACAATTCTAAATGTCTTTCGTGAATACGAGCGCGCCTGTACCAACAAATTTTAAGCAATTCGGGGCGCGTATCGTCTCTTTCGAAACCGTAATCGTTCATTCCGTCATAAACGGTTTTTGTGAAATCGTCAAGCATTTGCATCGGAAAGTCGGAATTTTCCGAAATAAATACGGCGTATTCCCCGAATATTCGGTAAGTTACGAAAGATTTTATCGTTTTTTCAAGCTCTTTCGCCGTAAAGGCGAAATCATAGTCGCTGCCTTTTGTTTTTTCTGCAAGCGACGAATAATCGAAATTGCTTTTTTCAAGACGAACCGACAATGTAGTATCGAATCCGTTTTCGTCAAAATTGTCGAGTATTTCCCACCATTCGTAATCGTTTTCGTTCCTTACGGCACGCAACGCTTCCTGATTTTTGCGTGTAGATACGGCAAATCGCTCATCCTGAACAAGCCGCCGTTCGGCTTTCCCGAAAAATCTTTTCCGGAAACCTATGAATGTTTCACCGTTAAAAGTAATCCGATTAAAGGTTAAAATTCTATTATCTGAATGCGAAGTCCACGGCGGCACGGTTTTGTATTTATGCGTTCTGCGACATTCGGAAGGCGTAAATCCGTTGAATTTCTTGAATGCTTTCGTAAAACTTTCCGCAGTTTCATATCCGCAATCGTATGCAATATCTATTATACGGCGATTAGTTTCGCAAAGAATTCTTCCTGCTTCGGACAATCTGCGCAGCCTTACATATTCCGCTAACGAATAGTCGGTCATTGCCGAAAAAATACGCATAGCGTTATATTTATTTGTGTACGCGGCTCGTGCGACGGCATCGGCGGATAATTCGTCGAAAAGATGTCGTTCTATGTATTCGATAAATACGTCGATAGTTTTCATATCTCTATGATAACATAAAAAACCGTTCTTGTCTTGTCATTTCTTGCTTTTTGACACAAAATAAAAGGTCGCAGAGTATGCGACCTTTCGATGTTTATTCATTTTAATCTTTATCGAAAATTCTGGGAATACGGCGGTTGATTGAGCGGATTTCGGCTCGGGTCGAAACGTCGCTCGGCTCGCCGTCGTTTTTGCGAAGTCTGACGGCATTGCGGATACGCATATCGGAAACGACGTCCGCACCGAATTTATCGGAGAATTTGGTATAAATTTCGACGGGGAGAGTATCGAGGCGTTTGGAGTTGTCGCGGCAATAAACGCAAAGTTTCGTAACGATTTCCAAAGCCGAAGATTTGTTCTCGCCTTTCGCAACGAGATAATCTATGCAGTCGGCGGCAGTCGGATACCCGACCTGAGCGGCTTTAAGCGATGCCTGAGCGTCGAAAGAGAGCGCCGCAACGAGTTCGTTAAGCGCGGGAACAAGCGCTTTGACGGAACTTTCGGCTTCGATTGCACAGAGGCAAAGGTCGAGAATCGGCGCGTTACGGAACGCTTCGCGGCAGAGCGAAGAAAGCGCGCGGGCAGAGGTTATCAATGCGTCGGCACCGACGGGAAGAACGTTCAGAATACGGGCTTCGGACGGAACGGTGAAGTTTTCGGGAAGAGTGGCGTATCCTTTGACAACGTAATCTCTTACGTCGTTTGCGATCGCTTCCGCGTGGTCGGCAAAAACCGCAACGGCAAACAGAAGTTCGCGGATATAATCGGTATCGGCAACGGCGTCGGCAGTATTGTACGCGACAGTTTTGAAACGGAGAAGTTCGGCAACGCGCTTTTTATCGACGGGTAATCTTAAACCCGTGCCGTAAGCCGAATAAAGCGGCATCCCGTCGGTACTTTCGATAACTTTCTTTATTCTCGCGCCGTCGCGGAGAAACGCTTCGGCTCGCGCGAGCAGAGAATGCGCCGCTGTCGTAGGCTGACCTTCCGCTTCGCCGTAACTTGCAGGCATAAAAGTGAGCGTGTTTACTTCGGCAACGGAAACGAGGGTCTGTACGGCGGTTTTGACGTATTCGGCGATTTCTCCCGCCGCGTCTCTTACATACATGCGAACGTCAAGCGCCGTTCTGTCGTCGCGGGTGCGGGCAACGTTCACCTTTTCGCCTAGTTCGCCCACACGCGTTTTTAGTTCATTGTCAAGGAAATCGAAAAGATCTTCTTCTGCCGGAATAGCGATTTTATCGCTTGTAACGTCGTAGAAGATGCGAGTCAGCGCGCGCTGAAGCACTTCTGCGTCGCCGCTTGTGATAAGTCCGAGCTCGCCGAGCGCCGTAACGTGAGCAATGCTCCCCATCACGTCGTGCTTATAGAGTTTTTTTCCGATCGAACCTGCTCGCAAAGCGCTCGCGCCACGTTCGATTTTTACACCTTTTCCCGTTGCGTTGTCTGCCATAACAACCTCCTAATTTTAACTTTCCGACGAAAGCGTCGGCTTTTTATTTGACATAAAGCAAAATAAATAGTATCATAAATATGATACATTATTTTTCGGAAAATATCAAGAAAAACGGAGCTTATTTTGATAATTTTAGGAATCGACCCCGGGTACGGCACGATCGGATACGGAGTAATCGAAAAAATCGGGTCGAAAGTTCGCCCTGTGGATTACGGCGTCATCCAGACGCCGAAAGACGAAGGCATAGCGGTAAGACTCGCCATACTTTACGATTCTATGAACGCGCTTATAAAAAAATTCGCGCCCGACGAAATCGCGGTGGAAGAATTGTTCTTCAACACGAATATTACGACGGGCATAAAAGTCGCCGAAGCGCGCGGCGTTCTGCTTCTCAGCGCGATACGGGAATGCGGCAGATTGTTCGAATATACGCCGCTTATGGTCAAACAATCGCTTACCGGAAACGGCAGGGCAGACAAAGGACAGGTTCAGTATATGGTCAAAATGATGCTTAACCTAAAATCCGTTCCGCGCCCCGACGACGCCGCCGACGCGCTCGCCATTGCGATCTGTCACGCAAACACTTGCGGTTTCAATCAACGAATTCTTAACTGAGGATAACTATGTACGATTACATTCGGGGTCTAGTGACCGAAAATTACGGAAACGCCGTCACCGTAGAGGCGGGCGGCGTGGGCTATATGCTGTCGGTAAGCGCTTTTACCGCGCAAAAACTTTGCACTGCCGCCGGAGAAGTCAAGGTTTATTGCCGTATGATAGTCCGCGAGGACGAAATTAGTCTTTTCGGCTTTTACGATAAAACCGAACGCGCAATGTTCGACAAACTTGTCGAAATCAGCGGCGTGGGGGCAAAACTCGCGCTTACCGTGCTAGGCGGTCTTACGCCCGCGGCGTTTGCGGCGGCAGTTGCCCGCGGAGACGTCAAAACGATTTCTTCGGTAAAGGGCGTCGGTAAAAAAATAGCCGAACGTATCGCGCTCGAACTTAAAGACAAACTTACGGTAAACGGAGAAGAGGTTTCGGCACCCGAAACGGTTGTTTCCTATTCGGGCATCGAGGACGAAGCCGCTACGGCTTTAACATCGCTCGGATTTACGAAACAGGAAGCATACGACGCCGTTAAACGCGTTTCGAATGACGGCATGGGCGTGGAAGAAATTCTGCTCGCCGCGCTCAAAAATTCGTGAGGTAAAAGATGGACGACGACAGATTTATTTCAAGTTGCATGAACGCGGGCGAAGAGGAAACCGAAGTTTCGCTCCGTCCGAAAACTTTTACCGATTACGTCGGGCAGGACAAAGTTAAGAGCAATCTTGCGGTATTTATCGAAGCCGCAAAAAAACGCGGAGACGCGCTCGATCACGTTCTTTTATACGGTCCTCCCGGGCTCGGAAAAACCACAATGTCGCACATTATCGCTAACGAGCTCGGCGTTCCGATAAAAATCACGAGCGGTCCCGCCATCGAGCACGCGGGCGATCTCGCGGCTATTCTGACAAACCTCGAAGAGAACGAAGTTCTGTTTGTGGACGAAATTCACGCGCTTAACCGTTCAGTCGAGGAAAAACTCTATTCGGCTATGGAAGATTACGCTTTCGACATCGTGCTTGGCAAAGGTCCCGCCGCAAAGACTATGCGTATCAACCTGAATAAGTTTACGCTTATCGGAGCAACGACGAGAGTAGGTATGCTCACCGGTCCGTTCCGCGATCGGTTCGGCGTTATATGCCGTCTCGAAATGTACACGCCGGAGGAACTCTCGAAAATCGTAAACCGTTCGGCTAAAATTCTCGGAATCGATATCGATCCGGACGCTTCGATCGAGCTGTCAAGACGAAGCCGCGGCACGCCGCGTATCGCAAACAGACTGCTCAAGCGCGTCCGCGACTTTGCCGTCGTTATGGGAAAGGGCGTAATCGATACCGAAATCGTGGATAAAGCGCTCGATTTTCTCGAAATAGACGAGCTCGGGCTCGATCTGAACGACCGCAGAATTATGGAAACGATGATAACGAAATTCGGCGGCGGTCCCGTCGGACTCGATACGATTGCGGCGGCGGTAAACGAAGACCCCGTAACGATCGAAGATATGATCGAACCGTACCTGTTACAGCTCGGTTACGTTGCCCGCACACCCCGCGGAAGAATTTGCCTGCGCGGAGCATACGAGCATCTCGGCTATAAATTCGACGAAATGAAAGCAAAACAATTCGGAATGTACGAACCCGTCAAGGAAAAATAATGAACAAAAGCGACTTTTATTACAACCTCCCAGAAGAGCTGATCGCCCAGACGCCGATCGAGCCTCGCGATCACAGCAGAATGCTCGTTTACGACCGCGCGACGGGAGAAATCGAACATAAACATTTTTACGATATAATCGATTACCTGCACGAAGGCGACGTGCTCGTTATCAACGATACGAAAGTTTTGCCCGCCCGTATCTACGGAATCAAGGAAGGCACGGGCGCTAAAATCGAATTTCTGCTTCATAAGCGCATTTGCCTCGACGAATGGGAAGTTCTCGTAAAACCCGCCAAAAAAGCGACGATAGGCGCAGTGGTCAGATTTTCGGACGAACTCGCCGCAACCGTGACCGGATATATCGGCGAAGGACTTCGCACGGTTAAGTTTTCTTACGACGGCGTTTTCGAAGATATTTTGTCGCGGGTAGGGGAAATGCCGCTTCCTCATTATATCCACGAACGATTAAACGACGGAACGCGCTATCAGACGGTTTACGCGCGCGAGAGCGGATCGAGCGCCGCGCCGACCGCGGGTCTGCATTTTACTCCCGAACTCTTGCAGAAAATCAAGGATAAAGGCGTCGAAATCGTCAAGGTTCTGCTTCACGTCGGTTTGGGAACGTTCCGACCGGTAAAAGCAGAAAACATACTCGATCACAAAATGCACAGCGAATATTACTGCGTAACTCCGGAAGCCGCGGCGGCAGTGAACAAGGCGAAATCCGAACACCGCAGGGTTATCGCGGTAGGCACGACTTCGGTACGCACTCTCGAAAGCGCATGGCACGACGGAAAGCTTAATGCCGAAAGCGGCGAAACGAGCATTTTCATTTATCCGCCTTACGAATTCAAAGCCGTGGACGCGCTTATAACGAATTTTCATTTGCCCGAATCTACGCTGATTATGCTCGTATCGGCTTTTATCGGCAGAGAAAACGCGCTTAAAATGTACGAATGCGCGGTCGAAAACAAATACAGATTTTTCAGTTTCGGAGACGCAACCTTTTTAAAATGAGCGACAAATTTTCATACAGAATACTTCACGAATGCAAACAATCGGGCGCGCGGGTAGGCGAACTTACTACGCCGCACGGTATTATACGCACCCCCGTTTTTATGCCGGTCGGCACTCAGGCGACTGTTAAAACGCTTACGCCTTACGAGGTGAAAGACGCCGGCGCAAGCATTATTTTATCGAACACATATCACCTTTATATGCGTCCCGGGCACAAGCTTGTCGAAAAGGCGGGCGGGCTTCATAAATTCATGAACTGGGATCGCCCGATACTTACGGACAGCGGCGGATTTCAGGTCTTTTCGCTTGCGGGCATAAGAAAAATCACCGAAGAAGGCGTTACGTTCAGCTCGCATATAGACGGAAGCAGACATCTTATCACGCCCGAAAAGTCGATGGAGATACAAGAGTCGCTCGGTTCGGATATCATGATGGCGTTCGACGTCTGCTCGAAATACGGTTGCGATCACGCCGAAGCCGAAAAAGCGATGAAAACGACGCTCGGCTGGCTTGACAGATGCCGTAAATTCCACAAAAACGACACGCAGATGCTGTTCCCGATCGTGCAAGGCAATATGTTTTCGGATTTACGGCAGATTTCGCTCCGCGAAACGATTCCTTACGCCGAGTGCGGTATCGCGATAGGCGGACTGAGCGTAGGCGAACCGAAAGAGACGATGTATCGGTTTCTTGACGAAATGCAGCCTTATTACCCGAAGAATATGCCGCGTTACCTTATGGGCGTGGGAAGCCCAGACTGTCTCGTCGAGGGCGTTCTGAGAGGAATAGATATGTTCGACTGCGTTCTTCCCACGCGTATCGCGAGAAACGGAACGGCTTTCACTTCGCAGGGTAAAGTCGTGGTTCGCAACGGCAAATATAAAGACGATTTTTCGCCGCTCGACCCGAATTGCGATTGCTATTGCTGCCGCAGTTACTCGAAAGCGTATATCCGTCATCTTTTAAATGCGGGCGAGGTTCTCGGCGGACGTATGCTGAGCCTTCACAATATAACTTACCTGATCAACCTTATGCAGAGGATACGCGACGCTATTTTCGAGGATCGGTTCCTTGATTTCGTCAACGAATTCCGTCAATCTCCCGAATATAAAAATATGTAAATTTTCAGGCGTTTCGGGTAAAAACCTTGCTCAAAACGCTTGATTTTTTCTTTGCTTTATTATATAATATATGGGTGACTCGCGTGGTCCAATGTAAACAGACGGTTTATAAGAACGCGTGGAAATTATAGGAGGTAGTCATTATGAACATTATCGAAGCAATTGAGAAGGACTACATGAAAAAGGAAGTTCCCGCGTTCAACGTCGGCGATTCCGTTAAAGTGTACGTCAAAGTCGTCGAGGGTACGAGAGAGCGTCTGCAGGCTTTCGAAGGTATCGTCATCGCCAAGAAAAACGGCGGCGTTCGCGAAACCTTTACCGTCCGCAGAGTTTCGTTCGGCGTAGGTATCGAGAGATCTTTCCCCGTTCACTCGCCACGTATCGACAGAATCGAAGTGATTCGCAAAGGTAAGGTCAGAAGAGCAAAGCTTTATTATCTTCGCAACCTTTCCGGTAAAGCGGCTAAGATCACCGAGAAGATCTAATCAATCGACAATTTCGGAGGACTCGGTAATTCGGGTCCTCTTTGTCTCTGTACCCGTGGTGTAATTGGATAACATTACGGCCTCCGACGCCGTCGAGTTCGGGTTCGACCCCCGACGGGTACACCAAAACGTCCGCACGATTATTGCTTGCGGGCTTTTCTTTTTTTGAGGAATAAGTATGAGCAAATACAATCCGCTTTGGGTTTATCTTGAAGATAAAGGCGAGGAAGATTATAAACTGACTTTCTGCGAAATCGAGAAAATTCTCGGTTTTAAAATCGATCATTCGTTTTTAACGTACAAAAAAGAATCCGAAAATTACGGTTACGCCGTCGGGAAAATTTCGATGAAAGACAAAACCGTAGAGATCATAAAAGTCGAGAAGTAAACTTAAAGGGGCAACCGTATACGGCTGCCTTTTTTCCGATAAAAATCATTCTTTGGCGTTTTTGTATGATATTAAGATATGGCAAGGGGCGAAGATTACCGCGCATATGAAGAGAATTACAGATCGGATCATAACGCCGCTGAAAAGGAAGAGGACGGACGGGATTATCGAGAGCGCCAGCGAGCGAAACACGCTGTTTTTGCGGAAGCAGATAATCCAGATAAGGCAGTACGCCGCAACGAGAACGAGATCGACAACAAGATAAATAATCAATCCGTTATCGATCCAGAACCCGAAATAAGTATACGGAATGTTTACGATCATAAAGATAAAACAACCGAACCGTCCGATTTGTTCGAGCGTTTCGAGAAGTTTGTTGTGAAAAACATTCTCGAAGCCGTCCTTGCATTTAATTGCAAAAACGATATTCGGAATCATAATCAACGCAATAAAAATAAGCCCGTAATAGTTAAACCACGACATATACAACACCTCGATCAGCCGTTTGTTTTGTCGGCAATTTTTTCGATTACACAGCCTTTGCTTTTGTAGTAGGCGAGCATTTCAGGAATTTTCTTTTTATCGTAGCTCGTGACGCAATCGGAAAAGACATGCACAGTATAGCCGCACTTTGTCATATTGAAACAAGTCGATTTCACGCAAGCCGTGGCATCGGCGCCCGCAACGTAAAATTCGGTTATACCGTTATCGTTTATAAAGCGAACAAAATCTTCGCTTGTGAGAGCATTCGCCTTGGATTTTACGAAAACGTTGTCCGTAACCACGTTCAGTTCGGGCACGAACGCTTCGCCCTTTGTGTTCGGCTTGAACGTTCTCGTTCCATCGGTGAGGTTGTTATGCTTGATATAAACGATAAACATTCCGTTCTTTTGCGCCCATTCGACGGCTTTATTTACGTTAGCGATTATATCTTTGTAATTCTTCGTAATATCGTTTTGCAAATCGATTACAACCAAGGCTTTTGTATTACTATTCATTTTCTACTTCTCCTTCTTTTATCTTTAGCGCCCGTATTATACAACGATTTTACGAATTTTACAAGTAAAAGCCTACGTTGCCGTAAAAATTTGCATCTTAAATATTTTTCGCTTTGAAAAATTTCTATAATATGGTATAATAAACAATGGTAGGTTTGTAATATAACCAGCCGAGCGAGCATTGCGAGCGAGGGTTGCGTGAGCAGCTGAAAACAAAAAGGAACTGCAACGTGTGCAATTCCTGAG
>CAKQPR010000007.1 GCA_934270565.1 uncultured Clostridia bacterium | reverse complement strand
TTGGGGGGAAGGTGGATTGCCGAAGCGAAAGCGAAGGCAAGACGGATGAGGGGTCGGGCTAAGACAAACGCAACGTAAAGGACAACCCCTCATCACCGCCTACGGCGGAGGTCCCCAAGGGGAAGCCTTTTTAGCTGTATCGTTCCGCTAAGTCCGTGTTCGCTCCCGCGAGATTTCTCGACTTCGGCTTCGCCTACGCTCGAAATGACAAGGCGGTGGAGCGTTCCGTAATGTCTTATAATGTTAATTTGTAAGTGCGGGCATCGCCGACTTGCCCGCAGGGACTCCCTGTCGGGCGGACGAGGGCGTCCGCCCCTACCCATTTAAAGCCTTCCCCTTGGGGGGAAGGTGGATTGCCGAAGCGAAAGCGAAGGCAAGACGGATGAGGGGTCGGGCTAAGACAAACGCAACGTATAGGACAACCCCTCATCAGTCGCTATGCGACAGCTTCCCCCCGAGGGGAAGCCTTTTTAGTCGTACCGTTCCGCTGCGACCCTGTTCGCTCCTGCGGGAGAGCGCGGAGCTTCACACGGGGTTTACGGCGATCAGATACAGATGACTTCGGCAACGTCGTCGGCGCGGCAGAGGGTATAGAGGTATTTGCCGTGGGGCTTTTTGCCGGCGATGAGGACGACAACGCATGCGGCGTTAGCCATTACGGCTTTGCGGACGGCGGTCTGATCCGCGTCGTTGTCGGTAATCGCTCCGTCGTCGGACAGCCCGAGCGCCGAGGAGAAACAAAGATCGACGTTTATTTCGCGCAGGAAGTTTTCGGTCGTACTTCCCACGGTGCACATATCGTTTTCAAAGTACCGCCCGCCCGCGAGCACGCAAGGAATATGGTAGCGGGCGCAAAGCAGGACGGTTTGCACCGAGTTCGTAACCACGCGAACATTGCGATAGCCCGTGAGAAGCGGCACGACGTACAGGCATGTGGACGAACTGTCTATATAAATCGTGATATCGTTGCGCAAATATTTTTCGGCGCGGTGAGCGATCAGCGATTTTTCCTTCGCGTGCAGAAGCCGCCGCGTTTCTATCGGCAGAAAGCTCTCGTCCTCGCAGTAAACCGCTCCGCCGTTGTAACGCCTGACGTAGCCGTCGAGCTCCATTTCTTTAAGATCCCGCCTTATCGTCATTTCGCTGACGAAAAAAACTTCCGCAAGGCGGCGCACGGAAGCGCGGTCGTTTTCTTTCAGATAGTCCAGAATATCCTTTTGTCTGTCGTTGAGTACCATTTTTTTGCTCCTTTGCTCGTAAAACAATCGATTACGTCGTTTTACCGCGATTTTTGTTCGACGAAATGTTCGATTATAAACATATAGAACAAATATTGACATTTATCCGCGTTTAGTATATCATATATGAGCAAAAAAGGCAAGGGAAGTAAGAAGATGTTATTGTCAAGCAGTATAACTTGGTTCGACGTGCTCGTGCAGGGGCTAGGAGTGCTCGGAATTACGGCGAGCGTGGTCGGGTTTCAGTGTAAAACGCACAAGTCGATTATGATTTCGCGCACGCTCAACGAAACGCTTTTCGCCGTGCAGTACGGACTTCTGGGCGCGTTTACCGGTATGGCGATGAACATTATCGGCAGCATACGCAACCTGATTTTCGCAAAGCTCGTCGAGAAGGGCAAAAGCACGATGCCGCTTCGGTTTGTGTTTTCCGCGGCGTTCGTTGCGTTCGCGATCTGTACTTGGGAAGGCGCGAAAAGCATACTCGTGGGCGTGGCGAAGGTCGTTTCAACGTTCGCTTACGGAAGCCCGAGCACCGGCGTGGTGCGCGTGCTGATTCTTTGCACGTCGATCACATGGTGCTTTTACGATTTTACAGTCGGGTCGCTTGCAGGCGTTATTTGCGAAGCGCTTACCACAATTTCGATTGTAGTAAGTCTGTTTCGCTACGGTTTCAAACCGAAGCCCGAGCCCGCCGCCGCGCAGGCGGATAACGCGGTAGCCGAACCCGCCCGGTCGGAAAACGAAACTCCCGCCGAAGAGTAAATTTCACGCAAAACATAATACGGCACAACGATAAAACCTTCCTCGGTCGGGGAAGGTTTTTTATAATGGCGATCCGCATGATCTCGGGGGAGCGCTCATTATAATAACTTCTAAAAAAACGGTTGACATAATATATTTATTATGATACAATAAATATATAACAAAGCAAGGAGAGGTATAAAATGTCGAAAGCACCGGCGGTGGATTACGCTCTGAGAATTATCGAATTTTTTTCGGAGACGAGGCAGGAAACGGGGATAGCGGATATATGCAATTCGCTCGGGATAAATAAAAACGCGGCGTCGAGGGTGTTGGAATCGCTGCTCGAATATAAATGGATTTATATGAGCGACGACGTTCAGAAAAAGTATCGTTTTACGATGAAACCCTTTTCGGTGGTGTCGAAATGCACTCCGGAATATGCGCTTGCGGAAATAGCCGAAGAAGAATTGCGCAAACTGAACGAAAAGCTCGGCGACGCGGTGTATCTGGGAATAAAAAACAACGATAACGTGCTTTATCTTCTCCATTTCGACTCGAGAAAAGAGGTTCGGATCAACGGTCGCGCGGGCGGCGAATACCCGCTCGGAACTTCCGCGCCGGGGAAAATCCTGCTTGCTTACGGCGGTCACGGAAACGAATTCGAAGCGGAAGCGGAAAAGATAAAGAAACTCGGCTATTCGACCGACAACGAGGAATTCGCAAAAGGAATTCTGTGCGTCGCGTGTCCGGTATACGACGAGCGCGGAGTAGTGGTTGCGAGCGTCGGAATTTCTTCGCTCACGATATACGACGATATAAATTCGCTTGTTAGCGACAAATTGCCGTTGCTTGACGAAGCCGCGCGGAATATTTCGTTGAAATTAGGTTACAGGGAGGGTTGACCGTGTTTTGCGACTGGAATATCGAAAGATATGTAAGAAAAAATTTTTATAAAGAATTGAACGCTTTGAATCCGATAGAAAGATTTACGAAAAAATTCAGCGTTGAAACCGAACTTTTGCGGCTCGATATAAAACCCGCCGACGAAATCATCGGATGGTTTTGTTTCGATAAAAAATGCGATGAGGAAGTCGTATTTGCCGACGAAATACAGGATAAAGCGACCGAAGACGTAATAAACGCCCCCGAAGTTTTCAAAAGCCGCACGGGCGTAGACAGAGGGCACACTCTGGTCGATTATGAAAGCATATTGAAAAACGGTCTTGTTTTTTACGAAAACATGATTGTCGGCGAGCTCGCAAAGTATCCTCGGAACGAATACTTACTGTCGATGAAAGCGGCGATCGAAGCCGTGCGTAATCTGACGAACAGAGTCGCGGACATGATCGACGGAATGATTTCAAGCGGCGACGAAAGCGAAAAACCGCGGCTTACAGAGCTGAAGAATATGATAAAGAAAGTTCCGTACTATCCCGCGGAAAGCTTTCGCGAAGCGGTGCAGTCGGTGTGGATAATACACTTTCTTACGCCGCTTGCCGAAAACGCATGGTACAGCATTTCTCTCGGAAGATTCGACAAGTATATTTACCCGTACTATAAAAAATCGTCTGAAAACGGAATGACGAGGGAAGAGGCAAAAAGGATATTGCATAATTTCTATATGCTGCTTAACAGCTATGCCGACGGGGCTTGCCTTCTGAACGTCGGCGCAAAGTACAACGAGCTTTCCGAGCTGATTATAGAGTGTCAGAAGGAGTTTGCGATGCCCGCGCCGATTCTCGGAGCGAGGGTCGATGAAACCACGCCTCGGGAAATATGGGATATGCTCATCGACGAAAAGCTTTTTTCCATGGGGCAGCCGACGTTTTACGGAGAAAGATCCTGCGTGAGCGCGCTTGTCGAAAAAGGCTTGCCGGAGGACGAAGCAAGGCAATTTTCGAATAATTCGTGCATGGGAATAAGCATTGCGGGGGAAGAATTCGACAGTATGTGGGGCTGCGTGCTTTCGGTTTCCGCGATCCTCGAAACGGCAATGAATCGCGGCAGAATGCTGCAGTCCGACGAGGTTCTCGTGCCGGATATCGAAGAGCCGAAGAATTTAGACGAACTGTTTGCGAATTTCGGGACTTGCGTCGGACGCCTGCTCGTAACGTGCGTCAAATCGTATGAAAAACGCGCGGAAGTCAGCGAAAAAACGCTTCCCGATCCTTTTATTTCGCTGCTCACTCCCGATTGCATCGAAAAACGCTGCGACCGCATATCGGGCGTAAAATACCACAACGTTACGTTCGAGTGTATGGGCATGGTGAACGTCGGCGACGGAATTTGCGCGATAGATCGGCTTGTTTTTAAGGATAAAAAATATACGATAGTCGAAATGAACGAGGCGGTAAAGAAAAATTTCGTCGGATTCGAAAAAATCAGAAGCGACGTTATGAAATGTCCGAAATTCGGGGAAAACTCGGACGCCGACGATTATACAATAAGGATCGCGGAGATTCTGCAGAAAGCGATACGGAGCTTCTCTCACGACAATATATATTATTCGCCGTCGCTCCACACGATCGATCTTAACGTCGGGTACGGCGCGGCTTACGGAGCGGGTTACGACGGGCGGCGTGCGGGCGAACCGTTTGCGAAAAACGCGGGAGCGTCGAACGAAGCAAGGCAAGCCGACCCCACGTCCATGATTTTGTCGTGCTCGAAGCTGCCGCAGCGTAAATTCTTCGGCGGACAGCCGATAGACGTGAATTTCGGCATAGATACGGTGAAAAATCACAAAAAGGAAATCAGAACGCTTATCGACGTGTATCTGGGGCGGGGCGGTTTGCAGTTTCAGGTTAATTCCGTTTCTTCGAAGCTTTTGCGCGAGGCGATGGAAAACCCCGAAAAATACCCGAATCTTGTCGTAAGGATCGGCGGATACAGCACTTACTTCAGAAACATATCGAGGGAATCGCAGAAAGAATTTATAGAAAGGTTTGAAAAGGAGGGTCGCTGAGGGGGTCGCCGCTCGGGGATAAGAATATGAAAAAGTCCGCATTGTTTGCGAAATTACCGGAGTATGTGTCCACGCCCGACGGTATGGCGATCGACGGAGAAGGCAACCTTATTCTTGCGTGCCCGAACTACGCCGTTCCCGAAATGTCCGGCTGTATATTGAAAATCGACGTGAACGGAAACGTAAGAAAATGGTTCGACGTGCCCGTCTGCGAAGAAACCGGCGCGGCGCGCCCTATGGGAATAGCTTTCGGACCCGACGGCGATTTATATATTTGCGACAATCAGGGGTGGAGCGGTCGCCCCGAGCTTGTCCGTAAAGGCAGGATTCTGCGCGTAAGACTTGACGGCGACAGGATAGTAAAGACGACCGTTGTCGCAAAGCATATGGAACACCCCAACGGAATGCGGATCAAAGACGGCTACGTTTATGTGACGCAAAGCACGATGGAGCTTGTTAAAGACCCGTCGGGGAACGCGGTGAGCTGCGTTTACAGATTCGGGCTTGACGACGAAAACGTCGATATAACTAACACGCTTGACGACGAAAATATTCTGACGACCTTTATTACTCTGAATCCCGACGACCGATACGGCGTTGACGGAATCGAATTCGACGGGAACGGCGATCTGCTTGTCGGAAATTTCGGGGACGGAGCGGTGCACAGAATTAAATTCAACGACGATTTGTCGGTGAAATCGAACGAAATATGGGCTCGGGACCCGAATAATCTGGTAAGCACCGACGGAATGATCATGGACGAAAACGGGAATCTGTACATTGCCGATTTCTGCGCGAACGCCATAGTAAAAATACTTCCGGACGGTACGGTGACAAAACTCTGCCAGAACGGCGATACCGACGGGTTTAACGGAGAGCTCGACGAGCCGGGGGAGCCGATCATATGGAACGGAAAACTTATCGTTTCGTGCTTCGATACCGTTACGAACGATCTTGTGATCAATACGGCGCACGAGCTTCCCGCCACTCTTGCGCAGATCGATTTAGAGGACTGAAAGCCGCCGGACGGGACGGAAATAATAAGGTTTAAGGCAAATACCGTGAAAGGAACGATATTCAACATACAGAAATTTTGCGTAAACGACGGTACGGGGATACGCACCGTCGTGTTTATGAAGGGCTGCCCGTTAAATTGCGTGTGGTGTCACAACCCCGAGTCGAGGTCCGCAACGCCGCAGATTATGTTCCGTAAAGACAAATGTACGGGTTGTAAAAGATGCGCGGCGGTATGTCCGAACGGTTGTCATCTGTTCACGGGCGATACTCATATATTCGAAAGGCAGAATTGCTCGGAATGTTTCTTGTGTACCGAGACGGGCTGCGAAGCGCTTGAGAAGGTCGGCAGGGAAGTTTCGGCTGACGAAGTGATCGCAGAGGCGATGAAGGACAAAATCTTTTACGACAATTCGGGCGGCGGGATAACGCTTTCGGGCGGCGAGCCGCTGTATAGGTTCGGGTTTGCGGCGGAAATACTGAAAAAGGCAAAGGAAAACGGACTGCACACCGCGATAGAGACTTGCGGTTTTACCTCCGAGGAAAATATAAGGGAAATATCGGAATACGTCGATTTGTTTTTGTTCGACTATAAGGAAACTAATGCTAAGTTGCATAAAGCCTTTACGGGCGTCGATAACGACGTTATCGTCGGGAATCTGTCGCTTCTGAACGATATGGGGAAAAGCATTGTTCTCCGCTGTCCGATAATACCCGATTGCAACGACAGAAAAGAGCATTTCGAAGGTATTTGCAACGCGGCGAATAAATTCGAAAATATTCTGCGCGTCGAGATAGAGCCGTATCATTCGCTTGGAGAGGATAAATACGCGGCGCTCGGGTCGGCGGTACGCAAATTCCGCACCCCGAGCGAGGACGAAAAAGAAAAATGGCTTTCCGAAATCCGATCCGGAACAGATAAAAAGGTCGTATTCGCTTGAATTTTTTCGGCGCGGTTATTTATAATCGGCGGCTGCGTATAATTGTTTAATTCCGAGGCATGCAAGCTTCGGAATTTTTTAAAGGCGCCCGAAACGGGGCGGGAAACGAACGGTAAAAATTATAATCGCGTAGGCTGTCGTTGCCCTATCGAAAGAAAAAGCCCCGAAAACTTTAACGGACAGGTAAAAGTTCTCGGGGCTGCTGTTTTTAATAGAGGCTTTCTCACGCTTTCGCCGACTTTGATAACGTTTTCGCTCGGGGCGGAAAAGGTTATTCGGCGGGGGATTCTTTTTTGGCGTTTTCGATACCTTTCAGCATCATCAGCGCGGGTTCGAAAGACGGGTCGATTTCGAGCGCGGCATTGAAGTCGGCTTCGGCGTGATCGGGCTCGTTCATGCCGAGGCGGGTCAGACCGCGATAGTACAAAAAGTACGCGTATTTTTTAAGCGGGCGTTCAAACGCGGCGTTTATGATTTTGAAGTTGTCCGACAGGAGCTTTACGCGGGTTTCGAAGTCCGCGGACGGGGCGAGCGACGAGCGCGCCGAAATATTGAGAAGCAGAATTTCCTCGTCGTCGGGGAACGAATCGAGCAGTTTTTCGGTGCCGCGCAGAGCGTAACGATAATCGCCGAGGGCGAGCGCGCGCTGGAATTTCGCGGTTTCGCGGCTTACGCCCTTTTCGTTCTTCTCGCACTTCCACTCGACGTAGGGGCGGTACCAGTCCGCAACGAACGGATCTTCGCCATTAAGCTCGTTCGGGGCGCAGCAGATATTGTCCGAATACCGACCGCGAAGCACCGCCGAAAAGACTTCGGGCGTGTGCAGAATTTCTTTGAGCGAGTCGTAAACGTCGTATTCGACGGGCGCGCCGATGAGAAAAACGTAAGGAAAGTATACGAACCACATCGCTTTGAGCTCGACCGTAACCGTGTCGAGCGTAACGCAGGCGTAGGCAAGCTCGAAAAGGGTGAGCTTGTCGGGAACGACCGCGTTGTCGCCCTGTATGAGCCCGCGCTTTACGGCTTCGCGCCAGAGCGGCGAACCCGCGTCGAATTTGTAACGATTTTTGTTACCTTCCGCGATTTCGTAAACGTGGTCGAACTTTTTCGCGTTCGCGTTTTCCGTGACGAACGAACAGCCGTATTTCAGCAGGATCGGGTCGAGCGCGTGAAGCGGCTCGGTGTCGAACAGGCAGCGGAACGAGTACAGCGAGAAAAGCAGATTGCGTTTGTGCGCGTAATCGAGCGTTTCGCTGCGGTCGGTGAGCGAGTACGACAGTTTTATGAGGTAGTCGAGCCCTATTTTTTCGTAGTCGGGCTCGGGTTGTGGTTTCGGATTGTCGTTGCCGCAACCGCAGCAACCGTGTTTTTCTTCCGGCATTGTTCAGGTCTCCCGTTTTTGTTTTCCCTGTTATTATACCACGCGCCGCGGGTTTGGTCAAGCCTTTGCGGGGAGTGTGTCGGCGAGAGAGGCGTGCGAGAGTTTTTCGTCTCCGAAGCAGGGGATCTCTCGACTTCGGCTGTGCCTTCGCTCGAAACGACGAGGCCGGGTAGCGTTCCGCAACGTTGCGGGCGGACGAGGGCGTCCAAACCTTTTAAAGCCTTCCCCCTTGGGGGCGCGACGCGGCGGTGCGAAGCACCGTAAAAACAGTCCACAGGTGACTGTTTTTAGCCAAAGCGGTGAAGCAACTGTGTTGCGAGCTGGGAGGTGGATTGCCGAAGCGAAAGCGAAGGCAAGACGGATGAGGGGTCGGGCTATGACGAGCGTAACGTAAAAGACAACCCCTCATCAGTCGCTACGCGACAGATCCCCAAGGGGAAGCCTCAAAAAATCCGTTTTGCGGAATTGCAGTCTGGACGTTAGCGGCTCACCGTCGGTTTGGACGATTTTCGACTTTTTTGAACGATTTTTCACAAACATTTCGGGGTTTTCGTCCGAAAGAGCGGCGTTTGCCGTCGGTTTCACATAACATACACAATATTGTGATACAATCATATTGTTAATGAGGTATAATTTTCGCAAGAAATCGTTGAAAGAAAAACGGAGGAAAAACGAAAAATGATAAAACTTCTGATTGTAGACGACGAAAAAAACATTCGCGCGGTGCTTCGCGAGTACGCGGAGTTCGAAGGTTATCAGTGCGACGAAGCCGAGGACGGAATGGAAGCGGTGAAACTCGCGCGCGAGAATTCTTACGACGTGATCATTATGGACGTGATGATGCCCAAGCTCGACGGGTATTACGCCGTCAAGGAAATCCGCAAGTTTTCCAGCGTGCCGATCGTTATGCTTTCGGCGCGCGTTGAGGAATACGACAGACTTTTCGGGTTCGAGGTGGGCGTAGACGATTACGTTACCAAGCCGTTCTCCCCGAAAGAAGTAATGATGCGCGTCGGCGCGATTCTGAGACGGACGAAGCCGGCGAAACAGGCGGTTATCGTATCCGACGGGCTCGAAATCGACATCGCGGGCAGAAACGTTTACGTTGACGGCGAGAAGGTGAATATGACGCCGAAAGAGTACGAGCTTCTGTTCTATCTCGCCGAAAACCGCGGGATCGCAGTCAGCCGCGAAAAACTCCTTTCCAACGTCTGGGGCTATGATTTTTACGGCGACGACAGAACGGTGGACACGCACATAAAGATGCTTCGTTCGTCGCTCGGCAAGTACCGCGACAAGATCGTTACTTTGCGTGGGCTCGGGTACAAGATAGAGCTTTAAAATGGACGACAGAGAGAGCAAACCGGGAAGCTTGATGCTTCATACATGGATGTACTTCGTCGGAATGACGTTGATTATTCTTATTACGTTGTGGGCGTGCGAGGTCATTATTTTCAAAGCCGCCTACCGCCGTATGAAAGAACAGGAAATACTGCAGGCTTGCGACCGTATAGCCACGGCGTTCGACAACGAAGGGTATACCGGCGGCAAACCCGACAAAAAATTCAACACGATGCTCGACGGCGAAGTTAAAACCACGCCCATGAAAGTCGCGATATTCTATTATCCGAAAGGCGACACGGCAAACAAACTCGAAATCATCGTTGTGTCCGACCCCACGCCGAAAAGCGACGTCGGCGACGAAGTAAACACTTCGGCGTTTGACTGCGACAGCGAGTTTTATCGGAAACTCACCGAATCGGAGAACGGCAAAATAATGTATCATCTTCGCGCGGCTTCGGGCGACTATACGCTTATCGCCGGAGAAAGACAAAAAACAAATGACGACACGGTCGGAGAAATTTACTTTTATGTTTCGGCTTCGGTCACGCAGAACGACGTCACGTCCGACCTTTTGGCGAACCAGATGATTTCGGTCACGGTTTTCTGCGCGGTGATTTCCGTCGTAGTCAGTTATCTGTTCTCGAAGAGCATCACGAAACCGATTTCCGAATTCGCCGCGACCGCGAAGAGAATGAGCTCGGGCGAGAAAGTCACTTTCGAAACCGTCGGCATCGCCGAATACGACGAACTCGCGATCGCGCTTAACGCTTCGGTCGAGGAAACCGAAAACGCCGAGAAAATGCGGCGCGACTTCCTCGCGAACGTTTCGCACGACCTCAGAACGCCGCTTACGATGGTAAAGGCTTACGCCGAGATGATCCGCGATATTTCGGGCGACCGACCCGAAAAACGCGCCGAACACTGCAAAGTCATTATCGACGAGGTGGATCGGCTCACGCTTTTGGTCAACGATATTCTCGACCTCAGCAAGCTCCAGTCGGGCGCGCGCAAACCCGAAATCGTTCCGGTCGATCTTGCCGAAGTCACGAGGCGGGTTATCGAAAGGTTTTCGATTATGACGGAAAAGGGCTACACTCTCGACGCGGATATTCCGCAGTCTGCGGTCGTGCTTTGCGACGAAAGAATGCTCGAACAGATCCTTTATAACCTTATCGGCAACGCGTTCAGTTATACCGGCGAGGACAAGAAAGTCGCGGTTTCGGTCGAGCACACCGACGGCGGCGTGAAAGTTTGCGTTTCGGATACCGGCAAAGGTATCGCGCCGAGCGAAAAAGATAAGGTCTGGGATCGCTATTACCGCGCGAGCCAGACGAAACGCGCCGTTATGGGCAGCGGTATCGGGCTCAGTATCGTAAAACAGCTTTTCGAAATCAACGGTGCTGGATACGGGATCGATTCCGTCGTCAACCGCGGATCGACTTTCTGGTTCGTATTGCCGTCGACTAAAGAGTAAAGTAGCGAAAAAACGAATACGTTTGCGTTTTTTCGCGACGAAACAGCGTAAAAATCGGGATTGGAGGAATAACCGACTATGGGTAAAATCGACGAAAATTACTTTAAGACGAGCGATAAAGATTACACGCAGATCGACGAAATAATCGACGACGGAGAGAAGATTTTGTGGCGCGGAAAGCCGAAAAAGTCGGCTTACGTTCTCAATGCGTTTCTGAAAATGCTGCCGATAGCGATTATCTGGCTTGCGTTCGACGGAGCGTTCATCGCGCTTCTGCTCACGCAGATGGGCTGGGATATGATCCCCGCGCCGATGAAGGTGTTTATCTTCGTGTTCTTCGCGTTCCACCTCGTTCCCGTGTGGATCTGGATCGCAAACGTCGTTACGGCTAACAGACAGCACAAAAATCTCGAGTACGCGTTCACGAACCGTCGCATCATCGTGCGCTCGGGCATTATCGGGATCGATTTCAAGAACGTGTTCTATACCGACGTCGAGGCGGTGAACCTCAAAGTCGGGATCGTGGACAAAATGCTGAAAGTCGGAGATATTTATATCAATTCGAAGGCTGGCGCAACCGTGCTTTTCGACATCGACAATCCGTATTTCATTACGGGGAGACTTCAGAAGATCGTTGCGGATATAAAGACCGATACGCTTTTCCCGAATAATCTGCGCCCCGAGGAAAACGACGGCTACAAGACCGATTACAAGGGCTGAGAAAAGGCGAATTGCGAGGAAAAGAATGTTCGGGAGACCAAAGGACAATCGGAAATATTACTTTACGGGCGACGCGCAGTCGCTCCGCGAGCCGCAGAGAAACCGCGTTATCGCGCTTATAGCGTCGCTTGCGGCATTTATCGTGCCGCCGTTTTTTCTCAAGCAGGAAGCGAACAGGGTGCTTACCGAGGCGAAACAGACGGCTATTCTGGCGGGGTACGAAGTTCTCGTTATTTTCGCGGCGCTTCTTGGCGTATACTGCCTGATCTGCGCGTTTACGCGGGCTAAGCTCGGCGCGACCGTGCCGGTTACGGCGGCTCCGCGCGCGGGCTGGGACAAGCGGACTTTTCTGTCGGTCGAGTGGTATATGCGCCTTGCCGTCGCGAGTACGCTTGCGAAAATCGGACTTCTGATTTACGCGTTTTCGTGGCAGTCGCTCGTGCTCGTCGGGTTTTCCGCGGGCGCGGCGGTCGGGGCGGTTTTTTTCAGAAAGATAACGTTCGACGCGTATAAGCCCGATGGCGTTATGGAGCTCCGCGAGCCCGATTCCGCAACCGGCGAAGCGGTCGAAGAAGTCGAAGCTGCGGTCGGCGACGACGCGTCGGTTGCAGAGGAAAAGCCGGAAGAGCGGACGAACCTGCCTAAAATCAAGCGCTCGGACGAGGAAACCGAGGACTTTTACGGGCGTTAAGCTCGCTGCCGCTATGGTTTCGCTGCCGCTATGGCTTACTTTGGAAATAGTAACAAAGCTCGCTGCCGCTATGGGCGACTTTTAGAATAGTAGCAAATATTTTCTTTGAAGAAAGAAAAGGGAATATAAATGTTCTTTTTCAAGCGAAGAAAAAGAACCAAAAAGTCGCCGGCAGGGAACCCCTGCGGGCAAGTATTAGGGTATTGCATATAACGAACTAACGTAGAGAACGAGACCTGTCCACTCGCCCGCGGTGGCTCACCGCCTTGCGGCTGTGTCCCAGACCCCGCAACGCTTTAAAGGTCGAAAAAGTCTGTGGTAGAGATGGTATCGGCTGACAACCGTAACGTTTGTTAAAGCCGCTGTAGGGGCGATCCTCGTCCGCCCGAAACCAAGCGTAACGGTATTTAGCCCCGTCATCTCGAGCGAAGTCGAGACCAAGGCGGGAGCGAATACGATTGTATCTGAACGGTACGCTTCAAACACCTGTCCGCAACTGTACGTTATGCGGCGGTCCGAGGGCGAACCGCCCTACCGTCGGCTTCGCCGACAAATAATGTCGAAAATAGAGTAAGCAGTATCGTTATTGGGTGACTTCCGTGGGGGATTTCTCCACTTCGCTGACGCTTCGGTCGAAATGACATTAAGAAGTGGCAAATATAACGATTGATAGAGTGTGGTAGGGGCGATCCTCGTCCGCCCGACGGCGAGCCGCGGGCAAGTCGGCGATGCCTGTACTTACGAGACAGCATTAAAAAGCCAAACGAACACGTTGTCATTTCGAGCGTAGTCGAGACCAAGGCGGGAGCGAATACGATTGTATCTGAACGGTACGCTTCAAACACCTGTCCGAAGCTGAACGTTAAGCGGCGGTCCGAGGGCGAACCGCCCTACCGTCGGCTACGCCGACAAAACGGTTGAAATAACATTAAAAAGCCAAACGAACACGTTGTCATTTCGAGCGTAGTCGAGAAATCCCCTGCAACAGGAATGAAAACAAACGAACACAACCTAGCCTAAAATACTTGCCGGCAGGGGATCTCTGCTTCGCTCGGAGTGACAAAAAACGGTGATTTCGACATTAAAAACGGGCGGGAAGGGTAAGTTTTCGCAAAAAGGTTTGACAAATGCGGCGAAAAGGTATATAATAGGCGGGAGAGAATATAAATAGACCGAAGCGGCGGGGATCGTCGCGTCGGAAACGGACGCCGTTACGGCGTTTTTTGCGTATTCTCGGACGGGCGCGGATAGCGCTCGGAAATCAAGGATGGTAGGAATTATGGCAACAAAAATAACCGCGGGCAAAAAAGCAGAGTTCGAGGAAGAGCTTCGTTATTTAAAGAACGAGGGCAGACAGGAAGTGGTCGAGAAGATTCAGGAAGCGCGCGCTTTCGGCGATCTTTCCGAAAACTACGAGTACAAGATCGCTCGCGACGATCAGGACAAGCTGAACGCGCGTATCGCCGAGCTCGAGAACATACTCGCTAACTGCGAAGTTTACGTTCCCGTAGTGGGCGCAAGCCGCGTTTCGCTCGGTTCGGTCGTCACCGTTACCGACCTCGACACGGACGAAGTGAAAACTTTCGAGATCGTCGGAATTTACGAATCCGATCCGAATTCCGTGCCTAAGCGCATCAGCGACGTTTCGCCGATCGGCAAGGCGCTGCTCGGGCACGAAGAGGGCGACGAAGTGGACTTCACGCACAAGGGCAACACGGTTACTTACTCTATCGACGAGATAAAATAAAAAGGCGGATACACAATGGATAACAACGTAAACACCCCCGCACCCGAAATCGATTACGGCGAGCAGGTTCGCGTTCGCAGAGAAAAGCTTAAAAACCTCGTTGCCGAGGGCAAAAACCCTTACGAGCAGACTAAATTCCCGCGCACCGCGCTTGCGGCGGATATTCTCGCCGATCTTCCCGCGTTCGAGGGCAAGGAAGTCAAGATCGCCGGCAGAATTATGTCGCGCCGCATGATGGGCAAAGCGAGCTTCGCGCACGTTCTCGACCCGTCCGCACAGATCCAGATCTACGTCAAGATAGACAACGTGGGCGCGGAAGCTTACGAAGCTTGGAAAAAAGCGGATATAGGCGATATTTTCGGCATTACGGGCACGGTTTTCGTTACTCATAAGGGCGAAACTTCGGTTTCGGTTACCGAACTCGTTCTTTTGTCGAAGTCGCTTCTGCCTCTTCCCGAAAAGTTCCACGGGCTCAAAGACAACGATCTTCGCTACCGTCAGCGGTACGTCGATCTTATCGTCAACCCCGAAGTCAAGAACAATTTCGTTGTGCGCTCGCGCATTATCCGCGCGATCCGCGACCTTCTCGATTCCAAAGGCTACCTCGAGGTCGAAACGCCCGTTCTCAACACGATCGCGGGCGGGGCGAGCGCAAGACCGTTCGTCACGCATCACAACACGCTCGATATCGATATGTATATGCGTATCGCGCCCGAGCTTTACCTCAAACGCCTTATTGTCGGCGGGTTCGACAAGGTTTACGAAATAGGCAAGATGTTCCGTAACGAGGGTATGGACGTCAAGCATAACCCCGAATTCACGATGATGGAGCTTTACGCTTCCTATCAGGATCTTAACGATATGATGAACATCGTCGAGGAGATTTTCACTGCCGCGCGTATCGCCGCCGGCAAGCCCGAAGTGATTACTTACGAAGGACAGGAAATCAACCTCAAAACGCCTTGGGAGCGGCTCACGATGCTGGACGCGATCAAGAAATACGTCGGGATCGACTTCGACGGCATGAGCGCCGAACAGGCAAAAGCCGCCGCGATCGCCGCGGGCGTCGAGATCGAGAAGAATAAGGAAGCGTGGGGCAATATCGTTTACGCGACGTTCGATCAGAAGGTCGAAGAAAAACTCGTGGGGCCCGTGTTCATTACCGATTATCCCGTCGAGGAAAGCCCGCTTACAAAGCGTAAGGCGGACGATCCGCGCATGACTCACCGATTCGAGTTCTTTATTTTCGCGCGCGAAATGGGCAACGCTTACGCCGAGCTCAACGACCCGATCGATCAGAAGGAACGTTTCCTCCGTCAGGTCGCGCTTCGCGACGGCGGCGACGACGAAGCTCAGATGATGGACGACGATTACGTCACCGCGCTCGAGTACGGCTTGCCCCCCACGGGCGGGCTCGGTATCGGTATCGACCGTATGATTATGCTCCTTACCGACAGCTCGTCGATCCGCGACGTCATGCTCTTCCCCACAATGAAACCCAAAAAGTAAAAGAGGGCAGGGAGCCCCTGCGGGCAAGTCGGCGATGCCCGTACCTACTTTCGTTAGAGCGCGGTGGGGGCGTTCCTCGTCTGCCCGCCAACCCAAAAGGTCGAAAATGAGCGGAAAGTTGCGTTATCGGGTGACTTCCGCGGGGGATTTCTCCGCTTCGTTCGGGTTTCACCCTCACTTCGGTCGAAATGACGTTAAGAAGTGACAGTATTCAAGCCTTCCCCTTGGGGGGAAGGTGGCACGAGTGTGAGCGTCAGCGATCCGAGTGACGAATGAGGGGTCGGGATATGACAAACGTAACGTAAAAGACGACCCCTCATCGGTCGCTACGCGACAACTTCCCACCGAGGGGAAGCCTTATAAGGTAATGGCGTTCCTCGTCCGCCCGACGGCGAGCCGCCGGCAAGTATTTGTTTGAAATGTTGTTTTTCGCCTCGGTAGGGCGGGGCGCCCTCGCCCCGCCGCAAACCAAGCGGAACGATCCTTGGCTTACGGGAGAATAATTCCGCGATAGCGGACAATATCTTGCCTCCCTTGTGTAAAGGGCGCGACGCGGCGGCACGAAGTGCCGTAAAAACAGTCCACAGGCGACTGTTTTTAGCCAAAGCGGCGAAGCAACTGTGTTGCGAGCCGGGGGTAGCTACGAGTGTGAGCGAAGCCAAGCGAGTGTCGGTAGGATTGTTAAAACGTAACTGCAATTCGTACAGCTACTTTACAATCCCCCACCCGACTTGCGTCGGGAGCCCCCTTCTGCGCAATGTGGGCCTTAATATGTTCGCTATCGCGGAAGATATTAAATAATACTGAACGCTATACCCCAAAAAAACACTCACCGAACGCGTGTTCCGCGCAATGCCCCGAGGCTTGCGACGGAAAGAGAGGAAAATGGATAACAAAGTTACGAAAAAGCGAATATCGGTTCATTTCGAGTATGACTGGCTGAAGTACATCGCGATACTTGTAGTCTCGATTTTCGTGTGGTATTTCGTCTTTATGCAGATAAACGTAACGCGCGATTTCGAAAAGATCGAAGTGTTCTTTTCGCAGTATTCGACGGAAGGACCGGATCTTAGCACCGACTTTATAAACGAAATGAATGCGGCGGGCGACGACGTTATCCGCGACGTGAACGTGAATTATCAGTCGCCCAAATCGTCGGAAACTTACGGCACGCTGTTTCAGGCGAACCAGCTCACCGCCGACATTATGATACTGCCCAAGAAATATATGGACAGTTTCGCGCTGACCTTCCGCGAATGGGCGCCGGATCCCGAATCGTTCGTTTCGAACGAGAAAGGCTTTGCGAATTATCTTTTCACGCCCGACGAGGGCGAAAACTTCTCGTTCGACTGGAAAGAGTGGTTTTCGGACAAAAACAATCTTTACGTTTTTAATGCCGAGGGCGACAACGCCGAAAGGTATTCGCAGTACAACGGACGACGCGTTTGCGGAATCAGAATAGACAATCTTCCCGGAATTGCCATGGACAATTCCCCGTTTGCGTTCGATTACAAGAAAATCAATCCCGAGGACACGGAAAGCGACACCGAGTTTTATCTCGTGATCTGCTCGTCGGCGACCAACCTCGGCAGATTCTCGAAAAACCCGAAATACAGCGGTTACACGCATGCGCTCCGTTACGTGCGGTGGTTTCTGAACAGATACGGAGTCGAAAAATGAAAAAAGGTTTTTTCGTTACGATAGAGGGCTGTGAAGGCGTGGGAAAAAGCACGCTTCTTCGCGGGCTTAAAGATTACCTCGAAACCGCGGGAAGAGATGCGGTTTTTACGCGCGAACCCGGGGGGACGGAAGTCGCCGAGCGTATCCGCGCGGTTATTCTCGATCCCGAAAACGCCGCGATGACGCCGACCGCCGAGCTTTTGTTGTACGCCGCGGCGCGCGCTCAGCACACCGAAGAGAAGATTATTCCCGCCGTGCGCGACGGAAAGCTCGTGATCTGCGACCGCTATTCCGATTCGACGCTTGCGTACCAGAGTTACGCGCGCGGGCTCGATCGCGGCGAGTGCTTAGCCGCCGACGAAATCGCCAGAAGAGGGGTTAAACCCGATCTTACCGTGTTTCTCGACCTCTGCCCCGAGCGCGGTTTTGCCCGAAAGGGCGGCGCGGATAAGGGCGACAGGCTCGAGCGCGAAAAAATCGACTTTCACGAGCGCGTTTACGCCGGTTTCAGGGCGATCGCGGAGTCCGATCCCGACCGCGTGGTAGCGGTTGACGCTTCGAAATCGAGAGAGGAAGTGCTTGCGGCAGTCGTAAGTCTGCTGAAAGAACGAGGAATGACCGATTGAAATACGACGACGAAGTTACGAATAGCGACGCGCTCAGGCTGATGACGGGCAAAAATCCCGCGCACGCCTACCTTATCACCGCGCCGGACGAGGAATATGCCCGCACGCTTTGCGCGCGGTTTATTTCTTCGCGTATCGGAGTCGATCCCGACAGAGTTTTGCGGCGGGTAGCCGCGGACGTTACGTTTTTGCCGTTCGGAGACAAGGTTTTGTCCGCGGACGTCAAGGAAATCACGGATACGGTCGCGATCACGCCTACCGAATCCGCCGAGAAATTTTACGTCGTCGAAAAAGCGGACACTATGAACGAGAGTTCGCAGAACAAGCTTCTGAAAGTGCTCGAAGAGCCGCCCGCGTTCGTGCGGATAATCCTTATCGCTTCGTCTGTCGCGCCGTTTCTTCCTACGGTGCTCAGTCGAGTTACGCGCGTTGACGTGCCGCCGCTCACCGAAGAGCAGGTTCTTAGCAGCCTTATCCGCGAGTACGGCGAAACCGCGGACGTGTACCTTGCCGCCGCGCTTTCGGGCGGGAGTCTGAGTAGAGCCGCCGCCGTGATGACCGAGCGGAAACATTCCGAAATCTATAACGCCGTGATCGATATGCTCAAAAATATGACTTCGAGCAAAGTCGCGCTGCCGTTTTCGGCGCGCCTCGGCGGGTTCAAAGAGGATACGGGCGAGGTTATCGACGTGCTCGAAATCGTTTTGTCCGATTGTATGGCGGCGAGTTGCGGGCTGAGGTCGGAGCTGAGGCTCAAAGGCGCGGTGAGAGACGTTATCGAGATCGCCGCAGTTTACGACGCGGACGTGATCGTTCGCATAAGACCGAAAATTATTCGTGCCCGTCGGCGGTTGCAATTTAACGGCAACCCGCAGTCGGTCATCGACGAACTGCTTTTTTCAATGCTGGAGGTTAAAGCAAAATGCCGCAGATAGTTGGTATAAGATTCAGTAAAACCCCGAAAGTCTATTATTTCGAGGCGGGCGACCACGTTTTCACGGAGGGCGGGGGCGTTATCGTCGAAACTTCGCGCGGCGTTGAGTACGGTACTGTCGCCGTTATGCCGAAGTACGTTGACGACAGCGAAATCGTTCCGCCGCTCAAGCCGATCATCAGGGTCGCTACCGAGCGCGACGAACAGCGCCGCCGCGAAAACGCCGAAAAACGCGACGAAACCATGCGCGTTGCGGGCGAGATTATCGCGCAGAGCGGGCTCGAAATGAAGCTCGTAGACGCCGAATACGCGATCGAGGGCGGCAAACTTTTACTGTATTTCACGGCGGAAGGACGCGTGGATTTCCGCGACCTCGTGCGCAAGCTCGCGTCTACTTTCCACACGCGTATCGAGCTTCGCCAGATCGGCGCGCGCGACGAGTGCAAGATGATCGGAGGGATCGGTCCTTGCGGGCGGGCGTGCTGCTGCTCGGATCACACTTACGATTTCCCGAAAGTCAGTATCAAAATGGCGAAGAACCAGAACCTTTCGCTTAACCCCGGGAAAATCAGCGGGCTTTGCGGCAGGCTGATGTGCTGTCTTGCGTACGAGAACGCGCATTACGTCGAAACGAATAAACGCATGCCGAAAATGGGATCGACCGTGTTCACCAAGGCGAAGAAAAAGGGCGTTGTCGTCGGGCTTAACCAGTTGCGCGAAACCGTGCGACTCAAGTACGAGCAGGGCGATAAGACCGAATTCGAAGAAGTCGCGCTCGGCGATATCGCTTCGAAAGGCAAGGGCAGCGCGCAGGACGACGCGGACAAAATCGAGGCTTCGGCAGAACTTAAAAAATTGCAGGACTAAGGCGCTATCGCTATGATTTACTTTTAGAATAGTAACAAACCTTTTCTTTGTGAAAGAAACAAAGAAAAGGTTTTTTTCTTTAGAAAAGAAAGGAACTGTATTCTACTTTTTTCAGGCGGAGAAAACGCGCTATCGCTATGGTTTCGTTGCCGCTATGGCTTACTTTTAGAATAGTAACAAATATTTTCTTTAGGAAAGAAAAGGAAATATAAATGTTCTTTTTCAAGCGAAGAAAAAGAACCAAAAAGTCGCCGGGACACTTGCGGCTGTGTCCCAGACCCCGCAACGCTTTAAAGGTCGAAAACAAGTGTGAAGTATCGGTATCGGGTGACAACCGAGAAAAACGACCTTATACTTGGCGCCCTCTGACGAGGGAGCTGTCGCGTAGCGACTGAGGGAGAGATAACGTAGCGTTTGTTAAAGTGTGATAGGGGCGGACAACAGTAACGTTTGTTAAAGTCAAGGTAGGGGCGGACGCCCTCGTCCGCCCGCAAACAAAGCGAAACGGTACTTAGCTTCGTCATTTCGAGCGAAGTCGAGAAATCTCGCGGGAGCGAACACGAACGTTTCGGATCGGTATTTGTCATACGAAATAATAATTCCGCGCAAGCGGACATAATAAGGCCCACATTGCGCGGAAGGGGGCTCCCACCGCAGGTGGGTGGGGGATTGTAAAGTTGCTGTACGAATTGCAGTTGTGTAAAAACAATCCTACCGTCACTCAACTCGCTTACGCTCGTATTCGTGCCTACCCCCGGCTCGCAACGCAGTTGCTTCACCGCTTTGGCTAAAAACAGTCACCTGTGGACTGTTTTTACGATGCTTCGCACCGCCGCGTCGCGCCCTTTACACAAAGGAGGCAAAGTAAAGACCGCTATCGCGGTTTCCCCTCATCAGTCGCTACGCGACAGCTTCCCAAGGGGAAGCCTTATAAGGTAGGGGCGTTCCTCGCCCGCCCGTCGGCGAGCCGCCGTGGGCAAGTCGGCGATGGCAGGGAGCCCCTGCGGGCAAGTCGGCGATGCCCGTACTTACAAAAATAACATTATAAAACAAAGCGAAACGGTACTTAGCCCCGTCATCTCGAGCGTAGTCGAGAGATCTCGCGGGAGCGAATACGAACGAAGCGAAACGGTACTTTTATTTTCTTCCGCGCCTGAACGTTATGCGGCGGTCCGAGGGCGAACCGCCCTACCGTCGGCTGCGCCGACAAAACAAGGTCGAAAAATGAGCAAGCAGCATCGTTATCGGGTGACTTCCGCGGTGGCTCCGCGCCCCGCGGCGGCTCACCGCCTACGCCGCGCGCCACTTGACTTACCTTATATCGGGAATGACGTCGGACAGAGAATAATCGCCGTAGCCGTTATATGAAACGGCAAGGTGTTTGCGGAAATCGACGAGCAAGCCTTGTCCGCGCATACCGCCTTTAAAAAGAATATCGTTTCGGTAAAAATCGAACCCGTAAAGGCGTTCGATCGATTTTTTTATCCAACTTTCGCTTACTATGCGTTCGCCGCGCCATTTCCCGCCGTTAAGGTACAAAGCGCCGAGCTTAACTTCGTCCTCTGTTCTGAGGCAAAGCCCCGTTCCGCCCATTGCGAAGCCTTGCGGGCACACGCTCCAGGCGTATTCCTTGAATTTCATCGTCTCCATAAGCGGTCCGCGCAAAAGCGCGCTCGTTTCGACCCCCGAAACCGCCGCGACCGCCCGAGACAACAGATAAAAAACGTCGTCGGTGTAATGAAAAGCGGCGCCCGTTCCGCCGAGTATCGGCTCGGCAAAAACGCGCGCGAGATAATCGGTCGTGCCGAACTTTGACGCGTCGAGCGAGTCGATGTCCAGAACTCCGCGCATAAGCCCGCTTCGGTGGCGCAAAAGATCGTCGATCGTCACTTTATCCCAGCACGGATCGTAACCGCGCGGAAGAAAATCCCGCAGAACGCGGGTTATTTTCGTCCCCGGCGAAAGCAAGCCGCGGTCGGCGCAGATTCCGACGGCAAGCGCGGTATACGCTTTGGAAACGGAATAGCACTGACACAACGGGTTAGCGGGGTTTATCGTCGTTTTTTCGATCGCGCCGAGCTTGTCGCTCTCCGCGACGAAGTACACGTTCGCGCCGCTTTTTCGGATATGAGATCGATAATCGTAAATCATACCGTCATTATAGCACACAAAGTAAATATTGTCTACTTATCGCACGTGATTTTATGTAAAACGGAGACAACCCGGAAGAGCGAATTCCGACCGAAGTCGCGCCGTCGCGGATCCAAAAACCGACGGTTAGTAAAAATATTATCCGAAAACGCCGTCAAGACGGTTGCTTTTCCCGAAATTTTATGCTATAATTATCTGCGTTGACTCGGTTTGTTCGCAAATCGTCAACGCGCTTCGGAGGTATAGCTCAGTTGGTTAGAGCGTTTGCTTGACATGCAAGAGGCCATAGGTTCGAGCCCTATTATCTCCACCAAAATAAAGCACCCGCAAGGGTGTTTTTGTTTATGTGTGGGGATTTTGGCGAGAACCCCGTCCGTCTAGGTGCGGATATCCGATGGTTGCAATATAGATAGTAGAGAAAGAAATACTCACGCCGTTTTCGTCCGCAGGCGGAGGTTCGCGGTGGCGAAGCCACCAAGGGAAGCGAAGCGACTGCAACCCCCTATTATCTCCACCAAGAGCAACCCAGTCGAACCCGAAAGGGATCGGTTGGGTATTTCTTTATCGTCCGTGCCGAAAATCGGTGCGGATTTCTTTTTTCGGGAATTTATCGCTATAAAAAACGTATTTACCTCGATAATTATAAAACGGTTTGTAGCGGTCGCAGAGTATTTGTCGGATAAAAGAAAACCCCGACGGTCCGTGTCGGGATTGTCGGGGTCTGTCCGGACTGAGTAGTTAAACCAGATTATTATTTTATCGTCGTATAGTTCTATTCGGTGTACGAGGAGTTCTATCAACGCTTGCGGGGAGAGATCCCGAACGCCGTGCGTCAGATATTCTTTTACGTCTTCGCGCGTCAGACGGTTTTCGAGTTTGTTTTCTTCGATCAGAATTTTACCCGACAGCTCGTCTATCTGTCGTTCGAGTTCCGACATTCGGGCTTTTGTGGTCGAGTTTATAATACCTTCTTCTATCGCCGTCATTACGTTGTTAAGGCTTCGTTCGGCTCTCGTTTTTCCCTCTTTCAGTAAACCGAGTACCGATCGCTCGGCTCGTCGCTTTTCATGAATACGCATTATTTCGTCGGCTATGACGTCAAGGTTTACCTTGCTTGTAAACAACTCCATGGTCATATCCAACACTTTCTGTTCGAGTACTTCTTTACGAACCGGAGTTTTTTTGCAGTTGACGGTGTTTCGCTTTTTGTTTCCGCATTTGTAATAGTACATAATTTTGCCCGTGTGAGAAGTGCCGCTTTCGCCGTTTATCGCCTTGCCGCAGTACCCGCAGAACACTTTTCCTTTCAGCAGGAAAACAGTGTCGCGACTTACCTGTCCTATGCGATTGAGTTCGATCCGTTGCCGAACCTTCTCGAAGGTTTCCGTCGGTACGATGGCAGGGTATGTGTTAGTGTAAACTTTACCGTGTATTTCGTAAATGCCGATATATTTCTTGTTGTGCAGAATATTATAGACCGCGTTCGTAAGAAAACGCTTACCGTTGTTGGTTATACCGCGCTCTTCAAGAAAGGCTATTATGTCTTTTGCCATACAACCGTTTGCGTACATATCAAACATTTCGAGAACGATTGCCGCCCGCGCTTCGTCTATTACGACCTTTTTATTTATTACTTTGTATCCGATCGGAACGCGCCCGCCCGTAAACAGTCCTTTGTTGCGGTTTTCCTGCAAACCTCTGCTTACTTTCTGCGAAAGTTCTGCCGAGTAATATTCGGCAAGTCCGATATAAACGTTTTCGAGCAGAATACCGTCGAGGTTTTTCGTGCCGTCTATGTTTTCCGAAGTCCGCTGGGTGGCGGATATAAGCGTCTTGCCGTTCTTTTTCAACCGTTGTTTATTTACCGCGATCTCGATGGAGTTTCTTCCGAAACGGTCGATAGCGTAAACAAGAACTATCTCAAAAGCCCCCGATCTTTCGCTGTCGGACAGCATTTTCTGAAAAGCCGGACGATTGTCATTCGTGCCCGTCATTGCTTTATCGATGTAACTGTCGATGATATTCAGTCCGTTGTGCTGAGCGTATTCGTTACATACCCGTAACTGACTTTCGATAGACTGTTCGTTTTGCCGTTCGCTCGAATACCGTGCGTAAATTATAGCGTTTTTCATATTCTGTTCTCCTTTTTTGCGGTAGTATAGAAACAGAACTCGACAGGAGTTGTCGAGTTGAGAAATATTTTTCTATACGATTTGTTTAATTCGTCTTTCGACGGAAACGGAGAAGTCCGGAAACGGCTTGTTTAACGGTTTTATTTAAAACAAAAAATCCCGTCAAAGAAGAAACGGGAAATATTGCGTTCGGATAGCTCAAATAACGGGTTTAAGTAATATTTACCGTCTTTGACGGGAAAGTCGTTTTCGGACAGGCTTCCGTAAAGAAAGACGAATGAGGAAGATCAAATGAAACTTTCCGATCCGTTTTGAGCCGTAGCGGCTTTGAAGAATGAAATAACGAAAATTATGTAAGAAGGTAAAGCGGAATAAATAAACAATCTATATTGAACAACTATTTAAGATAAACAAACTCCCGACGGTTTCGAAACCGTCGGGAGTTTGTCTTGTATAGTTACAGAAGGGTTGAATTTCCGATGTCAATCCGACCATTCGTCTTTAAAGAACGCACGCGTGTAGGCTTTTTTGCCATGTTCGTCCGAAACGGTGAGTCTGAAATACGAAATATCGTCGGGCAGCGTAAAGATCGCCTGTGTGAGTGGTTTTTCTTTTTGTATAGCCATTTGCGAAGATCTGGAATTTGTGGAAAATCTGATAAACGCCGCGTTTTCGGCACCTATGCGGACGGTATTTCCGTAAATTCCGACGCCGCGTATGGACGCGCCTTCGGAAGCGTAGAAATTACCTTTTTTCAGGCAATTAAACACGCTTTCGTAATTCAGCCGTTCGGGAAACATAACGTTAAAACCTCCGAAACTGTCGAACGCGCGGTTTTCAGCGCAATAATTATGATTGTCATCGCCGGCAAGAGGAAAAATTCTCTGTCCGACGTTGAGCATTCGCTCGTAAGGCGTGTCGTTTTCCACGCAACCCGAAACAAAGCCGCCGTAATTCATAACTTCCACGCCCATCAGTCCTTTCAGTCCGAGGTAATCGCTGTCGTCGTGCATGTTGTATACAGGGTGATTGTAAACGACCAGATAGCCTTGCTCCGCCGCCTGTTTGATTATTTCGTTTACGTTACCTACCGAGTGTTCGGGCGAGCAAAATCCGTTCAGAACGGGCGAGCGCCCGATTTGCTCTCGCGATTTGTTTTTCATATAGAAATCGTAAAATTGCTTTACGATCCCAACCATACCGACCTTATCCTGTTTCGGGGAATAGAAATTAAGATGATAGCACTTGCCGCTGTTCGGGTCGAAAATATTGTTTTCGTAGCCGTTGAGAGCAACGAAGTTTTCGTCGTTCAGCTCCGACCTGTCGCGCATATAGAGGTGATCCGTATAGGCAAGAATAGAGTATCCCCGTTCCGCATAAAAGGTTTTCAGTCGTTCGGGTGTAAAATACCCGTCCGAATCGGTCGTATGGCTGTGTAAGTTCGCTTTGTAACCGCCGTTTTCGGGCAGCAATTCTTTATCCTTCATGATTCACCTCGTATAAATTCGGATCGCGGGCTGACGAGTATCGGGAACTCAGGTGTTTGCAGTCATGATAATGGCTTGCGGGTAATCGCCGAAGTTTTTTCCGAAAAGATTTATACCGCCCTTATGAACGGCGTCGTCTTTGATGCCGATCGTGAATTGAATATACGGTTCGTTAAAAGGAAGCAGGTCTGCGATCGTCAGATTTTTATGGACGAATTGATTATCCATAAAAACGCCGGTTTTATTGACGGTGATCGTTTTCAGGATACCGAATTGCGTGCTCGTGACGGGCCAGTATTCGGGGGTATATTTACCGCGTCGTCCGCCGAAATCGCCCGGGGAAGTGAACGTCAGGACTTCTTTTTTATTTATAAAAACGGTTATGTCGCTGGGCCAGTCGTTGTTGTAACAGTTTGTTTCCGAACAGATTTCGAACGTAAAGGTCAATTCGGAAAGTTGACAGCCTAATTCGTAGGGGGGGGTAGGAAAGTTGTATGAAATAAATCCCCGATCGAACCACAAACACTCGGCGTTCACCCGTTCGGGATCGAAAAAGTGGCTCGGGGAGTCGAACGGAAAGAGCTGTTTGTTCGCCCCGAGCATACCGCACGGAGTTTCGATATGGCAATGAGAGAACATTCCGATGGGAAGCTCGATCGAAAACGATTCGCCGTGCTCGCGGGTGAGTTTCGGCGGTTGCAGGCTCACGGAATAACCGAGGGTCGCCAGCGCGCAATGTTTGGTGCGCCCTTTGGGTCCCGGCTGATAATTAAGAAATATAAGTCCCGCGTCGGCTAAAATTTCGACGTGACGGGCGACCGAAGAAGTCGGAATATCAAGTTCCTGCGAAAGAGTAATCATATTCTTGTTTTCGCGAAGAAGGCTTTTAAGAATCGCGATCCGTTCGGGGGAAGCCATTGCCCTCGATATTTTCAGTATTGCCTGCTCGTCGGTCGGTTTCGTGATACTGAACGCCGAATCGGCTTTTTCAAACATTAAATCGCTCATAGTTTCTCCTCGGTAAGATATTTAACCTGTTTTAATCACATTATAATCGAGGCTTTAACATTTGTCAAGAGATTTATAAAAACGGTATCAAATCCAAAAAAGTGGGAAATGAGCGAGGGGTAAGTTCTCAAAAATCGGGAGAAATAAACTATTGAATTTTGTAAATGTGATATGTTATAATTATGATACGGAAAAAGGAGGTTAAGGGTTATGTTGAGCTATTCCCTGATCGGATACGGACAGCGCGGAAAATTTTACCTCGACTGCTTAAGCGGTTACGAAAATGCCGAGCTTAGAGGCGTATGCGACATTAACCGCGAAAAACTCGAGCTTGCCAAGAAGAATTACGGCTTGAAAGACGAAGATTGTTACGACAACGAGGAAGATTTTTTCAGAAAAGGAAAAATAAGCGATCTTCTCATAATCGCTTCTATGGACGGGGATCATTACCGCCAGGCGGTAAGGGCTTTGAAACTCGGATATCATCTGCTGCTTGAAAAGCCCATCGCCAAGACGGAGCGGGAATGTGTGGAAATCGCAAAGCTCGCAAAAGAGCTCGATCGGAAAGTATATGTGTGCCACGTCCTCAGGTACGCTCCGCTTTACACGAAGATAAAGGAAATGCTCGACAGCGGAGAATTCGGAGAAGTCGTGTCGATTTCTGCGACCGAGCACGTCGGGTGGTGGCATCAGGCGCACAGTTTCGTTCGCGGCAACTGGCGAAGGAACGACATAATGCCTATGATCGTAGCAAAGTGCTGTCACGACCTCGACCTTCTTGTGTGGCTCACGGGTAAAGATTGTAAAAGCGTTTCGTCGTTCGGCTCGCTGAAATACTACAAAAAGGAATATGCGCCCGAGGGCAGCGCGGACTATTGTTATAAATGCAAATACAAAGACGAATGCGTTTACAACGGTATCAAGTTCTATCAGAAGTATCCCGCGTTTGCTTTCGCTTCGGGGCAGTACCTCGGCGACGGAGACGATAAAAAGGCGATCGAAGAGTGTTTCAGCCGCGAAAGCAATCCTTACGCGCGTTGCGTTTATAAATGCGACAACGACGTAGTGGATCATCAGGTCGTGAATTTGCTTTTCGAGGACGGAGCGACCGCTCAGCTTACGATGACGGCGTTCTGCGAAGGCGGCAGAACGATGCGCGTGCACGCGACGAAAGGCTACCTCGAAGCAAACCTCGTGACGGATATTATCAGATACGAGATTTACGGGCAGGAGCACAAAGAACTGCACGTCACCGTGGAAGAGACGTTCGGCGGGCACGGCGGAGGAGACACAAAGATGGTTGACGACGTCGTGAACGGCCTTCTCGGAATAAAGGGAAGCAAGGGTTTGACGTCGATAGAAAAAAGCGTTATGAGTCATCGCATCGGTTTTGCAGCCGAAAGATCAAGGCTTGCAGGCGGTGCGGTGGAAGAAATAAAGTAGAATCGGCAGAAAAGGAGAGAGAGTAAATGAGAACGGGATTTAAAAAAGCATTGTCGATAATGATCGGTTTTATCGTGGCGGTTGTGTGCGTTTGTTGCGGTCCGTCGACGGTAAAACCCGGCGGAGAGAACGAAATAAGGGTAGACCCAACCAAAACGCAACTGTACGTAAGTAACTTTAACGGAGCATACGGGCAGGAGTGGCTGCTTGCGGCGGCAAAACGTTTTGAAGACAAGTGGAAGGACGAATCGTTCGAAACCGGTAAAAAGGGCGTTCAGGTTGTGCCCGACAACAACAAGACAACAGGATCGGAAATTATCAACCGTCTCGCGAGCACGAGTAACGACGTGTTTTTCACCGAACGCGTGTATTATAACGACCTCGTGGCGAGCGGAAACGCGCTCGATATTACCGATATTGTTACCGAAAAACTTACGGAGTATGGCGAAACGCGTTCCATATTCGACAAACTCACGCCGCAACAGCAGGAGTATTACAACGTTGGCGGGCGCTATTACGCCGTTCCGCATTATCAGGGTTTCAGAGGAATTACATACGACGTCGATATGTTCACCGAAGAAGGCTTCTATTTCGAAGCGAACCCCGATCTCGACGCGGACGCTGATAAAATCAACACCTATTATGCCAACGGAAACGACGGTTTCGTGACGAGCGAGGACGCTGTAAAATCGAACGGACCGGACGGAAAGCCGAACACTTACGACGACGGACTGCCCGCAACTTACGACGAATTCTTTATGCTTTGCGCAAAGATCGCCGACGCTGGATATACGCCGTGCATTTATACCGGCTCGAATCAGGTGTATTTTACCGAATTTTTGTCCGCTCTTGCGGCAGATTACGAGGGGCTCGACGATATGATGCTGAACTTTACTTACAACGGAACTGCTCATCATCTCGTGGAAACGGATGGGAACGGAAGAGTAAAGTTCGGTTCGGACGGCGAACCGATTCTAAGGGCGGATACGACGATAAAACCGTCTAACGGATACGAACTCAGCGCGCAGGCGGGTAAATATTACGCGCTCAAGTTTGCCGAAAGACTTATCCGCGGCAATTATCTCGATTCCAGATCGTTCGGAACGCTCTCTCACACCGATACGCAAAAAGCTTATGCGTATAGCCGCTTCAATTCAAGTACCGATATAGCCATGCTTATCGAAAGTAACTACTGGGAGAACGAAGCCGACGATATGAACGTATTCTCGGCGATGGAGAAACAATGGCCGGGTAAAGCGGGCAGAATGGACAGAAAGTTTGCAATGATGCCGTTCCCGAAAGCCACCGCGGCTCAGGTCGGCGAAGACGTGACCATTATCGAATATCAGGACGCAGCGGGATTTATACGCAAAAATATTCCGGATTATAAAAAGGAGCTGGCCATCGATTTTCTGCAATTCGTTTGCACCGACGAATCGCTTGTCGAATTTACGAAAATCACGGGATGTACCCGTGCTTTCAAATACGACGTACCGTCCGAAGTGGAACTTTCAAATTTCTCGAAATCCGTTCTCGATATGATGGAAAGAGGAAGCATCGTAAATACGTTCTCGACTACCGAGCTTTTCCGCAACAACGCCGCGGCGCTCGATTTCACCCACTACTGGACGACGAGAATCAATTACGGACAGGGCGATATGCAATTCAACACCCCCGGAAAAGACATTCACGACGATCCGAAAATCACCGCGATAAACTATTTCGAAGGAACGATGAAAGTCAAGAGCAAAGAGTTCTGGAATTCCTTCCGCGCATACTTCGAAAAGTAACCGGCGGTGGGGATTATGAAGAGTTCGGTTTTCAAAAACAAGAGGGAGCGTAAGCGTCTTATATTCTATTGCGCGATGCTTGCCCTGCCGCTGTTACAGGTCGCAGTCTTTTACTTCGGCGTAAATATCAACTCGCTCGCGCTTTCGTTTCAGCAGTTCAATTACGATACCGGCGTGTATGAGTTTACGGCCGGGTTTGACAATTTCAAGCGGTTTTTCGTCGAGTGGAGCACCACGCTTGACTACCGCATAGGGCTGAAAAATTCGGTGATATTTTTCCTCAGCACAACCGTTATCTGTATGGTTCTGGCGTTGTTCTTTTCGTATTTTATTTACAAAAAAGGACCGGCGAACAAGTTCTTCCGCGTCGTGCTATTCCTTCCGTCGATCATCAGCGGAATCGTAATGGTTATATTCTATCAGTACTTTGTCGATACGTTTGTTCCGAGCATTATCGAAAAGATGACGGGAGCAAAAGAATACAGCGTTCAGGGCTTATTATCAAACCCGAAAACGACGGTGTTTACGCTTATTCTTTACAACGTGATTATGGGATTCGGGTCAAACGTTCTGCTTCTTACGGGCGATATGTCGTCCATATCCGAATCGGTAATAGAGGCGGCTAAAATCGACGGCGCGAACAGCTGGCAGGAATTTACGAGAGTCGTATTCCCTCAGATTTATCAGACGTTCAGCACTCTTGCAGTCGTCGCGCTCGCGGGATTTTTCACGAACCAGTATAATATATTCTCGTTCTGGGGCGGAAACGCTCAGAGCAAGTACGTCAATATCGGATACCTTCTGTATAAGCAAACGCAACGCGCGTCGTTCGGAGAGTATCCGTATCTTGCCACGCTCGGTGTTATTATGACGATTATAATCGTACCGATAACTTTTGCCGTCAGAAAAATCCTTGCAAAGGTAGGGCCGAGCAATGAGTAAAATCAAGACAAAATGGTACAGATCCCCGCTGTTTATAATAGTTCTGGTCATTCTCTGTATTTATACGATCCTGCTGTTCGCGCCGATAATCTGGGGATGTATGATGTCTCTTCAGGACGGCATAAGCAGCGAATATAAAGCCGTTCCGTGGCCGATGCAATGGCAGTTCTCGAATTACGCGATCGCGTTCACGAAATTCTACGTTCCCGTAAAACTCCCGAGCGGAGAAATCAGATACCCGACAATGATATATATGTTCGAGTATTCGATCGCTTACGCGGTGGGTTGCGGACTTATGGCGACGCTCGTACCCTGCGTCGTCGGATATGTAACCGCGCGGTTCAACTACGTTTTCAGCAGGATTATCAACGCTTTTGTGATCGTCGCCATCGCGCTTCCGATAGTAGGAGCGCAGGCGAGCGAACTGGCGATGATGCACAGGCTCGGTTTATATAATCGGCTGTGGGGCTTGTGGATAACGAAAAGTCACTTTCTGAGTATGTATTACCTCGTGTTTTACGCAACGTTCCGCAGTTTCTCGAAATCGTTCGAAGAAGCGGCGTATATAGACGGCGCGGGCTATTTCAGGGTGTTCGTGCAGATTATGCTTCCGCTCGTGAAAAACCTGTTCTTTACGGTTTTCCTTATACAGTTCATTGCTTTCTGGAACGATTATTACACCCCGCTTATGTATATGCCCGCGTATCCCACGATCGCATACGGAATGTATTATTTCAACGTAAACCGAGACAATCTTACGACGAATATTCCGCTGAAACTGACGGGCGGAGTTATCATGCTCGTGCCGGTTCTCGCGGTGTATATGGTGTTCAATCAGCGGCTTATGGCGAATCTTACCATAGGCGGCGATAAAGAGTAAAAGGAGGTAAAAATGAAGAAAAGTCGGATAAAAATAATTCTGGTTGCGATCGCAACGCTCGCAATGGGCGTCGTCGCGGGAATAACGTATTCGCCGTCGTTCGTTTCGGCAAACGACGTTCCCGTGCTTTCGGAAGTAAGCATCGCGACTTCTTACGCAAAGGGCGAGGTGCTTACCGTGCCCGCTGCCACCGTTACGGTCGGCGGCGAACAAAAAGCCGCTTCGGCGTATCTGCATCATCCGGACGGAAGCGTGAGAGTTCTCGGAAAAGAAGTCGAGCTCGACGTGATGGGAAACTACTCACTCGAATACAGAACGGTGGTTTCCGGCGTTGCGTACTCTTTCGAAAAGCCGTTTACCGTGTATACCGAAAAATTCCAGATAGTGGGCGATAAGGGCAGCGCGGAATACAAAACTTACGATTATGTCGATCCGTATTCCCATGCAAGCGATTCGTTTACGGGCGAATTCATCAGGCTTTACGAAGGCGAAAAGCTGATAATAAACGACTATTTCGATATATCCAAGGCTACGAAAAACGAGCCGTTCATACATCTCGCCGTCATTCCCGAGACTTTCGGAACTTACGATTTTGCGTCGTTGTATTTTAAGTTCATCAACAAAAAAGACCCTTCGCAATACCTTATCGTCAACGCCAACTATTCGTCAGAGAACGATATGACGTATTTCTCGGCGGGATCGGAAAAACAAACGCCTTCGGGACTCCAAAGACATGCAGGCAAAGAGACTCTGCACGTCGGAAACAGATTCGGCGCACCGTGGCAAGGCTCGTTCAGTTACGGAGATATCCTCGTCGCGCGTAAAAAGACCGTAAAACGCGACACGATGAGGCTTTATCTCGACTACGAAGAGAAAACGATGTACGCCAACGAGCAGAAGGGCTTTATCATCGACCTCGATTCGGCGGAGTATTTCTCCACGATATGGGAAGGCTTCGAAGACGGCGCGGTGAGCGTCGAAATATCCGCGGGCAATTACGAAGGCTCGAAACCCGCGCAGTTTATGATACTCGACGTTTCGCAGGGCGACGTCGATCTTACGGAGCAGGCTTATACCGACGCGGTTGCGCCCGAAATATCGATTGATTTCGGAGCGTATACCGATAAGACCTTGCCCGACGGAATAGCGGGTTATCCGTATTCCTGTTTTGCCGCAACGGCAACCGATTGGTATTCGGGTGATTGCGCGGTAAAGACGCGCGTTTTCGGAAGGTATAACAGCTCGCAAAAATACGAAATCAACGTTCGCGACGGTAAGTTCGTACCCGATTCGGCGGGCGAATACGTCGTAGAATATACCGCGCGCGACTATTCGGGCAACGAAGCAAAAGTGACTTACACTGTCAATGTAAAAGCTTCGGGCGTGCCCATCGAAGCCAACGCGCTTTCACCCGTAACCTCGGGAAAGACCGGCGAAAGCATTCCGGTAGCGGAACTGTCCGCGTCCGGCGGTATGGGCGAGCTTGCCGTAACGCCGAAAGTTACGAGAAACGGAGAGAATGTAAAAATCGAAAACGGCTCGTTCCGCCCCGAAAAGTCGGGCGAGTACGTCGTAAGTTATCGGATAGTCGATTTCGCCGGACAGGAAAAAGAGGTAAAATATTCCGTTTCCGTTTCGAATAACGACAAAGCCGTATTTATCGACAAGATCGTTCTTCCGAAATTCTTTATCGAGGGCAGCGCGTACGTTCTTCCAGAAGTGACGGCTTACGACTATACGAGCGGCGAAGTAAAGAAAATCAAAGCGATTGCCGAAGTCGTTGACGCGGGCGCAAAGCGCGAAATAACGAACGGAGTATACACGCCCGCCGTCGCAAACCATCTCGATAAGGCGATCGTAAGGTATAAAGCAACCGTCGGAGAAAGCATTGCTTACAGCGAGGAATTCGCGATTCCCGTCTGCAAAGTCGGCAAAGGCAACAACGTCGATATGAGCAAATATTTCGTCGGAGACGGAATAACGACGTCTGCCACCGCGGATTACGTCGAAGTTACTTCGGTTAAGAGCGGCAAGCGCGTTTATTTCGCAAATCCGTTGCTTGCCGACTCGTTCGAGGTGACTTTCGATATCGACCCGCTTAACAACGGTTGCGATAAGATTAACTTCTATTTGACGGACGCCGAAAACGGCGCGAGCGTCAAGGTAACCTACACGAAACAAGCGGGCTCGACTTCGCTTATGTCGATAAACGACGGCAAGAACTTCACGGTAAATTCTTCGTTCTACGGAACGGGCTCGTCGAGCTTCTTCTTCAGATTCAACGGACTGACGAATAAACTCGGCAACAACTCGTCCGTCGATTACAAAGTAACCGCAGATAGCGACGGAAACCCGTTCGACGGGTTTATAAGCGGCAAAGTGTATTTCTCTTACGAGCTCGAAAACGCGGTGAGAGACACCGCCGTCCGGTTCAAAAATCTCTGTTCGCAAAAGCTTTCTTCTTCGAAAACGGATATTTCCAAGCCGAAAGTTTCGTTCAAGGGAGAAAGAGAACTTCGTTATCATCTCGGCGACGCGTTCGCTATGCCGTGGCTCACGGTAGTTGACGTTCTCGACGCGAATCCCACGGCGTACTACTCGGTTATCGACCCCGAAGGCAATATCGTGATTGACGATAACGGAGTGCGGCTCGAAGAGGTTTCCCCGAGCTATCGCGCGTCGTTCGCCTTTACAAAACACGGTTTCTATACGATAGACGTTTATGCGGAGGACTGGAACGGCAGAAAAGAGCGTAACGGCGGTTATTCTATGGAAGTCGTCGACGAAATCGCTCCCGTAATAAAAATCACAGGTACGGTCGTAACCTCCGCAAACGTCGGAGAAGCCGTCACGGTTGCCGAAGCGACCGTATCGGACAACATTTCCGAAACGGAAAACATCAGAATAAACGTACTTGTAAAAACTCCGCTCGAAACTTACGTTCCCGTAATGTCTAACAACAAATTCGTTCCTTCCGTCGAAGGCGAATATACGGTTATATATTACGCGCTCGATGAGAGCGGAAACACGGCAAAACTTTCTTATACCGTGAAAGTCGGGGGAGGAAATAATCAATGAGAGTAAATAAAAGGATATTAGCGATTATTCTCGCCGTTATTACTTGCCTGTCGGTATTCGGTTGCGGCGAACAACCCGCTCCGAAACATCATTGCACGAGCATTTGCCAAACGTGCGGCAAATGCAAAAACGAGACGTGCTCGGACGAAGCCTGCGCCGCGAAATGCGACTGCAAGGAAGAAATAAAGGTTGTGGATAAAACCGTCGAATACGAAAGCATAAACGAAACGTTCGTTTCCGCAGGCGCGACCGATTATAAGATCGTCGTACCGTCGGACGCTTCTTCTACCGTTTATGCCGCGGCAAGAGAACTTAATCTGTTCTATTCCGAAGCGGCGGGTACGGAGTTTGCGGTAGTGACAGACGATACCGTAGAATGGTCGGACGACGCGAAATTTATTTCGATAGGAAAAACCGCGATCGCCGAAGCCGCGGGGTTTGCCGTTCCTTCGACCCTCAACGTTTCGGGCTACGCCGTGAAAACGATCGGTAAATCGGTGTTCGTTTGCGGCAGAAGAGACAACTCCACACTCTTCGGCGTGTACGAGTTTATGAAGAGAACGATCGGCTTCGAGGTATTCGCGCAGGACGAAGTAAATATCGTAAAATCCGCCGAAATGAAAACCCCGAAGTTCGATTTCACCGACGAAGCGGACATCGAATACCGCGCGGCGAATACCGGTTATCTTACCGACACGAACAATCGGATTTCTTCGAGGCTCAGGTTCGACAGCGTTTCGGCAATGTACCCCACCGACGGCTATTACGTCGGACCGTACCACAATTCGCTCGATTATTTGCCTCTCAGCGATCCCGAAGTGGAGGCGAAAAAGGATATTTGGTTCGGACCCGGACAGGAAAATCTTTGCTATACCGCTCACGGAAATCCGGACGAATTCGAGGCGATGACGACGAAAGTCGCCCAAAAGATGATCACGCTGTTCGATCAGTTTCCGAACGGAACGCATATCTACTTTACGCATCAGGACAATAACCTTTATTGCTCCTGCGACGCGTGCAACTCCGACAACGACAAATACGGTACACGCTCGGCAAGCGTGATAAAGTTCACGAACGCCGTCATCAAAAAGGTCGAGGCATGGAAAGCGACGAGCGAGCTTCATAAGGACAGAGATATAACTTACCTTATATTTGCTTATACGTTTACGATCAAACCGCCTGTCAAAGAGGAAAACGGCGCGTGGGTTGCTACCGACGCTTCCGTTCAGCCGCACGAAAAACTCGGAGTGGTTTACGCGCCGATTCTGTCCGACTTCATTCACGATAAGTATCACAACAACAACGCGGACATACTCGAAATTCAGCGCCAGTGGAAAGCGCTTTGCGACGGGAAACTGTGCCTGTGGTATTACAGTGCGTACTTCTGGAACTACTTCGTTCCGTACAACAACTTCGATTCCGTTCAGGGCAACTACAAAGCCGCAAAAGAAACGGGAGCTATGTGGATGTACGACCAATGCGCTTACGATCTGCGTCAGGGCACGGGCTTTATCCGCTTCAAGGGCTATCTGCAGAGTAATCTTCTGTGGGACGTAGACGCGGACGTGAACGAACTTACCGACAAATTCTTCTCGGCTTATTACAAGCAGGCGGCTTCGGAAATGCGCAAGTACTACGACGCGCTCAGAATCCATTACGCGTACCTTGCCGAGTATTGCGGCGTCGGCGGTTGGATAGGAAACAGAATAGACAACGCCTCGTATTTCCCCGTAAACACCCTTTTCGAATGGGTCGGGTATATCGACGAGGCATACAGGGCGATCGAACCGCTGAAAGAAGCCGATTCCGCGCTTTACGCTCAGCTCTACGACAGAATCTGCCTCGAAAGTCTGGCTCCGCGCTATCTTATCATATCGCTTTACGGCGAGCAGGTGTACGCGAGCGGCGCGCTTACGAGAGAAAAACAGGCGTTCAAGGACGACTGCGCGAGACTCGGCGTAAATCAGCTGTCCGAACACACCACTATTTCCACACTCTGGGCAACGTGGGGCGTGTAATTCCGTCGTAACTTTTCGGCGCGGCGGGGCGAATATCTCCGCGGCGCGCAAACAAATAAAAAAGGAGAAGGAGAAAAAGATGAAAAAAGCAAAAAGGTTTTTATGGGTGCTTCTGCTTGCGCTCGTTCTTACGGCTTTTCCGTTCGTTGCCGCTTCGTGCGGAGCGAAGGGTAAAATCTCGTTCGAACAGACGAAAATCGAGCTCAACCTCGGTCAGAGAGTCAAGCTCGATCCGACGGTAGAGAAGCTGAACAAAGAGGACATTGTATGGAGCACTTCCGACGCGGCTGTCGTTACGGTGTATAACGGCGTCGTGCAGGGCGTGGGCGAAGGCTCGGCAATCGTAACCGCCGCCATAGGCAAAATTTCCGCAACGGTCGAATTCAACGTTACCGAAAGAGTTATCGACCTCGGAATGGCATCGAAAACGATCGAACTATACGACACATTGTCGCTCGAACCGACGCTTACCAACATTACGGAAGCGCTCGTGTGGACTTCGTCCGATCCGTCGGTTGCGACGGTGGACGGCGGTAAAGTCACGCTCATAAAGGAGGGCGAAACGACCATTACCGCAAAGGCGAACGGAGCGGAGAGCAGTCTCGCGCTTACCGTCGTCTGTACGCAGGTTCCGTCCGTATCCGTCACCGGCGACAGCGTGGAAGTGATAAAGGGCAAGATGTTAAATCTTAACGCGAAAATAAACTTCCTCGGGATCGAAAGAGACGGGAATCTCGCTTTCGAAAGCGGCAACGAAGCGATCGCGACGGTTTCCGCCGACGGAGAAATTCTCGGCGTGAGCGCCGGCGAAACGACCGTGACGATCAAAGGAAGCTACAACGGTTACGTTTTCGCGGATAAAGTAATAAACGTTACGGTAAAAGACGACGTTGAGTTGCGGCTTTCGCAGAGCGCCGTAACGCTTTATGCGAGCAACCCCGACGGCGAAAGTTATCTTACTCAAGCCGATATAACCGCCGAATGTTTCGAAGACGGAAACAAAATCGATAGCGCAACCGTCGTGTGGACCTCGGGCAACGACAACGTTGTAAAGGTAAATAACGGCGTTATCACGGTAGACACGTACAGCGACGAGCCTGTTACCGTTACGGCAAGTTACACTTCTACAAAAGGGAAACAGGTAACGGCAACGGTGTCCGTTACGGCGCTTGCTCCCGTCATCGACCTCGGCGCGAAAGAAATCGTGCTTTCGGACGGAACGGAAAGCGTTCTCGCGATTGCGAGCGGCTGGAACGACAGTGAATTCGAGTGCGTGAAAGCGGGCGACGACGAAGTATCGGCGACCGCCGCCGCAAGCGGAGTAACTCTGTCGCACGAGAGCCTTAAAAAACTTTTCGGAGAGAAAACTCTTACGGTTAAATGCAAACGCGTGTTCTATTCCTACGACGCGACGATAATCACTCACGCGATTTCCACCGCGGCGGATCTTCAGGCGATGAGAAGTTATCAGACTTCGGTCGGCAGCAACAACAAGAACGTTCTCGACGGCTATTTCGTGCTCAGAAACAACGTTGACGCAAGTTCTTTGACCAACTTCATACTGCTTGACGAATGGAGCAATCAGGGACACCTCGGCTTTATCGGAACGCTCGACGGAAGAGGCTATTCGATCGGAAATATCGGGCTTGCGAACGCCGGATTGTTCGGCTACGTCGGTGCGAAAGGAACGATCAAAAACCTCGGTATAGTAACGGCTTCGGGCGGCGATTACGCTATTGCGAGCGAGTTCAGAGGCAAAGCGGACAACGTGTTCGTATACGCTCCCGCGAGAAAATATTGCCTGCAACTGAGCGACGATGCGACGTTAAGCAATTCGATCGTAGTCCTTTCCGATACCGACAGCGCGATCGTGAATACGGCATTCGACCCACGCGTAAGCATATTCGACGTGTACGGCATTGCCGACAACATGATCAAAAGCAACAGCGTAGAGGCAAAATATATCGGCAGAACGGCAGGCGATTACAGTGGTTTCGATACCGCGTTGTTCGAGGGACTTCACCTCGCTTCGTCCGCGTTCGACGGAGCATACTGGGAGGAGAGAAACGGGCTTCCCGCGTTCAAGAGTTATGCGGAAGCCACTCTCGAGTTTACCGATCCGTCCGATAGAATAACCTACGGCAGCGAGTACAGCGCGGCGGCGAACGTGCTTTCCACGTTCTCGATCAAAGAGGCGAAAACCGGCATTACCGTATCTGCCGACGGCAGGATCCAAATCACCGACGAAGCCGTTGACAGAACGCAGTTCACCGTAGTGGCGAAATCTCTTTACGGGCAGACGAAAGAAAAGACCTACACGTTTCTTAAACTCACCATCGAAGACCACACCGCGGACGGTTACGCGTTCGACTACGACAAATCGACCGGCGCGGGTATCACCGTTTCGCTCGACGGAATTAACAACGTTTGGGGCATAGGCGTGGGCAACCTCATTATGGAGGACGGTTTCACTTTCAGTGGCGGTAATCTCACCGTTCCGCACGAAACGCTTCTTGCCACTGTAAACGGCAAGTACGGCGATATCGACGTCAAGATTTACACCTCCGTTCCCTCCGTCGGCTCGGTATGCCATATCTATAAGGCAAGCGTCGTTTCAAAGATAATCGACAGCGCGGAAGATCTCGCGGCAATTACGGCGGCGAACACTTCGGCAACGATAGACGAATATTATATCGTATCAAAAGACATCGACGCAAGTTCGGCGGGTATTGTACGTTTTGTGAATAACAACACGCAAGGAAATAACGAAGTCGGTTTCAAGGGAATATTCGACGGTCGCGGACACGTTATTTCTAACATTACAACGGAAGCGACAGCGTACAACGGATTAGGCGGCTTGTTCGGTTTACTTCTTAAAGGATCTGTCGTAAAGAACATAGCATTTACCGACGTTACAATGACGAGCAGTTATAAATACGTTATTTCGGGAGAAAGCAAACCGCTTTACGGGACGATGGAAAACGTCGTTATAACTGCGGCGGAAGGCGTAACTTTGGACAGAGTTGTGGCGAAAATGAGCGGCGGAGAAATGAAGAACTGCCTGTTCGTCGGATTTAAACAGATCAATACGGATACGGGCGTTACGACTGTAAGCAACGTTATGTCCGTAACGACCGAAAACGGAACCGGCGGCTTCAGCTGGACGGGCAATGCAACGTACAACGCGCAACCGAACTATGCGACGATCAACGCAATGTTTGCGGCTTTGGCAGAAGATAACAAGCTTCAGGGCTGGGGCGATATATCTTACGCAAACGGGGCAATTTATTTCAACGGAAAGGTTGCGGTGCTTCCCGCGCTTGTTGCGAATAGCAATGCAATCGGCAGCGAAGTCGAGCGCGGAACGAACGTAACGTTTACGACCGACGATTATACGGAGTTGTCGCTTAAGAACGAAATCGCGGGTATTACGCTCAGCAACAACGTTTTGTCGATCGGCAACACCGTTGCGGAGAACACCGTAATTATCGTTGTCGCGACAAGCACGTTGAATACGAGCGTTCGGAAGGATGTTTTCGAGTGCAAAGTAATTCGCGGATATACCGAGGTTGCTATCGGAGCTTACGATTTGTCTCTTGCGAACGAAACGAGTTCGGTAACAACGAGCGAGACGATCGAAGGGGATATAGAGAAAGTACGGGCGGGCAGTACCGTAGTGACGGATGGCATAAGCTTTGCGGGCGGGAACCTTACGTTCACGAAAGCGGCGCTACAAAGCCTTCTTAACGGCAAGGCGTACGTCATGGGGCTTGGCATAGAAATCTTCACTTCGGCAGATAAAAAATACACTGCTACCGTAGACATTGCGACTATGATAATCGACAGTGCGGAAGATCTCGCGGCAATTACGGCGGCGAATACCGCGGCAACGATAGACGAGTACTATATCGTATCAAAAGACATCGACGCAAGTTCGGCGGGTATTGTACGTTTTGTGAATAACAATACGCAAGGAAATAACGAAGTCGGTTTCAAGGGAATATTCGACGGTCGCGGACATGTTATTTCAAATATCGCCACGGAAGCGACAGCGTACAACGGATTAGGCGGCTTGTTCGGTTCACTGCTTAAAGGCTCTGTCGTAAAGAACATAGCGTTCACCGACGTTACAATGACGAGCAGTTATAAATACGTTATTTCGGGAGAAAGCAAACCGCTTTACGGAACGATGGAAAACGTAGTTATAACTGCGGCGGAAGGCGTAACTTTGGACAGAGTTGTGGCGAAAATGAGCGGCGGAGAAATGAAGAACTGCCTGTTCGTCGGATTTAAACAGATCAATACGGATACGGGCGTTACGACTGTAAGCAACGTTATGTCCGTAACGACCGAAAACGGAACCGGAGGCTTCAGCTGGACGGGTAACGCAACGTACGACGCGCAACCGAACTATGCAACGATCAATGCGATGTTCGCGGCTTTGGCAGAAGATAACAAGCTTCAGGGCTGGGGCGATATATCTTACGCAAACGGCACGATTTATTTCAACGGAACGGCGGTGCTTACGGCGACCGAGTAATACGAAATGAAAAAGCTTGTAATCCTACTCCTATCGTTGGTTTTGGCGGCGGGCTGTGCATTTACGGTGTACAGCCTCGCTAAATCCGGCGGCAACGGGAGCGGTTCGGGGACGACGATCGAACAACCCGACAAGTCCGACGAAAACAACGGGAATACCGACGGTTCCGGCGAAACGCCCGACGACACGCAACGGGAAGAAAGTCCCGCCGAAGATCCGGCGGAAGAAAGAACGTACACAGTCATCGATCTTACGGATCGAGGAAACGTTTATTGTTTTGATCAGAGTTTGTCGTTCGAAAGAATACAACAGACGGATATCGCGCCCGAACTCACGTCCGAAATCGAGTTTATGGGGCTTAGCGACGAAAGTGTCAGATTTCCCGCAAGCGACGGGAAGGGAACGTACTTTTCATCAAAGAACGGCGTTCTTCAAGTGTATCGAAGCGCGCTATTTAAACTTCTGAAAATAAGCGTGCAAACACCGAGCGTATACGGCGAAAATTTAAGAATTCGCCTGTATACCGCCGAAGGGAAAGCTTACGACGTCAAAGTCGATATTGCAACCAAAGTTATTTACGACGCGGAGCAACTTGCTTCTATGTGCGTCGTAAACAAAAAGACTCTGGACGGATACTACGTCCTCGGCGACGACATTTACTGCGCCGAGCTTTCCTCGCCCGTAATGCTCGTAAGATACGATTCTTATGTCCCGGGGGTGGATATAACGGCGGAAGAAGTCGATAAATGCGGATTCAAAGGGATTTTCGACGGAAGAGGTCACGTTATATACGACGCGCTTACCGATTGCCCGTACAACCGTCTCGGCGGCTTTTTCGGCAACGTGGTCGAAGGCGGGCTCGTCAGGGACGTGGCATTCGTAAGGCTTGGGACGACGAACGATCTTCCGCGCACGGGAGAAACTGCGCGGCTTAACTGCGTAAATCTTCTCACGGGCGAATCGCGTATCGTAAGCGGAAGCTTTGAAAACGTGGTTGTTACGGCGAGCGAGAACGCTGCGGGCGCAAAGCTTTTCGGCAGGCTTTACAGCGAAACCGCTACGATAAAGAATTTGGTTGCGGTAGGCGTTCATCAGATCAATTTCGACGAAGAATGGACGCCCGCAAGCAAAGATCAGAACAAAGCGAAAATCGAAAACGTTATTTCCGTTACGGGTAACGCGCTTTATTATTCTTACGGAGGTTTCGGCAAAAGCGACGACAACGCTATGCTCGTATGCCCGAATTACAAGACGGTAAACGCTATGATCGACGCGCTTTCGACTCGGAATACGATTGCGGAGTGGGATTCGGAGTATATCGCTTTCGACGGAACAAAGAAAGAGTTGACTTTTAACGGAAAAACATTTGCGACAAAGAATTAAACAGTTTAAAAACGACGGTAATTACTTATGGATTTTAACAAATATATTTACAGCTTGCGTATCGCTTTAAGACCTAACGACAATCTCGACGCGGACATAGATCGCCTTACCGCGCTTGCCGTCAGATACGGCTATCGCGACGTGATGTTCTATATCAACAATACCTGTACGAGCTTTCTTACTCATATAACCGAAGACGAAGCGAGGTCGCAGGTCGAGGCGATAAAACGCGCGAAAAAAGTTCTTAACGCCGCGGGTATTACCGTCAGCGTAAACCCCGGATCGAGCCTCGGTCAGCAAATGGCGGAGGGACTTCGCGAAGGACAGAATTTTCAGCCGATTACAAGCCCCGCCGGTAAAACGAGCGGAGCTTGCTGTCCGCTCGACGACTCTTTCCGCGAGTATCTTTCCGATCTGTTCGCTTATTACGCTCGGGAAATACAACCCGAGATAATCTGGATCGAGGACGATTTCCGCATGCACAATCGGTTCGGCTCCGACTGGGGCGGGTGCTTTTGCCCGCTGCACATGAAAAAGTACAGCGAATACCTCGGTTTCGAGATTTCGCGCGACGATTTCGTGAAGGAACTTCTGCGCGATGACGTCGGAAAAAGTCCTTATCGCGACGCCTATATGTTCGTTACCCGCAAGGCAATGGAAGATTTTGCCGCCGAAGTCGGCAGAAAGGTGCGCGCCGCGTGCCCGTCCGCAAGGCTCGGCTTTATGACTTCGCACCCCGAAGAACACGCGATCGAGTACCGCGACTGGGCAAGACTTTTTCAGGCGGGAGATCAGGACAAGACTCCGATCGACCGTATAAATCTTCCTAATTACGAGCAATGCGCGCCTCAGGTCTACGGCTGGAATTTCAATAAGATTTCGGTGCAGACGAGGGCAAGAATTCCGAACGACGCGATAGTGCTCCCCGAGCAGGAAAACGGCGTAAAGACTCCGTTCACGAAATCGGTTAATTTTACTCGTATGCAGATCGAAGCGGCTTCCGTGCTCGTTTCGAAAGGCATTACGCTTGCGATTGACAACGAAATGATCCTGCCGAGGTGGAAATACGGGGATGAATGTGCGAGACTGTTGCCGTATTTACAAGCAATTCAGGATACGGGGATTGATTTTTCCTCGCTCGAAGGAGTGATCGTGCCGTTTTCCAAGGAAACGGTGCGCAATATGAAGCCTACCGATTATTTTACGTACCTCGATCATCTTAAACCGGACGACAGTTTCTTCGCGGGGCTACTATCCGCTATAGGCGTTTCGTATAAGTACGTCGAAGATCCCATAGACGTTTGTGGCAAGGTTGTGGCGGTTTCGGGTCAGTGGTTCAGAAATTTCACCGAAGACCGTATCAAAAACTTTTTCGCAAACAACCGTATTATTCTCAACGCCGACGCCGTTCTTACGCTGCTCGATATGGGGCTCGGCAGAATCGTCGGTATAAAAAGTGCGGAATGGGATAATTCGCTGTCACATGAAAAGGCAAGGTATGAACAAGCCGACAAATGGTTCGAAGTTAACGGGATCCGCGATTTTTATTTCAGAGTTCCGCAATATCTCAATATCGGATACGAGTGCGATTATGTTCCGTATTCGCGCGTATTCGGCGCGTTCGATAAATTAAAGGGCGTAGGGCAGGCGCGCGTGGGAGACGTATTTATTTATCCGTTCAAGGGCGAATTTTTCGATCCCGTGAAAATGGCGCCTATCCGCGAGGCGGCGATCAAGGACTTCGTTTCGGGAGGTATGACGACCGACGGTACGCTTGCGGCCGGAGAAATCCGCGCCGTAGGAGACAACCCTTCGTTTATAATCAATGCGCCTATGGTGAGCCCGTATTATTACGCGAACAAAAGAGTACTTATGGTATGTAATTTTCTCGACGACGACGCCGAAGCGAAATTCTACGCGCCGAGCGGTTTTTCGTTCGAGGAAATCGAAATTCTCGGACGCGACGGCATTTGGGGAAAATGCGATTACGTTCGCAACGGAAAAGAAATCGGTATCGAAAACGTAACATTCAGAGCAATGTCGACTACCGTTTTAAGATTTATTTAAGAGGTTGCTTTTATGGACTTGCAGCAGTGTCATAATCCCTTATTTGCAAGAGAAAAAGTTCAGGATCTGGACGGCGAATGGCTGTTTTCTTTCGATAACGTCGTCTGGCAGACGATCCGCGTTCCGTTTTGTCCGCAGTCGGACCTGTCCGGCATAGGAAGAAAAGACTTTTTCGATTGTTGTTATTACAAAAGATCGTTTACCGTCAACCTCGACGGTAACCTTGCGATTTTGCACTTCGGAGCGGTGGACTATTTTGCCGAAGTATACGTCAACGCCAAATTCGTTTGTTCTCACACGGGCGGGTTTACTCCGTTCGAGGCGGATATAACGAAGTTTTGCCGCGAAGGAGAAAACGAATTGTACATACTCGTTCGCGACTGCAACCGCGACATTCCGTTCGGCAAGCAATCATGGAAAGAGAATTCGTTCGGGTGTTTCTATACGCGGACGACGGGTATCTGGCAGTCGGTCTGGATCGAATACGCACCCGAAAAAAGAGTAAAAGAATTTTATTTTACGCCGAACGTCGGAAATCGGTCCGTCACTGTGGATCTTATTACGACGGATGAAGGCAGTTATAAGATTGACGTATTTCTACACGGCAATCTTGTCGGAAGCGCCGGCGGAACGATGAGTTTTCGGGAAAACATCGTAGTTCCGCTTGACGAGGAAGCGCTGTGGGAAGCGGGCAAAGGTGAGTTGTACGAGGTTAAAATCACGTTTTGCAGCGACGAGGTTTACTCGTATTTCGGTTTGCGTGAAGTGAAATACGATGGGTATAAATTCCTTCTGAACGGCAAAGAGATTTTCCAGAAACTCGTTCTCGATCAGGGGTATTATCCCGACGGAATTTACACTGCGCCGAACGACGAGGCAATGAAAAAAGATATTCGTATAGCGTCGGAGCTCGGGTTTAACGGCGCGAGATTGCATCAGAAAGTTTTCGATCCGAAGTTTTTGTATTTCTGCGACAAGGCGGGTTATATGGTTTGGGGTGAATTCCCGAGCTGGGGCGTCGATTTCTCGACGATGCAGTTTGCGGGGCAGTTTCTCGCCGAGTGGCGGGAGGCGATAAAACGCGATTTCAACCATCCGTGTATTGTTACATGGTGTCCGCTCAATGAGGTCTGGGGTGACTGGGAAAATCCGAAGAAGAAACGCGACGTGAGATTTGTTGACGCCGTATACGAGTTTACGAAGAAACTCGATCCGACGCGACCTTGCGTAGACGTAAGCGGCGGACATCACGGACACAAAACCGATCTGTTTGATTTTCATTGCTATGAGCCGATAGAAAAAATAAAACAGTATCTGACCGAGCTTGAAGAGAAGGACAAAATCGACGTTCCGCTTCTTTATTGCGAAGGAGACGACGAGCCGCGGTTTTCGGGCGGCGTGGCGGTTAATTTCAGCGAGTGCGGAGGTATTTCGTTCGGACAGTCAACTCTTCGGCAGAGCGAAGTAAACGAATGTGTCGTTCAGAGTACCGAAAGCTGGGGTTACGGCAACGGCGAAAATAACGGCGACGGTTTCGTTCGGAGATACGGTGAGCTTATGGCCGCGATTTTCTCTGCGCGTAAAATTTCGGGATTTTGCTATACTCAGCTTTACGACGTCGAGCAGGAGCAGAACGGTTTCTATAAATACGACCGTTCGGATAAACTTACGGAAAAACAAAAGGAAGAAATCAGAAAAATCAACAGCCGCCGTTAATCCGGTAACAATATGGTTTTTCTGTCGCATATGTTTGGCAAAAGGATGTGAAAATTTGGGGAATTCGGCTACACACGAGAAAAGCAATAGTTCAAGCATCCTTTGCAAGGCGTATCACATTTATATAAACAAGACTATGCCCAAGAAGATAAAACCGCCTGTACGGATAACGTTAGAACCGCCCGCACGGCGGTTTTTCTTTTAAATTCGTAAAAGAAATTTTCTAACTCGACAGAACCTGTCGAGTTAAGCTAATAGAATACAGTCAACGAAGAACCGAGGGGGACGGGAAGGAAGAGTGACGGCGAACGAGCGACGAAAGCGAATACTCGAAGTTCTGTGCTTACGTCGCAGCGACACGCGGGAGAACCTCGCCAACGAGTTCGGCGTTTCCGCCCGCACTATCGAAAGAGACGTGGTAACGCTGTCGCTCGAGTATCCCGTATACACCCTTCAGGGGACAGGAGGCGGTATCTATGTAGAAAAGTGGTACAGACAGAACGTAAAATACCTGTCCGACGAGCAGGCGGGGTTGCTCGAAGAATTACTGCTGAAACTCGAAGGACGAAAAGCGGAGAAATGCGGTCTATTCTGACGGCGTTTTATCCGCAAAGGAGAAGAGTACGAAACCCCGTCAAAATGGAAAGTTTGTAAAGAAAACTAAATAATATGCGATTTAAGGCGATATAACGTTGATTCTACCGCCTTTTTCTGTGTCTTTGAATAAGTTTAACCGTCCGAATAATCAGCATTCTGAGAACGAACAGACTCTCTTTTATTTTCTTCGATTGTATGTTGAAGTCATTAGATTCCCTCTTTTATGATGCGATAAATACGATTTTATAATACAAATAAAACGTTTGCCCGCTCCGTGTAACGTTACAAAACGAAACACACGCTGCATATCACGGCAAGCACCATCTGAACGATCTGGATCTTGTCGGGAACGGCTTTGAACATAACGTAATCCGCAACGCCGGTAAGTACGATTTCTATCGTAAACGACAACGGCGCCTGCACGATTATCGGAATCAAGGACGTACAGTTATACGACGAAACCTCGGATAAAACGGCAACTATCGAGTAAGCAGCGATAAGAAGCAATTGCTTGCCGAGTTTTGTATCGTTACGGGGTATTGCGTTACCTTTTTTAACGACGGCATACACGATACACGGAATAAGCGAGATTGCGGCAAGAATCGCCATATACAGCACTATAAAGTTCGGTGCCGGATATTCGGGACGATACTTCGTCATCGCGCTGTAGAATACAAGCACTACTCCGTTAGTAAAAAATATGACCACGCATAACAATGCGTAAATCTTTTTGTTTTTAGCGCTTTGCCGCGCGTCGCGTTCGGTTTTCGCCTCGTCCGACTCGTCGTTACTTTTCCTCTTAAACGGTACGGACAACGCAAGTATCGCCGCGGTCAGAACGAACCCGATGATTTTGAATACGCCGATCCCGTTACGTTCGCTATCGAACAATACGCCGTATACAGACGACAGGACTAAAGAACCGAGCGTGGCAAACATCATCAGTAGAGTCAGGTTGCCGTATTTTACGCCGCAAATACAAATCACGAGGGTTACGGAAGTACAAGCCGCGGTGGCAAAAACGCAAATCATCGTAAACAGATCCGTTTCCTTAAACGCCGCGCCTTGCCCCGACATAAACGCATATACAGTTAGAATAGCCGCCGCAATTATGCCTTGCAGTACCATGAAGCGCAAAATCGGAATCACTCCGTTGCCGCTTTCGTCGCAATACTTCTTCCGAAGCACCGCCATAATACTGAGGCAAACCGCACTCACTACCAAAAAAACGTATGCCATTTTATAAGTTCATATCTCTTCTTCTTGCTTCGAGTCCGGCGATTTTCGTTTTAAGTTCAGCATATTCCGCCTTGCTTACTTTACGCGTGGGGAAAACGGTATATCCCATATCGAATCCCATACATTCGAGCATCGCTTTCCAGTACGCGATATTCTCGCTTAGAGCAAGTCCTATATATTCATTAAGGAATCTCTGCAATTCGAGTGCGCGTTTGTTGTCGCCTCTTTTCATACTCTCATATAACTCCACCGCTACGGACGGTACGATCGAATACGACGTTCCGATTGCGCCGTCGGCTCCTTCGGCAAGTCCGCACACGAGCGTTTCGTCCGGACCGTTGAATACGGTAAAACGACCGTTGCCTATTGACTTGACCTGACCGAAAGCATAGTAATCCGAAATCGAAATCTTTAAGCCTTTTATGTTCGGTATATCTGCAATTCTCTTTGCAAACCGCAAAAGGTCTCCCGTGGACTGACTTGCTATATACGCAAATACGGGGTGTTTGCTCTTTTCCGCGATCGCTTTATAGTACTCGTAAGTCTCGTCTTCGTCGTAGTATGCGGTAAGCGACGGCGGCAAAGACGAAACCGCGTCTATATCGAGAGAGTCGGCGTGCTCGAGAAGATCCATCGTCTCGTCGTAATGTCCGGCTCCGATATGCGCGATAATCTGACCTCTGCCGCGGTTCGCCTCGACTACGGTTTCAAGCATCTGCTTACGCGTTTTCGCCGGAAGAACCGTACACTCTCCGGTATTTCCGCCGACGTAAAACCCTTTAAGTCCGTTGTCGAGATAAAAATCGACAAGTTTTTTTACAGTGTCTTTTTTAACGTTCATCTGTTCGTCGTAAACGCTGAACATCGCCGCGTATACGCCACCGAATTCTTTTTCCATTGTTTTACCTCTTTATCGAAATATTTGTACCTCTATTGTACTACCGAGTACACATTTTTTCAAGTAAGCCGACGGACCGAATCGACGCAAATATGTCCGTACAGTAAAGTTTTATGTCTTTTTATTTGACTTTTTCATAATTCGGATGTATTATATTCGTGAAGGAGAACGCAATGATATACGACGAAAAGCGCGACTTGGCGAAAAACGAACGTATCTATACTTCCGAGTACGGAATCGTTTTGGAAGACGCAAAAGTCAAATTCGTAAAAGACGACAACTATATTATGGAAGAACGGGAAAAAAGCCCGTCGTATATGAAGGAAATCCATTACCATACATATTACGAGATGTTTTTCGTTGCCGACGGCGAACTTACTGTTCTTAACGAAAATGACAACATCGTCAGAAACGAAGGAATAGTCTGCATCCCGCCGTTTTATAAACATTACGTGGTCGCTCAGGGCAAAATATATAGGATCCTATTTTCATTCGGCGCCGTAGACAAGTCGAAAAGACGTAAAGTTTACGATATATTAAATAAAACGTTTTCTCTGAAAAACGTAATATGCTTTGACCTTAACAAAGAGCAATTATTCTACCTTGATCAGATAGACAAAATCGACGCCGTCGGAAATTTTGCCCGCCAACAAAGAGTTCAGTCGGCGTTTTGCCTGCTGTTTACGTCGATTATCGGAAAGATTCCGTCGCTGAACGGTCTTAACGCTGTTGCCGATAGTAAAAGATTAAACGAGATGCTCGTTATCGAACAAATGGTTAATCTGAATTTCTCGGAAAGACTTACTCCGAGCATGATCGCCGAAAAACTTCACGTCTGCACGAGACAAGTTTCAAGAATAATCAAACAACACTTCAACAGCACGCTTTCCGATCTGCTTATCGCAAAGAAAATCGATATCGCAAAACAGTATCTCGTAAATACAGATATGAAAATTTCCGAAATCACCGAAACTCTGAATTTCCAAAACGGGAACTATTTCTACATCATTTTCAAAAAGAAAACAGGTTATTCTCCGCTCAAATACAGAAAAATAATGCAATCACAATAATTTTGCACAGAAGTTAATACCTACGCCGCCGCTTCACAACCTCAACCCCAAATAGCTCAGCGACGTGCCACTTAATCTTTTCTATTCGTCTTTCTTTAGTAAAAGGGACATGGCATAAAAAATTAAATACTAATAACCAAAAAAGAAAAAGGGAGTTTGAGTAATATCGGACTTCCTTTTTATATGCGGTTGTCGGAATTTTTGTTTAACAATCATTTGTAAGTCTTTTGAGAAAAACTTCTGATTGAATAAGTACACCTATTCCCGCTTTTTATTCTTTCGGTATTCGGCGGGAGTCAGTCCCGTTATTTTTTTGAACGTGTTCTGAAAGTGGCTTTGCGAAGAAAAAGAAAGATAGGCTGCTATTGAGGACAAACTTTTATCCGAATACAAAAGCAAACGTTTAGCTTCGGCAATTTTTTGCTTTGCAATATAATCTATTAGCGGTATACCCATCTCGGATTTAAATTTACTGCTTAAAAAAGAGCGGTTGGTATGAACGAGTTGCGCTAACTCTTCTACAATAGTTTTATCGGCAATATTTTCGTTGACATATTTGACGATACGGTTTACAACGGGGGAATTGCTCGGATTATTTTGTACGCCGCGATGAAAGACGAAGTCAATCGAATCGGAAAAGAACACGGTTACACCGAAACGGATTTCCGCAAGCGAAGCAAGAACAGCCGCACATCGGCGGAAAAGAAAATTATATTAAAAGGCGGGACGAGCTGGAAAGGCTATTCTGAGTATTTTAAATTAAACCGGTAGTTTTTTATTGATATTTTTTTGAGGTTTACGCCTGTCCCGAACCGTGTTACAACGGCGACCCACGAAAGGCGAAATCGCGGAGAAGAGGAAACAATTATTAAAAACGCAACTATTATCTACAAATGAAAGTGGTTATCCCAAAAATACAAATTCATTTAGGTGAAGCGAGGTAAATCGGTTGATTTATTTTGATGAAAGGAGTATAATGTAGCCGAAAATAAAACAAACAAAGGAGATAGGGTAATGGCAGAAACGGGAGCAGAATGCGACGACGGTACAATAGTAGCGGCGTTATTTATGGAGATAGGGATAAGACCGTCGCTGCAAGGGTATGACTATCTGAAAGAAGCCGTGCTTTTGTATAAGAAGCATAACGGCATAATGAAAAACATAACGAAGGAAATCGCCGAGAAGTACAACGCACCTATAGCGAAAGTAGACAAGACTATGCGAGCCGCGTTGAACTATGTACAGGATCAAGGTAAACTCAATCGCTTAAACGCTATCCTTAAAATAGATTATATACAGCCGAATATAACTATAAGCACAAAGGAATTCTTAGCGTTGATTTCGGAATACATAAACAACGACTATTTCAGAAACGAGGTTTTAAGGAAAACTCTTAAGAATCTATAAGTTGAAAATAACGGCATCAAAGGTTCGACTTTGTTTGCTGTCAGTCCACCAGAAAAATAAGCACCCTAACGGGTGCTTTATTTTTTGCGTGGAGGTTTTGGCGAGAAGCTCGTCCGTCGAAGAGAGGGTAAAAATGCGTCAAAGTGCGGATAAAAAGAAGATATGGTGGTGATTGAATCCGCGCGTAAACACAACGATACCGGATACTTGCCCGCGGGGGCTCCCCGCCGGTGGCGAAGCCACCAAGGGAAGCGGAGCGACTGCAACCCCCTATTATCTCCACCAAGAGCAACCCGGTCGAACCCGAAAGGGATCGGTTGGGTGTTTTTTTATCGTCGTCGTTATAAAAACGAAGTATAAAGGGTTATTTGCTTGATAAATCGGACAAATTATGCTAAACTAAACTCATAAACTTGAAAAATCGTCGGATTCCGGACGGTTTATTTTGTTCGAATAAAGGAGCAGGCAATGGTAACGCGAGCGGACGTCGCAAAAAAAGCGAAAGTATCTACAATGACGGTAACAAGGGTGGTAACGCAAAGCGGGTACGTTTCGGAAGAGACCCGCAAGCGCGTCGAAGAAGCGATAATCGAGCTGGAATACATACCGAACAGGATTGCGTCTTCGCTGAAACAGAAGAACAGCAAGAGCATAGCCGTACTTTTGCAGGAATTATCGAATCCGTACTACACTCAGCTTGCCGAAGCGATGATTGAACGGGCGCGGAAGCACGGTTATTCGGTATTTTTGTTCGAGGTGAGAAACGGCGATCCGGATGCCGCGGTCAAAGAGGCGATATCGAACCGCGTCGGCGGAGTGCTGAATATGCTGTTCGATCGTTTTTCGGATTCGTTATGCAAACAGCTCGAAACCTACGAAATACGCGGAATTTATACGGGGCAACGCAACGATTTTTCGTTTTCCATCGACTACTCTAAAGCGATCGAAAAAGCCGTCGCGCGTCTTTACGAAAGCGGTTGCAGAAGACCGATATTCGTCGCGGGCGTCAGATTCAAGGACGATATGCGAATGACTAAGTTTGCTTCCGAGGCGAAAAAATACGGCATGGAAGTCACGGACAAAAGTATTCTGCTCGGCGAATATCCGCTTGTCGAAAGCTTTGTCGTCGGTTACGAATCGATGAAAAAGTTTTTTGCGGACGGTAATTGCTGCGACTCGGTATTTTGTCTCAACGATATGATGGCGCTCGGAGCGATGAAAGCCGCGAGAGAGAGCGGGAGGAAGATACCCGACGATTTGTCGGTAATCGGCTTCGACAATATCGCCATAGACAAATACTTTTCGCCGTCGCTCACGTCGATAGGCACGGACTATATCGAACAAGCGAAATATTACACCGATTATCTTACGGGGAAGATAGATTCCGCGGCGATAACGCTCGAAGCGGAGTATTTTCCGCGCGAAAGCACCCAAAACGTCGCCGACTAAAATTTCACAAAGAATTTTTTAAAAACTATTGACAAACCGCGTGCGGTGTGTTATTATAATACTGTGAGTTCTCGTGAACATATATATCATCGTCGAAAATGATGCCGCTCGCGGACGATTATTTTTTTGACAAATATGTTCTCGTGAACATACGCAGAATAATCGAGTAAACAAATCGCGTTGCGTAGCGGAATACGCTCGCAACCGAACGGAATCGAGGAGAGCGAAGATATGGTAACGGCAGGGTATAAAAGACCTAAATTATCGTTGCAGAAAAAATTGTTTATAATAGCGGGGATAACGGGACCGATATTGTCGTTTCTGGTATTCTGGCTTGCGATGAACTTTACGGGTTTGTTCACCGCGTTTCAGGTGACGGGAAGCGACGGCGTAAAGCTCGGCTTCGATAATTTCAAATTCGTAATCGACGAGCTTCGCAATCCCATGTCTACGCTTCGCGGCGGATTCAAAAATACGTTTATTTTCTTCTTTTTCAATCTTCTGGTACAGATACCCGTATGTTACGCGATGTCGTTTTTTATGTACAAAAAGATTTTCGGACATAACGTATTCCGCTACATATTCTTTCTTCCGTGCATAATTTCGGCAGTCGTAATGACGGCATTCGTAAAGTTTATGCTTGCTCCGGGCGGACCGCTTCCGGTCGTGTGGGGAAAGCTTTTCGGCGTCGAACCGCTGTTTTTGCAGGACAGCAGATATGCGATGCCCACGCTTCTGGTATACGGACTGTGGTCGGGATTCGGAATTAACCTTATCTTATATACCGCGTCGTTCAACCGCATACCGCAGGAACTCGTTGAGGCGGGTAAACTCGACGGTCTCGGGTTGTGGCAGGAAGTATGGCATATCGTGTTTCCGCTGACGTGGCCGTTCTTCTCGACGATGCTCATGTTGTCGTTTACCGGAATCTTCTCTGCGAGCGGACCGATCCTTCTGTTCACACAAGGCGATTACGACACGATGACGATCAGCTTCTGGATATACCAGAAAACCATGACGGGAGCGCAAACCGGTCTTGCGGCGGCGCTCGGCTGGCTGTTGACGGTAATTTCGTTCCCGCTGGTATTGCTTGTGAGAAAACTTGCCGATAAGGTCGAACCGATAGAGTATTGAGAGGGTAAAGATATGATCGAGCAGATAAAATTCAAAAATCAGAAAGTCAAAATGTCCACGTCCGCAAGAGTGGTGTTTACGATAGTTTTTATACTGTTCGCGCTGTATGCGGCGACGCTCGTTTATCCGTTCGTGTGGGCGCTCGCGAATTCGCTTAAAAGCGGCGCGATCGAGTATTTCACGAATCCGTTCGCGCTTCCCGTAAAGCCGATCTTTCAGAATTATCCGGACGCGTTCAGGCTTTTGTCGGTAAACGGCGTCGGATTTGCGAGCATGGTGTTTAACAGCCTTTGGTTTTCGGTCGGAAGCGTCGCGGTAAATATGTTTCTCGTAAGCCTTTGCGCGTACACGCTTTCGAAATACGTTTTCCCGGGGCAGAAATTCCTGTATTCGCTGTCGGTATTCATGATGATGATTCCGCTTTACGGAACGATGCCCGCGCAGTACAGACTGTACGGTTTGCTCGGACTTAAAAACTCGCCGTTGATACTGCTTACTCACACGGGCGTGTTCGGAACGGCGTCTTTCCTTATAATTCACGGTTACTACAAAAATCTTTCGTCCGTCTATATGGAAGCGGCGCGCATCGACGGCGCGAACGAATTTACGATTTATTTCAGAATAATGATACCGCTTGCAAGACCGATAATCGCGTCCTATATGCTCATCAACTTCATCGGCAACTGGAACGACTATCTCACGCCCATTATGTACCTCGACAAAATGCCGACGCTCGCGTCCGGACTTTACACATATCAGACGATCGTCGAGCGGACGGGTAATTATCCGCTTTACTTTGCGGGGATTTACATTTCGGTAATACCCATACTCATTCTGTACTCGCTTATGCACAAAACGCTCGTCAACAGTATGGCGTTCGGCGGTATAAAAGGTTAAAATCGGTCGGACGGACTCAACGGTAACGATAAAAAGGAGAAAAATATGAAAAATTTATTGAAACGTATCGGAATTTTTTGTTTGTGCTTTACGGTAGCGTTCGGTTTTTCGGCGTGCGGCGGCGCGGCGGATTACAGAAACGATCCCAACGTTCTTCACATCAGCGTCTGGTCGGGCGGTTACGGAATCGAGTGGCTCAAAGCGGTCGGCAGAGCTTACGAAGCAAAACACGAAAACATTACCGTCAAGTACGAAGAAACCACGCTTCGCGAACGCGCGATAATTCCGCTTACGAACCCGAGCGTTTACGATATCGTGATTTCCGACAGTTTTATGACGAGCAAGTACGCCAAGTACCCGCAGTACAGCGGTTACGATAAGACGTTCCACAGCATCAAGGAGGTTTTCGACTATACGCCCGAGGGCGAGAGCGGTCCGATCCGTTCCAAAATGTCCGAAAACGTTCTCGACTGGTGTACGTCCGACGACGGAGAAAACTATTTTATTCCCGTTTCGTCCAGTCTTTGGGGATTGACGTACAACGTCGATATTCTCGCCGCGGAAGGAATTGCCGTTCCGCGCACGACGGACGAAATGAAAGCGGCTTTCGATCGGTTCAAGGGCAAGAAAGTAAAAGCTCATATATTCTCGGGCTATACCGACTACTGGCAGCCTATCGTCTACACATGGTGGGCACAGTACGACGGGCTTAAAACGTTCAACAACTTCTTCAAAGGTCAGACCGTGGACGGCGAGTACCTCGTCGATATTTTCGGCACGCAGGGAAGATACGAAGCGGTAAAATGCGCCGAAGACTTCCTCGGTTACGGCAGCTTCTCGAGCGAAAACGCCGACGACGGATACTTCTCGAAGACGGCGACGGGGCTCGAATATATGCCCGCTCAGCTTAAATATCTTCAGGGCGAAGCGGCGTTTATGGCTAACGGCGGCTGGCTGGAAAACGAAATGCGCGATTCGTTCAAGAACGCGACCATGGCAAACATCGCGAATATGAAAGTTCCCGTAATCAGCTCGATAACCGATCGTTTCGCTTCGGATTCGGACAAATCGGACGCTAAACTTATTGAAATCATCGACTATGTAGACGGCGGAAAAGTTTCCGCAAAGCCGAGCGGAGTTACAGACGCGGACATAGCGATCGTGGAAGAAGCCCGTTCTCTCACTTATATGACGGGAGCGGAAATGACTGCGGTCGTACCCGTTACCTCGACGAAATCCGACCTTGCGATAGATTTTCTTAAATTCATGTACTCGGACGAGGGCGCGAAGATAGTGCTCATGGCGGACGCGGGAACACAGCTTCCCGTAAACACCGATTTTTCTTCCGACGCGGACATAAACGGAAAGCTTACCGAATTCGGTAAGAGCCGTATGCGTTTATTGTCGGGCGGCACCACGTTCTTCAAATCGTTCAAAGAACCCATAGTTTATGACGGAGGACTTTCCGCATACGCGATCGGCAGAACGTTCGAAAAGGCGTTTGCGTCCGTTTACGCCAACGACCGCACGACCGCCGAAGCGTACTACCGCTACGACATAGATTACTACACTGCCAACAACGGTACGACGTGGACGAACCTTCTCCGCACCGTCGGTCTTGTGGACTGATCGGTCGGAAAAGAAAAATATCAACAGACAAGGAGGAATCGAATGAAAATAAAACCATTAGCCGTTGCGGCTGCGGCGATGATGATTGCGTTTACCGCAACGGCGTCGTTGTCGCCGGTAAAGACGACTACCGTTTCGGCGGAAAGCGGCTATTCGGTATGGAGCGAGTTTTCCACCGAAAAAATCCGCCGCGACAAGCAGTATACTAAAGCCGAATCGGGAAACAAGTCGATCTCGGTCAGAATGCTCAGGAACGAATGCGAAAGCGCGCAACTCATCGTTTCGGCAAGGTCGGACATAAAAAGCTATTCGATTACCGCGGGCGAGCTCAGAAACGAAAACGGGACCGTTTTCAAACCCGAGAACGTCGAGTTTTTCAATCAGTGTTACATACAGACGTTGCGGCAGTCCAACCGTTACTACGACGCGGGCTGGTATCCCGACGCGCTTCTTCCGATGGAAACCGCCGCAAGATACGGAGAAAACAAAGTTTCGGCGGGCGAAAACCAAGGAATCTGGATAAGGTTTTCCACGGACGAACATACGGAAGCCGGCGTGTATACGGGCAATTTTACGCTCACGGCGGACGGATCGACCGAAACGATTCCCGTTTCCGTAGAAGTTTACGACCTCACTATTCCCGAGTACGAGTGGGACAGTACGTCTTATCTGATTTATACAGAGTATCTCACATACGGCGAGCGGGATTCGAGTTACGACATGTGGAAGGCGTATTACGAATTCTTCCTCGATTACGGAATTTCGCTTTACGGCTTGCCGGTAAAAGGTCGTGACATAGCGAATTATTGCGAAAACGTAAAAACGTATTACGATCGTATGGGATCGTACGCCATTCCGTATCTGAGCAATATGACGCTTATGCCGTCGAATCAGCTGAAGATGGGTCCGGACTTCGAGCAGGTCGAGGACGTAATCCGAGCTCTTATTGAAATGTCGGTAAAGGACGGCAAAGATTATCTTAAGAAAAGCTACATTTACAATCTTTATATAGACGAATACACCGCTACTCACGCTTTCGGACAGTCCCGTATAGAAACGGCGCGCGTTTTTGCTCCGTATATGAAGCGAGTAATGAAGAGCGCCGTCGAATATTTCGATTCGGCGATGGGGGCGGGTTATATCGATTCGGTCGAGGGACTTCGCGACTCGGCGCTAAATATCCGTCTCGTGGCGGTTTCGAGCTGGCTGGACGGCGTGTCGAACCTTTATAACGTGTTCTGTACGGCTTTCCCGGGGTATCAGCTCAAGGAAAACCGCGACAGATTCGCGGGTTACATGAGCGGCGAATTCGACGAACTCTGGTGGTACGGCGGCGTCGGAACGAACTATCCCGCAAGCCCGTCGTATCAGATCGACGATCCGCTCATCGACGAGCGCGTTCTCGGCTGGCAGGCATACGACTACAACATAAAAGGCAACCTTTACTGGCAGGTGAATCTATATTCGGACGCGACTTCGGGTTATTTTCTTCCCGGCGATCCGTGGGAACTAGCCAACCGCAGCGTGGGCAGCGTAAACGGCGACGGCTGGCTCGTATACCCCGGGCAGAAGTACGGTATTTACGGTCCCGTGGGCACCGTTCGTCTCGAAGCGATCCGCGACGGTATGGAAGAGACCAAATATCTGCGCCTTTTCAACGAGCTTTACGCCGAAGCAAGCGAATATTACGGCGATAATTACGAACTCCGCGCGGCGATGCAATCGGTTTACGATTCGTTGTATTCGGGCGTTCTCGCGAATATAGATTCGGCGAATTTCGACGATAAACGTTCGTTCGTGATGGATTCCATGATGCTTATGAGATCGCCGGAGAAACTGCTTATCAGCAAGCAGACCGAAGATCTTAACGGTTACGACGTTTCGGTCGTTATGGACAAATCCGCTTCGATCACGCGCAGCGAAAACGAGTATACCGTAACAAATACGCCCAACGGCAAGGGTAAAGTTTATTCGTTCCGCATCGCGAAGGGCGAAGGAGACAAATATCTTTCGTTTACGTACACCGCGGGCGGCGAGGAAAAGAAATTCGAAAAACTTCTCGGCGAGGGTTACTACTCGAAAGTCGCGTTCGACAAGGACGCGGACAAAGCCGTATTGCGGCTGAGCAACGAGAGCGGCAACGAAAAGGGTGAAATCGTGACGCGCGACGGACAAAAAGGTCTCGCGGTGACGCTCAAGAGCAAGTCGATAGCGGGAATTTACGGTCCTTACGCTTATTTCCTGCCGAGCGAAGTATTCGCGGACGAAATCGGATCTCTCAAAGCGATAGCGGTAGATATTTACAACGACGGAGCGGAGGACGTTGCGATCAGGATCATGCAGAGAACGAAGAACTCCAACAACGTGGTTTACGATCTGGTTCTGCTCACCGCGACGCTGAAAGCCGGCGAGTGGACGCGCGTAGTCGTCAAGGATCTCAGCGCGATTTCCTTCGCGCAGGACTTCAAGATCATAATGCCGTCCGACGCGAACAAGACGTACAACCTCGTCGTTTCCAACCTTGCTTACAACGTCGAAGGAGGTAAGTGATATGAAAAAACGCATTATCGCTTCCGTGGCGACCGTGCTTGCCGCAGTAACCGCTTTGCTTTCGGGTTGCGGCTCGGACAAAGCGAAAACCGATCTTACGGAAAAAGAAAGCGGCGCAGTCGAATCGATCATCGCCGGCTGGGATTCGGAAGCCGATTTCGGCTACTTCGGCGCGACAGAAGCGTTCGGAATAACGCGGCTCAACACCGACAAAACTTACGTTTCGCAGGGCGAGGGGTCGATGTACGTCACCGTCGAAGGGAATTACGAACTCATAAACTTCCCCGGAAAATACAACGACCGCAAGCCGTTTATCAGGCTTTTCACGCAGGATATAATGCACAACACCGATTTTTCCAAAGCCGAATCGTTCGCGATCGACGTGTATAACGTCTCCGATCGCCCCGTAAGTATCGGGCTTCGGTTCAAAACGGCTACGGGAAGAGGCGATTACGGCGCGCAAATGCAGATCGTCACCGAGCAGATTCCGTGCGTAAAGGACGGGTGGACGACGGCGGAATTCGTTATCGACCGTGCCCGCGGCGCGTATCAGGGCTTCGGAGCGGTATCGCAGCTCGACATTTTCTTTGAAAATCGTCAGCCCGATCAGACGCCCGCAACGCTTTACCTCGACAACTTCCGCGTCAGAAACGCCGCGGACGAAATGAAAAAAGCGAACGTGCCCGAAGCTGTTTCCGATACTGTGATCGCCGACTACGAGGACGAGTGGTTCACGACCACCGCGCTCGCTTACGATTCGGTCAACTTCCCCGCGCTCAACAGTTTTTATCAGCCGATCACGGCGCGCAACGAAAACCCCGATTTCGTAAAATCGGGCTCCGCGTCGCTGAAAATCGAACGCCGTCCGTATCGTTATCAGGATACCGCGCTTCAATCGATGGCGGAAGTCGGACTTTTCGGCGTCGAATACCTCGAAAAAATCGATTTCGCGGGTAAAAACGCGGCGGCAACCGACATCGTTATGGACGTTTATAACGATTACGACTATGTTATCGACTTCACGCTCGCGATAAGCTCGGGCGATATCGAGGTGACTAAACTGTTCAGACTATACCCGAAAACGTGGAACGAACTCCGTTTCCCGATGGATACGACCAACGCGTCGGGCGACGTCGTTAATTATTCCAACGTCATAAAATTCAACGCTCGGTTCTACGAGCATTACGGTACGAACGCGGTACATTATGTGGATAACGTTCGTTTCGAAAGCAGGGGGTAAGGGTTATGAGAAAAAACAAACGTATTCTTGTAATAGCGCTTGTTCTCGCGATCGTGTGTTCGTTCGCCGCGTGCGGCAAGGACGAAAACCCCGTCGCTCCTCGGATAGCCGACTACTACACCGCCGATATAGGGGTCGAGTGGGAAGTTCCCGTTCCGTCGTTCGAAGACGCCGACGGCGTTGACGTGAAAGTAACCGACGAAAACGGCTCCGAAATTGCAATCGGCTACGGCAAAGTCGTTTTTCCCGCGGTCGGAAACTATAAGATCGTTTATTCGTCGGGCGAGAAAAAGCTCGAAAAGACCGTTAAAGCGGTAGATACGATCGCGCCTCAATTCTTGCCGCTCGGCGACAAATTCTATCGCGATCAGCTCGAAAGGAACAAAAAACTCACTCTTTACGGGTACTACGGCGAGCCGCTCGATCTTAAATCGCTTTTCCGCGCGACGGACAACAGCGGAAGCTGCAATGTTTCGTACAAGGCGCTCCGCGGCGGAGTAACGCCCGCGGTTATCGCCGACGGAACGTTCACGCCCGAGCCCTGCGATTATTATACAATCACCGCGACGGCAACCGACGCCACGGGCAATTCGACTTCGCTTTTGTACAAAATGTATATGCAAAAGCGCGGCACGTTCGTGTCGTTCGATTACCGCAACGACTTCGAATCGTGGTGGTTTTACAACACGAAGGATCAGAACAACGCGCAAAGCGTCTATGCCCGCGCTCATTCGTATTACGATTCGGGCGACGCGATCGGTGGCAAAGGGCAGAGTTACGCGGTCGATTTCGACGAGACGAACACGCCCTCGCTCGGCGGCAATTACGTCTATCGGCTCGTTCTTAATCCCGTCCACGCATATTTCGACTTTTCCGAAGCCTCGCGTGTGACGTATCGCGTTAAATTCAGGTCCGATTCGATGGCGGACGGAACGGCCGTTCCGCTTGCCGCGATCCCCGCGCCCGCAGGAGTAAACAAATCGACGATCGACGGTATAAACGCCGTAAAAGTCGGCGAGTGGGCTACGCTTTCGTTCGCGAACGTTTCGCTAAAAGGCAAGGCGACGTCGTTCGACTTCGACAACAACTGGAACGGCGCGGCGAAAACTTATACCATGCTTATCGACGATATCACCGTCGAACTTCCTCCGGAAATTACGACGAAAAGGGAAATAGAAATCTGCGAGAAGGGCGATACCGTCGATATTTCGGAGCTCGGCATAAGCGCGGTTGACGGTACGACCGGCGAAAAACTCGAACCGTCTTTCGAGGTCGTTCACGGCGGTAAAGCGGTAGCGGTCGAGGACGGAAAATTCACTCTCGACGAAAACGGCGTGTACGTCGTCACCGCGACGGCGGTTTCTCCGTCGTTCGGAACGTCCCGCAAAAGCATGATCGTGCTTGCCGGCAAAGAAGCGATGTCCGACGTTGTAAAATTCAACGCAGCATACAGCGAAGAAAAGGGTTATTATCTCGAAGTCCCCGCAAATCAGCGGCTTCGTCTCAAAGACTTCCTCGTGACGGCGGCAGACGGCTACAGCGGCGATATCGATATGGATATGACCGTGAAAAACAGCGCGGGGAAAACCGTCGGTTTTTCGTCCTATACCTACTCGAAAACGTACGAATTCATAACCTCGCAGGCAGGCGAAACGTACACCGTCGATTTTACCGCCGCATACTCGCGCGGAACGATAAAGACGGGTACGATCACGATTTACGTCACGGACGAGTACAGCGCCGCCGATTTCGACCTTCTCGACGTTGACGGAACTTCTCAGCGCGCGGTCTGGATCAACACTTCGGCAACGAAAAACTGCACTTACAAACACTCCGGCTTTACCGAGTACGGCTTCGGCTATTCGCTCGAACTGTCCGACTTCGGAGCCGGCGCAACGCTCGGAATGTTCACCGAAATCTACAATTCCGCATCGAGCGCGGCAAACAAGTACAACACGGTGAAAATGAAAGTGTACATTGCCACGGACGAAACGCTTACTTCCGAGGAGATAGCGCTTCTTACGCCGACACCGACCGCGGCTGGCTGGACGTGCAAAGCGTACCCGACAGAAACCAACAAATGGGTGGAAGTCGAATTCGACAACGCGACCGTACAGACCCACAATTACTGGGTGGCGGGTAACGTATTCGGATTCGGCGGAACGACAAAAGATTCGTCCGTTACGGTGTACGTCGATACGATAACGTATTCGAACAAATAGTCATTAAAAACCTGATTCAAGGAGGAGAAAAGTATGAGAAAATGGGAAAAATTAGTCGCCGGCACGCTTATGACGCTTGCGGCGACGGGAGCGCTTGTCGCGTGCGGAGACAAAACTCAAGCGGACGTTACCGCTCCGGTAATCACGCTTGCGGACAAAAGCGTCGAGCAGGGAACGACGATCGTTCTGAAAGATCTCGTGACGGACGTCAGCGACAACGAAACGGCAAAAGCCGAAATCGCGCTCGGTTACGAGGTGAAATTCGGCACGCAGAACGTGTCTTATTCGGGCGGTAAATTCGTCGCGCTTTACGTCGGAGAATACGGCGTAACCGTCACGGCTACCGACAAGGCGGGAAACAAAGCGACCGAAACCGCAAAAGTCACCGTAACGCCCGACGTTACCGCGCCCGTGATTACGCTCGCTAACGCCGCCGTAACCCTCGGCAAAAACGAAACGAGTTACAATATTACGCTCAATATAACCGGCGTTACGGATAACGTGGACGGATCGGGGCAGGAGCTGATGGAGAACAATTACGCTTACTACGCCGAAACGGGTATAACGGCTGCGCCGTCGCTCACCGCCGCGAATAAGCTTGCTTCGAGCGTTTTCACCCCGTCGGTCGAAGGCGATTACACACTTACCGTTACATACACCGACAAAGCGGGCAACGTTGGCAAAGCTTCGTTCACGCTTGCCGTTCCCGACAGAACCGCGCCCGTAATCACGCTTGCGCCGAAATCGGTCGAAAAAGGCTCGTTCGTAAATCTTTCCGAGCTCGTGACGGACGTTAGCGACAACGAAACGGCAAAGGAAGAAATTGCGCTCGGTTACGAAGTAAAATTCGGAACCGAAATCGTTTCCGTTGCCGACGGCAAATTCCGCGCGGCGAAAGACGGTGAGTATACAGTAACCGTCACGGCTACCGACAAGGCGGGAAATAAAGCGACCGAAACCGCAAAAGTCACCGTAACGCCCGACGTTACCGCACCGGTTATTACGCTCGGCTCGGCTTCCGTCTCTTTGGGAGCGGGACAGAGCAGTTACGATATTTCGCTTAACGTATCGTCCGTTACGGATAATGCCGACGATACCGTTCTTCCCGACGGTTACGCGTATTACGCCGAAGCGGGCGTAACCGCAACGCCGTCGCTCACCCCCGGAAACAAGCTTGCTTCGGGAACGTTCACCGCAACGAAAGGCGGCGATTATACGATCACCGTTACATACGCCGATCTTGCGGGCAACGTGGGTAAGGCTTCGTTTACGCTCACCGTTCAGGATATAGCGGCGCCCGTAATCGAGTCCGTAAACCTCGGCGAATCGCTCAAAGTAACCGGCAAAGAGTGGCAGTACGAAATCACCGTGGGCGCGCAGTACAGAATGCGCTTCAAAAACTATCTGACGGTGAACGCTGCCGACCCCGAGGGTTCCGCCGTTACGACCGAATACCTTATTACCGACAAGAATGGCGAAGGAGTTAATGTTCTCAACTCGAATAACGTCGCGGGGCTGACGTATTTCATCGCCGAAGCGGATAATTATTATACCGTTGCGATAACGGCAAAGGACGAGGCGGGCAACGAGAGCGATCCCGTTAAAATCCGCGTCAACGTCGATAAAGTGAACGCCGCAAGTTTCGACCTTGCCGACGTAAATTCGGTCGAAGACGGCGAAACGTGGCGCAACACTTCCGCTTCCGGAAAGAACGGATCGGATTTCTATACAGGTTCGATTTCGGACGATACGAGAAACGGTTTCGGCAAATCGTACAAGGCTACTAAACTCGGCGCGGACGAAAAAGATACGACCAAAACGGGTACGCCTATATTCGGGTTCTTCAACACGAGCATAAACGGCGACGAGTACAAGTACTACAACAAGATGAGTATCTGGGTGAAGATCACCGCCGACGGAGACCTTACCGCGGACGATCTCAAAGCGCTCACACCCAAGCCGAAGAACGGTACAGAGGGGACGAACTGGAATTGCCTTAGCGGATACCCGACCCGAAAGGGCGAATGGACGGAAGTCGTTTATACCTTTGCGGCAATGCAGACTCACGCTCACTGGGTAGGCGGGCAGCTTACATTTAACAATCCGACCTCGGACGATACCGTAGCGGTGTACTTCGACGATGCGGTTTACGAGCGTTTCGCCGCAGTCCGCGAGGGTAATATAGAGTGTTCGAGCTCCGAAACTTACAGTGTGGACGATCTCGGTATCGTTCTGCCGAAAACAGCTACCGCGACTTACGTTCTCAAAGACAGAACCGGCGCGGTCGTAAGCGACTGGAACAAAGATTCGTTTACGCTCGCTACGGGTGCGTACACACTCGAAGTCACGGTTTCGGATAGCGGCTATTCGTTTACGTCCGCTTTTAGAATTCTCTGCGACGCCGAAACGTTCACCGCTCCCGTTATCGAATTGACTCTCGACGATTCGACTAAGGTTCAGGGGCAAAGCTATGATTACGAAATCACCCGCCCGATAAACGAAAGAATTATTCTTCGCGGCAACAAAGTGGGATCGTGGCTGAGCAGCTTCGTGCGTTCGGTTTCGGACGATTTTGACGAATTCGCGCTTTCCGATCTTACAATCGCAGCCGTCAACAAAGCGGGAACAAATGCTTTCAACACAAAGACGATAGGAAGCAATACTTACAATTTCATTCTTACAAAAGCGGCGGACGAGTATTACCTCGTGACATTCTCCGTCACCGACCTCGACGGACTCGAAGGTAAGGTTGTGGTGAAAATCAACGTAAGCGACGAATACAGCGCGTTCAGCAGCTCGCTCCGCGAAGTAAATGCGGACGCAAACCTCGGCTCGTATATTCACGATTCGGGCAATGCGGATCACGTCGACGGGCATAAATACGCCGCCGACTGGACGAATTCGTATCTCGGTTACGCAAGCTCGCTCAAACTCACCGAAATCGCGACCAAAGCGAATACGATTTTCGGAAGCAACGGAAACGATATTTCGGCAAACTATTACAACAACAAAAAGTACGGATACATAAGGACATACGTCTATATCGAAGCTCCCGATGGAGTAGAACTTACCGCCGAGCAGTTACAAGAGCTCACTCCGAAACCGATGAAAACGGGCTGGACGTGCGATAGTTATCCGACCGAAGCGAATAAATGGACGGAAGTCACGTTCGCGTTCGCGGAAGGATATACGCACTCGACGTGGATTCAGATGGCGTTCGCGAACAACACCGGCAACGCCGACGTGGCGGTTTATCTCGGTAATATCAACTTCGGACCGATAGTCGGATAAAAAACAACAAGGGAAATACAACGATGCGATTTTTAAGAGTCGGAGAAAAAGAAATACCCGTTTCGATCTGCGGAAACGACCTTTCGCGGTATTCGATAGTCGTCGGCGTTCCGAGAACGTCGATGGGCAGGATCGACGCGACCCCGCAAGCCATGCGCGCGGCGAAAGAACTGAAAAAGTATCTCGCCGCCGTTACGGGCGTTGCGCTTCCGATTTCTTCGGACAAAAATCCTATCGTCAAGTCGTGCGAAATCGCGGTCGGTCCGACCGATCGCGATCGACCCGACCGCGAATTCGGAACGGAGGAGTACGAAATAAAAACAGTCGGCGACCGTCTGATTATAAACGGCGGACGGCGCGGCGTGCTTTACGGCGTTTACGAATTTCTCGAAAAGTACGTCGGCTTGCGGTTTTTCGCCGAGGGTCTCGAAAAGATAGCCGATCGCGACAGAATAGAAATCGGCGTCATACGCGACTCGTATAATCCCGTTTTCGAATATCGCGAAATCTGCGACTGGACGGCTTTCGATACCGAATTTGCGGTAAAAAACCGCATAAACGGTCGGTTTATCCGTTCGCTCCCCGACGAGTGGGGCGGCGGAATCGGCTGGGCGGGCGGCGACAAGGGGCTTGTGCATACGTTTTCGCATCTCGTTCCTTACGACGAGTATTTCGCTTCCGATCCGACGCTTTACGCGCTCGACGAAAACGGCGAACGCAACCCGACGGGCTTATGTCTTACCAACCCCAAGACCTATCGCGCCGCGCTTAAAACCGCGAAAAAATGGCTCGCCGAAGCGGGTAAGGAAGATATTTTGTCGATTTCGGTAAACGACGGCAATATCGCCTACTGTCACTGCCCCGAATGCGAAAAAGTAAGATCGATAGAAGGCGGCGAGAGCGGCGGCGTTCTGATGTTCGTAAACCGTATCGCGCGGGCGGTGAAGAAGGAGTTTCCCTCCGCCGTCGTGGATACAATCGCATACGGAAAGATCGCCGAAGTTCCGAAAGTGACGCGCCCCGCGGACGGTGTGGTCGTCCGCGTGTGCGGAAACCTCGTAAGGTCGAATTCTTACGCCGATTTCGGGCGCGAGCCGCTTCTCGACGAGCAGCCGCAATGCGTGACTTTCGACAGAAAAATGCGCGAGTGGAAAAAGATCTGCAAGAAGATTTACGTCTGGGATTATCCCGCGCCCTATTCGGTGATAAATTCGATCTTTCCTCAGTTTCATACGTTCTTACCCAACGTCCGATATTTTCTCGAAAACAACGTCCGCGGCGTTTATATCAACGGCAACACCGACACCGCGAGGTTTTCCGCGCTCACGACTTATCTTATCGCAAAACTCCTTTACCGTCCCGAAATGACCGACGAGGAATACGAAACCGTTTTTTCCGAAGCGCTTCGGGGGTTTTACGGCAAGGGTTACGAACATATACGCGAGTTCATCGAACTTACGCGTGAGAGAGCGACGGATAACAGGGTTTTCACGAGCCATACGCTCCCCCCGGACATGCTTTCGGGCGATTATCCCGACGAAAAACTTGTAGCGCGTATGCACGAGTGTTTCCGGAAGGCGGAAGAAGAGGCGGAAAGCTACGGCGAAAAGTATCGTATCCGCAAGGATTCGCTTCAGGTCGATTATTACGAACTGTATTCGCTTACCGACGGCGGAGTGAAAAATATTCCGCCCGAAAGGCTCGCCGAAATCGAGCGGCGGAACAAAACGCTTTACGACGAGCTTGTCCGCTTCGGTATTCTCCGCGTCGTGGAAAACACGTTTCTGCCCGTCGTAAACGATTTTCGTCAGTCGCCTTCGCAGTGGGGGTTCTGGGACAGAAATTGCGTTACGGGCGATCGCAATAACAATAACTACCGCCGCGACGTTTACGCTATTCTGGACAGCGCCGAGCCGCTCGGCGAAAGAGTAAACGTAACGTTCTCGTTTATGACGAACAACGTAAACCCCGCTTGCTTCGGGTGCGTTTTCGGAGGCGACGGTTACGAATTTATAACCGACGACCGAGGAGAAAAAATTCCGCTCGTGTGGGACGAATGGCACGATTACCGTACCGTTACCGTAAAAGGCGCGCGGGTATGCTCGCTCAAAGACATCGCCGCGTTCGAAGGAAAAGAAACTTCGTTTTCGGGGTACTGCTTTATTCAGCCGCACCGTAAAGGCGTTATTTTCATTATGAAAAATACGGACGCCGGCGCGTATTTTATGATCAAAGACGTCAGAATCGAAAAGGCTTGATTTATATGAACGACTTCATCGGGAATTTCATAAAAGCGAAACGCGAGTTTTCGCACGGGTTTTCACGGCACGATCCGTCGCCGCTTTTTCGCCGCGCGTTCACGCTGAAAAAAACGGGCAAAGCCACGCTGTACGCGTGCGGGCTCGGTTACGGCAGATATTATATAAACGGCGTCGAAGCGGAAGGCGATCTTTTCACGGCTCCCGCGGCGAGCTACGACAAACTTATATGGTATAACGCGTTCGACGTTTCCGACCTTCTGCACGATGGCGAAAACGTCATCGCCGTCGCGCTCGGCAACGGCTTTTTCAACGAGAGTTTCGATTCGCACTGGGGCAACAACAAGGCGGAATGGCGGGATAATCCGAAGTTCGCTTTGTCGCTCGTGGCGGACGGCGAAATCGTGCTTACGAGCGACGAAACCTTCCGTTGCACGACGGATTCGTTTATCACGTTCAACCAGCTTCGGAGCGGCGAACGCTTCGACGCAAGGCTTTACGATCCGAGGTGGACGCGCGCGGATTTCGACGATTCGGGCTGGAATTTTGCCGTTGCGGATCACTCGCTCGACAACGTGGAAAAAGCGCTCTGCACCTGTCCTCCGATAGTCGAGAGCGAAATTCTCGATTTTGTCGAAGCGATCGCAACGGACGACGGCTATACTCTGGATTTCGGCAAAAATATTTCCGGTTATGTGCGTTTTCACGACAGACACGCCGTTTCGGGCGACGAAATAACGTTTACGCACGCCGAGGAAATTTACGACGACGGTCGGCTTCGGCTCAACAACCTCGATATACTTTATCCGTCCGTCGATTTTCAGACGGATCGGTTCGTGTCGTGCGGAAAACCGATCGTATGGTCGCCGCTGTTCACTTATCACGGCTTCCGTTATGTTCACGTCACGGGATTGAGAAGAAAACCCGAGAAGGGCGAGATCCGCGCGGTTTTCGTATGTCAGGACGTGCCCGCGACTTCCGGTTTCCGCTGTTCCGATCCGCTTCTTGACAAGATATTCGCGGCGGGGATACTTTCTACCAGATCGAATATGTTCTATGCGCTCACCGATTGCCCGACCCGCGAAAAATTCGGGTGGACGAACGACGCGCAGGCTTCCGCGGAACAAACGCTTATCGATTTCGACATAAAAGGGCTTTACGAAAAGTGGATGCGCGACTATTGCGCGGTTATGAAAGACGACGGTTCCGTTCCGGCGATCGTTCCGTCGCACGGCTACGGTTACGCTCAGGGACCGGTTGCCGACGGCGCGCTTTTCGAAATACCGTATATGGTTTATCTTTACACCGGCGATCCGTCCTTGCTCGTGCGGACTTTGCCGTACATGAAACGCTATTACGAATTTTTCGTTACCGAAAGCGACGAGTACTGGCTCGGCGACTGGGACGGGTATAAGAACAACGTAGACGACAAAAATTTTATCCGCGAGTTCTATACCGTCAAATTCTGTCGGATTCTGAAATTTGCCTGCGGGCTCGCCGGCGAAAACCCCGCCCGATACGAACGCGACTTGTCGGAAACGGAAGATAAAATCCGTTCGGTTCGGCTCACGCCGTCCGGCGGTTCCGTCGTCCGCAATCAGACCGTAGTCTCGATGCTTCTGAGCCTTAAAATCGGTAACGCCGACGTTCTCGTCGGACAACTCAAAAACCTTATCGACGAAAAGGGCGGGCATCTCGATTGCGGAATGCTCGGCACTCAGTATCTTTACGACGCCCTCTCCGAAAACGGCGCGGAAGATTACGCGTACAAGGTGATTACCGCGCGCGGAATCCCGGGGTTCAGAGCCTGGTTCGAGCGCGGCGCGACGACGCTTTGGGAAACGTGGCGCGACAATTTCACCGATTCCAAAAATCATCATATGTTTTCCAACGTGCTCGCGTGGTTTTTCAAAGCGCTTCTCGGAATCCGCGTCCGCGAGGACGGAGCGGGATATAAAAAAGTCGATTTTACGCCGCGTTTCGTAAGCGCGCTCGATTATTGCCGCGGATACGTTACTTCGCCGCAAGGCAGAATTTTTGCGGAGTGGAAACGAACCGACGGGGCGATAGAATACACGATAACCCTGCCTGCGGGAGTCGAGGGAAACTACGACGGCGTTAAATTGAAAGAGGGCAGGAATACGTTTACGGTGAAAGAGGCGAAAAATGAAGCGATCTGACGATACGACAAGAGAGTTGATATATCCCGAACGCGTCGTCGCGAGCGAAAACGCCGAACGCGAACGGCTTTTACTGCGCCTTGACGCGCCTTGTATCCGTTTGCCCGAAAAAACAGACGAATTGACTAAAATCGGCTCGGGAGGGTTCGTCCTTCTCGATTTCGGGCGGGAACTTCACGGCGGAGTAAGATTGTTGTTCGGCGAAACGTATCGCGACAACGCGACCGTGAGGATTCGTTTCGGTGAATCGGCGTCCGAAGCGTGCGCGGAAATCGGCGAAAAGAACGCGGGCAATTACCACTCGCCCCGCGATTTCGTATATCCCGCGATTACCCATTCCGACACCGAATGCGGACAAAGCGGATTCCGTTTCGTCCGTATAGACGTTCCCGACGGCGAATACGTTTACGTCAAACAGATTCTCGCCGTTTCCGTCGCCGAAAACCACGAAGAGCTCGGCAGCTTTTCATGCTCGGACGATACGATCAACGCGGTTTACCGCACGGCGGTCGATACGGTCCGGCTTTGTATGCAAAACGGAACGTTGTGGGACGGAATAAAGCGCGATCGCGCGACGTGGATAGGCGATCTTCATCCCGAAATGCTCGCTTCGTTTCAAGCGTTCGGGAATACGGACAACGTTCTGTCCGCGCTTCGCGCCGCCGAATCGCATGTGGACGAGGGTAGCTGGATAAACTGCATACCGTCGTATTCCGCGTGGTGGCTTACCTGCCTTGCCGACTATTACGAATACGTGGGCGATCGGGATATTCTGCAAGAGGAAATCGAAAGAATTCGTATCGTTGCCGATTCTATAAACAATATCGTAACCGAAGAAGGGGATATCGATTATTCGGGCAGCAAGCTGAATATTTTCGAGGACAACGAATACTTTTTCGACTGGCCGACAAACTTTACGCCCGACAGCAAGGACGGAATGAAAGCCGTTCTCGCGGTAGGGCTCGGAAAAATCGCCCGAGCGCTCGACGAAAGCGGCACGGACGTCGCGCTTGCAGAAAAATGCGCGAAAATCGCGGAACGTATCGCTTTTTCGTGGTACGACGGACAGTTCAAGCAGGTCGTCGCGATGCGCTATTTCGCGGGAAAAGAGGACGAAAATTCCGTTCGTAAAACGATCGGAGCAAACGGAGCCGCGGGGCTTACCGGCTTTACCGGATATTATATTCTCGCGGCGGGAGCGGAATGCGGGCTCGATATGCTCGGGGTTACGAAGGATTATTACGGAGCGATGCTCGGGCTCGGCGCGACTTCGTTCTGGGAAGATTTCGACGTCGGCTGGCTCGAAGAAAAGCCGTGCCCGATCGACAGGCTTCCCGACATCGGAGAGAAAGACGTTCACGGCGATTTCGGCAAATTCTGTTACAAGGGTTTTCGTCACAGCTTATGTCACGGCTGGACGGCGGGCGTCGCGGCGTTTTTATCGCGGTACGTTCTCGGAGTAAGACCCGCGGCGGCGGGATTTAAGAAAGTCAGGATCGAACCGCACCTCGGTAATCTGGAGTTCGCCGAAGGCTCAGTACCCACGCCGCACGGAGTTATCAGGGTGAGGGTCGATCGCGTCGGTGAAAAAACTGTAGTGAAAGCGGAGTTGCCGAAAGGCGTCGAAGCGGAGTAGAAACGGAGGTCAACGTGAGAAAAGAAATACTTTTATCGAAACTCGACGAATACGTCGTGAACAGAGATGCGCTTTCGGATAGGCAGCTTTCGGATAAGTGGCAGGTCGTGCCGTACGAAACCGATTCCGTGAGCGGCAATATGCTGCTTGCGGGCGAGTGCGCGCAACCGCCCGAGATCGAATTGAAACTCGGAGTCGAAGGGTTTTACAGAATATCGTTGTGTATGACGGATCTGTGTAACGGCGGGGCGAGCGGTGCTGAACTGTCGCTGTCGGGCGAAAGAAATCGCACTTACGTCCGCACTTCGCATCTCGATTGCGTAAACGGCAACTGGCGCTGGGCGGGGTACGAATACGCCGAAGAGGACGATTTCATAGTTGCGGATCTTACCGGCAAGAGCCTGTTTATAAACAAGCCCGACAACGGCAGAATTTCGTCGTGCGCGGTGTTGTTTATCAGACTTACGCCTGTGGAAAGCGGCGAACTCGCCGAACTTAACAGACAAACCTTGCCCGCGATAATGTATCATTACGACGAAGATTACTACAACGAGTGCGATTACGCCGCGCCGTCGGAATATGCGGGGCGCGTCGAACTGCTCCGTTACGGCAACGGATGCGCGCTTATAAACGAAACGTTTTACGACGACGCCGAAATTACCGATCGGAATACGGAAGTTTCGTATATCCGCTTCCGCTCGGGTATAGACAGGACGGCGCAAAAATACCTTCGTAACAAGACGGCAATCAAAAAAGTCGTCGTGGACGCCGCTCATTCGATGGGGCTTACCGCGCTTGCGGGCAATCGCATGGAATTAGGCGATTTCGTGTTGCCGTATGCCGAACAAAGCTACAACAGCGGCGAAGTTACGCGCTATCCCGAATTCCGTTGCCGCACGCGCGACGGCAGATATATCGCGGCTTTGTCGTATGCGTATCCCGAAGTCCGTAAGATTGCGGTCGAAAAGATACTGCGCTTTGCGGACGGTTTCGATGGTGTGAGCCTGTTCTTCCATCGCGGCGTTCACGTCGCTTTCGAAGAACCCGTAAAAGCCGCCGTTCGCGAAAAATACGGCGTTGACGCATCCCTTCTTCCGTTTTCGGACAAGCGACTTAGCGGCGTGCTGTGCGGGTTTATGACCGAGTTTATGCGCGAACTCAAAGCCGCGCTTGTCGAGAAAGCGGCGAAAGAAAACCGCCCCGACTACAAGATTACGGTCGTTGTTTTTTACGACGCCGAATCTTCCGAACAATTCGGTCTCGACGTAAAAACGTGGGCGGAAGAAGGTCTTACGGACGGCGTGGCGCAAGGACTTATGAAACATTACGAGGATCTCGAAGGCTGTATGTCGGACGACGATCCGTCACTTATATCGCTCGGAAAATACGTTCGTAAAAGAGCGTTCGCGCCCGTGCTGAAACGTTATTACGGCGACGACGCCGAAACGGTCGTAAAAGGTTTCGGATCGCTAAAACGCGCCGTGGAGGGTAGCAAAGCCGAGGTTTACGCCGCTTTGGCGTGGGAAGGCAGAACGCCCGAATACCAGACCGAGCTCGCCGAAAAACTGTATGCCGCGGGCGCCGAAAAATTCATTTGCTGGAACGCAAATCACATCGCAACCAAGCTCCCGACGTTGAAAGCGATAAAGCTCGTCGGCAATAAAGAAAAACTACTCGCCGAAGGGAAAACGGCGGAATTCCGTAAGGTTTATCGCATACTGAACATAGGCGGTTACGATATTTCGGACTTCAACCCGAACTGGAGAGGTTAAATGAAACGGTTTCTCGACAAGCTCGCCGCGAGCGAAGCGGACAGAAAGAAAAACCCGCCCGTAACGATCGCGTTCCTCGGCGACAGCGTTACGCAAGGTTGCTTCGAAATTTACAAGACGGGCGAAAACTCGATCGGCGCGGTCGTAAAAACCGATCTGGGTTACGCGAATCTGTTTACGGAACGGGTGCGCTCGGTCTTTCCGAAAGCGCAGATAAATTATGTCAACGCGGGTATAAGCGGCGACGATACGGACGGCGGTCTGGCTCGGCTCGGGCGCGACGTTCTCGCGTTCCACACCGATCTTCTGATCGTTTGTTACGGACTTAACGACGCGACGCGCGGCGACGCGGGAATAAAACGGTATGCGGAAAATCTTGCGGCGATTTTCGGCGAAGCGAAAAAGACGTGCCCCGTCGTGTTTATGACTCCGAATACGATGAATACGCGGGCGAAATACTCGGACGACAAACTGTTCGCCGACCTTTACGCCTTTACCGCAAAAATTCAGAATGACGGCGTTATGGACAAGTACATGGCGGCGGCTCGGGAGACGGCGAAAAAGTGCGGCGCGACGTTGTTCGATTGTTACGCGAAATGGAAAAGACTCGCCGAAATCGGCGCCGATACCGACGTGCTTTTATCCAACGGCGTAAATCACCCGACCCCCGCGCTTCACAATCTTTTTGCCGACGCGCTTTTCGAAACGGTATTTTTCGGAGCGGGCGAATTATGACGATGAAACTAAAAGATCTTTTAGCAGGGAACAAAGCGCGCGAATGTCGCCCCGAAGTAGAATACGTCGATTATCCGTTTCCGAGCGGTTACGATGGACAAAAGGCGATTTATTATACGGTTTGCGGCTTTGACGGCAAAACGTACAAAGTTTTCGCGTTCGTCGGAATTCCCGAACGTCCGAAAAAAGGAAACCCCGCGATCGTTGCCGTTCACGGCGGCGGGGGGAACGCGTTTTTCGAATGGACGAAAAAATTATCCGACGCGGGATATATCGCGATCGCGCCCGATTTTGCGGGACAATACTCGTCCGATCCCGAGCATCGCGCTCTCGAAAATCCGCTCGGTACGCCGAAAGGGAAAATCACCGAATACGGCTCGATCTGCGAAACGGACGATATCCCCGATTCGTGGGTGTACTTCGGCGTTTTGTCCGCGATCTACGCGGCGAACGTTCTTGTCGGTGAATTCGGCGCGAATGAGGACAAAATCGGTATTTCGGGCGTGTCGTGGGGCGGTTTTCTCGCCCTCACCGCAACTGCGGCGGAGAAACGATTTGCCGCCGCGGCAATCATATATTCGTCGGCGTTCATATCGGACAGCGAGTGGGGCATGGCGCACGGACTGAACGATCTTTCGCCCGCAAGCCTCGGATTATACAACGAATATCTCGACCCGCAAAGCTATCTTTGCGACGTATGCGTTCCGACCCTCTTCGCGGCGGGTACGACCGATCATGCGTTTACGATCTTCAATCGCAAACGAACGTCGGACGGCGTGCGCGGCGAGAAGATCTTTTCGTATCGTCCCGAATTTCCTCACGGACATATCGAGGGATACGAATGCCGCGAGCAGATCGCGTTTTTCGATCGCGTTCTGTGCGGCGAAAACAGGTTCTGTACCGTCGGCGAACCGCGTATAAAGGACGGCGAAATAAGCGTTCGGGTTACGGGCGCGCCTGCCGACGGCGTTTCGCTCGTGTACACGACGGAAGATTGCAGAACGAAGGATATCTGCGCGTATTCCTGCGAAAAAATGCGCGGGAGAGACGGCGAGTGCGTTCTGCCCGTTCCCGACGGCGCAAAGTCGGCTTTTGTTTTCGTCGAGCAGTCGGACGGACTGAAAGTAAGCGGCGATCTTATTTTTATCGGACAATCAGGTCAAAAAATCAATACGCAAAAGGAGCAAATAAAATGAAAAAGAAAATTCTTATTCCGGTGATTACGCCGTTTAAGGACAACGAAGAGGTGGATTACGCCGCGCTCGCAATGCAGGTAAAAAAAGTCCTTGCCGAGGGAGCCGACGGTATCTATGCGGGCGGCAGTTCGGCAGAGTGCTTTTCGCTCTCCGCGGACGAGCGCAAGAAAACGCTGAAAACGATCGTGGACGCCGCCGAAGGCGCTTATGTGGTAGCTCACGTTGCCGCGCCTTCAACCTATCTTGCAAAGGATCTCGCCGTTTACGCCAAAAGCCTCGGCGTTGACGAACTCGCTTCCGTTCCGCCCATCTATTTCAAATTCTCGTTACCCGAAATCAAGGGGTATTACAAAGCGCTTCACGAAGCGACGGGGTTGCCGATAATGGTTTATTCGGTCTCAAACGCCGGCTACGAATTCGGACTTAACGAGTATCTCGAACTGCTTGACGGCGATTACGTCAAGTCGCTTAAATTCACGGTCAAAGATTACTATATTCTCGAGCGGCTCAAAGCCCGTACCGACAAGTTTATTTACAGCGGAGCGGACGAGTGTCTGCTTTCCGCGCTCGCGCAGGGAGCGGACGGCGCGATAGGGTCGCTGTACAACTTCCTGTACCCGACCGCTTGCCTGATAGCGGACAACTTCGACAAGAATATTGCCGTTGCGAGAGCCGAGCAGGCTAAGCTCAACGAAATTCTCGAACGGGCGTTGTTCCCTTACGGCGTTCTTTCGGCGATCAAGTATATTCTGCAACTTCAGGGTATACCCGCGGGCGTTTGCCGCGCTCCGTTCCGCCGTCTTACCGACGAGAACAAAAAGGACATCGAAAGAATATACAAAGAGTTGTTCTGACGGCTCGGCGAGAGGTTTTCAGTGGAAGAAAACGGAACGAAAAACGAAACAAAGCGCGTGATTATTATCGATACAGATATAGGTTTCGACAGCGACGACGCGGGGGCGCTTGCGCTTGCGAACGTGCACTGTAACGAAAATCGCGTTACGATTTCGGGAATGACGCATTGCGTTGCGGGCGGCGACGGCGTTAAAGTCATCGACGCGATCAACCGTTATTACGGGAACGAATTTCCGATCGGCGAGGCTCGGTTTTCGCGCGCCGATCCTCGGAATTACCGACCTTTCGTGCGCAGGATAGCGGAAAAATACGGGTGCGGAATTTCAGCCCGAAGCGCGGTCGAAACAATGAAAGCGGCGCTCGACGAGAGCGAAGAAAAAACCGTTACGTTTGTCGGCATAGGACAAATGAACGATTTTGCCGCGCTTGTCGAGCGTTATCCCGAGCTCGTTCGCGAAAAAGCGGCGCGCTTCGTAATCATGGCGGGGTGCTTCGAAGAATACGACGCCGTGTACACAGACAAAAACGGCTATTCGTTCGAAGCCGAATTCAACGTGGCTTTGGACGTAGAATCGGCGAGGAGTTTCGTCGGAACGAATGACGTCGAGATCGATTTTATCGACTACGCGCAAGGCGTGGACGTTTATACGGGACGGGCGTTCCGTCGGGACGCGGACAGCCCTTTGTACGAGGCGTATCGCGACTGCAAGGATTTCGTCAATCTTTCGTGGGATCTGCTCGCCGTCGAATATGCTTGTGGCACGAGCGCGGATATGTTTACCGAAGGACAATGGGGAACCGTTTCGATAGACGAAAAGGGAAAAACGACCTTCCGCGAGGGGAGCGGGAAGCATCGGTTGATAAAGCTCGCTGTCTCTCCCGAGGTCGCCGCCGAAAGGCTGGAAAAGATCCTTTCGGAGGGAATCATTCGCCCGAAACCGTCGCTTTCCCATAAAACGTAACGTTAAGATTTGCAAGCGCCGTCACGGCGCGAAGGAGTAATTTATGAAAACCGTAAAGGATAAATATCTGGTTGTAGGCGCGGATTTTGCGGGGTTTCCGCTTAAAGAAGCGGTCGTTGCCCACCTTGAAAAGAAAGGTTGGAAAATACTTGATCTCGGCGTAAAAAAGGACTCCGATCCGAACGATACCGATCTTATGTTTCATAGAGTGGGACTTAGAGTGGGTGCGGAAATCTCCGAGGGAAGATACGAGCGCGCTTTGGTGTTCTGCGGCACCGGTATGGGAATTCATATCGCGGCAAGCAAATGTCCTCACGTTCATGCGGGCGTCGTCGAAAGCGTTCCCGCGGCGCGCAGGGCGATCACCGGCAACGGCGTGAACGTTCTTGCCATGGGCGCGTTTTACGTTGCTCCCGCAATGGGTTGCGACATCGCCGACGCTTACCTTTCCGCAACGCTTGGCAGCGACCAGAAGTGGTGGCGGAATTTTTACGAGTTTCACAAGCTCGCCATAGACGAACTCGAAGCGTTCGATTACGAAAAATACAAAGCGAACGGTTATAAAGTAGATAAACTCGGCGATTATGACCTCGTTCTCGAGGATAAACCCGACGATTTAGCATGATATGAGGAGGGGGAGAATGAAACTGATTACGGATATCGGTCGATTTCTTTCCGAAGTCGAGGACGGAGAAAAAATATACGACCTTATCGGGTCTTTGAGGAGAGAACCGAAGCTCGGAAGATACGAAATAAACGATAATTGTTACGTCAACGTTTTTTCGTATTCGCCGAAACAAACGGATTTCGACGGAACGTTCGAATGTCACAGGCGTGAGGCGGACGTGCATTTCCTTATTGCGGGATCGGAAAAACTCTATTACGGCGAACGCGGGCGTATGACGGTTGTCGAGGATTACGACGAAGCGACGGATAACGAACCGATGCAAGGCAAAGACTTTTCGTTTGTCGAATACTCCGAAACCGAAGCCGTGTATATAAACGTCGGCGAACCGCATATGGCAGGTTATTTTTCGGAGTTGCCCGAACCGATAGTTAAAGCCGTCGTTAAAATCGGCAAGTTTTAATTGTATTATTTCTGCCCGAGTTTTTGCCGTAAAAGAGAAAAACAGGCGTGAGTTTTTCGCCGGTGCCTGTTTATATAACGGAAGCACCCGCAAGGGTGTTTTGTTTATGTGTGGGATTTTGGCGAGAAGCCCGTCCGTCGAAGAGCGGATAAATGACGATTGCCGATGGAGTGATTTACGTAGCGGACGAGGACGGAAAAGCTCGGTCGGCGTATTTTCTTCGGTTAAGCACACCGGGAAATGCCGACGTCGGCAAAAGACCAACGAATCTGTTGCGATGTTCCGATCGGTTCAGTCGTTATCGTCGGGGCGAGCAGCGTGTTGATGCCATACAAATGCCGCCCGAAGGAAATTGCTCCGGACGGCGGCGGTAAACAGAGACCCGATCGATCTTGATTTATTTTTTCAACGTTAAAAACGCATAGCCGTATGGCGTTATTTCTTCCGTTAAACAGACTTGATTGCCGCGCAATACGCCCGTCGTATTATAACATTCGACAGACGCGTATTCCTTGTCGAGGGTGACGATCGCTTCGGGAATGTTGTCGGTAGAAAAGTTCCACAAGCCGACAGATAACTCTTTGTCGTCCGACTTGCAAAGAATAAACAGATCCGGATTTCCCACGCAAACCGCCGGAAGCTTCTTTCTTTGCACCCATTCGATACCGCTTATCAGCTGCGTTTGCCTGTAATAACTTCTGAATAATCCCGTCGTCCAAGGGGAAATGCACCTTACGTGTACGGTCGAAGCCGTGAACGAGTATACCATAAACCTTTGACCCGCGGAGTTTTCGTATTTATAGCAAGCGGGAAAAGCGGACTTTGCAAGGTGGGGATTCCTTCCCGTGAGAGAAGTTCCCACGCTTTCGTGCGAAAACCAACTGTCGACTATCGCGCCGTCCTTCAATTTCATGTCAAAGTAGTCCCCGTCGAAGTCGGCATTCGTCTTTTTGATCACGACGACGTCGTTTTCGGCTGTAAAAATTTCGGTAAGCGGTCTGGACGTTTTCACGTAACTCTCGAATCCGACGTCGATTCCCCTGTCGTGCAGTAATTTTGCCGACTTGAAATCGAGAACCATGCCGTCCGACAGCATGTCCTCGTCGACGTATTTCGCGTTTTCGCCGAATACGATACGAGCATAACCCGGAGCGTCGTACGCGGTAGGTAAGGAATTGTCTTTGCTCATAACGAGCGAAGTGGGGGAGGCGGTATCGAAAACGTAATACGGAGCGATTTTTTCAAACGTTTCGGTTTCGTCGAAAGTATAATTGCGGATTTTCGACTGATTTTCAAAAATATTAACGCCTACGGTTTGTTTTCCGGAAAATATCTTATCGATATACTCGTAGGTTTTCATATTTTTTATGTGTCTGTCAAGATAGCCCGTGTCGTATAAAATTTTGCTTTTATACTCCACCATGTATTTGTAAATCCCGTCGGTTTTGTCGTCCGCCCGCAGTATCATATCGAAATATTCAAGGTAGTTAGCCGATACCCTGAATCTCGGGCGAGGACAAGTGTCGCCTTCGGACACGATTTCCATACCGTCGTTACCGAGCCAGTGAGTTTGCAGACGTACCGTTTCGATATTCGTGGCAAGGTTTGCCTCTTCCCAGTACGGCGCGCCGGTAAGCCGTATCAGAGGCTTCGTGTTGCCGGCAAGCGTTTTTGCCATTTCCTGAATGGTTGCGCCGTCGAGATCGAACGAACGGCGGTTTGCGCAAAAGCCCACGCGCGTTTCGGGCGCGACTTCGTCTACTTTCTTGCGAATGGCTTTAAAAAAGTCGAGTACGGTGTCTTTTTTGATGTCGTACCATATATCTCTGTACTTTTTATCGCCGAAGTATACCTTATCCGCAAGGTCTTTCGTAGCAATTTTTTCGTTCGTCCTTTTTCGGAATTCCGCCATGTGGAGTTTGCAGCAACAAGTCATGTCTCTGAAATCCATGCCCGTAATCGAAAAGTCGTCCTCTAAAAAAATCGTGTCGGTATAAAGCGCAACCTTCGCTATCAACTCGGCAATGGCTTTCGTGAAGTTTTTATCCATGGGGCAGAAAGAGCCGTAGGTAAACCGCTTGTTTCTGACGCCGGAATCGTATACGTTTCCGACGATCAGCGTTTTAATCCTTGTAAAGTCGGTATTTTCGCCGAGTTGTATAATCGATTTCGGGTTGCCGCAACCGAGCGTGGGAAAAATCCACACGCCTGTTTTAATTCCGTTGCGATCGAAAAAGCCGATAACGTTGCTCAAAGCGGCAAGTTCCCGTTCGAGTTTAATCGGATCGTTGAGTATCTGATTAAACAAGATAAAAACTCTGTCCGTCTTTGCTTTTTTCAGATAACTCACGAGTTCTTCTTTTTGAGAATAATCCTCGTTATAGAACATCGGGATATAAAGCGAATACATAAGTCTCTCCTTCGGTAACAAATCGAGTACCGAGTTACGCAGATTGCGCTCGGCGGAACGGTTAAATATCGTTCCGTTTTGATGATTATATCACGTCCGTTGCCGTAAGTCAATGGAAAATAACGACGTAAAACCGAACAAAAAACTACAGGGTGCGTCGAACACGGACATATAGCGTGCGGTAGAACAGATTGCAGAGAAAGCCGAGACCTCGGGTTGTTTTTCGATTTATTTGAAATAAATCTTTCGTGATTTATTACGTTTGTATTATTTCGAAACACCGAAAAATCGACAAAAAAGGCTTTAAACAAACATAGATTTCCAAAGATTGCAGAGAATAATGGAAAAACGAGGGGAATAAAGTTGATTTATTCAAATAAAAGGTGTATAATGTAGACAACAAATAAATAAAAGGAGACAGGAGGAAATGGAAGTAAGGAGAACGGAAAGCGATGACAATACGGTAATATCCGCATTGTTTATGGAGATAGGAATAAGCCCGTCGTTAGACGGATTTAACTATCTGAAAGAAGCGATTTTCGCGTACAAGAAGAACAACGGAGTAATGGGGAACGTATGTGCGGAAGTAGCTAAAAACAACGATACGTCGGTATGGTCGGTAGAGAGAACGATGCGGTTTGCGGTAAACTACGCGCAGGACAGAGGAACGTTCGATCGGCTGAACGGAGTGCTTGGGATAAACTACGTAACGCCGACGGCAAGAGTAAGTATAAAGGAATTCATATCGCTTGTATCGGAATACTTGAATAACGAGTATTTCAGAAACGAAGTGCTAGTACAAAACCTTAATAATCTGAAATAGAAAAAAAGAAAAAACAGACAATCGAAGAAATGTGAAAACCCCCGCAAGGAAAATCCCTTGCGGGAGTTTTATTATCTACATACTGCACCGAGTATTGTTCAAATAAGTATCATTGAAATACGACAAATCCGATAGACTGCCGCGTCGCGCCCGCAATGACAGTGGCAATATACCGTTCTGTCAGGTTGGCGGCGGGGCGAGGGCGCCCCGCCCTACCGATGCGGGAAGCGACATTCCAAACGAATAGTTGTCCGCAGGGAATCCCTGTCGGGCGGACGAGGAACGCCCATACCTGTTATATCGAAAGTAAGTGCGGGCAAGTATTTGGGTATTCGTGTACGACTGTTTTTGTTTCTGATGATGGGGATTTCTCGACTACGGCTTCGCCTTCGCTCGAAATGACATTGAGAACGAAGGTTTATGGGCGGACGAGGAACGCCTCTACTACGTTCTATCGAAAGTAAGTGCAGGCATCGCCGACTTATCATCGGTGGCTCGACGTCGGGCGAATGGGGTTATTCGGTGGCGAGGGAGAGAGCGGCGTAATCGCCGATCGATTCGCCCAAAGCGGCGGGTAGGACGCGGAGGACGGAGAGCGAAGCGGGGAGGGCTTCGGCGCGGAGCGTTTTTTCCATAGCGGGGCGGAGGAGTTTTTCGGAGCGCATAAACACGCCGCCGAGCACGATACGTTCGGGGTTGAACAGGTCGGTGAGGACGGCGAGGGTTTCGCCGAGCATTTCGCCGCATTCGTTGAAAACGGCTTTACAAAACGGATCGCCCGCTACCGCAGCTTCGGCGACGATCTTTGCGGTTATGGCGGATTTGTCGCCGTTCACCGAGTCAAGGAGCGGGAATGCCGCGGGGTTATTTTCGGCGCGGATAGCGGCAAGGCGTGCGATACCGCCGCCGCTGCAAAATCCTTCCGCCGAGCCTTCCTTTCCGTATCCGATCGGACCGTGCGGGCGAAGCCTGACGTGCCCGATTTCGCCGGCGTTGCCGTTCGCGCCGCGATAAAGCTTGCCGTTTAAGATCAGTCCCGCGCCGAGCCCCGTGCCGAACGTAAGAAAAATCATATTTTTGCAGCCTCTGCCCGCGCCGAATTTCCATTCCGCGAGAGCGCCCGCGTCCGCGTCGTTGCCGAGTCGGGCGGGTACGCCGAAACGTTCGGTAAACAGCTCGCAAACGTGTACTTCGTCCCAGCCGCGCAGGTTGGGCGGGGAGAGGATCACCCCGCGTGCGGCGTCGAGCGGACCGCCGCACGCGATACCGATGCCTTCCGCCGCGGGGTTTCCGTTTTCGTTCAAAAGTTCCTCGACGAGCGCAAACAGCTTTTCGAGCGTTTCGGCGGGAGTGCCCTCGGTTTTTATCGTTTTTTTGCCGAGAATTACGGGTTTTTCGGCAGTTCCGGAAGTTTTTGCGAGAAGAACGGCACATTTCGTGCCGCCGATGTCTGCGCCGATATAGAATTTATTGTTCACGGCGCGAGCCCTCGCCGAAAAATTCGTCCTCGAGCGCGATGCAAAGCGCGTGGTAGACGGGAAGGTGGAGTTCCTGTACGCGGTAGGTTTGCTTTTCGGGAACGGCAATCGTGACGTCAGCGATTTCTTTAAGCTTGCCGCCGCCTTCGCCCGTCAATCCGATCACCTTCATACCTTTGGCTTTGGCTACGATCGCCGCGCAAACGACGTTTTCGGAGTTGCCGGAAGTGGTTATCCCGAAAAGTACGTCGCACGCCTTGCCGTAGCCGTACACCTGCTGAGCGAAAACCGCTTCGGGCGCGACGTCGTTGGAAAAGGCGGTGCAGAACGCGTTTTCGCCGACCAGCGCCGTTGCGGGAAGCGCGCCCCTCAGCGCGGCGATCAGAAAATCGGCTTTTTCGCCTCCGACCGCGCGGATCGCGGAAGCGTCGGCGGCGGGGATCGGTCGCGGCAGAATAAAATTCTTCATAAGCTCGCCCACGATATGCTGAGCGTCCGAAGCCGATCCGCCGTTGCCGCATATCAGCAGCTTGCCGCCGTTGCGGTAACAGGTTATAAGCGCGTCGAGCGCGCCGTTAAGCGCTTCGGAGCAGGGCGCGAGCGAGGGATAACGATCGAGGAATTCGGCGATATGTTTGTTCATTTCGGTCTCCTTAAAGATTTTTTGTCGATTTTTCTGTATTTTTTCGGGTTCGGAAGCCCTCGAGCGATCGATCGAAGCCGGTTTTTCTCATAAATTCGCGGTACTCGTCGAACGGAATCGTATCGTCTATGCTCGTGACGTAATGATTTTCGCCCGTTTCGTCGCCGCTCCAACGGATAAGAAGGAAACGCGCGGCGCACTCGGGCAAAGTCGCGACCGCGGCGGCGCCGTCGGCAGGAAGCGTAACGTCGCCCGAAAGCAGAATTTTTCCGCTCATGCCGTCCGAAACGGCGTAACGGAGCGAGACTTCGCGGGGCTCGTCGTTCACTGCTTTAAGCGTAAGGTTGCCTCTTTCGTCCGGTTCGTCGAAAAGCATGCATACTGGCGCTTGCGAACGCCGGATATACGAGAAAGCGAGCTTTTTTCTGCCGTAATAATCGACTACGGCGTCCGAGATTTCGGGAAAACCGTCGATCATATTCCACCATATTATGCCGCTTCGGTTCTGTTTGTCGGCGCGGAATCGCTCGATAAAAAACTTCATCGCTTCGGCTTGCGAAATCTGGCTTGCGAGCGCGTAATCTTCGAGCGGAAGCGCGGAAGCTTTGCCGCCGAAAAGGTACTCGACCTGTCTCGTCATCAGCGGTATGCGGTAGGCGTAGGGCGAGGACGGCGAAGGCTCGGGGTCGGTGGCGTGGACCAACCAGTCCGGGTCGGAGCAAACGCTCCCGTCGCCGCGACCGTCGATGTGTTCGGGGCGGATGAATTGCCGTAAAGAAGCGGGCGAAGGGCAGCCGTGATAGCCGGTTTCGGAAGCGAAGCGGCAGTCGTTTTTCGCGTAGTAGTCGCCTTTGAAACGGTCGCGCGGTCCCCAGAGGTGTTCCTCGGGCGAAGGCTCGCCGCGTTTTACCGAATCTTCGTCGCGGTATGGCGAGGAGGGCAGAAACGGTCGGGTTCCGTCGTGGTCGGAAACGGCGGTCGGAATAACTTTTCGCGTGAGAACGTTGTCGTTCGGGTCGAGCGCGGCGCCGCGTTTTCCGGACAGTCTGCCGTTGTTGCCGAACATCAGCCAAAAATCGTCGCATTCGTTGTCTCCCGCCCACAAAGCCACGGAAGGATGGTTGCGGAGGCGCTTTACGACTGATTCGGCTTCCTTTTTTATAAGCTCGGCGAATTCCGCGTCCTGCGGATAAATCGCGCACGCCATCATAAAGTCCTGCCACACTAGTAAGCCGAGCTCGTCGCAACGATCGTAGAATTCGTCCGAACGGTACACGCCGCCGCTCCAGATCCGCACCGCGTTGCAGCCGATTTCGGTTACGAGCGCGAGTTCGCGTTCGGTAAGCGTATCGCCGATCGCGGGGAAAATATCGGTAGGAACGAGGTTCGTACCGAGTACGAAAACGCGTTCGCCGTTCACGACGAGATCGAATTTCTTTTTACCGTTTTCCTCTTTTCCGCGGTCAAGGTAAACTGTGCGCAGTCCCGTCCTCAGAGTTTCGGTATAAACGGCTATTTCGCCGTCGTAAAGCGTGACGGTAACGTTGTAAAGGTATTGTTTGCCCCGCCCGCGAACCTGCCAGATTTTCGGATTTTCGATGCCGAAACGAATATCGTAGTGCACTCCGAACACCGAATATTTCACGTCGAAAACGGAATCTTCGCATTCGCCGCTAACGCCGATCGTAAAGCGGCAAAGATCGTCCTCGTCGGTGTGAAGTTTAACCCTTATCGAAACGTCGGCGTAATGCGGGTTTAGCTCGTTTACGCGGAAAAACACGTCGCTGAGCCGCGTTTTCGGGCGGCAAATCAGCGTTACGGGGCGCCATAAGCCCGCCGACACCGCGCGCGGCAGTATATCCCACCCGAACATATACGGAGCTTTGCGCACCCGAACGGAGTCGAGGTTGTAGCGGAGCGCCCAGCGGCTCGCGGGAATTTCCTTGTCCGCGACGTATACCGAAACGGGGATTATGTGAACGAGAAGTTCGTGTTCGCCTTCGTTAAGCCCGACGAGCGGGAATTCGTGCGGGATAAGCATATTTTCGGTTTTGCCGAGCAATTTGCCGTCGACGTAGATTTCGGAAACCGTGTCGATCCCCTCGAAGTGTAAAAACGTATCGTCGTCGGTCGGTTCGGTTGCGAAAGTCGCGGCGTAGAAAAAATGCGTGCGTTCGAGATCGCGGCATTTCAGAATATTGTCGCCGTAAGCGAGGTCGGACGGGAATTCGCCCGCAGCCGCGAGGTCGCGCTCCACGCAATCGGGCACGACCGCCGGGATCGAACGTAGTCCCGCGCTTATGAGTTCTATTTCCGTTTTCGGCGAAAAGCCGCTTTCGGTCAGCGCTTTATGCCCCGTCCGATAAAGTCTGAAATCGGTTATTCCGATCGTTTTTCCCATATTCGTTGCCTCCGCGCGTTTTCTTATATTATACTTTGTCACGAGCGCGCTTTTCAACCGAAAATTACGGATAAATCGCCTGAAATTAAAGATTATAGTTGACTTTCGTCTGTTTTACGGTTATAATTAACGAAAAAGCCGTTGCGGCTGGAGAGGTTTATATGTCCGAAGAGAAAACTCCGAGACTCTGTTTCGATACTTACGTCGGGAAAAACAAGCATCTGAAAGCGGAAAAACGACCGTTTTCGTCGTTCCCGCTTCACGCTCACTCGTTTTTCGAGCTCGAAATCGTCGTTTCGGGGCGGGGAACGCAGGAAATCAACGGCAAAGTCTATCCGCTCGCGCGCGGCTCGGTCTACCTTCTCACTCCGTCGGCGTTCCATAAGGTGACGGTCGACGGCGAAAATCCGACGCTTATCAACGTTTCGTTCGACGAAACCGCCGCTTCGGTGCGGCTTCCGATCGGGGAAAGCTACCTTTGCCGAACGCTTAGTGGCGACGAATTCGCCGCGGTTACGAGCGCTTGCGAACTGCTCCTTGACGAAAGCGATCAGTCAGCCGCTTCGCTGTTGCTTTCTTACGTTATCAGGAAAGTTTGCGGGGATACGCCGACCGAAAACCCCGCCGATCCGATACTGAAAGCCGCCGAACACGCGGATTTTCGGTTCCGCGAGAAACTCACCGTTGCGGACGGCGCCGCTGTTGCGTGCCTCTCGCCCGTATATTTCGGCGCGCTTTTTAACGAGCGGATGGGGTGCTCGTATACCGATTACGTCAACCGCCGCAGGGTCGAGTGCGCAAGCCTTCTGCTCCTTGCGGGTATGACGGTCGCGGAAGCCTGTTTCGCCTCGGGATTCGGCTCGCTTTCCGCGTTCGGCGCGGTTTTTCGCAGTCATACGGGCTGTTCGCCGAGCGAGTACCGCCGCAAGCATAAGGAAAAGTGAATCTTCGATAATCGCGTTTCGCGGTCGTAAAGAAAAACCCCGATCAGAGCTTTCGTCTCGCCCGATCGGGGGTGGTATAAGTGTTTGCGGTTATTTTTTGCGGGAAGGGTTGGTTGCGGTGAGGTCGAAGCTTTCACAGGTAAGCGCTTTTATCAGTTCGTCGCTTACGGAGCCGTCGAGCGCGACGGTGATCCAGTGCGTTTTGTTCATATGGTAGGCGGGAAAAAGACCGTCGGTCGGCAATAAGAATTCGATCGCGAGCGGGTCGTTTTTGAGGTTTACGACGTCTATTTCGCCGTCGCCGAGCCCGATCAGGCGCTTTTTTATGCGCATAGCGCACGCGAACCATTTACCGCTCGAAGGGTTTCGGAATACGGCGTACTCGGGGTAGCGCACCCACAGGCGTTCTCCCGCGACGTTGTACGTTTGCGCGACGAAATCTTCGAATTCTTGTCTGTCCATAGGTTATTTTTCTTCCGTTTCGGCGGGGTCGGCGGTCTTTTTACGCGAGAGGGCTTCACGCAGACGTGCGAACATATCGCGGTTGAACGTGGAGCGGAGCTTCGGGAAAGCGTGAATAATACGGCGTTCCTGAGCGTTGAGGTCGCGGCGGGCGAAGTCGCGCAGCGCGGCGTCCGAAGCGGTTTTGCGGAGGTTTTCCTCGGCGTAACGGTCGTAACGATCTTTGATCGAAGCGGCAAGCGCTTTCACCTTGTTCGCGAGCCCGCCGATGCCGACGAAGGTGATTACGTTGTCGGCGAGGAAGCCCGCGGCGGTTACGGCGAACAGAACGTGCTTTACCGTTACGGGGATAAGTTCGGTTACGCGGGACACGGCGGGGTGGAGGAAGAGAAGGAGCAGGACGGAGAACACGCCGAAAACGAACATTCCGAGCAGGCAAACCCTGCCGTTGATGTTGAATTTGCGGTTAGAGTAATCCCACCAGCGCGCGTGGAAAAGTTTTTCCATTGCGAACGAGGTGGCGTATTCGAGCACGCCCGTGAGGATTACGCTGAGAATAAAGATCAGCCACCACTGTTTGAGCGAGCCGAGAACGAGAACGTCGAGGCACGCGCCCCAGCCGTAAATCGGGCAGTACGGACCGTTGAGAAAACCGCGGTTGACGAAACGCCGTTCGCGGACGGAGCAAAGAATCGTTTCCCATGCCCAGCCTACGACCGAATAGAACAGAAACCATAAAAAGAAGTTTTCAACCGAGTTCATTTATTTCATCCTCCAAAGGGATTTTCTTTTTCGTCAGCCCGCAGAAGATTTCTTCGGTCGAGCAGATTTTGTCTGCGACGCAGATTATCCAGGCTTCGCGGCAGGACGGAAACGTCGGCGTGAGCGGAAACATATGAGTAAGTATCGCGGCTTTTTCGCGCGCCGACAGAGAAAATTCGGCTTCCGCATTCTCCATGGCTTTGCGCGGGTGATGAAAACCGTGGAGCTTGTGCGGGTGGGCTTTGTCGGGAACGTGCCAGTCGTAAAGATAAAAGTCGTGCAGAAGCGCCCCGCGGACGAGCGCTTTCATATCCGTTCCGAACCCGAAATATCGCTTGAGAAACCGCGCGATCCGGACGGCGCGGTCGGCAACGCGCACCGAATGCAGGTAGCACGATACCGAGCCGTGATGCGGAAAACGTTTCTCTTCCCGCCAGCGCGGCGAAGCGAGCACGTCCCCGCCGTATTTAAGCAGTGTTTTCGCGGTTTTCATTATTACACCTCTTCACACTACTATTATAGTATTTTCGGGTATTCTTGTCAAGCGCGCCGCCGCTTCGGTCTTCGCAAAGCCGCAAATAATGCCGGATTACGTCGAATAACCGATTTTTACGTTAAAACGCTTGACAAGCGGGCTACTCGGTGCTAAACTGTATATATATGATATACACAGTTGCGCGGGGTCGCGCTGTGTGATTTACGAGGAGAAACAATGTTTCAGGTAAAAAATCTGACGAAAAAGTACGAGGGATTTACGCTCGACAACGTAAGTTTTTCGCTTCCAGAGGGGCTTATAACGGGCTTTGTAGGGGCTAACGGCGCGGGAAAAAGCACCACGATGCGCGCGATGCTCGGCATAGTCAAGCCGGACGGCGGGAGCGTGAGCGCGTTCGGTTTCGATATGGCGACTGACGAGCTCGAAATCAAGAAGCGGGTGGCGTTCTCGGCGGGCGGATTCGAGTATTATCCGTACGAAAAAGCGTTGCGGGTGAAGAACGTTTACCGCGAATTTTACCCGAGCTGGAACGAGAAAACATACCGCGGGTACCTCGAAAAATTCGGGATAAACGACGCCAAGCGCATACGCGATTTTTCGTCGGGAATGAAGGTCAAATTTTCGCTTGCGCTCGCGCTCTCGCACGACGCGGAAGTGATCGTGCTCGACGAGCCGACAAGCGGGCTCGACCCGATAGCGCGCGACGAGCTCGGCGATATTCTGCGCGAAATCGTTTCGGACGGAAAGAAAAGCGTTATGTTTTCCACGCACATAACTTCCGACCTCGACAAGTGTGCCGACAGAATTCTTCTTATAGCGAACGGCAGACTTCTGCTTGACGAGGACAAGGACGCGGCGATCGAAAACCACCTTCTTGTTCACGGCGGCGCGGACGAACTCACGGACGAATTACGGAAAAAGGCGATCGGCATAAAGGAGAACGAATTCGGGTTTACGGCGCTCGTTCGTCGCGAAAAAGACGATACGTTCGAGGATTTTTCGACCGAAACGCCTAATCTCGAGGATCTTACGGTGTTTTATTCGGGGAGTGTAAGAGTATGAAAAATTTCAGGGCTATCGCTAAAAAGGAACTGTTTCTGGCAACGTCGCCTTACGTTTATCTGTTCGCGCTTCTGGGCGTGCTTACGATTATTCCGACTTATCCCGCTATCGTCGGAATAGGGTATTTCATACTTTGCGTGTTCAACGCCGACGGAATCCGCCGCTCGAACCGCGACGTGGAATTCACCGCTACGCTACCCATAAAGCGGTCGGACGTCGTGACGGGCAGAATGTTGTTTCTCGCGACTACCGAAGCACTTTTCTTTATGATATCGGGGATTGCCGCCGCGCTTGCCGATTTTGTGATTTCACCCTCGGGAAACCCCGTCGGCTTCGATCCGAACCTTGCGTTTTTCGGAGTGGCGATGATTGCGACGGGAGCATTCAACGCCGTGTATCTCGCGGGCTTTTTCAGAACCGGTTATAAGGCGGGCGTGCCGATAATCGCGGGAGTCGTCGTTTTCTTTATGGTATACGCCGTTGCGGAAGGATTGTGTTTCGTGCCCGCGATAAAAGCCGTTCTCGACGGCATAGGCGGCGCTTATCTGTGGGTGCGGGGGATCGTTTTCGCGGGCGGCGCGGCGGCTTACGCCGGACTTTCCGCGCTCGGAGTAAAGGTCGCGCAAAAACGGTTTGAAAAGGTGAGCCTGTGAAACTTACGATACTCCGTTCGGGGCGCGTTCCCGCCCGCGAGCAGATTTACAATCAGATAAAAGAGCAAATCACGTCGGGAGATCTGCCTCCCGATTTTTGCCTGCCGTCGATCCGCAGGGTCAGCCTCGAAACCGGCGTAAGCGTCATTACCGTGAAAAACGCTTACGAGCAGCTTGAACAAAGCGGTTTCGTCGAAGCCCGCGCGGGCAGCGGGTTTTACGTTCTGCCGCAGTCGGAAGGAAAGATGGACGAGCTCCGCGCCGAAGCGCTCGCGTGTTTCGTCGCCGCCGCCGAAAAATGCGTTCGGACAGGCGTAACTAAGCAGGCGCTCGCGGAAAAAATCGAGGAAATCGAAGGGTAGACGGAGGGTGTACCCGTACCTATAAGGATGTATTCCCCTCATTCGTCACTCGGATCGGCGCGAAGCCCGCGTGGGCAAGGCGTTGAGCCTCCGCAGGCAAGTATTTAGGTAAGATGTGTACGAATGTTTTAGTTTCTAATGCGGGGGATTTCTCGACTACGCTCGAGACGACGGGGCGAAATACCGTTCCGCTTGGAGCTATCGTGGGTCGTGCGCGGGTAATTTAAAGCCTTCCCCTTGGGGGGAAGGTGGATTGCCGAAGCGATAGCGAAGGCAAGACGAATGAGGGGTCGGGCTAAGACAAACGAAACGTAAAAAACAACCCCTCATCAGTCGCTACGCGACAGGTCCCCAAGGGGAAGCCTTGATGGTCGTGTTCGAATGTTGCCGTTCCTGTTGCAGGGGATTTCTCGACTACGCTCGAAATGACAACGTGTCCGTTTGGTTGGCGGCGGGGCGAGGGCGCCCCGCCCTACCGAGGCGAAAAACGATATTCCAAACGAATTCTTGCCCGCGGAGTTATACCTTTGCGGGCGGACGAGGGCGTCCGCCCCTACCACGCTCTATCAATCGTTATATTTGCCACTTCTTAACGTCATTTCGACCGAAACGAACGGCGTGAGCCGTGAGCGAAGTGGAGAAATCCCCCGCGGAAGTCACCCGACAACGCTGCTTCTACAACCATTTTCGACCTTATTTGGTCGGCGTAGCCGACGGTAGGGCGGTTCGCCCTCGGACCGCCGCATAACGTTCAGTCACGGAAGGAAATAAAAGTACCGTTCCGCTACGTTCGAATTCGCTCCCGCGAGATTTCTCGACTACGCTCGAAATGACGGGGTGAGGGAGCGTTCCGCTTGGTTGGCGGGCGGACGAGGGCGTCCGCCCCTACCTGTTCTACCAAAAGTAAGTATGGGCATCGCCGACTTGCCAACGGCGGCTCGCCGTTCGCTCCCGCTCGGCGCGGAGCCCGCGCAGGCGAGTATTTGGGGTTATACCGTTCACTTACTATCGTATTCGCTCCCGCGAGATTTCTCGACTACGCTCGAGATGATGGGGCTAAGTACCGTTACGCTTGGTTGACGGGCGGACGAGGAACGCCCCTACCACAGTTCTAACAAACGTTACAGAAGTCCGCCGACTACCTCACTACCACAACCATTTTCGACCTTTAAAGCGTTGCGGGGTCCGGGACACAGTCGCAAGGCGGTGAGCCACCGCGGGCGAGTATAGGGGATTGTTCTTTATGTTAGCCCATTATATGCACTATCCTAATACTTGCCCACAGGGGTTCCCTGCCGGCGGCTTTTTTGTTACTTTTTTCTCCGTCTGAAAAAAGTAAGAATTCATTTTCTTTCCTTTCTAAAGAAAATATTTGTTACTATTCCTAAAGTAAACCATAGCGGTAGCGAGTACTTGCTCGCGGCGGCTCGCCGTTTTGTTACTATTCTTACAAAAACAAAAACCTTCTCTTTGTTTCTTTCGCAAAGAAAAGGTTTGTTACTATTTATAAAGTAAGCCATAGCGGCAGCGCGTTTTGTTACTATTTATAAAGTAAACCATAGCGGTAGCGATCACTTGCCCGCGCGGGCTCCGCGCAAAGTAAATCATAGCGATAGCGAGTGCGATATCGCGGCAGTTCAGTTTTTGAAATCCGTCCGACCGAGGGCGTAGTCCGCCGATACGCCGAAATAATCGCATATAAGTTCGAGATTTTCGAGCGAGGGCAGAAAACCGTCGTTGAGCCAGCGCACGATAAGGCTTTTGTCAAAGCCGCCGTAAGTGCCGACTTTGTAGTGCGAAGAACCGTGTTCCGAGCACATTTCCTCGAAGCGTTCGGCGAACGTGCACGGTTTGACGGCGGGAGTGAACGAGCGATCGTCGCTTCTGCCGATCAGATAATCGACCGAAACGTCGAAATAATCGGCTATCGTAATCAGCGTTTTCGGGCGCGGAACGATGCCGTAATTAAGCGCGTTCGAAAAAGTGTACGACGCCAGATTCATTTCCGTGCGCAGTTTCGTTCTGGTTTTGTCAGACTCTTCGACAAGTTCAAGTATCCTTTTTTGAAAAACAGTTGAAATCCCCATATTAGTACCTCGTGCATAGGTGCGCTGTCAATAAACGACACCTACTTACAGTATGAGGTTTTTAATCGGGAATTATAGGTTAATTATATACATAAAACAATGCCCGAAAGGGCTAAAATGGGGCAAAACGGCGAAAAACCACAAAAAATTTAGATTTTCGTGCCCATCGGGGAAAACGGTGCGATTGCCGCGCGCGTGGGGTGAACAGCGTGTTCGAACGTGATTTCTTCTTGTGCGGGGGATTTCTCGACTACGGCTACGCCTGCGCTCGAAATGACACCGTGTCTGTTTGGTTTGCGGGTGGATGAGGAACGCCCCTGTTTGTTCTATCAATCGTTATCTGTGTTTCTTTATAAATGTCATTTCGACCGAAGCTTGACGGCGTAAGCCGTAAGCGGAGTGGAGAAATCCCCTACGGAAGTCACCCGATAACGATACTGCTTGCGACTTATTTCGACCGTATTTGTCGGCGAAGCCGACGGTAGGGCGGTTCGCCCTCGGACCGCCGCATAACGTTCAGTCACGGAAGGAAATAAAAGTACCGTTCACTTGCGTTCGAATTCGCTCCCGCGAGATTTCTCGACTACGCTCGAAATGACGGGGTGAGGGAGCGTTCCGCTTGGTTGGCGGGCGGACGAGGAACGCCCCTACCTGTTCTACCAAAAGTAAGTATGGGCATCGCCGACATGCCAACGGCGGCTCGCCGTTCGCTCCCGCTCGGCGCGGAACCCGCGCGGGCAAGCGTTTTGGGGTCGTACCGTTCCGCTGCGTTCGCATTCGCTCCCGCGAGATTTCTCGACTACGCTCGAAATGACGGGGTGAGGGAGCGTTCCGCTTGGTTGGCGGGCGGACGAGGAACGCCCCTACCTGTTCTACCAAAAGTAAGTATGGGCATCGCCGACATGCCAACGGCGGCTCGCCGTTCGCTCCCGCTCGGCGCGGAACCCGCGCGGGCAAGCGTTTTGGGGTCGTACCGTTCC
>CAKQPR010000006.1 GCA_934270565.1 uncultured Clostridia bacterium | reverse complement strand
GCGGCATAGAGAGTTCCGGACGGTGGAAGCGGAACGGGCGGCGCACGACGAATGGACTTATGAGGGCGACCGAAAGGCGCAAGCCGAGTAGCAGTCGACGGATTTGCAACCGTAAAAGGGCAACGCGCATAATGGTGTGGCGGAGAAAGTGGGCGCGCAAGCGTCAATTCGGGTGGTACCGCGATTAAATCGTCCCGAGAACGAAGGTTGTTTCGTTCTCGGGTTTTTCTGTTAATAAGGAGATAATAGGTAATGAAAAACGTAATAAATATCGCCGCGACGAGGCGATGGCGGCGCTTGTAAGAGTTAAAAACCGAAAGCAAGGCAAACATAGAATTAAAAGGAGATTTACGATTATGAAAACCGAAAACAAAGAAATCCCGTACAAAATTTATCTTGACGAAAACGAAATGCCGAAGGAGTGGTACAACGTCCGCGCGGATATGAAGATTAAGCCCGCGCCCCTTCTTAACCCCGCCACCGGCAAGCCCGCTTCCGAAGCCGAGCTCGACGCCGTGTTCTGCGGCGACCTCGTAAAGCAGGAAATTGACGACACTACGCCGTTCTTCGCGATCCCCGACGAGATCCGCGACTTTTACAAAATGTACCGTCCGTCGCCGCTTGTCAGGGCATACTGTCTCGAAAAGAAACTCGGCACTCCCGCGCATATCTATTATAAGTTCGAGGGCAACAATACTTCGGGAAGTCACAAGCTCAACAGCGCGATCGCTCAGGCTTACTACGCGAAAAAGCAGGGACTTAAAGGCATCACGACCGAAACGGGCGCGGGGCAGTGGGGCACGGCGCTATCGATGGCTTGCGCTTACCTCGGGCTCGATTGCCACGTCTTTATGGTAAAATGTTCGTATGAGCAGAAGCCGTTCCGCAGAGAAGTCATGCGCACTTACGGCGCGAAAGTCACTCCGTCGCCGTCTATGGAAACCGAAGTCGGCAGAAAAATCAACGCCGAATTCCCGGGCACTACCGGAAGCCTCGGCTGCGCGATAAGCGAAGCGGTCGAAGCCGCCGTCACGCACGAGGGATATCGCTACGTTCTCGGCAGCGTTCTCAATCAGGTGCTTTTGCATCAGTCGGTTATCGGTCTCGAAACCAAAGCCGCGCTCGATAAGTACGGCGTAAAAGCGGACGTCATTATCGGTTGCGCCGGCGGCGGATCCAACCTCGGCGGTCTTATTTCGCCGTTCGTGGGCGAAATGCTCCGCGGCGAAGCGAATTACGACATCATCGCCGTCGAACCCGCTTCCTGCCCGTCGCTTACCCGCGGCACGTTCGGCTACGACTTCTGCGACACCGGCAGAGTTTGTCCGCTCGCGAAAATGTACACGCTCGGAAGTTCGTTTATTCCCTCGGCTAACCACGCCGGCGGCTTGCGCTACCACGGTATGAGCCCCGTCGTCAGCCAGCTCTATCACGACGGCTACCTCCGCGCTACCAGCGTAGTCCAGACGGACGTTTTCGAAGCCGCCGAACTGTTCGCGCGCGTCGAAGGAATTCTTCCCGCACCCGAGTCCAGCCACGCTATCAAAGTCGCTATCGACGAAGCCATGAAATGCAAGGAAACGGGCGAGGCGAAGAATATCGTGTTCGGACTTACCGGTACCGGCTACTTCGATATGGTAGCTTATCAGAAGTTCAACGACGGCGCGATGGGCGACTATATCCCCACCGACGACGAGATCGCAGCCTCGGTTGCGCTTATGCCCAAAGTCAAAGCGTAAGTCGCAAAAATCCTTATACGTATACGAAAAAACGCGACGTTCAATCACGAACGCCGCGTTTTTTGATGCGATATTTACTAAGTCTATTTGGTATAAATACTTTTCAATGCGTCAGCCTCACATTCGCTAACGGTTCTGTTCTTTATTTCTGGTTTCGGGATATCGTTTAAGGACGCGTCCGATTTCATTGTTTCCAAAGAAGCGTTTATTTTCTTTGTGGAGCTCCTTATGTAGTTGTCTATTGTTGTTAATTGATTTTTAAGATAAAGGTCGGGTAAACCCGCATTGTAAATTAAAGCAAAAATGCCAAAAAGGAATCCCATTAAAAAGCCGCCGTCATAACCTTTTTTGCTTCTGAGGTCGCACGACAGACAACCGAATACAATCCACCCGATAATAGAAACGATAATCAAAAATGCTTTCATTTTACATTCCTCCGTATATTATGTAACAATTTGTAACATTTTAATTGTAACAAAATGTTACAATATAGTCAAGCGATTTTGCACGGAAAAGGAAAATAAATGAACGACAACGGTTTGAAAGGGTTAAAAAAGATCCGAAAAGAGAGAGGTTACAACCAACTGAAGGTTGCGATGGATCTGAACATGAGCCGCGAAGCGTTGTCGCATTACGAGAACGGCAAGAGAAGTCCGGACGTTCAGATGCTCAAAATTCTCTCGAACTATTTCAACGTTTCGATAGATTTTCTTATTAACGGAGAAGAATTTAAAAAGTAAAAGCCCGCGGTCGAAGCGGACTTTTTTCGTATGCGATTATCTTACTTTTTCCACGTTTTGCCGGCGGGAACGAGAACGTCGCGGCCGTCGAGGTGCAGGAATACGTCGATTGCCGACGGGTTGAATATCGTCGAGCGATCAACCGACCATTCGAGGCGTTCGAACGCTTCGACGTAATCGAAGATTTCGCCGTTGGTGGCGTACCAGACGTCCGGTTTTCCGCAAATGACGTCGGCGAATTTTTCTATCCGATCCCAGTTATTCTTGTTCGCGAACTCGTGGCTGTGACCCCAGACGTAGAACAGATACGGCGAGCCGTCCCAGACTTGATCGCGGGCTACATACGGCAGGAATTTATCGGCGAGCTCGAAAAGTCTCGGGTCGTCGTGGTGACAGGTTGCGGGCAGACGGAGCCGATCGTGGCAGACGGCGAAGTTGCCGGTGGAAACGGTGGTTCTCGAATACTTGATACCGCAGTAGCGCGCCATATTCACTACGTCGTCGTTGTATCCGCCGCACGGATACGCCATGCCTTTGACGACTTTACCGGTGATCGCTTCGAAGTATTTGCGGTCTTCGAGAATATCGTTGAGGTAGAGTTCGGGCGGAACGTGCGTGCCGACGAGGTGTTCAACGCCGTGAGCGGCAATTTCGTGTCCGCGATAAAGCTCGGTCAATTCGTCCTCGCGAACGCTCCATTCGTCGCCCATGCGAATTCTGCCCGAATTGAGGTTGAAAGTCGCTTTCAAGCCGTGATCGTTGAAGATCCTGACAAGGCGGCGGTCGTTTGTCGAGCCGTCGTCGTAACTGAACGTAACGGCTTTCGCTTTGAAATCGGGGAATCTTAATAAGTACGACATATATATCTCCTTTAATAACTTGTTCTTTTTATATGTGATTGCGGGCGGACGAGGATCGCCCCTTCCTGTTCTATCGAAAGTAAGTACGGGCGTAGCCGACTTGACAACGGCGGCTCGCCGTTACAGCGGTTTTAGTCTTGGCAGGTTTTTGCCGCGCGGGCAAGCATTTGGGTATTCGTGTTCGATTGTTTTTGCTTCTGCCGAAGGGGATTTCTCGACTACGCTCGAAATGACAATGTGTACGCTTGGTTGGCGGCGGGACGAGGGCGTCCCGCCCTACCGAAGCAGGGTACGTTATCAAAAGCGATATACCGCAACCTTGCGGAAGTCACCCGACAACGATACTGTTATGTTGTTTTCGACCTTTGCGGGCGGACGAGGGCGTCCGCCCCTACCACGGTTTTAACAAACGTTACGGAAGTCACCCGATAACGCCTCTTTCACAACCCTTTTCGACCTTTAAAGCGTTGCGGGGGCTGGGACACAGCCGCAAGGCGGTGAGCCACCGCGGGCGAGTATATAGGTTTCGTTCTTTACGTTTTGTTCGTTATATGCAATACCCTAATACTTGCCACAGGGGTTCCCTGCCGGCGGCTTTTTTGCATACTTTTTTCTCCGCCTGAAAAAAGTATGAATTCTGTTCCCTTTCTTTCTAAAAGAAGATATTTGTTACTATTTCCAAAGTAAGCCATAGCGGCAGCGATGACTTGCCTACGGCGGCTCGCCGTTACAGCGGTTTTAATCTGGGTAGATTCTTGCCGCGCGGATATTTCGGCGGGGTGGGGGCGATTTTTTCGATTACGATAAGTTTTCTCGTTGTTTCGCCGCCCACGAAGTCCGAAACGTCGCGTATTTCTTTCACTTTTCCGCCTAAGATCTTAATCGCGTTCGTTGCGGCGGCAAGCTCTTCGTCCGTTTTTTCGGACTTATAAGCGATCAGCGCGCCGCCGATTTTAACGAACGGCAGGCAGTATTCGCACAGAACGTTCAGACTTGCGACTGCCCGCGAAACGACTACGTCATAACCGGTTTTCGGCAGGTCTTCGGCGCGGGAATGTATCGCCCGAGCGTTTTTCAGTCCGAGTTCGTCGATAACCGTGCCGAGGAAAGTGACTTTCTTGTTTACGCTGTCAACGCACGTCACCGACAGATCGTCGCGCGCGATTTTCAGCGGCAACGACGGAAAACCCGCGCCCGCGCCTATGTCGAGCACTCTCGCGTTTTGCGGAATAAGCGGCGCCGCCGATATCGAGTCCAGAAAATGCTTGACGAAAACGTCGTTTTTTTCGGTTATCGCCGTAAGATTAAAACGCTCGTTCCATTCGACCAGAAGAGCGTAGTAACGTTCGAATTTTTCGACCGCGTTTGCCGCGACCGCGTCGTTCGAAACCGATTTGATTTTTTCGTAAAACTCGGACATTGTTTTCCTTTTGTAGGGTTGTTGGTGCGGTGAGCCACCGCAGGGCGCGGAGCCCGCGCGGGCAGGTGTTTTGGGGTGTACCGTTCCGTGGCAATTGAATTCGCTCCCGCGAGGCGGCGAGCCGCCGCAGGCGAGTGTTTGGGGGTTCATGTTCGATTGTTTCCATTTCTAATGCAGGGGATTTCTCGACTGACGCTCGAAATGACATCGTGTACGTTTTGGTTGGCGGGCGGGCGAGGGCGTCCGCCCCTACCACGCTCTATCAATCGTTAAATTTGCCGCTATTTAATGTCATTTCGACCGAAGCGAGGGTGAAACCCGAACGAAGCGGAGAAATCCCTTGCGGAAGTTACCCGATTGCCACACTGCTACAACCTTTTTCGACCTTTAAAGCGTTGCGGGGTCTGGGACACAGTCGCAAGGCGGTGAGCCACCGCGGGCGAGTATAGGGGTCTCGTTTTTTACATTAGTTCGTTATATGCATTACCCAAATACTTACCACAGGGGTTCCCTGCCGGCGGCTTTTTTGTTACTTTTTTCTCCGCTTGAAAAAAGTAAAATACATTTTATTTTCTTTCTTAAAGAAAATGTTTGTTACTATTTCCAAAGTAAGCCATAGCGGCAGCGCCGACTTGCCTACGGCGGCTCGCCGTTTTGTTACTATTTCCAAAGTAAGCCATAGCGGCAGCGACCCCATAGCGGCAGCGCGTGCGGTAGCGCTTATTTTTTCTGCCCGTCGTTGATATAGAGGATACCGATAGTACCTTTGCCGCAATGGCTCGTGACGGTGCAAGACGCGATTGTTTCGATTATTTCGCCGAATTTGAAATGCTTCTCGATTTCGGCGCGGATTTCGGCGACGACCTCTGGCGAAGCGGAGGTATGCGTTATGAAAATACGCGTAGTGTCGGGATTAGGGAACATTTCGAAAATGTTATCGACGTACTTCGACGCGAATGTAAGCGGGTTGCCGCGGTACTTTTTGCCGACGGCGATTTTGCCGTCAACGAGCACGAGCGACGGTTTAAGCTTGAGCGCGGTAGCGAAGAAGGACGCAAGACCTGAGCATCTGCCTCCCTTATAGAGGTAGTCCATTGTATCCACAAAGAACGAAGCTTCGACGAACGGCACGCGCGCGAGGCACTTTTCGTAAATTTCCTTCGCGGAGTATTTGCCTTCGTCGCGCAGATCGCACGCGTAAAGAGTGAGCAGTCCGCCGCCCGAGGAGAGCGAGTACGTATCGACAACGTACACGTTTTTGAATTCTTTCGCCGCCGCGACCGCGTTCTGGTACGTCACGGAAAGCTTGCTCGAAATCGTGAAGTGAACGATCGAATCTTCTTCCGATTTCAGGATCGAAGCGAAAAATTCGCGGTGTTCTTCCACCGAGCGCGCCGCCGTTTTGGGCAGAACCTTGTTTTTCGCCACGAAATCGTAAATGTCGCTCGGGTGAACGGTTACGCCGTCCTCGTAGGTGTCCTTACCGAGAACCACGGCAAGCGGCAACGTTTTGATGCCGCGCTTTTCGTAAAGCTCGCCGAGATCTGTTGTCGAGTCCGAAGTGATATGGATCATGATTTTTGCTCCTTTCTTTTGGTTTAGTAGTTTTTGTCAGATCGTATCTTTACCCGCCGTTTGCGGGGATTTAACGATTTGAGGTTTTTGAGATTTGCAGCGTCCGTATTATTTGTCGTGAGTGTTGAATAGATCCGAAGCGCCGAACAGAGCGTTGAATATCGCGCCGAGGAAGCCGCTGTCCGAGAACGTAAAGAACGATTTTCCGCAGCTTTGCGAGCGCCTGAACGCTCCCCAGTGCCGCGAATCCCAACTGTTGTCGCGGTTGTCGCCCATAACGAACAGACAACCGTCCGGCACCTTGTACGCGACTTTTTCGAGATCCGAAACACCGTTGCCTACTTTCACGACGGTGAACAGATCCGAGGAGTCGAGCAGCATCGAATTCTTTATATAGTCCTCGTTCTGCCTTACGAAACCTTTGCCGTCGCGCTTGTCGATATACAGCGAAATTCTGCGCTCCCCGTCCGTTTCCTCGCGGATAAACGCGAGACTGTCTCCGCCGAGCCCGATAACGCGCTTTACGATATAACGGCTTTCGGTGGCGGGAATATCGTCGCCGCGGTCGATTACCACAATATCGCCGCGATTGTAGCCGAGCGTGATCCGCGCGACCATTACGACGTCGTGATCGTCTTTTTCGCCTTTAAGCGTGGGTTGCATCGACTGCCCCGAAACGGTGAAGGGGCGGAAAAAAACATAAATGCCGAGAATAAGCGCGAGTATGACGAGCAGAATATTCGTCGCTACCGACGTGATTTTCTCTGACCAAGCGAATTTACGGTCGAGGTAATTTGTTTCGAGCAGATGTTCGTTCAATCTACCGCAACCCTCCTGATTGCCGCGCCCGCGTTTTTACGGCGGTTCGGGCGTTTACGAATCTATATCCAAAGCAAAGTATTGACGTACAGCGGCGATTCGCTCGTGATTTTCAGCCGCACGGCTTTGTCCCAGCCGGTCATAAAGCCTTCTTCCGAGCGGAGCATACCCGCCGACAGAGTGAGTTTCGACCATTCGCCGAAAGAGGATACGGGGAAAGAAGTAAAGTAACTCTTGTAGCCCGTTTCGTCGTGGCAGGTCACTTCGATATCGAGCGTCTGATATTCGGGCGAGTAGATAAGCGCCTGCAAAGCTCCGTCGCGTTCGCCGCGCGTGTGCACGTCGCCGATCGAAAGCGTGGAAATCACGTTCGTATTCGATCTTACGCCCTCGATGCCGCTCGCGCACTTCTCGATCAGAAGTTCGGGCTGAAGCCCGCCGCCCGTTCTGTCGTCGCCTGCGATCCAGCCGTCCGCGCCCGCGTCCACGTCGTAGATCAGCCGCGTTTTCGTGATTTCGCTCGCGTCTACGCCCATAGCTCGCGGAATCCGCTCGGCAAGGTCGCTCGAGAACACGCGCCCGTCGGCGTAGGAAACGTTCACGAACCCGAGTATCGGATCGCCCGCCCGATAGACTTCGGCGCGCACGAGGTATTCGCTTTCCGAAACCCTCTCGAGCGGCAGACGGATCCAGTTGCGGTATTCGCCTTTTTCCTCGCCGTAGCTGTAATAAAGATTGACTTCGCGCACCCATTCGGGGTGATCGACCTTGACTTCGTAATAGAGTTTGCGCTCGCTCGCCTTGGCGGTGAGAAGGGGAGTGGCGGGGATATAATTATATTCGCGCACGCAGAAATCCATGAACGAAAACACGCTTTCCCGCGCGTCCGCGTCAAGCGACAGCGAACGGTGCGCGTCGATGTGCATGTATACCGAATCGCTGCTCGCTTCGTGCAGTCTGCTTACCGCGCCGAGCGCGTCGTCGGGATCGTTCGAACCGATTACGGCGTAGGTAGGCACGGTGAGGTGCGAAGCATACCCGCCGTTGTCGAGACTTGCGCCCCATACCGTTTCGTCCGATCCGCTCAGGTCGAGCGTCGGAATATACGTCGAATTGTATAAAGCGATCGCGAATTTGGCTTTTGGCATGACGAACGCGGCTTTGTACACCGCGAACGCGCCCTTGCGAACGCCGAAGAAACCTATTTTTTCGATCTTCTTGCTTTCGAGGTAAACGAACCCGCGCAGAAGATCGCATGCATAAGCGTAATGCGCGCTTTTTTCGGGGCGGTCTGGGAGCCGAGCGAAGTTGGAAGCGGGCGAATACAGATTCGCGTATTCCATCGAGCGCGGATATATCGTCGTTATTCTGCCCTCGCGCCTTCCCGCGAAGTCCACGTCGAGCACTTCGTAGCCGCGCGCGACCAGAAGTTTCGCGTACACCTCGGAATCGGCTTCGGACGAGAGAACCACGCCCGCGACCGCAGGGGATGAGGGAATATAACGGCGCGCGAAAATGCGCGACCGACCGTCCGTCGTCGCTACTCCGTTGAAGTATACGTCCTCCGTTCCGTATCCGTCCTTTTCTTCCGAAGCGATTATCGTTTCGTCGAGCGGGAGCGCATACGGATCGTAGTCCCGCCACAGCTGATGCGCGGTTACGAGTTCCATTATACCGACCTCGGCGGCAAATCCGACAAAAAAGCGTTTTTGCCGCGTTTTTTCGACTTTTCCCCGAGTTTTCGGGGGTTGTCGTATGATTTATTGTAGCTTTTTACCGCGTTTTTGTCAAGTTATTTAGCCCACCCTCGAGGTGAAATACCCGTGATACGTTTTATCACACAAGACAAATACTTCGAATCGCAGTATCCGACCTTTTCCGCGACTTCCTCGAGTTTGTACCCGCCCGCGCGGATCATTTCCACGGCGCGGCTCACTTTGAGCTCGGTTATCGCGGCCGAAGGCGATTTTCCCGTCGTCTTTTCGAAAGCCTGACGGAACGCTGTTTCGCTAAGTCCGCAGTCCGCCGAAAGAGACGCGACCGAAATCGATCCGAGATCCTCGCCCCGTCGAAGTTTTTCGGTGGCGGGCATTATTTTTTTCGCTTCCGCGCCGCACGAAAAACACCCCTTTTCTTTGCGGATAAGCGCGAGAATTTCGTATAAAACCGACTGGCAAAGGTAGCGGTCGGACGGGGCGGAAAGCGCCTTGCGGAAAAGCTCCGCGAACCGCTCGGGATTTTCCGGCGTGAAAGTCTCGATTTCGCCGAAGCTCGCGTTTACGAGCGTAAAGTGTATCGCCGCGAGATCGTCGATCTTTGCCGTGCGGACGTAACTTACGGTCGGAACGAACGCGAGATCGCCCGTTTTCACCTCAAAATCCTTGCCGTTTCGGCTCAGAACCGCGTTTTCCGAGCGGAATCTGAACGAAAGCGCGTATTCGCCGCGCGCCTTCACCCGAGTGTTTACGTCCGTCTGATCGAATGCAAGAGTCGTGCGGTATACCGCTATTAAATCGTCCGATTCGAAAAACATACCTTTCTCCGTGTTTTTTCTTTTAGTTGCGCGTTCCGTTTCGCCGTTTGCGGAAACAGGAAACGCTCCTTTGTTTATTATACCACGTTTGCTTACGAAAATCAAACCTTTCGTTGCGGTAAAAAGGTAGAATTTCAGGGCGTCGGAGTGATATAATAAAGTTACTTATCAACGGAGGAATAAAAATGGATAAGACTTTTGACGAACTTATAGTATCTTCGCCCGCCGCCGAAGCGCGCATAAACGAAGGTATCGAGCGCAACCGCAAGGGCTACTTCAAAGTCACGGTTACGGACGGCGAGGGAAAACCCGTGGAAGCGACCGTAAAGGTAAAGCAGAAATCGCACGAATTCAGATTCGGTTGCAATATGTTTATGCTGGACGAAATTCCGGACAGCAAGGAAAAGAACGAGGTGTACAAGGAAAAACTCAAAGCGTTTTTCAACGTGCTCACCGTGCCTTTCTACTGGGACGCGACCGAGCCCGAGGAAGGCAAAACGCGTTACGACAAGGATTCGGAGAAGATTTACCGCCGCCCGCCCGCAGATCTTTGCGTGGAATGGTGCGAGAAGAACGGTATCGAGCCGCGCGAGCACGCGCTTTGCTACGATCACTTCTTCCCCGAGTGGATCAAAAGCAAAACGCCCGACGAAATCAAATTTTACCTCGAGCGCCGTATGCGCGAAATAAGCGAACGTTACGCAAACCGTATTCCGACCATCGAAGTAACCAACGAGCTCGCTTGGAACGAAGGCAGTCCGTTCTACTTCGAACCGGACTTCGTGGAGTGGTGCTTCAAGACCGCCGAGAAGTATTTCCCCGCGAATAAGCTCGGCATCAACGACTGGTGCGGATTCTGGGATCAGCCCGCTTCGCCCGCCAACTGGTACTACACGGAAGTGGAAAACGCGATCCTCAAAGGCGCGCGCGTGGACGCGATCGGTATGCAGTATCATATGTTCTTCCGCAAGGAGCATTACTTCAACGCGACCAGAAGATACTACAACCTCGATCAGCTTTACGCGATAATGGACCGCTTCTCGTACTTCAACAAGCCCATCGAAATCACCGAAATCACCGTTCCCGCGTTCTCCAACGAGCCCGAGGACGAACAGCTTCAGGCGGATATCATCGAAAAGCTGTATAAGGTCTGGTTCTCGCACGAAAAGACCGAGAAAATCATTTACTGGAACCTCGCCGACGGCTATGCGGCGTTTACCACTCCCGGGAATATGACCGACGGCGAAAACTATTACTACGGCGGACTTTTGCGCTTCGATATGTCCGAAAAACCCGCGTACAAGCGCCTTCGCAAGCTTATCACCGAGGAATGGCACACCGAACTCACCGCGAAATCGGGCGAGGCGTTCAAAGCGTTTTACGGCGATTACGACCTCGAAGTCTCGGCAAACGGCAAAACCGTTACCGTTCCCGCCCGTATGTACAAGTCGCTTAGCCGCGAAATCAAGGTAAAAATCTGAGAACGATTGCATAAGCCGCGATTGCATAAGGTAAATAGATGGCATAACGAGTTTATAAGAGCCTCCTTGCGTAAGGGGGCTTCTATCGTTGTCCGATCAGCCACGGGTTTAACAAACGCAACGTAAAAGACAACCCCTCATCAGTCGCTACGCGACAGGTCCCCAAGGGGAAGCCTTGAGCTGTCCGCTTACGCGGAATTGTGGGTGGACGACGAGCGCCACTGCTATTTAAAGCCTTCCCCCTTGGGGGAAGGTGGATTGCCGAAACGATAGCGGAGGCAAGACGGATGAGGGGTCGGGTTATTACAAACGTAACGTAAAAGACAACCCCTCATCAGTCGCTACGCGACAGGTCCCCAAGGGGAAGCCTTGAGCTGTTCGCTTACGCGGAATTGTGGGCGGACGAGGAACGCCCCTACCACGTTTATCAAACGTTGCATTTGCCGCTTTTTAATGTCATTTCGACCGAAGAGAGGGCGACGCCCGAACGGAGTGGAGAAATCCCCTGCGGAAGTCCGCCGATAGCGCTACTGTTACTACATTTTCGACCTTATTTGTCGGCTCTGCCGACGGTAGGGCGGTTCGCCCTCGGACCGCCGACAGGGAACCCCTGCGGGCAGGTATTTGAAGCGTACCGTTCCGCTAAGATCGTGTTCGCTCCCGCGAGATCTCTCGACTACGCTCGAGATGACGAGGCGAAGTACCGTTCCGTATTACTTTATAATGTTTTTATTGTAAGTACAGGCATCGCCGATTTGCCCGCGATGGCTCATCGCTCTTGACAAACGCGGGGTAAAAGCGTATAATGTAACAGAAAAAACGGCAACAAACAGCGGAGGGCGGCAAAAATGAAATCGAGGTACGGCGCGGCGCGACGCGCGCTTATATTCTGGACGTTATTTATAGGACTGGGCGCGGTCGGCGGCGCGATAATGATGCCGATCGAGCCGATAAATATCGACCTTACGGCTTACGACAAAGTTACGATCTGCTCGCCGATATGGGTGTTCGCGCTCGCTTCGCCCGTCAGAGCGTTCTGCCGCGCGGCTTCGGGACAGATAAAGTCGGTCGATTATGTTCTCGTTCATCACACGAACGGCAGATACGAAAACGCCGCGGACGAAATGGATTCGCTCCTCGGCGTAAAACGCGGCTCCGTCCGCAGTATCCGTTGCCGCAAAGGCAAGTTTAAAGTCATATCCGAATAAAGCCCGAATAAAATCGCTACTTGCGCGCGGAGTAAGCGGCGGCATATTCGCGCGGCGAAACACCCGTTTCGAGCTTGAACGTCTTACTGAAATTATACAGCGACCCGAACCCCGTCGCTTCGGCGATTTCGCTCACCGAAGCGACGTCGCCGATCAGGAGCTCGGTCGCTTTTTTTATTCGCACCGAGCGCAGGTATTTTATGGGCGGAACGCCGAACGCTTTCGTGAAGATTTTGCGGAAATAAACGGTGCTCGTGCCGGCGATCGCGGCGAGCGATTCGTTGGTGATCTCGCGGTTACCGTAGTTCGCGCGGATATAATCGACCACGGGGTCGAGCAAACGCCTGTAACTGCTCGGAAGGTATTCCTGCTTTTTGTGCGCGGTGACTTTATCGAGGATTTTGTAGAAAATCGCCTTGCATTTGAGCGCGTAATTGTCCTTTTTCATATCCCAGACGTTAGCCGCCGACAGAAAAAGCGCCGCCACTTCGCGCGAAGCCGTTTCGTCGAGCGGGAATTCGGCAAACAGCGGCTCGGTTTCGTCCGTTTCCGCGTCGAATTCTATCATTATGCACTTGCCTTTTTCTTCCACACGCAAACGGTAATCCGAGGATTTGCCGAGCATAACCATATGCGTCGGGTCGGAAACGTATTGTCTCCCGCCTGAAGTATAAACCGTTCTGCCTGCGATCTTCATTGCGAGCGCATATGCGGGGCGAAGCGTGCGCGAAAAAACTTTGCCGCCGCCGAGCTGAACGGTGTTTACGGCAACGATCCGCCTGAGTATGATTTCCGAAACGTCGTAGTCGTTCATAATAGTATTATTGTATAGCATTTGCGACAAATAATCAAGAGAAAAACGCCTCGATATTATGACTTTACGTATATTTTCGGTATCATTTAAGATAAAACTACCAACAGAGACATTTACTTTCGGTCCGAACAGGGATATAATTAAAAAGGTCGCTGCCGCTATGGGCAGGGATGCCCCTGCGGGCAAGTATGCGCTGCCACTATGGCTTACTTTTAGAATAGTAACAAAACGGCGAGCCGCCGTAGGCAAGTCGGCGATGCCCGTACTTACTTTTGGCAGAGCGCGGTAGGGGCGGACGCCCTCGTCCGCCCGCAAACCTTTTCTTTTGGAAAGAAACAAAGAGAAAGTTTTTCTTTAAGAAAGAAAGGTAACTGTATTTTTACTTTTTTCAGGCGGAGAAAACGCGCTATCGTTATGATTTACTTTAATAATAGTAACAAATATTTTCTTTAGAAAAGAAAAGGAAATATAAATGTTCTTTTTCAGGCGAAGAAAAAGAACCAAAAAGACGCCGGCAGGGAACCCCTGTGGCAAGTATTTGGGTAGTGCATATAACGAACTAATATAGAGAACGAGATCTCTATACTCGCCCGCGGTGGCTCACCGCCTTGCGGCTGTGTCCCGGACCCCGCAACGCTTTAAAGGTCGAAAATAGTTGTAGGAGAGGTGTTATCGGGTGACTTCCGCGGGGGATTTCTCCGCTCCGCTAACGCTTCGGTCGAAATGACATTAAAAAGCGACAAATATAACGGTTGATAGAGTGTGGTAGGGGTGGACAACCGCTAAAGCCTTCCCCCGAGGGGGCGCGACGCGGCGGTGCGAAGCACCGTAAAAACAGTCCACAGGTGACTGTTTTTAGCCAAAGCGGCGAAGTAGCTATGCTACGAGCCGGGAGGTGGCACGAGTGTGAGCGTAGCGATCCGAGTGACGAATGAGGGGTCGGGTTAATACAAAACGTAACGTATAAAACAACCCCTCATCAGTCGCAACGCGACAGCTTCCCCCCAAGGGGAAGCCTTATAAGGTAGGTGCGTTCCTCGTCCGCCCGCGGGTATTTTGCCTGTGTACGACAAATTCTTGGCGGGCGTAACACCGCCTCGGTAGGGCGGGACGCCCTCGTCCCGCCGACAGGGAACCCCTGTGGGCAAGTCGGCGATGCCCGCACTTACATAATAACATTATAATACAAAGCGGAACGGTATTTTGCTCCGTCATCTCGAGCGAAGTCGAGAGATCTCGTGGGAGCGAATACGATCGTAGCTGAACGGTACATTCCAAACACCCGCCCGCGGCGGCTCATCGCCACGCACGAACAAATAGCACGAAAAGGAGAAAAGATATGAAAAAGACGAGAATAGGCATATTCGGGATAGGGCACAACCACGCTTCGCCCGCGATAGACGCGCTGAAAAGAGACGAACGGGTCGAAATAGTCGGGCTTTGCGAGCCGAACGAAGAAATGCTCGCCCGCAAGCTCAAGGATTGCCACGCGACGTTTTCGGACATAAAAATCATGACTGAAGCCGAGCTTTTCGCGGCGGGGCTTGACGCGGCAATGGTCGAGCCGTCCGTTCCCGAGCTCGTTCCCACGGCGAAGCGGTGCGCGGAACGCGGGTTGCACGTTCATATGGACAAACCCGCCGGCGCGGATCTTAAAGATTACAAGGAGTTTCTGGACCTCAGCCGCGAAAAGCGCCTGATTTTCCAGACGGGGTATATGTACCGCTACAACGCGGGAATTCGTTACGCGTTTGAAAAAGCTAAAAGCGGCGCGCTCGGCAAAATCTACAACGTTACCGCCGAAATGTGCACCAAGCACCCCGCATGGCAGAAAGAACAGTTTATAAGCTACGGCGTGAAATCGCCCATAATGTACATTTTCGGCTGTCACCTCATAGATCTCGTGCTCGGGCTCAAAGGCGAGCCGCAAAGCCTGTCCGCATTCGGTACGGTTTCGGGCGACGGCGGGATAGACTTTACGGACACTTCGCTTGCGGTTATGACGTACCCCGACGGTATCGCCACCGTCAAGGTTTCGAGCGTGGAAGTCAACGGCTGGGGTATGCGCGAATTAACGATCTGCGGCGAGAAGGGAACGATTTCCGTTTCGCCTATCGAAAAAAAGCTCGAAGTCAGAGAAATGTACGACGGCGAATGCGATCCGTGGAGCGACGGTTTCCGCACGGTCGAAATCGCCGAACAGGAACGCTACGACCCGATGATGCGCGAATTTGTCGGCGAAATCCGCGGCGAAATTCCCGATCGGACGGACTACGATCACGAATACCTGCTCCAGAAATACACGCTTGCGGCGTGCGGGTACGACGTCGCCGAGAAATAACGTTTTCGCCCGAAAATCGACAAAAAACGTAAAACTCCGATAATAAAAGACTGAAAGGAGACAAAAATATGAAAGCAATGCTCATAGACGAGAATAAAAATTTTGTGTGGACGGACGTTCCTGAGCCCGTCCTCGCCGACGACGGAGTAATCGTCGAAATTCATGCGACCGCACGAACGACCGAAAACACGAAATACTCCAAAACCTCTCGCGCGACGTGTGGAAATACTTCGAGGACGGCACGATAAAGCCGAGTATTTACAAGGTTTTCGATATATCCGAAGTCGAAGAAGCTCACGCCGTGCTCGGGAGCTTCGAAAACGTCGGCAAAGTCGTGCTGCGCGTGAAATAAAAGGCTTAACGTTTGCGTTTTCGTTCCTTAGTACAAAATCGGCGTTGCCCGAGACGGCAAAAACCGTTGACAATCGCCCCGAAGCGGTGGTATAATTAAGCAAAGACCTTACGGAGGCGATAAAATGAAAGTTACGGTACTCGGAAGCGGCGGCGGGGAAGCTGTACCCGCGCTCTGGTGCAACTGCCCGACGTGCAAAGCGGCGCGCGAAAAGGGCGGCAGAAACGTCCGTTCTCTCTCGCAAACGCTTGTCGGCGACGATCTTCTGTTCGATATAGCGTGGACGGCGTGGCATCACGTCGCGAGCGGCAAGCTCCCGCTTTACAATATAAAAACCCTGCTCGTGACGCACAAGCATTCCGACCATTTCAACCCGACGCTTTTCGATCAGCGCGGCTGTTGTTACGCCCACAACTACACCCCTACGGTGGAAGTCTGCGGGAGCTCGGACGCAAAACGCGTTTACGACCTTATGGACGCCGAATACAAATTCGAGCCCGAAATCAAGGAGGGAATAAAATTCCGCGTCGTTCGTCCGCTCGAAAAGTTCAGGTCGGGCAAGTACGAAATCACCGTTCTTCCCGCCCGCCATGCGCCGAACGAGCAGGCGCTCAATTATATTGTGGACGACGGCGAAAAGCGATTGTTGTATCTGCTCGATTCGGGATACCCGACCGACGAATACATCGCGTTTCTGTCCACGCAAAAACCCGTCGATCTCGTGCTTGCGGACGTGACGATGGGATTTATGAAGGACCATTCTTACGATTATCACATGACGATCGGAGAGAACGCGCAACTCAAAAAAGTCCTCGAAAAGTCGGGTTTTTTCAAGCCGACCGCAAAGTGGATTTGCACGCACTTTACGCACAATTCCTACCATACTTACGACGAGTGCGAAGCCGAGTGCACAAGGCTCGGAATGATCGCCGCTTACGACGGACTGACGATCGAATTGTAACGAAAAACCCGATACGTATCGCGATTTTCGCGACATAACCGAATAAAAGAACATAAAAGCGACAAAGCGGAAAGCCCGTTTTGCCGCTTTTTTCGCAATACGCCGCCGATTTTCGCATATATATAAAGGTAACGGGAGGAGAACTATGATTTTCGAGAAAAAGATGGTGATTCTTACGGGAGCGGACGGCGCGAAAGGAACGATCAGAACCGAGCGCCGCGGCGGCGAACTCAAAGCGAATTACGCGCTGTACGGCGTAAATGCCGACCGCGTCGGACTTATCGCAGTGTGCGGCGGCAAGCGATACGAATACGATCTCGACGGCACGGTCGGATCGGTTTCGCCCGATCCCTCCATCGACGTCGGAAACGCCCATTTCATAGTGTCGGACGGAAGGCGCGCGCTTATGTACGGAACGCTTTCGCCGCACAGGTTATGGCAGGGCAATCTGCCGCACGAGCTCAAAGAAAGGGAGGTAAAGACTGATGAAACGCAGACGGTTGATGCTCAGACGCAAACGGATTTTTCGTATTCGACGCGCCGTCAAAGGATCACGGACATATTTCCGTCGGTAGGCGAGTACGCCGACAACGCGGTTGCGGAAGTCAATTTTTATACGTCGCCCGTAACGCTCGCGCCGAAAACGGACGAGGCGATCGCGCAGATAGGAGACAAACCGACCGAGAGCGCCCTCGATGAGGAACGCGAGCCCGTGAAGAGCGGAACAGACGGAATTTTCGGCAGAGTGAGGGGGATAAGGACGGCGTATCTCGGACAGAGTTTTTCCGATCTTACGCGCTCGTTCGTCGAAGCCCGCTCGGACGTTACTCCGAGCGGCAATCGACCCGAACCGAACGCCGAAGAAGCGATCGTTTCGTCCGTTCGCGGCAACGCGCTCAAAGCCCGAATGGAATCGAGCGACGACGAAATCGGCTTTGCACCGCCGCCCGACGGCAGAGAAGCGACTTTTTACGAGACGATGAAGGACAGTATCGAAAAGCTTTTCGCGACGGGCGAGCGCGAAACGCGCCTCGAAGAAGCGATGCCGTTTACGCGCTGGGTGCGTATCGATTATTCGGGCAACGGCAGGTATTACGTCGTGGGGCTTATCGGCGATAAGCCGGATTATATATGTTACGGTCTGCCAGCGAAGTATTCGCCCGAACCGCCCGAAGAGACGGACGGCAAATGCGGTTGGCTGCCGCTCGACCCCGCCCGTCCCGAAGGCGACGGCTACTGGCTTATGTATCAGTCCGCAACCACCGGCGAAAGCGTTGACGGCGTAGTTTAGACGAGGCGCGGAATTCGCACAGGCGGGGTTGGGGGTGTGCCGTTCCGCTAAGACCGTATTCGCCTTGCTCGGCGCGGAGCCCGCGCGGACGAGTGGTTTGGGTTGCTCGTGTACGATTGTTCTCGTTTCTATTGCGGGGGATTTCTCGACTAACGCTCGAAATGACATCGTATACGTTAGGTGTATATTGTTAATTCGACCGATTTGTAGGGGCGTTCCTCGTCCGCCCGACGGCGAGCCGCCGTAGGCAAGTCGGCGATGCCTGTACTTACTTTAGGTAGAGCAGGTAGGGGCGTTCCTCGTCCGCCCGCAATTCCGCGACAGCGGACTTATTAAGACCCCTTTGTGCAAAGGGGCTCCCGCCGAAGGTGGGTGGGGGATTGTAAAGTGCTGTACGAATAGTAGCTGCATTTAAACAATCCTACCGCTACTCGGTTCACTTCGCTCACGCTCGAAACAGCTCCCTCGTCAGAGGGTGCCGAGTATTACGTCCGCTATCGCAACTTTTTAACGTCATTTCGACCGAAGCGAGGGCGTAAACCGTGAGCGGAGTGGAGAAATCCCCTGCGGCAGAAAATAACAGTACCGTTTACTTGCTATCGTATTCGCTCCCGCGAGATCTCTCGACTACGCTCGAGATGACGGGACAAAGTACCGTTACGCAAGGTTTGGCGGCGGTACGAGGGCGTCCCGCCCTACCGAAGCGGAATACGACATTTCAGACAAAAACTTGCCTGCGGCGGCTCGCCGTTCGCTCCCGCGAGATCTCTCGACTACGCTCGAGATGACAGAGACAAAGTACCGTTACGCATGGTTGGCGGCGGTACGAGGGCGTCCCGCCCTACCGAAGCGGTGTTACGCCCGCCAAAAGTTTGGCGTATACAGACAAAATACTTGCGGGGCGGCGGCTCGCCGTCGGAATACATAACAATCGTTATATAATTGCAACTTTTTAACGTCATTTCGACCGAAGCGAGGGCGTAAGCCGTGAGCGGAGTGGAGAAATCCCCTGCGGCAGAAAATAACAGTACCGTTTACTTGCTATCGTATTCGCTCCCGCGAGATCTCTCGACTACGCTCGAGATGACAGAGACAAAGTACCGTTACGTTTGGTTTTATAAGGTTATTTCGTAAGTACGGGTGTAGCCGACTTGCCATCGGCGGGTCGGCGTAATAACTGCGTCGGACAGCCGATATATCGTTGATTTTATCGATAAAACGTGCTATAATGTACGGGTATGGAGCTGAAAGACTTAAAACTCGCGCCGCAGACGGACGAAAGCGTCGTTTGCGCGTTCACAGGCAACCGCCCGTCGAAACTGCCGTGGGGCACGAACGAGCGCGATCCGCGTTGCGTGGCGATAAAGAAAAAGATCGCCGACGAAATCGCAAGGCAGTACGCGCTCGGCAAGCGGCTTTTCGTATGCGGAATGGCGCTCGGCGCGGACACATACTTTGCGGAAGAGGCGATTAAATTCCGCGAAACCCACCCCGACGTCATGCTCGAAGCGGCTGTGCCGTTCGCGGGGCAGTCGGAGGGGTGGCTCGTAAACGATCGTATCCGATACGACGAGCTCATCGAGGCTTGCGACTGCGTGACGGTCGTATGTCGCGCTCCGTCGCGGTGGGCGCCGCTCGAACGCAACGAATATATGGTGAACAAATCGTCCGTAATAATCGCGCTTTCGTACTCGTCGAGCGGCGGTACGGCGTACACTTTATCGGCGGCTAAGCGGAAAAACAGAGAAATTATTACGATTAACGAATAAAATTTCTCAAAACCCGTGCAAAACAGTTTACAAATGCGCGACGAATGCATATAATATTGCAAGTAGCCGCAAGGCGCATAAAAACGAAGTACGGAGAAGAAACTATGAGCAACGAAAAAAAATTCATATTGTGCCCGCGCTGCGAGCTCAATTATATAGAAGAGGGCGAGGGTTACTGCAAGGTTTGCAAAGCGAGCATGGGACTGATCGACGACAGTATTCTGATACCCGACGACGATGACACGGACGAGAAGCTTTGCCCGATCTGCAAGACGAACTACATTTCCGAGGACGAAGATATGTGCTTCGAGTGCCGCCGCGAGCGTGAGGAACGCGAACGCGCCGAGTCTGTCGAGGACAACTGGGAGGACGACGAAGCGGAAGAAGCTCCGGACGAGGAAGGCGAAATTCTGTTGTCCGAGCTTGCCGACGAGGAGAAGGACGAGGACGACGAAGAGGACGAAAACGAAAATCCGCGCTCGAAAGACCTCGACGATTTCGACTACAACGTCGATCCCGCCGACTTCGACGATGACGAAGAAGAGGAAGAGAACGAAGAAGCCGATGAGGACGACGATATTTAATCGCCCCGTTCGAAAAATGAAAAATCAAACCGCTCCCGCATGGATTGACCGCGGGAGTTTTGTTTTTACGCGGGCGCGAGGAAACGATTTCGCCGCAACCCGCTCAAAACGGTTGCGAAAAAGCGCGGAAACGGTTATAATATAACGTAGCCGCGGGGAAACGGTATTTTTTACGGTATCCGCGGCGTTTTTCGGAAAGCGACCGAAAAAACAGAAACAGACTGAAAGGAAAAACAACTTGGCGATAATCGAGCTTGACAACGTACACTTCACTTATAACGCGGGTCGGGAGGACGAAACTCCCGCCGTCCGCGGCGTTTCGCTTACCGTTTCGGAAGGCGAATTCGTTGCGGTCGTAGGTCACAACGGCAGCGGCAAGAGTACGCTTGCCAAGCTCATGAACGGACTGCTTCTGCCGGACGAAGGCACGGTGACGGTGGACGGAATGAGCACCGCCGACGAGGACAAGCTGTTCGATATCCGTTCGCGCGTGGGAGTTGTTTTTCAGAACCCCGACAACCAGATGGTCGCGACGATCATCGAGGACGACGTGGCGTTCGGCCCCGAAAACCTCGGGCTTAAACCGGACGAAATCCGTTCGCGAGTGGACTGGGCGCTGAAAAGCGTGGGAATGTACGAGCTTCGCGGCGGTACGCCGTTCAGACTGAGCGGCGGGCAGAAACAGCGCGTCGCCATCGCGGGAGTGCTCGCGCTCCGACCCAAAGTCATGATCCTCGACGAGTCCACTTCGATGCTCGACCCCGCGTCGCGCGAAGAGGTTATGTCGGTGGTGCGCAAACTCAACCGCGAAGAGGGTATGGCTGTCGTTGCCATAACGCACTTTATGGAAGAAGCGCTCGCCGCGGACAAGATCGTCGTTATGGACGAAGGCAAGGTTTTCGCCGAGGGCGGCAAGGAAATCTTCGAGCGCGAAGCCGAACTCGAACGGATCGGTTTGTCCGTTCCGCTCGCGTGCAGAGTAGCGCGTAAACTCCGCGAAAAAGGCGTTACGCTTCCGTCCGGTATCACTACCGAAGCCGAACTCGTCGAAGCGCTTACCGAAAGGGATTGAAAGTACCGTTTCGCTTGGCTTTCGGGCGGACGAGGGCGTCCGCCCCTACCACGCTCTATCGGAGCGAACGAGAAACGCCCCTACCTTTTAAAGCCTTCCCCCTTGGGGGAAGGTGGCACGAGTGCGAGCGAAGCGATCCGAGTGGCGGATGAGGGGTCGGGCTATGACGAACGTAACGTAAAAGACAACCCCTCATCAGTCGCTACGCGACAGCTTCCCCCCAAGGGGAAGCCTTAAATTGTCTCTTTATTACCTTTTAAAGCCTTCCCCCTTGGGGGCGCGACGCGGCGGTGCGAAGCACCGTAAAACAGTCCACAGGCGACTGTTTTTAGCCAAAGCGGCGAAGTAGCTATGCTACGAGCCGGGAGGTGGCACGAGTGTGAGCGTTAGCGATCCGAGTGGCGGATGAGGGGTCGGGCTAAGACAGACGTAACGCAAAGGACAACCCGTCGTCAATCGACGCGCGACAAACCCCGAGAGGAAGCCTTGACATGGCGCGGTTGCGCTTATACTAAAAAACTTTACGAAAGGAGAAAAAATGCCGATAAAAATCGAACATCTCGACTATGTGTACAACCCGAAAACGACGTTCGCGACGAACGCGCTTCGGGATATTTGTCTTACGGTCGAAGACGGCGATTACCTCGGCATTATAGGTCATACGGGCAGCGGCAAAAGCACGCTCGTCAGCCACCTCAACGCGCTCACCCGAATTCAGAGCGGGAGCATTTTCGTGGACGGAATCGACCTTACCGCTCGCAAACTCGACTTCAAAAAACTCCGTTCCACGGTCGGAATGGTGTTTCAGTACCCCGAGTATCAGCTGTTCGACGAAACGGTGGAAAAGGACGTGGCGTTCGGACCTCGCAATATCGGGCTTGACGAAAAGGAAATCGCGGTGCGCGTTCGGGAAGCGATCACGCTTTGCGGGCTCGACTTCGGGGCGGTACGCAATCGTTCTCCGTTCGATCTCAGCGGCGGGCAGATGCGCCGCGTCGCGCTTGCGGGCGTGATAGCGATGCGCCCCGACATACTCGTGGTGGACGAACCGACCGCAGGGCTCGACCCGCGCGGCAAGAAGGAAATTCTCGCGCTTATCCGCGAAATCAAGCGGACCTGCTCGATAGTTATAATGATTTCGCACAATATGGACGAAGTGGCCGCCAACTGCAACCGCGTGGCGGTAATGAGCGAGGGCGAGCTCGTCTGCGTTTCCACGCCGCGCGAGCTTTTCTCGAACCGCGAACTCATCGAAAAACACGGCATAGAACTCCCGCGCGTGACTTCGATCGCCGTCGGGCTTAACGCGCGCGGTATGAATATAGATCCCGCGATCACGGACGAGGACGAACTCGTCGAAGCGATCGCGAAAGCGAGGTCGGTATGCGCGAAATAGCTCTCGGACAATACTACCCCGCAAATTCCGTTCTGCACCGCCTCGATCCGCGCGTAAAGCTCGTGATAATGGTGGCTTACGTTGTGTGCATATTCTTTATCCGCAGCTTTTTCGGGTACGCGCTTACGGCGGCATGCCTGCTCGTCGTGATTTTCATCAGCCGCGTACCGCTCGGCAAAGTCCTCGGAAGCCTCAAAACAATACTGTTCCTCGTGATTTTCACCGTGATAATGACGGTGCTGTTCTATAACGGCAAGCCGGAGGACCTGTTGTGGCAGTGGGGCATAATCAAAATCTATTCGACGGGGCTCATAAACGCCGGCAAAATGGCTTGCAGACTGATCCTGCTCGTTCTCGGGCCGACGATGCTCACGTTCACGACTACGCCGGTCGAGCTCACGGACGGTCTCGAAAGCCTCTTAAAGCCGCTTACGCTCATACGTTTTCCCGTTCATCAGCTCGCGATGATAATGTCGATAGCGCTTCGGCTTATCCCCACGCTCGTGGAGGAAACGGACAAAATCACCGCCGCGCAGAAAGCACGTTGCGCCGATTTCGAGTCGGGCAATATTTTCAAGCGCGCTAAAGCCATGATTCCCGTCATCATTCCGCTTTTCGTCTCGTCTTTCCGCCGAGCCGACGAGCTCGCTTACGCAATGGACAGCCGCTGTTATCGCGGAGCGAAAGGCAGAACTCGTATGAAAAAGCTCGTTTTCCGCTTCCGCGACGCGGTGGCGCTTATCGCGTTCGCGGCGTTCTTCTTCGTCATTCTGTGGCTCAGATACAACTGGTTTCCCGCGCTCATAGATATTTCCGCTTACGCGTTCATGGTGTTTTAGCATGAGGCGGATCGTAATCACAATCGGATACGTCGGATCGAACTACGGCGGCTGGCAGGTACAGCCGAACCGCGATACCGTTCAGGCGAGGGTGGAAGCCGCTTTGCTCGCGCTCACGGGCGTGCAGACCTCGGTAGTAGCCAGTGGAAGAACGGACGCGGGAGTGCACGCGATCGGTCAGGTTGCGCACTTCGATACTCCCGTTTCCATTCCCGCGAAAAACTTCGTCAGAGGTCTCAACCGTTTTCTTCCGCCCGATATACGCGTGACTAAAGCCGAGGAGCGCGACGAAAATTTCCACGCGCGGTTTTCCGCTCACGAAAAAACGTATCGTTACGTTCTTTACCTGTCAAAAACCGAAAACGTGCTTTTATATGATCGGGCGTGGCGGATCGATTACCCGCTCGACGCGGATAAAATGCGCAAAGCGGCAGAATATCTTGTCGGCGAGCATGATTTTGCTTCGTTCGTTTCGTCGGGCGCGGACACGAAAACCACCGTCCGCAACGTTAAGTCGATTTCGGTCGTAAAGCGAGGCAAAGAAATAAGACTTACATTCACCGCAAACGGGTTTTTATATAATATGGTGCGGCTTATGACGGGAGCGATTGTTCTGGCGGGGAGCGGCAAAATCGAACCCGAAGAGGTGAAACGCATGCTTGAGGCAAGAAGCAAAACCGCCGTGACGAACTTGGCTCCCGCGTGCGGATTGTACCTCGTCAAAGTCAAATATCCGCCACTCTCCCGAAAGTAGAGTGACTTTTGCGCCGCTATCGTTGACACGTGCGCGCCGAAAAGTGTATAATATTACGGTAATCGGAACGCGTTTTCGGTTAAGGAGAACGTATGAAAGGTTGGATTCTCTCCGACGACGGATCTCGGATCAAAGAGACCGAAGCAGTCCGCGCGGAGAATAAAGAAGTCAAAATAAAAATGATAACCGCAATCGTGCCCGACTCCGCCGGAAACGGCGTGGTCGCGGGAAGCGACGGCGTGGGAATGGTGACGGAAGTCGGCGACGAAGTAACTTCGGTAAAGCGCGGCGACCGCGTTCTCGTTCGTCCCGTTTCGGCGTGCGGCGCGTGCGCAAAGTGCCGCGCGGGTAAACGCAGCGAATGCGAAAAGGGCGTGGTTTACGGTAAAACCGCGGACGGAACGCTCCGGGACTTTATGATCGTCCCCGCAAGCGATCTTATTCTTCTCCCTTCGCAGGTAGACGAGGAAACGGCGGTTTTCACGTCGCTCGTTGCAACCGCAATCGAAACTTTCGGGCGGCTCAACGTCGAAAAGGGCGAGCACGTCGTTATTCTCGGCGCGAACGCTATGGGACTTATCGCCGCTCAGGTCGCGATTTATTATCAGGCGATCCCCGTTCTCGTGGACTACCGCGAGGATCTTCTCGACCTCGGTCGCAAGCTCGGTATCTATTATACCGTCAACGCCGTGGACGCCGACCCGGTGAAAAAAGTCTTTACGATCACTTGCGGCAAAATGGCGGAAAATCTTATCTATAATATAGGATCGGGCGTCGCGCTCACCCGCGCGTTCGATTATATCGGCGCTCGCGGCAGAACCGCGTTCGTCGGCGAACAGTCCGCAAAGGGTGAGTACAACGTCAATATGCTCGACGCGCTCAGAAAAGACGCGAGCGTGTATACCGTTTCGGGCGGCGGCGAGAATATCTATTCGGCAATCAATATGCTCGTCGGAAAAGCCGTGGACGTCGAACCGCTTATCGAAAAGCGCGTTTCGTTCGAGGAAGTCGGAGAAGCCGCCGAAGCGCTCCGAGCCGGCGAAACTCCGCTCGAAGTCATTATGGAAATCAGATAACGACTTTATTGTCGGACAAAATATCTATGTAAACAAAACGGCTCTTCCGGAAAACCGAAAGAGCCGTTTTTATATGTGAAAGTGAATTTTTTGGGGCGGTGAGAGGCGTTGAGCCACCGCGGGCGGGTCGGCGATGGCAGGAAGCTCCTGCGGGCAAGTCGGTGATACCCGTGCTTACTTTCGGTAGAGCTTAGTAGGGGCGGACGCCCTCGTCCGCCCGACGGCAAGCCGCCGTGGGCATGTCGGCGATGCCCGTGCTTACTTTCGGTAGAGCTTAGTAGGGGCGGATGCCCCGTCCGCCCGACGGCGAGCCGCCGTGGGCATGTCGGCGATGCCCGTACTTACTTTTGGCAGAACTCGGGTAGGGGCGGACGCCCCCGTCCGCCCGCAAACCAAAGCGGAACGGTATATCGCCTCGTCATCTCGAGCGTAGTCGAGAGATCTCGCGGGAGCGAATACGAACGTTACTGAACGGTACTTTTGTTTTCTTCCGCAGAGGATTTCTCGACTACGGCTTCGCCTTCGCTCGAAATGACAACGTGTACGTTTGGTTGACGGCGGGGGCGAGGAATATCCTTACCTTATAAGGCTTCCCCTTGGGGACCTGTCGCGTAGCGACTGATGAGGGGTTGTCTTTTACGTTACGTTTGTCATAGCCCAACCCCTCATTCGTCTTGCCTATGCTATCACTTCGGCAATCCACCTCCCAGCTCGCAACACAGTTGCTTCACCGCTTTGGCTAAAAACAGTCACCTGTGGGCTGTTTTTACGGTGCTTCGCACCGCCGCGTCGCGCCCCCAAGGGGGAAGGCTTTAAACGGTCTCTTTTTAATGTCATTTCGACCGAAGCGATAGCGGAGTGGAGAAATCCCCCGCGGAAGTCACCCGAAAAACGATACTACTTGCAACTTTTCGACCTTTGCGGGCGGACGAGGGCGTCCGCCCCTACCGAAGCGGGAAACCTTGTTAAAAGCGATATACCGCAACCCCGCGGTTGTCACCCGATAACGATACTACTTGCTCGTTTTCGGCCTTAAAAGCGTTGCGGGGTCTGGGACACAGCCGCAAGGCGGTGAGCCACCGCGGGCGAGTATTTGTGTGTACCGTTCCGCTACATTCGAATTCGCTCCCGCGAGATCCTTACGACTGCGCGCTTCGCGCTCCGCTCAGGATGACGAAACAAAGTACCGTTTCGCTTTGTTTTATAATGTTATTTTTGTAAGTACGGGCATCGCCGACTTGCCCGCGGCGGCTCGCCGTCGGCAGCGATTATTCCGTCCTCTCGTTCGCGAGGAAATAGACGGCGACCGTCCCGGGACCGCAATGCGACGAAATAACGGGACCTATATCGAACACGAAAATATCGCGCTTGTAATCGGGCAAAGCCGAGGCAAGCGCGGCGCGCGCTTCTTCCGCCAGTTCGGGGCAGTTCGAATGGTTGATCCAAAGTTTTCCGTCGTAACCGGATGGCAACAGCGCAAGCGCGTTTTTCACCGTCTTTTGCAAGGCTTTACGCTTGCCGAGCGCCTTGTCGTAAGGCACTATCCGCCCTTCGCGGTTAAGCCTCATCAGCGGGCAGATTCCGAGGATCGACCCGAAAAACGCCGCCGTCGCTTTTACTCTGCCGCTTCGACGGAAAAACGACAAAACGGTCGAGAAAAACAAGTGATGAATCCTGCCGCGATTATCGTTAAGCCAAGCGATCGTCTCGTCCATGGTTTTGCCCTCGTCGCGCATATCGGCGGCGTAATCGACCAGCATACCGTAACCGCCCGACGAGCACGTCGAATCGATCACTTCTATGCGGCGGTCGGGGTGAGCCGCGCCCGCGCGTTTTGCGGCGGCGATCGCGTTGAAAACCGATCCCGACATACCCGACCCGAACGCAACGTGAAGTACGTCGCCTTCGTCGAGAAGCTTGTCGAAAAATTCGAAATAAGCTTCCTCGTTGATCTGCGAAGTGGTGGGCATAACGCCTTCGCCGAGCATCTTGTAGTACCGAGCCGAAGCCCCTTCCGTTCTGCCCATATCGTCTTTGTATTCGCGGCCGAGCGCAAAATACGAATAGAAAATTATCCGCAGATCGCGCTTTTCGCAATACGAGTAGGGAAGATCGACCGTAGATCCGCAACTTAATATAAACTTTCTCATTTTTTACTCCTTTACAAGAATAATCGACAAGCGCCGTAACCGCCGCCGACGTAAATATTCTACCTTTGCGTCGCGGGAAAATCAACCTACAGTTGCCCGTTTTCTCTCTCCGGAGCGAAGCCTCGTCGGTAGAGTTTCGCTCCGAGCACTCTACGCGCGGTAGAATTCGGGTTTTACGCACTGAAATTCGTGAAAAACACGTTCAAAACGCTTGATTTCCGACGAATATTATGTTATAATTGATTGCTCGTAAAAATACGGGCATATCCTTTCTCCGCAAAAAGCGGGGACAAAAGACCAAAAGGAGGTTTAAGTTATGAACAAGTACGAAGCACTGTATATCCTTAACGCTTCGCTTGACGACGCGGCGAAAGACGCTCTCATCGAGAGGTTCAAAGCGGTTGTCGAGGGCGAGGGTGGCAGCGTTGAAAGCGTAGACAAGTGGGGCGTTAAAAAGCTCGCTTACGAAATCGCTTTCAAGAGCGAAGGTTACTACGTTCTGATGACTTTCGAAGCGAAGCCGGAAACTCCCGCCGAGCTCGAGCGTCAGATGCGCATTACCGACGACGTAATCAGATTCATCGTCGTAAGAAAGTAGGTGAAACTATGAACAAATGCATTTTTATCGGTAATCTCACCCGCGATCCCGAACACCAGACGACGGGCGGCGGCGTGTCGTACTGCAGATTCACCATTGCCGTAAACCGCAGCTACACCAACGCGAGCGGCGAACGCGAAGCGGACTTCATCAATATCGTGACTTGGCGCGGACTTGCCGACAACTGCGCGAAATACCTGTCCAAGGGCAGAAAAGTTTGCGTAGTCGGACAGCTTCAGAACCGCACTTACGACGATAAGGAAGGCAACAAGCGTTACGTCAGCGAAATCGTAGCCGACGACGTCGAGTTCATCAACGCAGGCGGCGGCAACAACGACAATTCGTCTAACGATTCCGCACCCGCAAGAAGCGGCGGCAACAAGAAAGTCAGCGACCTTCAGCCTGTGGATACCGACGATCTGCCGTTCTAATTCAATTCAAGAGGTTAATTATTATGGATAAGAAAAATATCAACAAAAACGTCGACACCGACGATAAGTCCAAGAAGTTCAGACGCGCCCCCAAAAAGAAAGTCTGCGCGTTCTGCGCCGAGAAAATCGAGGAAATCGATTACAAAGACGTTGCGAGACTTAAACGTTTCGTAACCGAAAAGGGGAAGATCGTTCCCCGTCGCGCTTCGGGTACCTGCGCCGAGCATCAGCGCCAGCTCTCGCTCGCCGTCAAACGCGCCCGCGCAATCGCACTCCTTCCGTACAAGGGAGAGTAATCGGAAATTCACAGAAACGCGCCGTAGGCTTACCCCTGCGGCGCGTTTTTCTATCCGGATTTATTCCGACGTAACGCTCCTTTGCCACGTCATTTCGAGCGAACGGCGAACCGCCGCGGGCAAGTATTCGCTATCGCTATGATTTACTTTGGAAATAGTAACAAATATCTTTAAGAAAGATAATAAAATGTATTTTACTTTTTTCAAGCGGAGAAAAAAGTAACAAAAAAGCCGCCGGCAGGGAAACCCTGTGGCAAGTATTAGGGTATTGCATATAACGAACAAACGTAAAGAACGAAACCCAGCCACTCGCCCGCGGTGGCTCACCGCCTTGCGGCTGTGTCCCAGACCCCGCAACGCTTTAAAGGTCGAAAAATGTTGTGGTAGTGGAGTAGTCGCGGGACTTCCGTGGGGTTACGGTATATCGCTTTTAACAAGGTTTCCCGCTTCGGTAGGGGCGGACGCCCTCGTCCGCCCGCAAAGGTCGAAAATAGTTGTAACAGTGGAGTAGTCGGGAGACTTCCGCGGGGGATTTCTCCACTCCGCTCACGGCTTACGTCGTTCGCTTCGGTCGAAATGACGTTAATAAGTAACCTAATTCAAGCCTTCCCCCTTGGGGGCGCGACGCGGCGGTGCGAAGCACCGTAAAAACAGTCCACAGGTGACTGTTTTTAGCCAAAGCGGTGAAGCAACTGTGTTGCGAGCTGGGAGGTGGATTGCCGAAGCGATAGCGTAGGCAAGACGGATGAGGGGTTGGGTTATGACGAGCGGAACGTAAAAGACAACCCCTCATCAGTCGCTTCGCGACAGCTTCCCCCCAAGGGGAAGCCTTATGTGGTAGTGGAGAACGCCCTCGTCCGCCCAAGGGTATACCGTTTGAGTACAACGATACTTTGGCGGGCGTAAAACCGCTTCGGTAGGGCGGGACGCCCTCGCCCCGCCGCCAACCTTGCGGAACGGTACTTAGCCCCGTCATCTCGAGCGCAGCCGAGACCAAGGCGGGAGCGAATATGATCATAGCGTAACGGTACACTCTCAAATACTCGCCCGCAGGGGTTCCCTGCCTCGTCCGCCCGCGAACATTCGTTCTCAATGTCATTTCGAGCGAAGGCGAAGCCGTAGTCGAGAAATCCCCTGCAGTAGAAGCAAGAACAAACGGACACGAACACCCCCAAACACCTGCCCGCAGGGGCTCTCTGCCTCGCCTGCGGTGGCTCACCGCCTTTCGTTTTTTCGTTAAAACTTTATTAAAAGCGCCCGTCAAGCTCCGAAAAAACTTGATTTATTTGCCGCAAAATGTTATACTGTCGGTATCCGACCGCAGAGGAAAACAGAATGAACAAGAAAAGAGACATACCTTATATAATTGCGCTGGCGGCGTTCGCGCTGTTCGCGTTGCTGATCGTGCTGCTTTGTACGGTAGACGTCCGCACGGCGGCTAACGGCGGCAAAATCGGTCTCGGCGGTATGAATATCGCGGTTTCCGAAGCGATCGGATACAGCGGAACATGGTACAAAATAACGCAGGTCCTCGGCTATGCGACGCTTGCCGTGGCGGCGTTTAACGTTGCGATCGTCGTATGGCAGTACTTCCGCCGCAAAAAACTCCTTGCCGTAGACAAAGAATTATTAAGTCTTTGCGTGCTCTATGCAGTCGTCGTAATCGCATACGTCGCGTTCGAGGTTTTCGTCGTGAATTATCGCCCGACCTCGCCTTCGGACAATCTCGAAGCGTCTTTTCCGTCGTCGCATACGCTTCTCGCGCTCACGGTGCTCGGCTCGTCGGCGGTAGTGGCTTTGCGCAAGATCGGGTCGAAGCCGTTCAGAATAACCGTCGTTTCGGTCGAAGCCGCAGTCGGCGCCGTGCTCGTCATCGGCAGAACGCTTGCGGGCGTACACTGGCTCACCGACATTATCGGTTCGGTTCTTCTTTCGGCGGCGCTTGTCGCCTGTTTTATCGGCGTCCTCGGCGCGTTCGACGCAGACGAGCAGGCGAGAAACAAGGAAAACGTGCAGTAGAACGAGAGAAATAATATGGATAACGAGTTTTTAACGCCCGACGGTCACGTCGGATTTAAGGCGAAAAAACTCTTCGGCGAACTCGGTAAAATTCACTGGGGCGCGATCGCTTATATCGAGCCGAACGGCGGCGGTCCGGCAGGTAATCACACCCACCCCGACGGTCACCTTTTTATCGTCGTAAAGGGCAGAGTAAAGGTGATGCTCGACGGTAAAGAAAATATCGTCCGCGAAAACGAAAGCCTGTTCATCGACGGCAGAATTCCTCATTCTATCTGGAACGACTCGGACGAAACGGCAACCGTGATTAAAATTTCCACGCTCCCCGAAGAAAAATAACGCCCGCAAAAATTATAAGACAGAAGAGTATACGTCGCGGAAAAGCGATAACGTATACTCTTTTTTTGTACATTCGGGTGATTTTCATTAAGTTTGTACGCGGAAAAACACACGGTTACAGATATAAATACGACGTCTTGCCGCGCTTGCGGTCGGAGCGCAAACCGAGCTCGTCGAGAACGCTTTTCGTCCTTCGCGCAACCCCGTCCGCGCCGTCGAAAATTTCCGTTTTTCCGCCGAGCAGCTTGGCTATTTGCGACTTTAGAAAATAATAGTGCGTGCAGCCGAGCACAACCGCGTCCGGTTCGGGACAGACATCGAACGTCTTTTCAAGCGTCGGAATTACCTTGTCGAGATCGTGAAAATTTTCCTCGACCGCCGTTGCGAGCCGAGGGCACGGGATCACTACGAGCCCGTCCGCGCGGTACCGTTCGGTAAGCGCGATAAATCTGTGTTCGCGCGCCGTCCGCGGCGTTACGAGAACGGCGATTTTACCTTTCGGATACGCGGTTACGGCGGGTTTTACGGGCGGTTCGACCCCGACCACGGGTATCCGAAACCGCTCGCGCAAAGCGTTTATGCCAACGCTCGTGGCGGTGTTGCACGCCACAACCACCGCTTTCGCGCCCTTTTCGCATAAAAGTTCGGTGATTTTGCGCGCCCGCGCCGCAACGTACTTAGCCGAACGATTGCCGTAAGGGGAGTGAGACCGATCGAAAACGTAGACGAAATTTTCGGTCGGGAGTTCGCGCTTGAGCGCGCCGAGTATCGCCAGCCCGCCCACACCGCTGTCGAAAACGCCGATGCAGTCGTTCGTTCCGTTTTTTGCCGCCGAAGCCGCTTTTTTCTTGTCCGTCGCCATACCGTAATATTATATGACGGAAAAGCGCGCCGAGTGAAAGCCGCCGCCCCGCACAGTAGAGAAAAATTCCGTATTTTTCCGTAAAAAACGACGATTTTCGAAGTCCGACGGCAACCGAAACGTGAAATTTTGAAATTTTATTAAAAAACTCTTGACAAAATATAAAAATCATGTTATCCTATAAGTCCCTTATAAATGAGGGGCGGTTATATCGCGCCGTTCGGTCGCGTATAATTAAGCATAACGATAAGTCAGTATCGCGGGATAGAGCAGTTGGTAGCTCGTGGCTCTTACGAAGCACGAGCGAAAGCGAGTATAACCCGGAATCGCGAAGCGATCGAAAACAAACTAAATACGTTAAATCCTTGACGCGGGATAGAGCAGTCGGTAGTTCGTGGCTCTTACGAAGCACGAGCGAAGCGAGTATAACCCGGAATCGCGAAGCGATCGAAAACAAACTAAATACGTTAAATCCTTGACGCGGGATAGAGCAGTCGGTAGTTCGTGGCTCTTACGAAGCACGAGCGAAAGCGAGTATAACCCGGAATCGCGAAGCGATCGGAAGGTTGCAAGAAAGTTAATAAGTCAGTATCGCGGGATAGAGCAGTTGGTAGCTCGTCGGGCTCATAACCCGGAGGTCGTGAGGTTCAAGTCCCACTCCCGCAACCATAGCAAAGGGCAAAGCCCTTCGCGCCCGTAACAAAGTACGCTCGATGAAATATCGAGCGTACTTTGTTTTTGTCTGTTCAGGAAGGACTGCCGCACACGCAATCGTATCGGCTCTCATACAATGAGGTATGAGAGATTTTGTTTTTAACGGACTGAGAATTACGGTTTGCCGCGGCGGCGACGAGCTTACGGGCGATATGGCGGTCGTATGCGATTTTTCGCACCCGATCGACCTCGTTGCCGAGGCGAAGGGAATCGAAAACAGACTTGGCGACGTATGCGACCTTTCGGACAAAGCCGACCTTACGCTTGTGTACGGCACCGAAATGGTCGTGTTCGGCGAAAGACGGCTTTCGGCTGTGATCGCCCATCACGGCAGGCTTGCCGACGTAACGGACGGCTGCTCGGTTTCACCGCCGTTCGTTGCGTCGAAAACAGTCAAAATTTATCGCGTCGGTTCGGTTAAATTCGCCGTTCTGCTCGGCGGCGACGCTCGGGTCGCGTTCATTATGAAAAAGGTGGCGGGCGCGTGCGATTTCGTTGTCGCAATAGAGCCCGAACCCACCGCCGGAAGCTCCGCGCGCGTAAAATATCTGTCGGCAAAGCTGTCCGTGCCCGTGCTTTACACTTCCCCGCACGAAACGTTTTTCACCGGCGCCGAACTCTACCGCAACACTCTTACCTGATCGGGGCGGACGAGGAACGCCCCTACCATTTAAAGCCTTCCCCCTTGGGGGCGCGACGCGGCGGTGCGAAGCACCGTAAAAACAGTCCACAGGTGACTGTTTTTAGCCAAAGCGGCGAAGTAGCTATGCTACGAGCTGGGAGGTGGATTGCCGAAGCGATAGCGTAGGCAAGACGAATGAGGGGTCGGGCTAAGACAAACGAAACGTAAAAGACAACCCCTCATCAGTCGCTACGCGACAACTCCCCCCCCAAGGGGAAGCCTTTTTAGGTGTACCGTTCAGATGCTTTCGAATTCGCTCCCGCGAGATCTCTCGACTACGCTCGAGATGACGGGGCGAAGGAGCGTTTCGTTTTATTTTATAGTGCTATTTTGTAAGTACGGGCGTAGCCGACCTGCCCACAGGGGCTCCCTGTCGGCGGGGCGAGGGCGCCCCGCCCTACCGAGACGGAATACGACATTTCAGACAAAAACTTGCCAACGGCGGCTCGCCGTCGGGCGGACGAGGAACGCCCCTACAATATTCTATCAAAAGTAAGAGCGGGCATCGCCTACTTGCCCGCAGGGGCTCCCTGCCCATAGCGGCAGCGAGTGCAGCGAATTCGACCTTGCGAAACCTTTTATCGAACACTTGCAAAAGTCCGTCGAGTGTGGTATAATTAAGGAAAAGCGAAAAAGGAGACGTACAAAATGAAAATAACGGACGGAATCGTTTACGTCGGCGTGAACGATCGCGAAATAGACTTGTTCGAAGGACAATACGTCGTGCCCGAGGGGATGGCGTACAATTCTTACGTCATAAAGGACGACAAAACGGCGGTTTTCGATACGGTGGACGAAAAGAAAGGAGCGGAGTGGCTCAACAATCTCGAGGTCGCGCTCGACGGACAAGCCCCCGATTATCTGATCGTTCAGCACATGGAGCCCGATCATTCGGCGAATATCGCGGCGTTCGTCGCGAAGTACCCGACCGCAAAGCTCGTCGCTTCCCGTCAGGCTTTTACGATGATGAAAAACTTCTTCGGCACGGATTACGCCGACAGCCGCATAATCGTGGGCGAAGGCGATACGCTCCCGCTCGGCAAGCGCACGCTCACTTTCGTTGCCGCTCCCATGGTTCACTGGCCGGAAGTGATTGTGACTTACGACGAGTACGACAAAACGCTGTTTTCCGCCGACGCGTTCGGCAAATTCGGCGCGCTCGACGCGGACGAGGACTGGGATTGCGAAGCCCGCAGATACTACTTCGGCATCGTCGGCAAGTACGGCGCGCAGGTTCAGGCGCTTCTTAAAAAAGTCGCGAAACTTGACGTCGCGCGCATTTGCCCGCTTCACGGCCCCGTGCTCGACGAGAATATCGCGCATTACGTGAACAAGTACGACCTTTGGTCGAGTTACGGCGTGGAAAGCGAAGGCGTGGTTATCGCGTACACCTCCGTTTACGGTCATACCCGCGCCGCCGCATACGAGCTCGAAAAGAAGCTCCTCGAAAAAGGCTGCCCGAAAGTCTCGCTTTTCGACCTTGCCCGCGACGATATGGCGGAAGCGGTCGAGGACGCGTTCCGCTACGGCAAGCTCGTGCTCGCGACAACCACGTATAACGCCGACATTTTCCCGTATATGCGCACGTTCATCGAACACCTTACCGAACGCAATTATCAGAACCGCACGATCGCGCTTATCGAAAACGGAAGCTGGGCGCCGACCGCTATAAAGGTGATGTCGGGCATGCTTGCGGGGCTTAAAAACATAACGTTCGCTGCGACTTCCGTGCACGTTAAATCCGCGCTTTCGGACGAAAACGAGGCGGAACTCGAAGCGCTCGCCGAAGAGCTCAAGTAACGAAAAAACGCGAACGTATACGTTTTTTTGCGACAAAACGAGACTTTTCGGACAAAAAATCAAGCGAAAACCATATAAATCCGACAAAACAAACAACGTAACAAGGAGTATATTTATTATGATAGAAAAGACCTATTCTTTCGTTCGCGGCGGCGAGCAGATCGACGTTTACACGTTCCGCAACGCGCTCGGAATGGAAATGAAAGTAATGACGGGCGGCGGCAGAATACTTTCGCTTACCGCGCCCGACCGTAACGGAAACTTTCGCGACGTGCTTATGGGCTATGCCGCGCCCGAGGACTATTACGACCTCGAACACGCGTATTACGGCGCGCTTATCGGCAGATACGGCAATCGTATCGGCGGCGCTAAATTCGCGCTTGGCGGCACGGTGTACAAGCTCCCCGCGAACGATCACGGCAATACGCTTCACGGCGGCTTTACCGGCTTCGATATGCGCAACACGAAAGCGGAAAACCTCGGCGACAAACTCGTGCTTTCCTATCTTTCGCCCGACGGAGAAGAGGGCTTCCCCGGGAATCTCGACGTGCGCGTGACTTACGAGCTCACCGACGACGGCGAAGTGAAAATCACTTACGACGCGACGACCGACAAGGATACCGTATGCAACCTCACAAACCACGCGTATTTCAATATCGGCGACGGCGACGACGTGCTCGATCAGATTCTTACGATCAATTCGTCGTATATCACCCCGACCGACGACGAGCTTATTCCGCACGGCGAGCTTCTGGCGATCGACGGAACGCCGTTTTCGTTCAAAGGCGGCGTCGCGCTCGGCAAAAATATGCACTCGTCCGAACACCTCATCGCGCTTTGCAAGGGCTTCGATTTCAACTACTGCCTCGACCGCGCAACCGACAACGAGCTCGAAAAAGCCGCTGAAGTCTACGACCCGAAGAGCGGCAGAGTGATGGAATGCTATACCACGCTTTGCGGCGTTCAGCTCTATACTTCCAACACCGTTGCGGGTACGCTCGGCAAGAAACTCTATCCCGATTATGCGGCGCTTTGCCTCGAAACGCAGGGTTATCCGAATTCGCCCAACTGCCCGCAGTACCCCTCGACCACGCTGAAAGCCGGCGAGAAATACCACACCCAAACCGCATACAAGTTCTCCGTGCGGCGTTAACACTATGTTCTTCTTTCGGAAATGAAGCAAACGCGCTGCCGCTATGGCTTACTTTATAAATAGTAACAAATTATTTCTTTAAGAAAAAAAGGGAACAGAATTCATACTTTTTTCAGGCGGAGAAAAAGTATGCAAAAAAGCCGCCGGCAGGGAACCCCTGTGGCAAGTATTAGGGTATTGCATATAACGAACAAAACGTAAAGAACGAAACCTATATACTCGCCCGCGGTGGCTCACCGCCTTGCGACTGTGTCCCAGACCCCGCAACGCTTTAAAGGTCGAAAATGAGTGTGAAGTGGAGTAGTCGGGTGATAACCAAGAAAAACGACCTTATTTTCGGCGCCCTCTGACGAGGGAGCTGTCGCGAAGCGACTGAGGGAGAGATAACGTTACGTTTGTTAAAGCGTGGTAGGGGCGGACGCCCTCGTCCGCCCTCAAATACCGCCGTGGGTAAGTATTTAGGTTGTACCGTTCCGAGACTGCCGTATTCGCTCCCGCGAGATCCTTACGACTGCGCGCTTCGCGCTCCGCTCAGGATGACGAGGCTATGGAGCGTTCCGCGAGTATGTATAAGGCTTGTTCGTTTCGATAAGGCGCAGTAGGGGCGTTCCTCGTCCGCCCGACGGCGAGCCGCCGCTGGCAAGTATTTGTTTGAAATGTCGTTTTTCGTTTCGGTAGGGCGGGACGCCCTCGTCCCGCCGCCAACCTTGCGGAACGGTACTAAGTTTCGTCATCTGGGGGCGTCAGTCGAGACCAAGGCGGGAGCGAATATGATCTTAGCGGGACGGTACGCTACAACTACTTGTCATTTCGAGCGTTAGTCGAGAAATCCCCTGCATTAGAAACAAAACAGACGAACACGAATATCCCAAATACTAGCCGGCGGTGGCTCACCGCCTCGCCCGCGCGGACTCCGCGCTCCGCGGCGGCTCACCGCCCAGAATGTACGAAAAATAAGGAAACGTATATGAAAAACGACGACATAAAGCAGATCGAAATAGAAGCCGAATTCCAGAAAGCCGTCAGTTATTATATGATAGTCACGGGCACGTCGCCCGTCAGCAGGCTGTATGTAAAGAACTCGGGCGAAACTGATGAAGAGAACGTGCGGGTAGAGATAATATCCGAGCCTGCTTTTACCGTGCCGTTCTGCGCGGAAACGACCCTTCCGCGGCTTTCGACGATAAAATTCGAGCCCGAAAACCTTCTGTCGCCGCTGTACACCGTGGCGCTCAACTCGCGCGTGCAGGGCAAAATCACCGTCCGCGTAAGCTCGGGCAAGCGCGTTCTTGCCGAGGTGAGCGAGGAAGTGGCGGTGCTTGCTTACGGCGAATGCGATTTTTCGTCGCACCCCGACTCGCTCGCGGCGTTCGTTTCGCCGTCCTCGGCGCTTCGGGAGCTGTCCGCGAAAACCGAGAAAAAGCTCGCCGAATGGAACCGCCGCCGCGCAGATTTCTACGCAAATTCGACAAAAAACGACGTAAGAAACTACCTCGCGGCAATGTACGCGGTGCTCGGTGAGCAGTCGTTTATCCGCGCCGAGCAGTCGGGCGACGACGTGATTCTTGCGCCTGCCGCCGACCTTATAAAGAATAAAACCGCTTCGGGGCTCGAGCTCGCGCTCCTCACCGCGGCGCTACTCGAGAACGCGGGGATTCACGCGACTTTCGGCAGAAGCGGCGGCGAGTGGTACGCGGGCGCGTTCCTAACCGACGATTGCTTCGGCGAAACGGTCGCGGACGATCCGTCGGCGGTGGAAAACCGTCTGAGCCGCGGCGTGAACGAACTTTCGGTGTTCGGAGCGAAAGGGCTTTTCGAGGGCGAAAACTTCGAAACCAACGAGCGCCGCGCGGCAAGCGAGATCAAAAACGGCTTCGACTTTTTCGTCGATCTGTTTTTCGCGCGCATTTCGGGAATCAGACCGCTACCAGAGAGGGTGGCTTCGCCGTCGGGCGGTTACGACATCAAGGAAACCGAAGATTACGCCGCTTCCGCACCCAGGAAAATCGAGGAAATCGAAGGCAATTTAGGCGGAGACAAGACCGTCACGCGAGAAAAGCAGTGGGAACGCCGCCTTCTCGACCTCGATATGCGTAACCCGCTCCTTAACTTCAAGCCGTCCTCTTACGCCGTGCCCGTTCTCACCGCGCGGCTCGGCGACTTCATCGAAGCCGCGTCCAAAGCGGACGAATTCGAGCTTCGCCCGACGAGCGAGGAAGAGAAAACGCTCGCCGCCGACCTCGGCGATCCGTTCAATAAGGAAACGTCCGATCGCCCCGTGCGCGACCTCGTTTCTTACGAATACCGCAACGATCGGCTTTTAGTCGCGCTTTCGGGCAAGGATTTCGACCGCGCGATGACCGCCGTTTACCGCAAGGAAAAGAGCAGACTGGAAGAAACCGGCGCGCCGTCGCTGTATCTTGCCGCGGGCTTTCTGAAATGGAACCGCGCGGACGGCGACGAATACCGTTACGCTCCGCTCGTGCTTTTCCCCGCTTCGCTCACCCGCAAGGGCTCGGCGAAACCGTCCTACCGACTGACGATCAACGAGGACGAAGTACATATAAACACGACGCTTTTGGAGTATCTCTACGGGCAGTTCGACGTGGACCTTCGCGGGCTCGCGGACTTTTCGCCCACCGCCGCGGCGGGATTTACGAGCGCCGTCGCGCGCATCAAAAAGGAAGTCGCGGACAGAAAAGGCTGGACTTTTTACGACAGCGTGTACCTTGCCACGATGTCTTTTTCGGGCTACCTTATGTGGAAGGACGTTCACGATCATATGGACGAATTCCGCAAAAACAAGCTTATCCGCTCTCTGCTTTCGGGCGTGAGCGAGTACACCGAAAAGGACGAAACGAGCGGGCTCGAACCGTCCGACGAAGCGTATACCGAGGGCGGCGAAATAATTCTGCCCATAAGCGCCGATTCGTCGCAGTACACGGCGATAACCGATTCGCTCGACAAGAGCTTTGTGCTTCACGGTCCTCCCGGGACGGGAAAATCCCAGACCATAACCAACATTATCGCAAACAACATCGCGGCGGGCAAGCGCGTTCTGTTCGTCGCGGAAAAAGCCGCCGCGCTCGAAGTCGTCAGCCGCAGACTCAAAGACATCGGCGTGGGCGATTTCTGCCTCGAACTGTACTCCGAAAAGACGAAAAAGACCGAAGTCGCCGAAAAACTCGTCGAAACAATGGCGCTCGCGGGCACGGTTACGGGCGAAAGTTCGGACGAAAACCGCGCCGTTCTCGGCGAAATGATCGACAGGCTGGGCGGCGAAATGCGCGCCATGCACGACGTTCACCCGATCGGGTTTTCGGTGTACGAGGCGATCCTCGGCTACCTCGACAACAAGGACGCTCCGGACTGTCTGACGATCGACAGCCTGTTTTACGAAAAACTCACCCGCGACAGCTACGCAAAGTATCTTTCGCTTCTCACCGAACTCGTCGTCCGCGCGAAGGAATGCGGCGATCTCGAACGCTCGCCCTTCCGCGGCATAGGCAAATTCGACTACTCGGAGAAGTGGCGCGTGGCGGGCGAAAGCGTGCTCCGCATTTACGAACGCGAGCTCAAAACGCTCCGTTTTTACGCGCGCGAACTCACGAAAACGCTCAATATGCGCACCGCTTCGCTTACCCCCGAAAAGACCGCGGGAATGTACGAAATCGCGAAACTGCTCGGCTCGTCCGAAGCGGTAAAGAGCACGCTCGACCTCGGCAAAGAGGGCTTGCCGCTGCTTTCCGCGGCGGACACGCTTCTGTCGCTCGAGGAACGCGAAAGGCGGCTCGAAAAGGACTTTGCGGCGAAGTGGGGCGAATTCCCGTCGTCCGCGTTCGACGAGAAGAAAGTTATCGCCGCTTCGCAAAAGGAAAAGGACGGAGCGCGCATAGCTAAGCGCTACGCCGCTTCCGTGCGCTTTAAAATAAGGAAAGAGGAGCTCGACGAATATTATGCCGACCTTCTCAGAATCGCCGAAAACCGCGCCGAAACCGCCAAGCGCGTCGCGCAATTCGCCGTTCTCGGCTGCAAAACGCAAGCCGCCGCGACCGATTACGCCGCCGACCTCGTTGCGTTCGTCCGCGCGGGCGAAAAGATTTACGCCGACTTCGAACCCGCGGTGTTCTTCGAGTCCGCTCGGTTTATGCGGGTAAATTCGCCTTACCTCTACCTCGAATATTACGCCGACGCTTACGAGCGCGCCGAACGTACCCGCGGGCAGTTCCGTCGGATTTTCAACGTTTCGGGCGCGGAGAGATCGGGCGAAATCGGCGAAGAGCTCGACCGCGTGGCGGTTATCGCCAAAAACCTCGACCGTATCGGAGGGTGGTGCAGATACCAGACCGTTGCGGACGAATGCCGCAAGTCGGGCTTCGAATTCGTTCTCGAACCGCTTTCGCTCGGCGAAATCACCCCCGACGACGTGCTTTCGTGCTTCAAAAAATGCGTTTATTACAACTTCGTCCGCAGCGAAATCGCGCTCGACGACAGGCTTTGCCAGTTCTCGGGGCTCGCGCTCGAAGAAACGATCGCCCGCTTCCGCTCGGCGGCGGACGAATACGAACGGCTCGTCCGCGCCGACCTTTACCGCAAGCTTGTCGAGCGTATCCCCGCGCCGCACTCGGACGGCGAACATAACCTCGAAAAAGTCGTGCTTTTAAGAGCGGTCAAAAACGGAGTGAAGGGCATCACGCTCCGCAAACTTTTCACGCTCGTGCCCACGATAATGAAATACGCCTGCCCGTGTATGATCATGAGCCCGTCGTCCGTCACGCAGTTCCTCGACCTGTCGCTTGACAAATTCGACCTCGTAGTGTTCGACGAAGCCTCGCAGGTTCAGACGTGTAAGGCAGTGGGAACGATCGCGCGCGCCGATCGGGTAATCGTCGTCGGCGACCCGAAACAGCTTCCACCGACGTCGTTCTTCGGCGCAGACTTCCGAGACGACGAGCACCTCGAAGTGGAGGACCTCGAAAGTATTCTCGACGACTGCCTTGCCGTGGGTATGCCCGAACGGCGGCTCAGCTGGCATTACCGTTCGCACCACGAAAGCCTCATCGCATTCTCGAACGCCAACTTCTACGACAACGGACTTCTCACTTTCCCGTCGCCCTCCGAAAAGGACGGCAGAGTTTCGCTTTGCTATGTGGACGGCGTTTACGAGCGCGGCGGGTTGAAACACAACAAGCGCGAAGCTCAGGAGCTCGTCCGCGACGTTATCACGCGGCTTAAAAACCCCGCGCTTTCCGCGCAGTCGATAGGCGTCGTCACGTTCAACACCGCTCAGCAGGCGTACATCGAGGACTGTCTCGGCAAGGCTGTCGCCGAGCACGGGCTCGAATCGGTCGCTTACGAGCGCGACGAACCGCTTTTCGTCAAGAACCTCGAAAACGTTCAGGGCGACGAGCGCGACGTTATACTTTTCTCGGTCGGTTACGGCCCCGACAAGGACGGCAAACTTTCGCTCAATTTCGGACCGCTAAATCAGGCGGGCGGAGAGAGAAGGCTGAACGTCGCCGCTTCACGCGCCCGCGTCGAAATGAAAGTATTCTCGTCCATAAAGGCGAATATGATCGACCTCAATCGCGTTTCGGGCAAGGGCGTCAGGAGTCTGAAAGCGTTCCTCGAATACGCCGAACGCGGCAGAGAAATGCTCGCGGTGGATTACCGCAACGCGGGCGAGAAAAAGAAGGGCATAGGCGAGTATATCGCCGCCGAACTCGCCGAAAAGGGCGTTAAATGCGATTACGACCTCGGTGTAAGCGACTTCAAAATCGACGTCGCCGTCATCGATCCGCGAGACCCGAAAAAGTATATTCTCGCGATCGTTTGCGACGGCGAAAACGAAAACCGTATTCCGTCCGTGCGCGACCGCGTTGCCATGAGCACGCGTATTCTCAAAACGCTCGGCTGGAACGTATATCACCTCTGGACAATCAATTACCTCGGCAACCCCCGCCGCGAAATCGCGCGCATAAAGGAAGTCGTCGCCGCGCTCGCCGGCAGCGGAACGCACTCGAAAAAGAGCGACCGCGAAACGCTTAACAAGTATCGCAAGCCTTATCGCAGGATCACGCTCAAGCCGCTCGCCCGCGCGGGAGCGGACTACGTTCTCGACGAGAACAACGCCGCCGCGATCGCCAACAAAGCCGAAACGATTATACGCGCCGAGGGGCCCGTTTCCGAAAATTACGTTCTTTCCCGCCTCGGAGAGGTTTATTCCGTGCCGCAAACGTCCAAAAAAGCGCGCGCGAACTTGTCGCGGATCGTGCGGTCGCTTGCCGATTTCGCACGCGATTACGACGACGAAACGTGGTACGCCGAAGCCGATCCGACGTTCTTCCGTCCGTTTGACGAGAAGACCGACCGCGATATTTCCGACGTCTGCCCGAGAGAACTTGCCGTCGCCGTGCGTTGCGCCGTCGAGCGTAACGCGCCCGTCGATCGCGCCGAACTCGTAAAAGCCGTCGCCTCGCTTATGAATTGCCCGCGCCGCACCCCCAAGGTCGTCGCCGCAATCGATTCCGCAATCGACCTCGCCGCTTCCTGCGGACTGATAATCCCCACCGTGGACGGTAAATATACTGTATAAAGTCGCTGCCGCTATGGCTTACTTTTAGAATAGTAACAAAACGGCGAGCCGCCGTAGGCAAGTCGGCGATGCCCGTACTTACTTTCGGTAGAACGTGGTAGGGGCGGACGCCCTCGTCCGCCCGCAAACCTTTTCTTTGCGAAAGAAACGAAGAGAAGGTTTTTGTTTTTTAGAAAAGAAAGGGAAATGTATTTTACTTTTTTCAGGCGGAGAAAACGCGTTGCCGCTATGGCTTACTTTTAGAATAGTAACAAATATCTTTTTAGAAAAGAAAGGGAAATGTACTCTACTTTTTTCGAGCGGAGAAAAAAGTAGCAAAAAAGCCGCTGGGACACTTGCGACTGTGTCCCAGACCCCGCAACGCTTTAAAGGTCGAAAATGGTTGTGGTAGTGGGGAAGTCGGGTGACTTCCGCAGGTTACGGCATATCGCTTATAACAAGGTTTTCAGCTTCGGTAGGGGCGTTCCTCGTCCGCCCGTGGGTATTTCGTTTGAGCTCTGCAAATTTTTGGCGGGCGTAACACCGCCCTACCGTCGGCTACGCCGACAAATATGGTCGAAAAAGCAGTAACAGTATCGTTATCGGGTGACTTCCGCGGGGGATTTCTCCACTTCGCTGACGCTTCGGCCGAAATGACATTATAAAAGTGACTTTTTAAAGCCTTCCCCTTGGGGGGAAGGTGGATTGCCGAAGCGATAGCGTAGGCAAGACGAATGAGGGGTCGGGCTATGACGAACGTAATGTAAAAGACAACCCCTCATCAGTCGCTACGCGACAGGTCCCCAAGGGGAAGCCTTATAAGGTAGGGGCGTTCCTCGTCCGCCCGCAAACCAAGCGAACACGTTGTCATTTCGAGCGTTAGTCGAGAAATAATCCCCTGCAACAGGAAGAAAACTAAGCGAACACGAACACCCAAATACTTGCCTGCGGTGGCTCACCGCCTCGCCCGCGGCGGCTCACCGCCCTGCGACGGCACGTCAAAAAAACGATTCTCTCGTTCTGTCGGGAGGATCGTCTTTTCGTATACGGTATTTTTTGCGACGCGGCGGGTTATTTCCGCGCCTGAGACGGCGGGAAGCCGTGTCGTTTTTTATAAAACCACGAGAACTGGCTGATGTCCGAAAACCCGACTTGCGTGGCGATAGCCGAAACGGGCAGGTCGGTATCGGCGAGCAGTTTTTCCGCTTCGCCGAGTCGCAGCCGCAACAGATACTCCTTGGGCGCGACGCCGTATTCGCGGATAAACAGCCTGCAAAAATGGTCGGGCGAGAACCCCGCCATCGCGGCGAGCTCGGTAACGGTAACGTCGGTCATGTAATAGTTGTCGAGATAAATTTTAACGTAATGGAGCGGGGAAGTCGCGGACTTTGCGGAAGCCGAATCCAGCCTCGTAAGTTCGCATAAAAGCACGTCGATAAGTCCGTCGGCGGCGAGTTCGAAGTTGTTTTTCTTTTCGTTGTATTCGCGGCGGATCGCGGCGATCGTGTCCGAAATTTCGTGCGACGGCGAGTGAAAAATCGCGTTGTCGAGCTTAACGTCGCGATTGAGCGTGAATCCGAACGCGATAACGTTACAGTCCTTTTCGTGCACTTCGTTATGAATAGTGTACGGCTTATAAAGAATTATCGAATTATCGTCGAACCGGAACGAGCCGTTCGACGAAAACGGGCGTTCGTAAAAGGTAAGGAATTCGCCGCGTTTATACGGCATTTTGTCGGCGGGGCGGTAGTCCGAATGTCCTTTGCCGCCGTAATAGCACACGAGTTCGTAATAATCGTGGAAATGAGGCGGTATCACCGTGCCTTTTTCGCGCGGACAGTCCAACAGAAACTGAAACGTCGCCATATTTTCCTCCCGTTCGGTTTTAATTCTACCGAAAGTATAAAACGTAAAAACGGATTTGTCAATACAATATCGGCAAAAAATCGGATTTTCGCAAAAAGCCGTCGGGTTTTCATATTTACTTTTCACCCGTCGGAGTGCTATAATATCCGTACAAACTGTGGGAAACACCCGAAGGAACTACTCAAATGAACGGAAAATCGGTGAATTACGGCGCGCTTATACTCGACACGGATATCGGAGACGATATAGACGACGCTTACGCGCTTTGCTTACTTATGGCGGAAAAGGCAAACGTTATCGGCGTAAGCACGGTTTATCGCAACGCCGTTCAGCGCGCCCGCATAGCGTCAGCGCTTATTTCGCTCTGGGGCGAGCATATTCCCGTGTATGCGGGCGAGAGCTATCCCGAAGTTCAGCCGCTTTTTAAATTCGAGAAAGCGGACTTGGACGGCAAACCGGTGATACCGCACTACATACCGGCAGTTATGGAAAACGCGAAAGTCGAGGACGGGAACGCCGTCGATTTTCTGCTCGATTCCGTGCGCGGAAATCCTTATAATATAACTTTACTCGCGATAGGTCCGCTTACAAACCTCGCCGAGGCTTTCGTTCGCGACCCCGAAACATTCGGGAAGATAAAGAGAATACTTATTATGGGCGGCGATTATACGTCGCTCACGCCGGAATGGAACATTCTGTGCGACCCCGAAGCCGCCGACAAGGTTTTCAGATCGGGAGTACCGATACGCGCCGTCGGTTTCGATATCACCAAAAGATGCGTGTTCGACGACGAAACGCTCGCGTTTTTGCGTTCGCTAAAAGCCGAGAAAAACAAACTGCTCGTGCGAATGACGGGGATCTGGATAGAACACAACCGCGAAAGAGGCGCGGTTCCCACAATGCATGATCCGCTTACGGCGGAAACGCTTTTCGACGAAAATCTCGTTTCGTTCGAAAGGGGAAAATTCAGAGTCGTTTTAAGCGGCGAACATCGCGGCGCGACCGTCCCCGACCCGTGCGGAACGGAAATAGAATATGCCACGGACGTGAACGTCTCTGCGTTTATGGCGCGGCTGAGAGACGGACTTAAAGAGGAGGGACAATGTTAGCAAACGCACAAGTAAAACGAAAAATCAATCGAGGCAGAGAAACTTTCCATTTTTTTCTTGCGGCAATTCCCGTTATCGGATTCGTGATATTTGGGCTCGTACCGATGATTATGTCGCTGATGCTCAGTTTCACGGACGTCAAGGGCAGTATTCTGGACGATTTCTCGTTCGTAGGTTTTGCGAATTTCGCGTACCTTGTTAAAAACGCGAACTTCCTCAAGTCGATGCGCAACACGCTGTTTTACGTCCTCAACGTGCCGCTTAGCCTTGCCGTCGGACTGTTTATAGCGTACCTCGTAAACAAAGCCGGTACGGGAAACAGGTTTTTCCGGTCGGTATTCTTTATCCCGTATGTATGTTCGACCGTTTCGATTTCGATAGCGTGGAAAATCATGTACGACGCGGACTACGGCATAATCAACACGATTCTCGGCAGCTTCGGCGTGGACAAAATCGGCTGGATTTCCACCCCGCAAACGTTTATGTTTTCGGTTATAATAATGAGCGTCTGGAAGGGGACGGGTCTTTGCATTATCCTTTACCAAGCCGCGCTCGCAAACGTCAATCAGTCGTATTACGAATCGGCTAAAATCGACGGCGCTTCGCCCGCGCGCATCTTCTTTACGATAACGCTCCCCGCGGTGTCGCCTACGACGTTCTACCTGCTCACGATGAAAATCATCGGCTCGTTGCAGGTTATGGAAGAACCCGATATCCTGTCGGGCGGCGACGAAACGATGTCCGGTCTCGACTGGGCTGATATGACGGTCGTCAAATTCCTTTACAAAACCTTCAACGGCGGCTGGAATTCGCTCGGTTTCGGCGTCGGTTCCGCCGCGGCTCTGATCCTCACTCTTTTTATCCTTATCGTAACGTATATCAACTTCGCGCTGGGGAAGAAGTGGGTTAATTACGACATGTCGTAAGTCAAGAGACGATATAGCGGCACGCTTCGCAACTACGTGCGCTCAACCCGAAGGGTCACGTACAAAAGTACGCTCATCTTCGGTTTTCGCGCCTGTTGTCGCGAATCGCACCACTCTCTCGCCTCTTAGCGAATGAGAAGTGCCGACCGCTAATGCCTTCCCCCTCGGGGGAAGGTGGCACGAGTGTGAGCGTCAGCGATCCGAGTGACGAATGAGGGGAAAAACCTTACAGGTAGGGGCGGACGCCCTCGTCCGCCCGCAAACCAAACGTACAAGACTTACACAACACACTTGCCCGCGTGGAATTTGCGCCCTGCGGCTTACTGTATAACGGAGGTAAATAAGCATTGATAAAAAAACTATACGCAATCAATTACGTTGTGCTTCGCGCGCTTTTCGTTATAGGCGCGCTCGCGCTGTTCCTCGGCGTGCTTCCGGCGAATCCCGAAACGGGCAGACGCGCGGTTCATTTCACGATCGGCGGAATAGCGATAGCGGTCGGAATCGGGCTCGCGATAGCGGGCAGAGCGGTTAAACGCAAAGGGCTCGAGGACGGACTTGCGCCCGACGTATTCACGCCGCACGGATCGCAGGCGATAGTGTCGTATTTCTGGCTTATCGTTATGACTGTTCTTATCGTGCTGCCGTTCTACGTCATCGTCGTAACGAGCATAAAAACGGAATACGAATCGGCTTCGCTCGGCTTTTCGTGGTGGCCGAAACTCGGCGTTACCGGCAGCGCGTACAAGTACGTCACGACTTCAAAAATCCTCGGAATAACGATAATCGGTGCGTTCTTCAACACGCTCAGATCGAGCGTTCTTCCCACCGTCGTAACGGTGTTCGTGTCCGCGCTTTCGGCTTATTCGTTCTCGAAACTCGAATTCCGCGGCAAAAAACCGTTGTTCGGAATACTTCTTCTGACGATGATGGTCCCCGGGTGCATAACGCTTATTTCGAGCTACCTGCTGTTCGACCTCATTCACTGGACGAATTCTTTCAAACCGCTCGTCGTTCCGATGCTGTTCGGAAGCGCGGGCGTCGTGTTCTTCCTTCGCGAGTACTTCGCGGGGATTCCCGACGATCTGCTCGGGAGCGCGCGTATCGACGGGCTCGGCGATATGGGAATATTCTTCCATATAATAATGCCGCTGTCCGTACCCGCGGTCGTAGCGCAACTCGTGCTCACGTTCTGCGGCAAATATAACGACTTTATGGGTCCGCTCGTGTACCTCACCGGCAACGAAATGTATACGCTTACCATATATATGCGCGCCACGACAAGCGGTACGATTTATAACAACCGCTCCGCCGCCGCTTGCGTCGTCGCCATCGCCCCGCTGCTTATTATCTATTTCTTCCTGCAAAAGGTGATCTTGTCGGGGATAGCCATGTCGTCCGGTCTCAAAGCTTGAAAACACTTATGCGGCGAGCCGTAACGGCACACCTTTCGGCTACGTGCGGTCGCTCCGACGGTCACGTACAAAAAGTACGCTCACGTCGTCGCTCCCGCCTGTTGCCGAAATCTGCACCGTTTCAACTCGCCTTACGAAAAATGTAACGCTTGTTAAAGCGTGGTAGGGGCGTTCCTCGTCCGCCCGACGGCGAGCCGCCGTGGGCAAGTCGGTGATGCCCGTACTTATAAAAACAAAAATATAAAACCAAGCGGAACGGTACTTAGCCCCGTCATCTCGACCGAAGCGGTAGCGTAGTGGAGAGATCTCGCGGGAGCGAAGATTTACCCGCGTACACGACAACCCTAAAAATACATGTCTGCGGTGGCTCGCCGTAAAATTCAACGATAAAACCGGAGGATATAAAATGAAAAACGTATTCAAAAAAATTCTGGCAACAGTGCTTGCCGTGGCGTGTATAGGCACGGTAGCGGCTTGCGGCGACGAAACGCCCGAAGGGTTTACGCGCGTAACGTTCTCTTACGGCGTGGACGGCGACGTGATGATCGGCGAGATCAGCAAGGTCGTAAAGGCGTTCAACGAATCGGAGACGGCTAAGACGAACAAGATTTACGTCAAGACTAATCCGAAAAGCAGCAGCGGTTTCGACAGCTTCCTGTCCACAAACCTCATGTCGCGCGACGGCTCGGACGTGGTAACGCTCGAGGACGAGTGGTATCGTCCGCTCACCGACAAGCTCGAGCCGCTCGGCGAAACGGCTACGGCGAACGCGGGCAAACTTTATACGAGCGTTGCCGACCGGCTTATCTACAATCCGTCCACAGGGCTTACGGACGACGGCGCGAAGCGTTACGCATTGCCGTTTTACAACAATTCGGTCGTGACGTACGTGAACGTAACCAAGCTCAAAGAAGCTAATATCAAGTATATTTCGGTTGACGACACGGCCGAGGCGATCGCGGCGTTCAACGCGGGCGGCGCGGACAGAAACGGCAAGACGAAAGCCGACCTCGGGATCACGGGAACGGTGCTTCGCAAGGGCTTTCAGCGCAAAAACCCTTATGCCGAAAAAGGCTGGTCGAAGCCGGGCGCGAACGAACTTATGATCTTTAACGATCGTATCGCGATGAACTGGGACGAAACCGAGGATCTCGGCAGAATAATGTGCACGATAACGAACACGAATTCGCCCACCGATTACGGATTTTACACCGAATGGTGGTTCAGTTACGGCTGGAGCGTGGGCGGCGATTGTATCGTGGACGTAACGGGCGACCTCGACTATAAGTTCTCGCTTCCCGATTCGACGGCTAACTATATCGTAACGAGCGGTACTTTCACCGGTCCGAAAACGGGTAAGACATACGCAGTCGGAGATACGCTCGAATTTATCGACAAAATCGCGATAGGCGAGGGCGAGAAGGTGACGGCGGAAAGCGACGGCAGATTTACGATCGGCGGCGTAACCGTTTCCGCGTCGGACGAAGTGAAACAGGCGGTAAAAGACGGCGTTCTCGCCGAACTTCCGTCCATGAAAACGGCTTTTACGAGGTTTGCGAAACTCGCGTCCAACGATAAAGCGTATTCGGGAACCCGAATTTCGCCGTTCCCGACCGAAGTCAAAGCCAACAAAAGCACGACCGGATATTTCATTTCGGGCAAACTCGCCATGACTATCGAGCGCGTTTCCAACCTCGACCAGGTTGCCGAACTTATGCGCCAGTCGAATCAGGAATGGACGATCGCGCCCGTACCCGCCTACAAAGAGTACGACGACCCGAGCAACGGCAGCAGCGACGCGGTCAAAGTGCGCGGCAAGCAGATCAATCACTCGCACCTTCTCAGCGTGGGAATCCGCAAAAACACCGACGTCAAAGAGCAGTCCGAGATTTTCGTGAACTGGCTCGTAACCGAAGGACAAAAGATTCTTGCGACCGACGGATTCGGCACGGTAAACTCCGCTTACGAAACGGAAGTGCTTGCCGCGACGAGCCGCGCAAAGAACACGTCGGTATTCCTCGGCAGCAGCCGCAACTCGAAAAAGGGCGACTGGGCGTACCTTACCGACAGACTGTGGATCGACGGCTGGGCGAATCCGCTCAACAACGAAGTGCGTAACGGAAGTCAGACGCTTCAGAACTGGTTTGTAAGTTACGTCGATTCGACCAACACGCAACTTGCGGGATATAAAAAATAAGCAAATAAGTCATAAGGAGGATAAAAGATTGAAAAAGAAAGGGATTTTAAGCGTGTTTCTCGCCGTCATCGCGGCAATTTCGTGCTTCGGGTGCGGCGGAGAAACGGCAACGTACGTTTCGCTCGAATACGGAACGGGCTTAAACGCCGCGGGCAAAGTCTACGACAAGATGTATTATCAAAATACCGCGATCGTAAACGGCGCCGACCCGGGCGTTATGTGGGTCAGCGAAGAGCAGGACCCCGAATACGGCGGATACTTCTACGTTTATACGAGCAGCGAGAAATGGTACGGAAATACCGTTTACAGCGCGGGCTGTTTCCGCTCGAAAGACCTTTGCAACTGGGAAAACGCGGGAGCGGTAGCCAACGGACATGCGCTCGAATCCGCGCCCGACGACTGGACGAAAGCGAATTTCTGGGCGCCCGAATGTATTTACGACGAAGCGACTCAAAAATATTATCTTTACTACTCGGCGCAGCGCGGTAGCGGTGATCGCAACGGTTCGTTAGCCGCGAATTACAGCAATCTTATGATTGCGGTGGCGTCGTCCGATACGCCCGTAGGTCCGTTTACGCTCGTTCGCAGCGGTACGGACTATAACGGCGAGGAGATAACGAACAATCCCCGCTTTGACGTAGCGGCGCATTTCGGATTAAGCAAACCGTTTGCGGCTATCGACGCATCGGTTTTCAGGGACGACGACGGCTCGCTGTATCTTACGTTCGCAAAGCACGAGGATACGAGCGGCAGAAACCGCGGTATCTGGGGCGTTAAACTCCTCGACCCCGTAACGCCCGACTGGAGCACGCTCACCTGTCTTACCGTAACCGGCAAACGCCGCGTAGTAGATTTCGAGGCGGGCGTTCTTACCGACTCGATCGTTCCGGTCGGCGAGGGAAATATCGACGAAAGCACGCTCAACGAGGGTAACTTCATTTTCAAAGCGGGCGGGAAGTACTATCTTACGTTCTCGACGAACGGTTACGGCGACAAAGGCTATAACGTAATGCAGGCGGTGTCCGACAGTCCGCTCGGCCCTTACGTCAAACCCGAGATCGGCAAAGGCAACCCGCTTATTTCATCCGCTGCGGCGGGCATCGGTTATATGTCCGGAACGGGACACCACTCGATGGTCAAAGCGGGCGACGAAATCTTCTCGGTGTACGCTTATCACGGAAACCCCGACAAATTCTCGGACGCGCAGATGAGAATACTCGGCACCGATCGTATCGTCCTTACCGAAATCGACGGACAGCAGCTTCTCGCCTGCAACGGTCCGACGTATTCGCCGCAGTACCTTCCCGAATCGATTTCGGGGTATAAGAACCTCGCGCTTTCCGCTACCGTGGAGGTAAACGGCGGTGAAAACAAAGAATACCTCACCGACGGGCTTTTGTCCGTTTCGGGCTCGCTCAAAGACCGCGAATACCGCTCGTCGGGTACGGCGGAAATTACGCTTAAATTCGCCTCGCCCGTGCGCGTAAGCGGAATTATGATCTACAACAGCACGTCTTTCGGATACGCGTTCAAGAAAATCGACCGCATAGACTTCAAATTCGCCGAAAAGAAGGAAGCGAACGGCAAACTCTACGATTACGGCACCATAACCGACCTGCTTTTCCCCGCGGAAAACGCGGACGAAAACGCAGAAACGCTTATTCAAGGTTCGGCGGCGATCGCGGACTTTAACGAAATCGAAGTAAGCGAAATCACTATAACGGTATCGCAAAAATACGTCAACGAGGACAAATTCGGCGCGGCTAACGCAAGCGTCGGAATCGCCGAAATAGTTGTTCTCGGTAAATAAAGAAAGGGGGTTTATACGATGAAAAAAGGAAAACTTTTACGATTGCTTGCGCTGATTGCGATGGCGGCGGCGATTGCGGTCGGCTCGGCGGGGTGCTCGGGATGCGCGGACAAAGGTAAACCGGATCCCGATCCCGCGGCGGGCGGTTACGACGTGAAGTACGCTACTACCATGCCGAGCGGCACGGACGACGGTATAATGATCGACGGAAAGCTCGACGAGACGGCTTACGCGGAACAAAAGACGTTCGTAAACCGGCTAAGCGAGGACTCGGACGGTAATATGGAGCGTTTGTCAATGACGACTTACGTCGGCGACAAAGGCTGGTACGTCCTGACCGAAGTTACCGATTCCGCGCTTGTTTACAACGGGCTTCTCGCACCCGCCCGTAACAGCACGATACATTTGTATTACGAGCTCGCGAGCGAAAACGTAAACGAGGCTATCCGCGAAATCTATATGGACGCGGGCAGAGTTTACGGCAGAACGCCCTGTAACATAGGGCTTATGGAGTACGGCGTAAAGGTAAACGGCGAACTCAACGGCGCGACAACCGGCATGACGGCAGAACTGTTTATTCCGTGGAGAGCGATGGGGCTTACCGAAAAGCCGGAAAACACAGACCTTCTGATGTATCCGATGTACTCTATCCCTAAGGGCGGCGGCGATTACCGCAACCTTTCGCCTCTTCCGAATCTGTCGTATGTGGCAAATCAGTTTTACCTGTTCGGCAGCGACGGATATTCGGATAAAGACGCTGACGGCGCGATCCTCGGCGACGCGAAAAACGGTCACGTAAAAGCGGGCGTGTGGACTTATACGGACGTTGAGAAAACGGAAGCGGACGGCAAAGTTACGCTTTCGGGTTCGGCGGGCGTTCACGCGGGGTCTTACGCAAAAACCTATATAAAGGATATAGTCGCGGACAATTACGTCGTCGAAGCGACCGTGAAGGTTACGGGCAGAGACTACGGCAAACGTGACGGCAGAGCGGGGCTCACCGTGGATATCGCGGGCGGCAAGAGAAAAACTCTCGCGGCGTATATTTCCGCTGAAGAAGGCAACGCGGCGGGGCTTAACTCAGTTCCGTTCCGCTCGTTCTACGGCGACGATTACGACGGCAGAAACAACCGCACCGAAACTCTTCCGTCGGTAAGTCTCCCCGAAGGCGGTACGCTTTCGGGCGGCGTAAAACTCACGCTTATAAAGTCGGGCGCGAATTTGTACGGACTTGCGAACGGCGAGATTATCCTTGCCGAAACGGACAACGCGATCCGCGGCAAATGCGCTTTCAACCTCACGGCGGCTAACGTAAACGCCGAGTTCACCGACATTTCGTACGCGGTTTACGACGGCGACGAAGCGGGAATGGCTGCTGCGATCGCGGGTTACGGGATCCGCAGAATTTCGGCGGAAGCGGAAGGCTACGGCAACGTTTATCTTGACAAAATCGCGGTCAAAGACGGCGGCGAAGTGACGCTCACCGTCGAGTGCGGCGAAGGCAACGTTATAAAAGAAATAAAAATCAACGGCGAAGCGGTTGCCGATTTTGCGGAAAAAGCGGAAGTTTTCGGTACGACCGTGCGCTATGCGCTCGGCAACGTAACCGAAGATACGAATATTCTCGTTTGTTTCGAAGAGTACGCGGGCGTTAAAGTAAGCGGAACGATTTCCGTTGTCGGCGAAAGCGGACTTAATATGTCCGACTCGGTGATTTACGCGTTCCGCGCGGACGGTAACGTCATTCCGTTCGATGGCAGAGTAAACGAGGACGGAACTTACGAAATTTCGCTCCCCGCAGGTGCTTACGACAAAATTCGGGTCAACGGAGCGGGCTATGCAAACGACTTCGATAAGATCGGAGGAGCGGCAATCGTAATAGGTGCCGATCCGATCGAAAACGCGGATTTCGCGCTCGAAACGCGTATTCCTACCGTGGTTCGCCACGGCGAGGGCAACAGCGTGTGGACGATGACGGGCGACAAGGAATACACGGTTTCGGGTATGAGCCACGGCAACGCCTGGGTGGAAGGCAATTTCGGCAAAGCGAAAAACTTCGCGATTTCTACCCGCGTTATCGCCGAAAAACCCGCCGAAGTCGGCGTTTCGCTGTACGGATCGTATAACGGCCGCAACGATTTCGACGTTATGGTTCGCGTAACCGCCGGCGGCAAGATGGGAATTTCGCTGTACGGCTGGGCGGCAAGCTGGGCAGCACCCGACGACGAAACGTGCAAAGTCGGCAAGACTTACGACCCCAAAAACTTCCGCCTTACCGTAGTGCGTAACGACGATGCGGTTTCGGTGTTCGTAAACGACGTTTTCTGGAAGTCGTATACTGGAAAAATTACGTCCAACCTCGACTTTTCGACTATGGGAGAAATGCGCGTCGGACTCGCGGTCCGCGGACTTACCGGCGTAGTGTTCCGTGATTATACGTTCACCGAGGATCAGAGCGCGATCGACGCGATCGTTTCCCGCCTCGCGAACGTCGCAACCCTCGACGAAACGGACGGCAGCGTAGTAGTCGAAGGTATTACCGCAGGACGCGCGAATATCGGCGCGGAAGTTAAGTTCGCCGTAACCCCCGCAAGCGGCAAGTTCATCAGAGTTCTTGCGGACGGCAAAGTACTCGGCGGCAGAGTAAACGCCGACGGCAGCGCGGTTTATACCTACCGCATGGGCGCGGACGACGTAAACTTTACGTACGACGTCAAATCGGCTTTTGCGGTAAGCGGGACTATTCCCGAAGATCTTGCGGGCGCGACCGTTTCGGTTATTTCGGACGGCACGGAAAACGTGTATAACAACGCGTTGGGCGGCACGAACTATTCGATTTTGCTTCCGTCGGGAACGTACAATATCAAGTTCGTCGGCGAGACAGCCGAGGGCATGATAAGCGGCGTTGACGTACGCGATACGGCTATTGAGAACGTAAACCTTGATAAGGCGTATCAGAAAGTTACTCAACAAAAACACGGCGGCGGCGCGGGAGCCGGCAAGGGCGAGTGGACGCTCACCGATAACGGCGTATATTCCGTCTCTCCGCTCGGCGACGGCGATTCGTACACTCTCGGAGTTATGGGAAAGGCTAAGAACTTCGTTCTTTCCGCTCGGATTAAAGGAGGCTCCGGCAAGGAAGTGGGCGTCGGCTTGGAGTATTCGGGCAAAAACCTTATGCTTATCAAAGTCGGCAGCGGTACGCTTGTAGCGTTCTATACCTGGCAGGGCGGATGGTCGGAGACGAAACATCCCATAAGTTGGGGCAGCGGCAATGCGAACGATTACACATACACCGTGATTCGCAAAGACAACACGATGTACGCTTTAATTAACGGTACCCTTATCGGCACTTTCACCGGTAAAATCAACGCTAATCACGATTTATCCGCGATAGGCGAAACGGAGGTGGGATTGCTTCGTCGCGGTAACGTTGCGGGAGAGGTTACCTTCTCCGATTACTCGTTCTCGACCGAACAGGCCGATATCGACGCGGCGATTACCGCCGTCGTGGATACGGGCGTATGGAACGACGCGGACGGAATCCGCACCGTTACGGGCGTAACCGACGGCAAGGCGTATCTGGGCGATTCGGTCGTTATAACCGTCACGCCGCAGGAAAACAAAATAATCAAAGTATTCGCAAACGGCACCGCGCTTTCGGGCGCGATAAACGGCGACTCGTACGTTTATACTTACAAGGTAAACTCGACCGCAAAGATAACGTTCTCGTACGAGGTAACCAACCTTTACGCCGTAAGCGGCAACGTAACGTCCGACCTTTCGGGCGCGACGATCAAAGTTACCGACACGGCTACCGGTTCGGCAACCGAGTATAAGTCGGCGGTGGGCGCGGGAGGCGACTATTCGATCGCGCTTCCGGACGGCACGTACTCGCTTTACGTCGCAAACGACACGCACGAGGGCTTAATTAAAAGCGTAGTCGTCGGCGGCGCGGCAACCGTGGCAAACCTCGACAAGGCGTATCAGAAAATTACCGTAAAAGGACAATACGGCGGCGGGTCTGCAGAATGGGAACTTACCGACAACGGTAAATACGTTGTCAGAGAACAAACGACTAACGAATGGCAGTTTACGTTCGGACAGATCGGCGTTGCCGAAGGCGATTTCGTAACGCGTGTGCGGATCACCGGCGGCGAGGCGGCTCACGTCGGCGTAAATCTGCAGGCTTACGACAAACTTGGCAATTCGAGCTTGTTTGTAATGAAAGTCAACGACGGTATTCAATTTAAAGGTTGGGGCTTCGGTTGGAATTCCGACGACAGCGGTTACAATTATATAAAATGGAAGAACGCCGACGAAAAGAAAGATTACTACTACACCGTAGTGCGGTATAGCGGTAAACTGTATGTGTTTATCGGCGACGAAAACGAGTCGAGACTGATCCGGGTTTTCGAAGGAAACATCAAAGGATCTGAAAGTACCGTCAATACCGCTGCTCTCGGAAAACTTCGTATAGGCTTCGGAATTTTCGGTGACAGCGGAGAAGGCTCCGACAGAACGGTTACGTTCTCCGATTACTCGTTCTCGACTTCGGCTGCCGATATCCAAGCCGAAGTAAATAAGGTCAAGTATATTACCGGCACGAGCGCGATAGCCGACGGCACCGTAACGGCAACCGATCTTACAAGCGGCGCGACCTACTCGGGCACGGTCAAAGACGGCTCGTACAGTGTAGCGGTCGATAAGGACGGCAAATACAAACTGTACTTTGCAAGCGGTACGCACGAAGGACTTATCCCCGAAGTAGCCAAAGACGTAACCGAGGCAAACCTCGACAAGGCGTATCGGAAAGTAACCCAGCAAAAATACGGCGGCGGCGCGGGAGCCGGCAAGGGCGAGTGGACGCTCACGGACAACGGCGTGTATTCCGTTTCTCCGCTCGGTGACGGCGGCTCGTATACGCTCGGACGTATGGGTACGGCTAAAAACTTCGTTCTTTCCGCGCGGATCAGAGGCGGCGCGGGCAAAGAAGTCGGTATAGGGCTTCAGTACAGAGGAGCTAACGAAAAAGGTGAAGAAGTCGAAAAGAATCTGATGCTTATCAAAGCGGGCAGCGGAAAGCTTGTCGTATTCTATTCATGGCAGGGCGAATATTCGGCTGCGCGACCCCCGATAAGTTGGGATAACGGCAACGCGAACGATTTTAAATATACCGTCGTGCGCAAAGACGATAAAATGTACGCTTTCATAAACGACAAAATTATCGGCGTTTTCTCCGGAAAGATATACGACTTGCACGATTTATCTGCGATAGGCGAAACGCAAGTCGGTCTGCTTCGTCGCGGCAACGCTGCGGGAGAGGTTATCTTCTCCGAGTACAATTTCTCGACAGACTCCGAGGATATCGACAATGCAATCGGCGGCGTTACCTATATGTCCGGTTCAGATTCATCGGGAGCAACCGACGGTACCGTGACGGCAACCGATCAAAGCGGAGCGACGTTCACGGGCACGATCAAAAGCGGCGCATATACGATAACGCTTCATAAGAACAGAACGTACAAACTGTATTTTGATTGCGGCAGCAAAGAAGGGCTTATTTCTTCCGTCGCGGTCGGTGAAACAGCCGTAACGCAAAACTTCGATTCTTCGAAGTTCGGTCCCAAGATCAGCTGGGTCGAAAAGGGCGGTCGTACAATCACGATGCACGACACGACCGCCGAATCAAGCTACGGCTATACCGTTTCGGATAATACGAACGGAGATAAAGCGTTCGGCGTTATGGGCTCGGCAACGGGTGACTTTATGATTTCGGCGAGGGTCGTCAACGGCAAAGGCAGACATATCGGTATAGGTATGAGGTATAAAGTCGGAGACACGACAAAGTTCCTTTCGTTTATTAAATCCGGAGGAGGCTCCGCGATCTGCGCTTATGACGGGCAGGGTTGGAGTACTTCGACAGCGGTTCCCGGCACTTGGAACATAGACTATTATACCTATACGGTTGTAAGAAAGAACAACGAAATCAAGGTTTACGTCAACGACAGTCCGATATGCACCTACAGCGGAACAGTGACAATCTCGAGCAATGCGGACTATACGCTTTCCGAAATCGGAACCGTTGAAGTAGGACTCGCTCTTTGCTGGACGAAAAGCGGCAACGTTGCCACTGCGGGTACGACTTCGGCGACCTTTACGGACTACTCGTTCTCGACCGATTCTGCGGCAATAGAGGGATATATCCGTAACCACGCGACAACAACGGAATAAGGAGTGATTTATTCGGCAAAACGCCCGTTCCGAACGACGAACGGGCGTTTTGCCGTGCACCCGACGACGAGCCGCCGTTGGGCAACTATTTGTTTGGAATGTCGTATTTCGCTTCGGTAGGGCGGTCTGAGGGCGAACCGCCCTACCGTCGGCTACGCCGACCAAATAAGGTCGGAAACATTATTGTAGTGACGGTATCGGCTGACTTCCGCAGGGGATTTCTCCGCTTCGCTAACGCTTCGGTCGAAATGACATTAAGAAGTGACTTTTTAAAGCCTTCCCCTTGGGGGAGGAAGGTGGATTGCCGAAGCGATAGCGAAGGCAAGACGAATGAGGGGTCGGGCTATGACAAACGCAACATAAAAGACAACCCCTCATCACCGCCTACGGCGGAGCTTCCCCCCAAGGGGAAGCCTTATAAGATAGGGGCGTACCTCGTCCGCCCGTCGGGGAGCTCCCGATGGCAAGTATTTGTTTGGAATGTCGTTTTTCGCCTCGGTAGGGCGGGGCGCCCTCGCCCCGCCGCCAACCAAGCGGGCACAATGTATTTAGGGTGCAAGTAACGTTATTATGGCAATTAACCGAATAAAACCAAACGTACACGTTGTCATTTCGAGCGTTAGTCGAGAAATCCCCTGCGATAGGAATGAAACCGAGCGAACACGACTAACCCAAATACTTGCCCGCGGCGACTCACCTCATTGCCGGTGCGGACTTTGGCGCTTAAAAATTTTACAAAATCGCTACCAAAACCGTTGACAAACGGCAACAAAAACTGATATAATGAACAAGTGCGCGAAAAAATCGCGTATACTTTCGCAATGCGGTTTGCGAAAAAAGAAAACGTCCCGCTTTTCAAATGGCGGGCAATACTACTAAAAGGAGGTAGAGTAATAATGCCTACTATAAACCAGCTGATCAGGAAAGGTCGCGAGAAGGTGCAGTTCAAGTCGATGAGTCCTATCCTCGAAAACAACCCCCAGAAGCGCGGTGTATGTCTTTCGGTAACGACCACGACCCCGAAAAAGCCCAACTCGGCTCTTCGTAAGATCGCAAGGGTACGTCTTGTCAACAAGATGGAAGGTACCGTTTATATTCCGGGAATCGGACACAATTTGCAGGAACACAGCGTCGTGCTTATTCGTGGTGGCAGAGTGAAGGATTTGCCCGGTGTGCGTTACCACATCATTCGCGGCGCGCTTGATACCGCAGGCGTAGCGAAACGTAAGCAAGCCCGCTCTAAATACGGCGCAAAGCGCGCTAAGTAATCAGCGCGTTTTTGCCTCGGAGTATCCGCGTATATAATACAGACAGCGCGGAAAAGAAAAGAAGGGGACGCTTGCTTACGAGTAAAGGGCTTAAACCGCATTTCGCCCGAGACTTAAAAATCAAGCTCCTTAGCCCGACCGACGCGGGACAAGCCGTCGGAAAAATCTGATTAAGGAGAAAAACTATCATGCCAAGAAGAAGTGGAGTCCCGAAGCGCGACGTGCTTCCGGATCCTATGTATAACAGCAAGGTAATCACGAAGCTTACCAACCAGGTTATGCAGGACGGCAAAAAGGGAACAGCGCAAAGCATCGTTTACGAAGCGTTCGACATAGTGAAGGAAAAGACGGGAGCAGCTCCCGAAGAGATCTTCACGCAGGCGCTCGAGAACGTAAAGCCTATGCTCGAAGTCAAAGCTCGTCGTGTAGGCGGCTCGACCTATCAGGTTCCCATGGAGATCAGACCCGATCGCCGTCAGACCCTTGCCATTCGCTGGATGGTCGCCTTTGCCCGTAAACGCGGCGAAAAGACGATGAAAGAGAAGCTCGCGGGCGAAATCCTCGACGCTTACAACAACACCGGCGCTTCGGTAAAGAGAAAAGAAGAGATGCACCGCGCGGCAGAAGCGAACAAGGCGTTCGCGCACTACCGCTGGTAATCAAGGAGACTCGATATGCCCAGACAATACGCATTAGAGAATATCAGAAACATCGGTATTATGGCTCACATCGACGCCGGAAAAACCACCACGACCGAGCGTATCCTGTACTATACGGGAAAAACTCACAAGATCGGCGAGGTTCACGAAGGCGCGGCTACCATGGACTGGATGGAGCAGGAGCAGGAACGCGGTATTACCATTACTTCCGCAGCTACCACCACTCAGTGGAGAGTAGACCGCTCGGCAGGCAGCAAAGAGCCGTATACCCGTATCAACATCATCGACACCCCCGGACACGTCGACTTTACCGTAGAGGTCGAAAGATCGCTTAAAGTCCTCGACGGATCCGTTGCGGTGTTCTGCGCGCGCGGCGGCGTTCAGCCCCAGTCCGAGACCGTTTGGCGTCAGGCGGACAAGTACGGCGTTCCCCGTATCGCATACGTGAATAAGATGGACCGTGACGGTGCAAACTTCTTCAACGTTATGGATATGATGCGCACCCGTCTTAAAGCGACCCCCGTCGCTATCCAGCTTCCCATCGGTTCCGCAGACACGTTCGTGGGCGTTATCGACCTCGTTACGATGAAAGCCGACGTCTACAAGGACGACCTCGGCACCGTTATGGACGAGAGCGATATTCCCGCCGAATATCAGGATCAGGCTAACGAATATCGTGCGAAACTCCTCGAAATCGTCGCAGAATCCGACGACGAACTTATGGAGAGATACTTCGAAAACGAAGGCGCGGACTTCACGGTCGAAGAGATCAAGAAGGCTATCCGTAAGCTCACCATCGCAATGAAGATCAACCCCGTTACCTGCGGCAGCTCGTTCAAGAATAAGGGCGTTCAGAAGCTTCTCGACGCAATCGTCGATTATATGCCCTCGCCCCTCGATGTACCGCACGTTAAGGGCACGCTTCTCGACGGCGTTACCGTCGAAGAGCGCGAAACCAGCGATTCCGCTCCGTTCTCGGGACTTGCGTTCAAGATTATGGCGGACCCGTTCGTCGGAAAACTCGCGTTCTTCCGTTGCTACTCGGGTACGCTTCAGTCCGGCAGCTACGTTCTCAACTCCACCAAGGACAAGAAAGAGCGTATCGGCCGTATCCTTATGATGCACGCTAACAACCGTACCGAGATCGATGAAATCTATGCCGGCGATATCTGCGCGTTCGTGGGACTTAAAGACACCACCACCGGCGACACGCTTTGCGATCCCGCGAAACCCATAATTCTCGAATCTATGGAGTTCCCCGAGCCCGTTATCCGCGTCGCTATCGAGCCCAAGACCAAAGCAAGTCAGGAAAAAATGACGATGGCGCTTGTCAAGCTCGCCGAAGAAGACCCGACGTTCAAGACCTACACCGATCAGGAAACCGGTCAGACCATCATCGCGGGTATGGGCGAACTTCACCTCGAAATCATCGTAGACCGTATGCTTCGCGAATTCAAGGTCGAAGCTAACGTCGGTAAGCCGCAGGTCGCGTACCGCGAGGCTATCCGTAAAAAGGTCGACGTCGAAGGCAAGTACGTTCGTCAGTCCGGCGGTAAAGGTCAGTACGGTCACTGCAAGATCTATATGGAACCCCTCGAGCCGGGTGCGGGTTACGTCTTCGAGGACAAGACCGTCGGCGGTTCGATCCCGAAAGAATATATCCCCGCTATCGACGCAGGTATCCGCGAAGCAAAGATGAGCGGTATCCTCGGCGGTTACGAGTGCGTAGACTTCAAAGTCACCGTTTACGACGGAAGCTACCACGAAGTCGACTCGTCCGAAATGGCGTTCAAGATCGCAGGATCTATGGCGTTCAAAGAGGGTATGCGCAAGGCAGACGCCGTTCTTATGGAACCCGTTATGAAAGTTGACGTTACTCTTCCCGAAGAGTACCTCGGCGACGTTATGGGCAACATCAGCTCGCGCCGCGGCAACCTTATGGGTATGGAACTCGTCAACGGAAGCGAGGAAATTCACGCAATGATCCCGCTCGCGGAAATGTTCGGTTACGCAACCGACCTTCGTTCGCGCACGCAGGGTCGCGGTAACTACACCATGACTTTCGACCACTACGAGGAAGTTCCGCGCTCGATCGCAGAGAAGGTTATCGGCGAACGTGCCAAGAAAGATTAAAATAAATTTTTAATCTATCGCAAAACGCTTGTAAAAAAGTTAATTTTCATTTATAATAGTAGGTAGTGGAGACGATCCACCGCCAAATAAAATCCAAAACCAAAAATTATTTCGGAGGAAAAATTACAATGGCAAAGGCAAAATTCGACAGAAGCAAGCCGCACGTCAACGTTGGTACCATCGGACACGTCGACCACGGCAAAACCACCCTTACCGCAGCGATCACCATGACGCTTGCAGCGAAGGGTCTTTCCCAGAAGATGCGTTACGACGAGATCGATAAGGCACCCGAAGAGAAAGCAAGAGGAATTACGATAAACACCGCTCACGTTGAGTACGAGACCGCTAACCGTCACTACGCTCACGTTGACTGCCCCGGTCACGCCGACTATGTAAAGAACATGATCACCGGCGCGGCTCAGATGGACGGCGCTATCCTCGTAGTCGCCGCTACCGACGGTCCCATGCCCCAGACCCGCGAGCACATTCTTCTCGCCCGTCAGGTCGGCGTTCCCAAGATCGTCGTATTCATGAACAAGACCGACCTCGTTGACGATCCCGAGCTTCTCGACCTCGTCGAAATGGAAATCCGCGAGCTTCTTACCTCGTACGACTTCCCCGGCGACGACACCCCGATCATCCGCGGTTCCGCTGTAAAGGCTCTCGAAGCCGCAACCGCAGGCAACGTTGACGGTCCCGAGTGCAAGCCCATTTTCGAGCTTATGGACGCTATCGACAGCTATATCCCCGCTCCCGAGCGCGACACCGACAAGCCCTTCCTTATGCCTGTAGAAGACGTATTCACCATCACCGGTCGTGGTACCGTCGCTACCGGCAGAGTAGAGCGCGGTCAGGTTAAGATTCAGGACCCCGTGGAAATCGTCGGTATCAAGGCTACCAAGACCTCGGTCGTAACCGGTATCGAAATGTTCCGTAAATCGCTTGACTTCGCGCAAGCCGGCGACAACGCAGGTATCCTTCTTCGCGGTATCGACCGTAAGGACATCGAGCGCGGACAGGTTATCGCTAAACCCGGTTCCATCACCCCCCACACCGAATTCACCGGTCAGATCTACGTCCTTAAGAAGGAAGAAGGCGGACGTCATACTCCGTTCTTCAACGGCTATCGTCCCCAGTTCTACTTCAGAACCACCGATGTTACCGGTACTATCGACCTTCCCGCAGGCGTCGAAATGGTTATGCCCGGCGACCACGTCACCATCACCGTCAAGCTTATCGCGCCCATCGCGCTTGAGCAGGGACTTCGCTTCGCTATCCGCGAAGGCGGCAGAACGGTTGGTTCCGGCGTCGTTTCCACCATCATCAAGTAATTTAAGCTTCGGCTTATTACTAAAAACCCGAGAGAAACCTCTCGGGTTTTTTCTATGCGCCCGACAGGGAGCCGCCGCTGGCAAGTCGGCGATGGCAGGAAGCTCCTGCGGGCAAGACGGCTACGTCCGTACTTACATTCGGTAGAGCGCGGTAGGGGCGGACGCCCTCGTCCGCCCGTCGGCGATGGCAGGAAGCTCCTGTGGGCAAGTCGGCTACGCCCGTACTTACATTCGGTAGAACGTAGTGGTAGGGGCGGACGCCCTCGTCCGCCCGCCAAACCGCGAAACAGTCTTTATTTTGCCTTCCCCCTTGGGGGCGCGACGCGGCGGTGCGAAGCACCGTAAAAACAGTCCACAGGCGACTGTTTTTAGCCAAAGCGGCGAAGTAGCTATGCTACGAGCTGGGAGGTGGCACGAGTGCGAGCGAAGCGAACCGAGTGACGAATGAGGGGTCGGGTTATGATAAACGTAACGTAAAAGACAACCCCTCATCACCGCCTGCGGCAGAGCTTCCCCCCGAGGGGAAGCCTTATAAGGTCTGGGCGTTCCTCGTCCACCCTGTCGGCGGTCCGAGGGCGAACCGCCCTACCGTCGGCTATGCCGACAAAAACGGTCGAAAATATTGCAAACAGTAGCGTTATCGACTGACAACCGCGGGGGATTTCTCTGCTGCGTTCGGGTATCACCCTCACTTCGGTCGAAATGACATTAGACCATAGCAGGCGGGCAAATCAAAAGGAGCTGCAAATAAACAGCTCCTTTTTAATGTCTTTCATCCAAACCTTCGGTGAGTTCCTCGAACGTCACGTCAAGCACTTTAAGCATTTTTATCACGTTATAAAGCGAAGGCTCGATCCGATCACATTCCCATTCGCTTACGCGCTGTTGCGTTGTTTGCATTTTTTCGGCAAACGTTTTCTGCGTCAACCCGCTCGCCACACGCAAATTTTTAATGTTTTCGCCTAAACTCATACCGAGATTTTACACTAAACTTAGGGTAAGAGGCTTGACATACACTAAAATTAGTGTTAGAATTATATCGAGGCAGATATGGAAGAAGAACAGAATAAAATCATAACGGAACTTTTAAGGATTATAAACGGGAAGCTAAAAGATATAGAAGTCGTTTTACGGAATATGGATTTAGCCTTATCCGATATAGCGATCGACGTCGAAGACTTGATTAACAGGTAATGCTTTCGGTAAGAAGTCTCACGACGCGCAGGCGGTCGGAAGCGGAAAGCCCCTTGATAAGGTCGGTTATCGCTGTGAGATCGGACGGCAAGTCGGAATCCGGCGAAACCACGCGCCGAAGATACGGATCGTAATAAGTCTTACCGTCGGCGCGAAGCCTTGCCATGATTTTCCGAACGCGGTCGGGGTGGCAACTTACCATCGAGCGGTATTTATTCTGCAATCGCAGCGTGTTTTTCGGATCGTTATCCGCTTTTTCGGCGATAACGGCGCGCACGCTTTTGCCGCGCGCTTTTCCCACGAGCACGAGCGCGATCAGCTCGTTGATTTCGTCCTGCGTAAACGGCACAAAATCCTTTTTCGCGAACGTAACCGCGCTTATCCCGAGCGAACGAGCCGCGTCGGGCAGCATCGCGAACGTTTTGAGTTGCGCGTAATAGTAGTTGCGCACGCTTCCTGCGGTTCTGCCGTTCTCGCGCGCAATCGTTCTGAAAACGCCGCCCAGCCCCTCGCCGCGCGCGGAAGAGGCGGCGGCAAGCTCGAACAATCTTTTGGTTTCCCGAATATCCCAGTCGTTCATAACGTCTCCGAAGTGGTTTTGTACAACGATTTTCGACCGAAAAAAGCCGTTTTATACTCATATCGGGCGGCTTTCGGCAAATATAATAATGGTATGAAAATCAATTTGTTTCTGCGCCCCGATTTCGAGAGCGCATATCTTATCAACGGAGCTTTTACCGATAAGCGCGGAGTTACGATTCAGTCCGACCGCGTGACTTATATCACGCTTTTGCCGCTGTGCGCGGCGCTGTTGCCGTACACCGTCAAGATTTGCGGCGTTCGCCCCGACAGTAACGCGGGGCTCGTAAAGGTAACGAAACTCAGCGATTGCGAAGCGGTGATCAGATTCGCTCCGCGCTACAACTACGTCTATTGCCCCGATCCGCCCGCGCCCAAGGAAAAGGAAACCGACTGCGCCGTGAGGTTTTTCGGGTGCGTTACAAGCGGCGATTATTCCGCCGCCCGCGCGCTTATGACCCCCGAACTGTCCGCGACCGTCACCGACGAAGCGCTCGGCGAATTCTTTTCCGAATACGAGGAAGTCATTCCCAACGACGACTTTTCGGACGGCGGCGGTTACTACCTCGTCCGTAAAAGCGGCGGCGCCGCAATGTTCGACTTCACACGCAAAAACGGGCTCATAGACGATATCACCGAACGCGAAAATACAGAAAGGTAACTTTATATTTTGTTGATTATTGTTGAAGTATTGACAAGAGCGTATTTATTTGTTATTATATTTGCATAGGAGACAGGGTTTAATGGAAACGAAAGAGAAGTGGAATCTTATAGTAAAACAGTATAAAGAAAATTACAATAGTGTTGAAAGTAAAATTCAAAGTTTATGGGAGCTATACTGTTCTGAGTTTTTAGGATATAGCAAATTGTTGAGAGAGTTTTCTACTCAGGAAAATAAAGGAATCGGATCTCGTGAAAGAGTTATTCCTGATATAATTTTAAAAAAAGGGAATGAAAATATTTTCGATATTGAATTAAAACAATACAATCTTAAGTTTTCTACGAATATGGAGAATCAATTGAAGAGTTATCTTGAACTGTTCCATATGTCAATCGGAATGATTGTTTGCGATAAGATTTACTTATATTCTTACTGTTATGGAACACGAGAGGTAAATAGTATTTCAATTGATTTTTGTAATGATAATCCTGATGGTATTAAACTTCTTGAATTATTGAATAAGGACAATATTGATGAGATTGAAATAAAGAAATACATAAAAAGCGAAAATGAAAAAAGAGGAAGTGTTAAAAAAATAAAAGAAACGCTCACTCCAAAATTGATAGAATCTTTAGTGTGGGAGTACTTTCGGTCTAAGTACCAAGAAGAAGAGGTAAGAGCAGGATTGAAAGATATTTCCTTTGATATAATTAAAAAGAACGATACTCATAATTTAAGCGCAGAAAACACCAGAAATATGGGGTTTTCAGGAAAGAAACCTTTAACAAATGATGGAAAGTGTGAAGATTTTCCACTTGAACCAAAATTTATAATAATAAAAACAACATATGAAAGAGTTAAAAAATGTGATAATAATTTATACGACGCAACAAGGCATTGTTGGATGGCAGGTAAGAGGGTGAATGATTATCAATATGTGTTAGCAGTTATCGACAAACAGGTAAGAGAAGTGTACAAAGTAAAGAGTTGGTATCACGCTAAAATGTGGGAAAATGATGAGAAAGATGTTACGGGAAGATGGGAGTTTGACGGAGAGGTCGCACCGAATAATATAAGAGATCAATGGGTGAACAAAATAATACCGATAAAATTCAGAAAACAAGGCATGGCATCTCCGCTTTTATACAGCGATAGGGGAGATAAGTGATTTAACCGCTGTAAATATGAGCTTGCATAGAATCCTATGCCATCGAAATATTAACTGAATTATACAATATTTTCTTCGTGGTTTGCAGCAAAATTTCACACCATAGAGAAATATCAAACAAACAAGTATATATGAACTCACATATTAATGGTTAGGGCTCTCTATGTGGAGAGAATGAACATTCCGCGATTAGCAATATAAAACCCCGCTTCGCAAGGCGCGAGGCGGGGTTATGCTTGTCGTATGCGCAAAAAAGCGATAGCGTATGCGTTTTTTCTGTTCCTGTGAGTGGGTTTAAGCCGTTGCGGTTTCGTCGGTCGCAACCGTAGCTGCGTTTGCGGCGGCGCTTACCGAATATTCGGTTACGCCGAGCACGGTTTCGCCGTCGATCTGGAGCGCGCACGGACGGGAGAAGCGGACGGAAATTTCCTTGCCCGTCATAACGTCCACCATTTCGGTGTGTCTGACGTGCTCGCCCTTGAAAATCGAGGGGAAAACCATGAGCGTTTTGAGTTTGCAACTGCGGTGCATAACCACGAGCGAGAGGGTGTCGCCGTCGCGGTTCTGCTCGGGTGCGACTTTCATACCGCCGCCGTAATAGCGACCTTTCATGGTCGGCGCGAGCCAGACCTTTTTATACGATTTTTCCGTTCCGTCAACGGTCACGACGGCGTTCGAGCGTTTGAAGAAGAACAGCAAGCCTTTGATTGCGATGCCCGCGTAATTGATATTCTGCTTGCCCTCGGCGCGCATTTTGTCGCCGACTTCGCAGCAATAACCGTCAATGCCGTAGCCGATTCCGTTGATGAATTTCTTCGTAATGCCGTTCACGGTGACGATCGGCAGATTTTTGAGATATTTCGTGATATCGACGGGCGCGTCGCCTTTTTTTCTGCCGAGATCCGTCCAGAAATCGTTGCCGTTTCCCGAAGCGTAGTACCAGACTTCGCCGCCGAATTTATCGAACGCGGGGTCGTTCACAAAACGGTTAAGCGTGCCGTCGCCGCCGCAAAGCAACACCTTGCGGTCGGGGGCAATGCCGCCGAGAATATTCTCATAGCTTTCGTCTTTGCCGAGAACGACGAATTCGAGCTCGTCGCCTTGCAGAAGCTTGGCAAGCTCGGCTTCGACGGAAGCTTTGTCGGCTTTGCCCGCAAGCGGGTTGTAAAGTACGGTGAATTTGTTCATTATCGTTCCTCCGATGAGTTTTTTGTATTGTGGCGGCGGGGCGGCGAGCCGCCGCGGGCGAGGCGCGAAGCTCGCGCGGGCGAGTGTTTGGGGGTATACCTTTCAGTTTTATTCGTATTCCCTTTCGGGAGATTGCCACGTCGCGCTATGCGCTCCTCGCAATGACAGTGCAAAATACCGTTTCGCGTGGTTTTGCGGGCGGACGAGGAACGCCCCTACCGCGCTCTGACGAAAGTAGGTACGGGCATCGCCGACTTGCCCGAGGCGGCTCGCCGTCGGGCGGACGAGGAACGCCCCTACCTGTTCTACGAAGCGGGTTATCCCCGTATTTTCTCTCGCGGAACGCTCCTAAGTCTCGTCATCCTGAGCGGAGCGCGAAGCGCGCAGTCGTAAGGATCTCGCGGGAGCGAATACGGTAGTAGCGGAACGGTATATCCCGAATACTTACCATCGGGGGTTTCCCCGATGGGCGGACGAGGGCGTTCGACCCTACCGCGTTCTATCGAAAGTAGGTTCGGGCGTAGTCGAATTGTCCGCAGGGGCTTCCGGGTTGACGCCGAGGTTGCGGGCGATGACCGAGCGGGCGTAATCGCCGATTTCTCCCGAGCCTTCCGCTTTCACGCGGTCGGCGGGGATAACTTCCGCAATATCGATATTTATTATCGAGCGGCGGCGGAAGAAGTTTTTATGTATGTTCTCCGTGCCGGTTACTGTGGTAACGACCACGGGCACGGACGCGCGCTGAGCCATTTTGAAAACGCCGTTATGGAAGGGAAGAAGTCCTTCGGCGGACTTGTTACGCGTGCCCTCGGGGTAAACCGCGACCGAAGCCGCGCCGCGTTTCATAAGATCGGCGCCGCGCAGAATGGTTTTCATCGCTTCGCGCGGGTTTTCGCGGTCGATGGGCATAAAGCACATTTTGCGGATGATTCTGCCGAACAGCGGGATGGAGAAGTTTTCAACCTTGGAAATGAACGCGATTTTGCGTTTATGAAGCGCGTAAGTCGTAACGATCGGGTCGAAGTTCGAGCGGTGGTTCTGAACGAGCAGAAATTCGCCGTCGGGCAGTTTGTTCTCGCCGTTTACTTTGATCTTTATCCGACCGATCGTCATACACGCCCAGCCGCCGATCATAAGCAGCGCGCGGTAAAAACCGCTTACTTTGTCGTAGTTCCTGTTCGGGTTCACGCAGGCGGCGGCGATCGCCACGACGATGACGTAAAGTATCGCGAGCGACAGCACGAAGCCGATTACCGCCCCGAGAACAATGAGGATAATTTGCCAGACTTCCATATATTTCTCCGTAATTATAGCGCTTCCGTCTAAACCGAATATAAAATCGGCGGCTTCTGCGCTTATTTTTCTTCTTTTTTGCCCGATTTTTTCGTGATTTCGTCCGATTTTGTCGAATTTTCGGCTTTATCGTCGGCTGCTTTGCGCGATTTCTTGTCAAAAACGGGGTATTGATCCCAGAGGTTATAGCGCTCGGGGCTCGTGATCGCCGAAACCATGCGATCGCGGGCGAACGGCACGTCTTTTTGGATCGACTTTATAAGGTTTTTCATGTATTCGCGCTGAGTTTCGCGGTTGGCGGGGCAGGGGCTTTTCGTGACGGGCAGACCTGCTTCGCGCGCGTAAGCGGCTATGTTTTTCTCGTCGGTAAGCACGAGCGGACGGATAAGCGTTACGTCCGACCGCGACATATAGCTTATCGGGGCGAAAGTGCTCAGCCGTCCTTCGTAAATCATCGACAGAAGGTAAGTAGTCACTACGTCGTCGGCGTGGTGACCGAGCGCGAGTTTGTTGCACCCCTCGGCTTTGAGCACGGTATTGAGCGCGCCGCGCCGCATTTTCGCGCACAGCGAGCACGGGTTTTTCTCCTTTCTCACGTCAAAAATTACTTCGCCGATGTCCGTTTTCTCGATGATATACGGAACGTTTTCCTCTTCGCAGAACGCTTTCAGCGGCTCGAAATCCACATTTCCTATGCCCATATCTATCGTTATTGCCTTAAGCGTGAACGGCGCGGGCGAAAATCTGCGGAACGCCGACAGCGCTTTGAGAAGTACGAGCGAGTCTTTACCGCCGCTGAGTCCGACCGCTACCGCGTCGCCCGATTCGATCATACCGTATTTTTCCACGGCGCGGCGCATCGAAGATAGTATGTTTTGAAGTGTCACGACAGTTTTTCTCCTTCTTATAAGGTGGCGAACAAACTCATTATACACCCCGCGCGGAAAAATTGCAAGGATTTAGGCGGCAAGGGGTAAAAACAGTTGACTTAAACGACGAATTTCTGTATAATATTTCGGTAGCGTCTAAAAAATCAGGAGACAAATAATATGAAAAGAACGTATCAACCTAAAAAAAGATCGAGAGTCAAGGTTCACGGCTTTCGTCAGAGAATGAAAACCTCGAGCGGCAGAAGAGTTCTTGCCCGCCGTCGCCGTAAGGGCAGAGCAAACGTTGCAGTCAAGCCTCTCGGCAGTCATTGATCGGGGGTTATAGACCGGAATTCTCGCCCCCGAACCGAAACGGGGGCTTTTTTGAGTTAGAAGGACGGGCGTGAAATGCTTCCGAAAAAATACCGACTGAATAAGCGCGGATCGTTTACCTACGTTTACGCGCGGGGAACGAGAATAAACGGCGATAAAATCACGCTTTGTTTCATTCCGTCGTCCGCTCCGAGCCCGAGAATAGGCTTTTCCGTCAACAACAAAATCGGACACGCCGTCGTCCGCAACCTCGTAAAGCGCCGTATGCGCGCGATTATCGCCGAAGAAATTCCGTCTTTGCGCGGTTGTCAGGCGGTGTTTATCGCGAGAAAAGGAGTGGACGAACTTTCGTTCGACAGACTTCGTGCCGCGATGAAGAACTGCCTTGACAAATCGGGGCTCGTAAAGCAGTCATGAAAAAGAAACGGAACGCTTTTCTGAGGTTTCTGACGTTTCGCTGGGTGGTAATTCTGCCCGTGAAATTCTACCGCAGATTCATTTCGCCGCACAAGCCCGCGATGTGCATTTACACGCCGTCGTGCTCGGCGTATATGCTCGAAGCGGTGAGCAAATTCGGACTTATAAAAGGGGCGTTTCTCGGAATTAAACGTATTCTTCGTTGCGTGCCTTGGGAAAAAGGCGGCTTCGATCCCGTGCCCGACAACCCGAAAGGCGATATGAAATGGCTTTTTTAGGCGCCGTTTTTCCGGCAGACGAAACCGGAATTGTTTTCGGCGGCGTTCCTTGGGAAAGGTAAAACCGACCTTGCTCCCGACTATCCTTAAGGAGATATGAAATGACTTTTTTGAACGGAATAACGCTTTTTGCTTCGGCCGTTGTCGATCCGCCGAAAGGACTTTGGGAATGGCTTATTCTCAACGTGTTTTCGTTTATCGCCGATTACGGCTGGCGAATAGTAGTATTTACGATCGCACTCAAGATCGTGCTTTCGCCGCTCGATATTTTCCAGCGGTACAAGGGCAGAAAAAATCAGAAGATAAGCGAACGGCTCGCTCCGCAGATCGAGAAATTGCAGAAGCAATACCCCGATCCGCAGGAATTTTCGCGCAAGCAGATGGAGCTTCAGAGAAAGGAAGGCTTTTCCTATTTCTCGTCCTGCCTGCCCGCGATTGCCACGATGGTTATTTTCATCACGTTGCTTATCGGTCTTAACAAGGTAAGCGCGTACTATAACTTTACCGAGTATCAGACGCTTTACGATACCTATCACGCCGCGGTTACCGAATACGACGAATTTTCGGAGGAAGATCGCGCGTCCGTTATAGGCGAACTCCGCGCGGGTGGAAAAATTTCCGATTCGTACAAAAAAGACGACGTGGTTATCGACGAGAGAACTCAGTACGCGCAGTACAAGGTTTCCGTCAAGTACGAGGAAATCAAAAAGAGCTTTCTTTGGATAGAGAATATCTGGTCGCCCGACGTTCCTTGGAAAAAGGAAATCAACGATCAGAACGCGTTCCAGAACAACCTCGGCGATTATTATAAAAACCCCGAAAAAATGGGGCTCACGACCGCCGAAGTTCAGGACATGATGGCAGAATACAATACCGTTATGGGCAGACTGCTCGACGCAAGCTACAACCGCGCGAACGGTTATCTGATTTTGCCGGTGCTTTCCGTGGGGCTTTCCTTCCTTATGCAGTGGCTCACGATGCGCCAGCAGAAGAAGAGCGGACAGGTCAACGACGCTATGGGCGGCGGCAGCACCATGAAGATGATGATGTTCATGATGCCCGTGCTTATGGGTATATTCTCGCTCAGCTACACGGCGTGCTTCTCGCTGTATCTTGTCGTAAACTACCTCGTGTCGCTCGCGATCAACCTTTCTTCGTCGCTTCTGTTCGTCGTCATCGACAAGCGCGAAGCCAAGAAAGCCGCCGAAACCGTGCACAAGTACGGCCGTCCCGACCCCAACGATACCGAAACCAAATAATTTTGCTATAATTCCGCGGACGGCAGAAGCCGATTCCGCACTTGAAGAGGTTAAATATGAGAGAAATCGAAGCTCGCGGCAAGAAAACCGAAGACGCTATTGCCGCAGGGTGCGCCGAGCTCGGCGTTTCCCGTGAAGAAGTCGAAGTCCAGATCGTTCAGCTCCCCGGGCTGTTCCGTAAAGCGATCGTAAAACTTACCGTTATCGGCGAAGAAGAACCCGCCGCGGACGAAAAACCGCGCGAGAATAAGGAAACCAAGTCCGATTCCGAGCCGAGAAAGCCGAAACGCGACAGAGAACCGCGCTTCGAAAAGAAGCCTGCGCCTGTCGAGAAGAAACCTTCGGTCGATACCCGCCCGAAAGTTAACGTTCAGCGCGAGATTAAACCCGTCGACCCCAAAGCCGTCGAGCTCGCCGAAAAGTACGTGAGCGAGCTGTTGCCGCTTATGGGCATCGAAGCGGGAGTTGAAGCCGAAGCCTCGGAAGGCGAAGTCCGCGTTACGCTCGATACCGACGACGCTTCGGTTATCGGATACCATGGCGAAACGCTGGACGCGATCACCGTTCTTGCAAAGCGCGCCGCCGAAAAAGCGGGCGATAAATACGTCCGCGTCACCGTGGACGCCAAGGGCTATCGCGCTCACCGCGAGGAGTCGCTCGTTCGCCTTGCCGAAAAAACCGCCGAAAAGTGCGTTCGTACCGGCAGAAAAATCACGCTCGACCCCATGAGCAGCGATCAGCGCAAGATCATTCACGCCACGCTCGGCGAAAACGACAAGGTTTTCACCAAGTCCGAGGGAAAAGAGCCTAACCGCAGAGTGGTCGTTATCCCCAAGCGCGACGGCGGTAATCGAGGCGGCAAGTACGGCAAACCCCGCGCGCCGCGCCGCGACAATACGGTCGCTCTCGCGACTGCGGCGGAAACGCCCGTTACGGTAAAAACCGACGCTCCCGCCGAAGAATAATGCGGTCGGAGTTTACGCGCGGAATTATGCCTTTTGCGGCGCAAACCGAATAGTTTTTTAAGGAAACGCTTGCCGTTCCGCCTTTTTGCGGCGCTCGGCACGCGTTTTTTCGCAAGTTCGCTGCCGACGGCGAGCCGCCGCGGGCAAGTATTCGCTGCCGCTATGGCTTACTTTATAAATAGTAACAAAACGGCGAGCCGTCGTAGGCAAGTCGGCTACGCCTGTACTTACGAAATAACAGTATAAAACAAAGAGGAACGGTATTCAGCTACTGTCATTGCGGGCGGACGAGGAACGCCCCTACAAAATGGTCGAATTGACATTAAAAAACCAAACATACACGTTGTCATTTCGAGCGAAGTCGAGAAATCCCCCGCATCGGAAACAAGAACAGACGAATACGACTATTCCAAAAATATTTGCCCGAGCGGGCTCCGCGCCTTGCGACTGTGTCGCACCCGCAACGCTTTAAAGGTCGAAAAGGGTTGAGGTAGTGGCGTAGTCGGGTGACAACCGATGAAAACAACCTTATACTTGGCTCCCTTGTACGCGGGGAGCTGTCGCGTAGCGACTGAGGGAGAGATAACGTATCGCTTGTGAGAATGAGTAGTGGCGGACAACTGTAACGTTTGTTAAAGCGTGGTAGGGGCGTTCCTCGTCCGCCCGCAAAGGTCGAAAACGAGTAGGAAGTATCATTATCGGGTGACTTCCGTTGGGGATTTCTCCACTTCGCTTACGCTTCGGTCGAAATGACATTTTAAAAGTGGCAAAATCAGTGATTGTGAGGATAGGTAGGGGCGTTCCTCGTCCGCCCACGGGTATTTTGTTTGTGTACGACAAAATTTTTGGCGGGCGTAGTATCGTTTCGGTAGGGCGGGGCGCCCTCGCCCCGCCGTCAACCTTGCGGAACGGTATTTAGCCTCGTCATCTGGGGGCGTCAGTCGAGACCAAGGCGGGAGCGAATACGATAGCAAGTGAACGGTACAATCGAAATAATTGTCCGCGGTGGCTCACCGCCGATTCGAGTGACGAATGAGGGGAATAATCCTTTATAAAAATCAAACATACACGTTGTCATTTCGAGCGTTAGTCGAGAAATCCCCTACATCAGAAACAAAAACAGGCGAACACGAATCCCCCAGATACCCGCCCGCGGTGGCTCACCGCATCGCCCGCGAGGGCTTCGCACAGTTGCAAAGAGGGGCAGAGAGGAAATATGAAAAATAGTAAATTTTTGAGAATGCTGATAGTTTTCGGTGTGGGAGCGGCGTGTTTTGCGTTGTCGTTCGCGTTTTCCGGAGTAGCCGACGTGGCGCTGAAAGTGGCGGGCGTTGCGCTTGTCATTATTTCGGCGATCGGGCTTTTGCCGCCGAAAACAGCCGAGCCCGTAAACCCCGAATACCGCTACAAAGTGCGCACGCCGTTTATGTCCGCGCCCGAACGGAACGCTTACGAACTGCTCGCGGACGCGCTCCCCGAATACGAAATTTTTCCGCAGATCGCGCTCGTTTCCGTTATCGACAAGACGAATGCTGCTTATCGCGGCGAACTTTTTCGCGTGGTCGATTTTTGCGCGTTCACAAAGGGCGATCTTACGCCCGTGCTCGCCGTGGAGCTTAACGACGCCAGTCACAACCGCGCCGACCGCAAGGCTCGCGACGAAAAAGTCAAATGTATCCTCGATCGCGCGGGCTTGCCGCTTCTTACGCTTACACTCGACGATCTTGCGCTCGATCCGCGCTCGATCCGCAAAGCTGCAAAACAGGTAATGAAACGATAGGGGAAGGGGCGAAGCTGTCATGGCGGGGCGGCGAGCCCGCGCGGAAGTTTGCCGATAACGATACTACTTGCAATATTATCGACCTTATTTGTCGGCGTAGCCGACGGTAGGGCGGTTCGCCCTCGGACCGCCGCATAACGTACAGTCTCGATCGGGTATTTGGAGCGTACCGTTCAGGAACATCCGTATTCCCTCCCGGCTCGCAACACAGTTGCTTCGCCGCTTTGGCTAAAAACAGTCGCCTGAGGACTGTTTTTACGGTGCTTCGCACCGCCGCGTCGCGCCAGTGCGATTGCCACGTCGCTTCGCTCCTCGCAATGACAGAGGCTAAGTACCGTTCCGCTTGGTTTTTATATTGTCTGCTATCGCGGAATTGTTTTTTTCGTAAAACAAGAGCGTTCCGTATGGTTTGGCGGCGGGACGAGGGCGTCCCGCCCTACCGAGGCGGTTTTACGCCCGCCAAAGTATCGTTGTACTCAAACGGTATAACCTTGGGCGGACGGGGGCGTCCGCCCCTACCACGCTCTATTGAAAGTAAGTACGGGCATCGCCGACTTGCCCGCAGGGGCTCCCTGCCATCGCCGACTTGCCAACGGCGGCTCGCCGTTCGCTCCCGCCTTGGTCTCGACTACGCTCGAGATTACGGGGCTAAATGCCGTTCCGTATGATTTTATATTGTCCGCTATCACGGATATTCCATCGTAAAGTGAGAGCGTTCCGTATGGTTTGGCGGCGGGACGAGGGCGTCCCGCCCTACCGAGACAATGTACGCCGTTAAAACGACATACCGTACCCCCGCGGAAGTCCGCCGACTATCCACTGACACAACGATTTTCGACTTTTGCGGGCGGACGAGGAACGCCCCTACTACGCTTTACAAAAGTAAATACAGGCATCGCCGACTTGCCCGCGCGGGCTCCGCACCCATAGCGGCAGCGCGTCCTCGCGCGGGCGCGCACGCGAGGAAAACGTATTCGGACGGGCGTTTCGGCGCAAATAGGGGCGTTTTCGGGCGCGAGAAGGGCAATGAAAACAAAATACTTTTTATTTCGTCGGGAAAACACTTAAAAACGCTTTATTTTTCGCGCGAAAAATGGTATAATATTAGTATGATTTTGGCGAAGCCGAAGGTGTAACGCGCGGTTGCGATCGTTTTCGCTCCCGCCTTGGTTTCGGCTACGCTCGGGGTGACAAAGCTAAGGAGCGTATCGTGTGGGGTTATAAGGTTATAATCCCCTCATTCGTCACTCGGATCGGCGCGGAGCCCGCGCGGGCAAGTATATGCGATATACCGTTCAGTTCTGATCGTATTCTCCTCGGCTCGTAGCATAGCTATTTCGCCGCTTTGGCTAAAAACAGTCGCCTGTGGACTGTTTTTACGGTGTTTCGCACCGCCACGTCGCGCCCCGAGGGGGAAGGCAAGATAAAGTCCGCTATCGCTGAATCGCGGGCGGACGAGGGCGTCCGCCCCTACCACGTCTTACAAAAGTAAGTACGGGCATCGCCGATATGTCAACGGCGGCTCGCCGTTCGCTCCCGCCTTGGTTTCGGCTACGCTCGAGATGACGGGGCTAAGGAGCGTTCCGCGTGGTTTGCGGGCGGTCCTGCCGAGTTTTTATACAAGCAACAAGTTAAACAAATCAAAACAGACAGTATTTATTCGAGAGGGAGCTATATGAGCAACAAGGTCGATAACGAATACAATTCGGGCGAGATACAAGTCCTCGAGGGGCTCGAACCCGTCCGCAAGCGCCCCGGTATGTACATCGGTTCGACGGACGAGCGCGGACTTCACCACCTTATCGTCGAAATCGTGGACAACAGCGTGGACGAAGCTCTGGCGGGGTTCTGCGACACGATCGACGTGGAAATCACGCGCGAAGGCGCGGTGGCGGTCACGGACAACGGGCGCGGCATACCCATCGACATTCACCCCAAAGAGGGCGTTTCGGCGGTCGAGGTCGTGCTTACCAAGCTTCACGCGGGCGGTAAGTTCGGCGGCGGGGGCTACAAAGTTTCGGGAGGCTTGCACGGCGTAGGTCTTTCGTGCGTAAACGCGCTTTCGGAATGGCTCGAAGTCGAAGTCCGCAAGAACGGCAAGCTTTACCGTCAGCTTTACAAGCGCGGCGTACCGCAGTACCCGCTCAAAGAGGTCGGCGAAGCGGAAGGCACGGGCACGAAAGTCACGTTCTTCCCCGACTCGCAGATCTTCGAAACGCTCGACTTTTCGTACGAGACGATCCGCGGCAGACTTCGCGAGGTGGCGTACCTTAACAAAGGTATCAAAATAAAACTTCGCGACAATCGCCCCGAGCGCGAGCGCGAGGACGAGTTCTGCTACGAGGGCGGAATTCTCGACTACGTCAATTATATGAACCTCGACAAGACCACGCTTTTCCCCGAATCGCTCTATATCGACGAGCAGTACGGCGACAGCACGATCGAAATAGCAATGCAGTATAACGACGGCTACGCCGAAACGGTTTACTCGTACGCGAACAACATAAACACCGAAGAGGGCGGCACTCACCTCGAAGGCTTCAAGAACACGCTTACAAAAGTCGTGAACGATTACGCCAAGGCGCACAAGATTCTCAAAGACGACGAGAAAGTGAGCGGCGACGACGTTCGCGAAGGGCTTACCGCGATAATCAGCGTAAAACTCACCGAACCGCAGTTCGAGGGGCAGACGAAAACGAAGCTCGGCAACTCGGAAATGCGCGCGCTTGTCGGCAAGGCGTTAGCCGAGGATTTAGGCACTTATTTCGAGGAAAACCCCGCGGTTGCGAAATCGGTCATCGAAAAGGCTATTTCGGCTTCTCGGGCGCGTGAGGCGGCGAGAAAGGCACGCGAATCGGTGCGCCGCAAAACCGGACTCGAATCGGGACAGATGCCCGAGAAATTACAGGACTGCAACGAGCGCGACGCTTCGCTTTGCGAGCTGTACGTCGTCGAGGGCGACTCGGCGGGCGGCTCGGCTATTCAGGGGCGCGATTCGCGGTTTCAGGCGATACTTTCGATGTGGGGTAAAATGCTCAACGTCGAAAAGGCGCGCGCGGATAAAATCTACGGCAACGACAAACTTTATCCGATGATCGTGGCGCTCGGCACGGGCATAGGCGCGGAATTCAATATCGAAAAACTGCGCTACCACAAGATAATCATTATGGCGGACGCCGACGTTGACGGAGCGCACATAAGAACGCTTCTTCTCACGTTCTTCTTCCGTTACATGCGCCCGCTCATCGAACACGGCTACGTTTATTCCGCCGTTCCGCCGCTTTATAAATTAAGCCGCGGCAAGACGACGAGGGTCGCGTACAGCGACGAGGAACGCGACCGCGTTTCCGCCGAGATGCGCGAAGGCAACCCGAACGTCAAAATCGACATTTCGCGTTTCAAAGGTCTCGGCGAGATGGACCCGCACGAGCTTTGGGAAACCACGATGGACCCCGAAAAGCGCACGCTTCGCCGTATCACGATGGAGGACGCCGAACTTGCCGATCACGTCTTTTCGGTGCTCATGGGCGAAGAGGTCGAGCCGCGCAAAGAGTGGATCGAGAGAAACGCGCAGTACGCCATCAACATCGACGTTTAACGGAGAGGACTTATGGGACATAACAGAGATTACAAGCCCGAGGATATAGCTTTCCCGAATCAGGCGATTACGGAAAGCAAACTCGTGGACGAAATGGAAAAAAGTTATATCGAGTACGCAATGTCCGTTATCGTCGGACGCGCGCTTCCGGACGTTCGCGACGGCTTAAAACCCGTTCATCGCCGTATACTTTACGCAATGTACGAGGACGGGCTCACTTCGGATAAGCCGTTCAAAAAATCGGCTACCTGCGTGGGCGACGTGCTCGGTCGGTATCACCCGCACGGCGACGCGTCCGTTTACGACGCGATGGTACGCCTTGCTCAGGACTTCTCGATGAGATATATGCTCGTCGAAGGTCACGGAAACTTCGGTTCGGTGGACGGCGATCCTCCGGCGGCTTACCGTTACACCGAAGCGCGTATGAGCAAAATCTGCAACGAAATGCTCCGCGATATCGAAAAAGACACCGTGGACTGGGATCCGAACTTCGACGAATCGCGCAAAGAACCCCGCGTTCTGCCGTCGCGCTTCCCGAACCTGCTCGTAAACGGCTCGTCCGGTATAGCCGTAGGTATGGCGACGAACATTCCGCCGCATAACCTCGGCGAAGTCATCGACGCGTGCGTTTGCGTTCTCGACAACCCCGAAGCAACGCTCGAGGACCTTATGCAACACGTCAAAGGTCCGGATTTCCCCACAAAGGGCATAATCATGGGTCGGGCGGGAATCCGTCAGGCTTACGCTACGGGAAGAGGCAAGGTTGTCGTGCGCGCCCGCACCGAATTCGAGGAATACGGCAAGGATCACCGCACCCGCATCATAGTTACCGAGCTTCCGTATCAGGTAAACAAACGCCAGCTCGTCAAGAACATCGCCGATCAGGTCAAGGATAAAAAGCTCGAGGGCATTTCCGACCTTCGCGAGGAGAGCGACCGCAACGGTATGCGCGTCGTTATCGAGCTCAAACGCGACGCTAACCCGCAGGTAGTGCTCAATCACCTGTTCGCGCAGACCGCGCTTCAGTCGAGCTTCTCGATAAATATGCTCGCGCTCGTGGACAATCAGCGCCAGCCGAAGATACTTTCGCTTCGCCATATTCTCGACGAATATATCAAATTCCAGGAAGAACTCATCATTCGCCGCACGAATTTCGACCTCAAAAAGGCGCGCGAACGCGCTCACCTTCTCAGAGGTCTCATAATCGCGCAGGACAATATCGACGAAGTTATTCACATTATCCGCACCTCTTACGACGACGCGAAACAGCGGCTTATGGAGCGTTTCGGGCTGGACGAGATCCAGACGCAGGCGATCCTCGATATGCGTCTTAAAGCGCTTCAGGGGCTCGACCGCGAAAAACTCGAGGGCGAATACAAGGAAATTCAGGAGAGAATCGCGTACTACGAACAGCTACTCGCTTCGGAAGATATGCTCCGCCAGGTTCTTAAAGACGAGCTTATTCAGATCCGCGACCGTTACGCCGATCCCCGCCGCACCGAAATCTGCGTGAATTTCGACGAAATCGACGCCGCCGACCTTATCGAACGCGAGAACGTCGTTATTTCGATGACGCATTTCGGTTACGTCAAGCGCTTGCCCGTTTCCGAGTACAAGGCTCAGCATCGCGGCGGCGCGGGCATTACCGCTCACAAGCCCAAGGAAGAGGACTTCGTGGAGAATATGTTCATTACGAGCACCCACGACGACCTTATGTTCTTCACCAACCGCGGCAGAGTGTACCGCATGAAAGCGTACTGCATTCCCGAAGCCGAACGCACCGCGCGCGGCAGAGCGATAGTCAATCTTCTCTCGCTCCTGCCCGACGAACGCGTTACCGCCGTCATTCCCGTCAAAGAGGGCGAGGGCGAAAACGGCTTCCTCGTGATGGCTACGCGCGGCGGGCTCATAAAACGCACTCCGCTCAAGGAATTCGAATCGATCCGCAGGGTCGGTAAAATCGCGATCACGCTCGACGAGGGCGACGAACTTATTTCCGTCCGTATCGCAAAACGCGGCGACGAAATCCTGCTCGCTTCGAGCGGCGGTATGTGTATCCGCTTCCGCGCTTCGGACGTGCGCGCGACCGGCAGAACGAGTATGGGCGTGCGCTCGATACGGCTTTCGGACGGCGAACGCGTCGTGAATATGGAAGTCATCGATTCGTGGGACGCAAACCCCGAAGCTGCCGAAAAAGCGGCGGCGGAAGAAAAGGCAGGTCTTGCCGTAACCGCCGGAGTTACCGAAATAGCGGAGACTGCCGAGCCGCAGGACGGAACGGAAGAGACCGAAGAAGCGCCGAGAGTCAGAAAGGAAGTGCTTACCGTGTCCGAATTCGGCTTCGGAAAGCGCGCCGATCTCGACGAATACCGCGTCCAGTCGCGCTCGGGTAAAGGAACGCTTGCCGGTAAGTTCAACGAGGTTACGGGCGGGCTCGCGGGGCTCAAACTCGTGTCCGCTACGGACGACGTCATGCTTATCGCCGACAACGGTATCGTTATCCGCATAAGCGCAGAGGAAATTTCCAAGATTTCGCGCAACACCAAGGGCGTGAGAATTATGCGGCTTAAAGGCGAAGGGAAAATCGTCGGCGTGTCCGTCGTTCCCGCAGAACCCGAGGAAGCCAAGGAAATTTCGGCGGAAGAAGGCGCCGAGGACGGAGACGAAATGCTCGAGTCCAACGAAATCGTCAACGCCGCCGACGACGTTATCGCGGACGAAATCGCCCTTGGCGAAGCGGACGAACCCGCGGAGGACGAAAACGTTTCGGACGAGGACAACGAACCCGCGGACGAGGAATAATTTTTAAGGAACAATATGAAGTCGAACAGGAATAAAACCCTTTCGCTTTCCGAAGAGGAAACGCGCCTCGCTTTAGGGCGGTGCGTTCCTCTTTGCGGTTTAAAGGGTAGTTGCGATGCCGTCGTCAACGCCGATTTTTTCGAAGCGGCGAAGTTTATGGAGCAAGGGTCGGTCGATCTTCTGATAGTCGATCCGCCCTATAACCTTACCAAAAATTACGGCGGCAAAATTTTTAAGGCTATGGGAGCGCGGGAATACGCCGATTTTACGAGAAAATGGATCGAAGCGTGTCTGCCGCTTCTTAAACCGACCGCTTCGGTGTACGTCTGCTGCGATTATCTGTCGGGTATCGCGATTGCGCCCGTGCTTTGCGAGTATTTCGACGTGCGCTCGCGGATAACGTGGGAGCGCGAAAAGGGCAGAGGTGCGCTGAAAAACTGGAAAAATTCGCTCGAGGACGTGTGGTTCTGCACTGTTTCGGACGATTATACTTTCAATCGGGACGCGGTGAAAATCCGCAGAAAAGTAATCGCTCCGTACCGCGAAAACGGCGCCGCCAAGGACTGGGAAGAAGCGGACGGCGTCAAGTTCCGCGATACCTGTCCGTCGAATTTCTGGGGCGACATCACCGTTCCGTACTGGTCGATGCCCGAAAACACCGCTCACCCCACCCAAAAGCCCGAAAAACTTATCGCAAAACTTATCCTCGCTTCGTCGAACGCGAGCGATCTCGTTTTCGACCCGTTCGCGGGGAGCGGCACTACCGCCGTCGTCGCGAAGAAGCTCGGGAGACGGTTTGTTGCGGTCGAACAAAACCCCGACTATTGCGCGCTCGCGATCGCACGGCTCGACCGCGCCGGTTCGGACAAGCGTATTCAAGGCTTCGACGGCGTGCGATTCTACGAGAGGAATTATAAGTAAAGAACATTCGCTCGGCGGCGACTCGCCGCGGGCGAATATTTGGGGTTAGTCGTGTACGATTGTGTTCGTTTCTAATGTAGGGGATTTCTCGACTACGGCTATGCCTGCGCTCGAAATGACAACGTGTACGTTTGGTTGGCGGCGGGACGAGGGCGTCCCGCCCTACCGAAGCGGGATATGACATTTCAAGCAAATACTTGTACGCGGCGTTTATCTGAGGGCGGACGAGGGTGTCACTGCCTTTTAAAGCCTTCCCCCTTGGGGGCGCGACGCGGCGGTGCGAAGCACCGTAAAAACAGTCCACAGGTGACTGTTTTTAGCCAAAGCGGCGAAGTAGCTATGCTACGAGCTGGGAGGTGGATTGACGAAGCGAAAGCGAAGGCAAGACGGATGAGGGGTCGGGCACAACAAACGCAACGTAAAAGACAACCCCTCATCAGTCGCTACGCGACAGGTCCCCAAGGGGAAGCCTTTATAAGATAGGGGCGTTCCTCGTCTGCCCACATCGAAAAACATTTTGTTTATAACGTCATTTCGACCGAAGCGTTAGCGTAGTGGAGAAATCCCCCGCGGTCGTCACCCGACTACCTCTCTGCTACAACCTTTTTCGACCTTATGCGTCGGCGCAGCCGACGGTAGGGCGGTTCGCCCTCGTCCCGCCGCATAACATAACGCTTCGGCAGTGTATTTGAAGAGTACCGTTCACTTGCATTCGTGTTCGCTCCCGCCTTGGTCTCGACTACGCTCGAGATGACGGGGCGGTGGAGCGTGTCGTATTGTTGACGGGCGGACGAGGGCGTCCGCCCCTACCTGTTCTAACGAAAGTAAGTACGGGCATCGCCGACTTGCCCACGGCGGCTCGCCGTCGGGCGAACGAGGGCGTCCGCCCCTACCGAAACGTTTTTACATCTTCCGTAATGTTGTGCATTCACGAGGTACACCTTTGTGTGGACGAGGGCGTCAGACTCTGCAAATCGGTCGAAGCAACATTAAAAGTTAACCACTCGGATTTAAATGCCTTTCCCCTTGGTGTAGGTGCGAGCGGGAGCGCCGCGACCCGAGTGACGAATGGTGGTGTTCAGTAACAGGAGTTACGAACTTTGTCCGACGCTTGCTATCTTTATTCTGTTATAGGGTCTGAAACCGTTATAACATTGATACTTGTTGAGTTCTCCCGAATAGAACCCGCAGTAATAAACCTTATCTGCGTCTATGTCGTAATAATATAAAGCGTAGGGGCTTTCTCCTTTAACAGTTCCGACGAAACGTATGGACAGTCCGCACGTTATTATAAATATTTTTTCGTCATATACCGTTACGCTCACGATTTCGTTCATTTCCGCGCGTGCATTTTCACTGAGTTTTCCATCCCAGATATGATTTATTCGCTCGTATACCGCGCTCCTTTCTTCCATAAATACCGCGTCTGCCGAAATTTCTTTTTCTTCATAAACGATCGTGCAATACGTAAACGGAGCGTTGTTTATGGTAGTGCTTTTTTGGTTAACGATCAGAAGTTTATTCCGAAACGTGTATTCGTTATTGTCGTTTCCGATAAATACATTTTCGTCGGACGAACTATTGCACTTATCCAGATAATACCCTTCGTATTCGATGGGAATTTCGCTCATTTTTTCATATAAAAACTTATGTTCGTCGGCAAACTTCTTACTGCAAGATGACATACATAAACAGCCTATACCCAGACAAACGACGCCTAATAAAATATTCGACGCTACGAATATTGCAACGTATCTAAAAAATTTTTTTGCGTCGAATCTTCCTTTTATCATGGCAAATTTCCCTCTGTAAACGCAACGATATACCGATTGTGTCGTTCGGTTTGTTTTTATTGTATCATACGTTTCGGAATATGTCAAGAGAATCCCGTCGGCGCGGTTTCCCGCTATGTTTGCGTTTTATCGTCCGACGTAGTCGGACGGGGGAACGCCGACGACGCGTTTGAAGAGGCGGGAGAAGTGGTAAACGTCGTTGAAACCGCTGAGCGAGGCGGCTTCGGAAACGTTGCAGGTTCCGCTCGAAAGAAGTTCTTTGGCTCGCGTAAGTCGCAAATTCGTAACGAATTCGTTTGGTTTTATGCCGTAGACAGAGCGGAAAAGGCGACGAAGATATACTTCGCTTATCCCCGCAGCCGCCGCAAGATCGGCTATCGCAAGCTCGGGATCGGTATAATTTTCGCGCGCGTAGTCGATTGCGGGTCGGACGATTTCCGCTTTTCCGCTCGGAACGTATGCGTTTTCGGTTTTTATCCGCGCGGCGACGGCGGCGAGCATGGCGAGGCAGACTTCCTTGTACCCTTCGAGGCGGGAAACGAACGCCTGAGAGGCTTTGCGGAACGCCGAGAGAAATGCTTCGCGGTTTTTTGTCGTCACGACGAACGGTTCCGCGCCGTCGAGCGGCGGACAAAGGAAATTTATCGCGTAACAACCGCCGCTGCCGATCGTGCTTTTCACCACGTAGTTCGAGCCGCGCGGAAAAAACAGAGCCTGTCCGTCGCCGATCGAAAAAGTTTTTCCGGTATCGAATTCGACAACCGATTCGGCGTTTGCGTAAATCGCAAAGCCGTGGTCGGAGCGGTTTGCATGCACTCTTTTTTGGGTGCCCGAGGGCACGTACATTGCCAAAGTGACGGTAACGCCGTCGAGATTCGTACTAAAGAATTTGTTTTCGTTCATACCGATATTATATTGTTTTGTTTCGAAAAAGTCAAATGTTTCGCAGAAGGTATTGCTTTTTATCCGTGCGCGGCGTATAATGCAGGCGAAACGACAGGAGAGGTGAAACCATGTTCGAGAATGACAGAGACTTTATTGCGGACAAATACCACAAACAAAACGAGCCGTTCAACGCGTATAACCGTATGGCGTACCACGGTTACGACTTCGACGAGCGCACGGGAAAATCGGACGGCGAAATTCTCGACGGACTGAAAAAACTCGACTTCGATGGTCTTACGCACCACGAAATCAAGGCAAAAGCGGTCGCTTACGTCCTCGACAACACGCGCATCGACGTAAACGACCGTGATTTTTACGTCGGGTTTTACAGCGTCGGAAGGCTCGCCGATACGGTTACGCGTACGAAATGGCTGAACGAATTGTATTCGAACGAGCTTAAACGCGAAGCCGACGAGATGAATAAAATGGTAGATTCCGGCTCGGTTGTAATATGGCCGGACTTCGATCACGTCGTGCCCGACTGGAAAAGTATTCTGTCGCTCGGATTTTCGGGGATCCTCGGAAGAGTTAAAGAATATAAAAGCCTGCACGAACAAAACGGCACGCTCGACGAGAATAAGCGTGGGATTTTCGACGGAATCGTTACGCTTTACGAAGCGATTTTGCGGATTATCGACAGGTTTTACGCGCTCGCGGCGGCAAAAGCCGACGAGAAATCGGAAAAACTTCCGCTGATCGCGGAGTGCCTGAAAAACATACGTAACGGCGCGCCCTCGAATTTTTACGAAGCCACGCAGGTTATGTATATTTACTTTATGGTTTCGGAGTGCTTCGACTCGTATCAGGTGCGTTCGCTCGGAAACGGGCTCGACGGCTCTCTTTTCCGATTTTATGAAAACGATCTTGCGAGCGGCACGTTCACGCGAGGACAAATACGCGAATTTCTGAAGTATTTTATGTTTCAGTGGTCGGCGATCGGTAATTACTGGGGTCAGCCTTTCTATCTCGGCGGTACTGACAAGAGCGGCGGCACGAAATATAACGAGCTCTCGTACGAAATTCTGGACGTTTACGACGAAATGGGAATATATAACCCGAAAATTCAACTCAAAATAAACGAAAACACTCCCGATAAGTTGCTTGATAAGGCGTGCGATATGATTCGCCGAGGGCATAACAGCATTGTTTTTTGTTGCGAAAAAGGTATGGCGCGGGCGGTTACGGCTTACGGCGCGACCGAGGACGAAGCGCGGGAAATGGATATTCGCGGCTGTTACGAAACGGGCGTGCGCGCGAACGAGGTTTCCACCGCGACCGGTTACGTCAACGCCGCAAAGGCGGTCGAATATGTCCTGAGTAATGGTTACGATTACGTTCTCGAAAAAGATTTCGGCTTGAAAACGGGAGAACTGACAGAGCTGAAAACGTTTGACGATTTCTATTTCGCGGTGATACGGCAGTGGCGCGCGCTGATAGAAAAGGCGATCGACGTTTCGCGGGCATACGAGGTTTACCTTTCATACGTCAGCCCGTCGCTCACTTATACCGCGACGATAGAGGGCGCGCTCGAAAAAGGGAGAGACGCGTACCAAAGCGGCGTAAAATTCAACAATTCGTCCGTGCTGAACTGTGGATTCGCTACCCTCGTAGATTCGGTCGCGGCGGTGAAAAAGCTCGTCTATGACGATAAAATCGTTTCGCTCGAAGTCCTGAAAACCGCGCTCGACCGTGACTGGGAAGGATACGAGGAGTTGCGCCGAAAAGCTCAAAACGCCCCTAAGTACGGCAACGGCGACGAGCGTGCGGATACGATTGCCGAAGCGCTCGCGGCGTATTTCGCAAACGCCGTAAACGGCAGAAAAAACGCTCGCGGCGGGGTGTACAAAGCTATTATGCACACGGCGATGATGTTCAAATGGGAGGGTGAGAAAACCGCCGCAACGCCCGACGGCAGAAAGCGCGGCGAAGAAATAGGCAAAAACGGTTCGCCGTCGGTAGGCGCCGACCGCGAAGGTGTAACTGCGCTTATTTTGTCCGCGCTTAAAACCAGACCTTATACCTATCTCGAAAGCTACGGTCTCGACGTTTGGATTCATCCGTCGGCGTGTGCGGGCGAGGACGGGCTTACGGCGATGAAAGGATTGCTTAAAACGTATATGCGGGGCGGAGGCATGAGTATTCAGTTTAACGTACTTGACCTCGATACGCTTCGAGACGCTCAGAAAAATCCCGAAAAGTATCGGAATCTTCAGGTGCGCGTGTGCGGCTGGAACGTGCTGTGGAACAATCTTCCCAGAGACGAGCAGGACGCTTATATCCGTCGCACCGAAAATAACGGTTAGCGTGGCGGCAATGGAAGCGAATATCGTAAGTATAAAGAGGTTTGCCGTTCACGACGGCGACGGAATACGCACGACCGTGTTTTTCAAAGGTTGCCCGCTCGCGTGCAGGTGGTGTCACAACCCCGAGTGCATTTCGGGCGCAAGGCAGATCGGGTTTTACGTGCACAAATGCGTGTTTTGCGGCAGGTGCGCGGACGTCTGCCCGAGCGGTTGCCACAAGATCGGGGAGAGGGAAGGCAAGCCGTTTCATTCGTTCGATCGCGAAAAGTGTTCGCGGTGCGGAAAATGCGCCGAAGTCTGCCCCGAAAGCGCGATCGAGGTTTACGGAAAATCGGTCGGAATCGCCGCTCTTGCGGGCGAACTTATAAAGGATAAACCGTTTTTCGATTCGTCGGGCGGCGGCGTTACCGTTTCGGGCGGCGAACCGCTGGTGCAGTCGGACGCGGTTGCGGAGCTTCTGAAAACGATAAAAGCCGCCGGCGTTTCGACTGCGGTCGATACATGCGGCGACGTTACGCGCGACGCGATAGAAAAAGTTTTGCCGTATGCGGACGTTTTTTTGTACGACGTCAAGGCGATCGATCCCGACGTGCATAAAAAATGCACGGGCAGAGACAACGCGCGGATACTCGACAATCTGCGTTTTCTCGGCGATGCGGGCGCGCCCGTCGAGATCCGTATTCCGTTCGTGCCCGAATTCAACGACCGCGAAATCGACGGCATCGTGAAATTCGTCGCGGGGATAAAGAGCGTTCGGGCGGTGCGGATATTGCCGTATCACGATTACGCGCGGGCAAAGTACGCCGCGCTCGGGCTTTGGTACGGAGCGGAAAGTGCGCGCGTTCCCGAGAAAGAGGAGACGGAAAAAGCGACGGATTACGCCGAAAAGCTTCTGTCCGTCGTCCGACCGGATATTAAAGTGAAAAGGTGATCTGTCGCGAAAAACCGCAGACGTATACGGAATTTTAGGACGAGTGCTGCAGACAGGGTGCAATATTACCCGCCGTCATTTGTCGGCGCAGCCGACGGTAGGGCGGTTCGCCGTTCGCTCCCGCTCGGCGGTGAGCCACCGTGGGCGAGTATTTGTGGTTAGTCGTGTACGAATGTGTTCGTTTCTAATGCGGGGGATTTCTCGACTACGGCTACGCCTACGCTCGAAATGACAACGTGTACGTTTGGTTTATAATGTCGGTCAATCGATTTGCAGGGGCGGTGTAAAGCCTTCCCCCTTGGGGGGAAGGTGGATTGCCGAAGCGATAGCGTAGGCAAGACGGATGAGGGGTCGGGCTAAGACAACGCAACGTAAAAGACGACCCCTCATCAGTCTCTATGCGACAGCTTCCCCCCGAGGGGAAGCCTTATAATGTAGGGGCGTTCCTCGTCCACCCACATCGAAAAACATTTTGTTTATAACGTCATTTCGACCGAAGCGTTAGCGGAGTGGAGAAATCTCCTACGGAAAGTCGGTCGATAACGGTATTGTTATATTGTTACCGACATAATGTCGGTTACTTCACGAACGGAATTTCGTATTCGGGTTTTACTTCGTCGTAGTTTACGCCGCCGGCGAAACGCGAGGCGTAAAACAGGATTTTTTCTTTAAGGTCGGCGGTCGGGTTTTCGGCGTACATTTCGGCGGTGTTGCGGATCACGGGGTAGCCGAGGCTGCCGTCGGTATAGCACAGCGCGAACGAGTATTTTTGCCCGATCGAACCGTCCGAGTGCTTAGACAGGCGCATATTCAGAACCGCGTTATAGCGATAGTCGATTTCGCCGCTGTCGTCAATTCGGGTAGACAGAAAATTTCCGAGGCAGAACGCCGTGAAAATCCCGTCCGCATACTCGCTTTTCTGTATGATATGCGGGTGAAGTCCGACGATCGCGTCCGCGCCGTATTCCTTGATCTTTCCGACGACGAAACGCGTGTAAGCGTCGACTTCCGCATTGTATTGCCCGCCGCAGTGGAGCAGCATAACGACAAAATCGGCTTGTTTTTTCGCCTCTTTTAAGTCTCTTTCCAGCCGATTCAGGTACGGGTTTACGATCGGCGCGTACTTTTCCTTTTCGTCGGAATAGATCCGCTTTACGTCCGCTTCGATTTGTTCGGGAGAATTAAGCAGATGAATCGAGCCCTCGAGCGTTTCTTCGGGCTGAAGCAGATTGACTTTGTAGCCGTTGCGCAAGAACGTGCGGTGAGCGAACGCGTTCGTGCCGTAAGTGTAGTTTACGAAAGCAACCTTTATCCCGCCTATGTTCTTTACCGAAATCTTGTCTCGGTCGGCTTCGGTTTTATATATGCCCGTCGTTTCGATCCCCGCCGCGCGGCAGTTGTCGAGAGTGCGGTCGATTCCGATTTCGTCGCGGTCCATGCAGTGGTTCATCGCGCACGAAACAAACGAAATTCCCGCCGATTTTACCGCGGTAAGATAACTTACGGGCGTGTTGAAACGGTATTTTTCGTAAGTGTATCGCAGGTCTTCGCCCGCAACAGGCGTTTCGAGGTTAGCGACGGCAAGGTCGGCTTTTTTAAGATACGGCGCGATCTTTTCGAAGCAAATTTCATAATTTCCGCCCGTACATTCGGTGAGTTCGGCGGGGCAGAGCATATCGCCCGCAAAAGTAATCGTACATTCTTCGGGTTTGTGATCGGAGTGTTCGTTCATAATTTCACCTCGCGTTTTATGCTTGTCGTGACAGGTCGCGTAAAAACGCCTTGCAAGCAACCTATATTACATATATTATAGCACGAGACGCGGCGAATACAAAATAATTATCTTGAATAAACGGCTCACTATCTTTGATTTCCGACAGTCTTGCGGCGGAGCGAGGAACGACATTGTTTGTCGGCGAAGCCGACGGTAGGGCGGTTCGCCCTTGGACCGCCCGCAATTCCGCGATAGCGGACAATATCTTGCCTCCCTTGTGTAAAGGGCGCGACGCGGCGGTGCGAAGCACCGTAAAAACAGTCCACAGGCGACTGTTTTTAGCCAAAGCGGCGAAGCAACTGTGCTACGAGCCGGGGGTAGTTTCGAGTTCGAGCGTTAGCGAGACGAAAAACGGTAGGATTGTTATAATGCGACTGTAATTCATACAGTAACATTACAATCCCCCACCCACCTGCGGTGGGAGCCCCCTTCCGCGCAATGTGGGCCTTATTATGTCCGCTTCGCGGATTTTTGGGTTTAACCGTTCAGTAACATTCGTATTCGCTCCCGCCTTGGTCTCGACTGACGCCCCTGGATGACGGGCGGTGGAGCGTTACGTTTTGGTTTTATAATGTTATTTTATAAGTGCGGGCGTAGCCGACTTGCCCACGGCGGCTCGCCGTCATCGCCGACTTGCCCGCAGGGGCTTCCCTGTTACTGAGTGGTTAAGTCACGCTTTTGCGGTAAGCGGTGGGCGACTGCCCCTCGACGGCTTTGAACTGACGTATAAAATGCGTCACGTTGTTGTAACCGAGCGCCCTTGCGATTTCGCCGATCGTCATGTTTTCCGAGGCGAGCAGATACTTCGCCGCGTCCGTCCGCGCCGCAATAAGATCGGATACGGGGCTCGTTCCGAAAACCGTCCGATAGACCGTGAAAAACCGCGATTCGCTGAGTGCGACCTCTTTCGCCATATCGGCAACCGTCCACGGACTTCCGAGCGACGAGAACATTTTCTGACGAAGCGCCGAAAACCGCGTTTTCGTTTCGGGATCGACGTGGCTCGTTTCGCCGCCGATTTCGCGGACGAAGCGGATAAGCAGTTCGTCGAATTTGATTTCGAGCATACGGTTTCTGCCCGTTTTGTTCGTGAAAAACTCGCGTTCGAGGTTGCGCGTGAGGTCGGTAATGAATTCCGCGCGTTGCGGATAATACAATATGTCGGTTTTTATACCGAATTCGTCAAGTTTCGCCCGAACGTCATCGCCGCGGAAGTGTATCCAGTCGTGAACGACGGGCTCGTCCGAACGGAAATATTGCGGCTCGTTCGGCGAATAGATTATGCACGCGTCGGGCGCGGTTTTCGCGTATCCGTCCCGCGTAAGTACCGTCATCGGCGTGAAAAAATGCAAAAAAGTATAGTCCTCGTGTCCGTTCCGCCGCTCGATGCAAAAGCCGGCGGGCTCGGGGTAAGCGTGCCGAAGCTGTGTGATTTCCATTTCCGTAACTCCTCACGCTTATTGTACCACTCGTAGTAGGATACGTCAACCGTTTTCTGGCGAATTTCCGGCGGATTTTGCGAATAAAGTCGGGTTTTTCAGCGGTTTTGCCGTTAAAAGTACGGCAACGACCGCCGTTACCGCTTCGGCGTCGTTAAAAATCCGCAAGAGGAACGGACGAAATCATCGCGCCGCGTTCGTTGTTTTCGTTCATAACGACGGTGTATGCGATATGCAGAATTCCGTTTTCCTCGCAGATGGCGGGGTATGACCAAGCGATCCCATCGGTCGGTGCGGTCGAGTAACCGTTTTGCAGAATAAAGCCGTCCGTAAAGCGGGTTTTCCCCTTTTCGGTAAAGAGAATATACAGAAGCCGTCGCTCGCGGTCGGCGGTTCCGACGAGGTAGTTCCGACCGTCCGACAGCGTTCCCGAATAAATTTTCGAGTCTGCGAGAGTGAGGTCGGACGCAAACGCTTTCCACGTTTCGCCGTAATCTTCCGAGGTATAGACGAGAGAAACGTTTCGCTCGTCGTTACGGCAGAACGCGTAAATTTTTTCGTCGGAAACAATCAGCGATACTTCGGGGTGGATCAGCTTCGATCCGTCAGGAAGAGCTGAGCTTTCGGCGAGTTTTACGATTCTCCATTCGGCGTCGATCTTCCCGCTGTCCGAAATCATTACGGCGGGGGTGGACGGAAAACCGTCGATTTCGCCGATTCTTCCGGGAAGAATAAGTTTTCCGTTGCCGAGCTTATAAACGTTGGTATTCAGTTTGAACGGTACGGATCGCGACCAAAGAAAATCGAATTTGTTCGCCTTTTCATTATAGATATATAAATCCAGCGAGTGAATGTGATCGGGCGCGACCATGCTATTCATAAATAAATACAGTTTATCGTCGTCAATGCCGAACACGGGCGGACAGTACAGTATTTTGCCGCTCGGGTCGGTTGCTATCGTTTGCGGTTCGCTCCAGCGATCGCCGTGATCGGACGAAAAGGCAAAGCGAATGGGCGTTTCGCCGAACAGTTCCGTTTTTTTGTTGTTATACCAAGCGGCGAACAGTTTTCCGTGATATTCGATAATCGCCGCCTCGTGCAAAAAGAGGAACGGTTCGACGGGCTTTTCGATAAAACGCGTTTTTACGTTTGCGTTCGTTTTCAATCGTTCGATATCAACGTCGGACAGTCTTATTTGCGGTAAAAGATGCCTCAGAATCGCCGATTTTTCTTCAGTTTGATTGTTCCGCATAAGCGATCGGTACGCTTCGGGCGCGATTTTCTCCGACTTCGAGAAAATTTCGGTGAAATAGCTCGGACTGTCGAAACCGCATTCGTATGCGACGTCTGCGATTTTTTCGTCGCCGCTTTTAAGAATTTCCTTCGCTTTTTCCACGCGAAGCCGATTTTTCATATCGGTAATCGTCATGCCCGTAGCTTTGCGGAAAAGATGGCAAAGATAAAACTTGCTTATGTGCAACCGATCGGCAATCCGCTCGAGAGTAACTTCCTCCGCTGCGCCGTTCTCCGCGACGTGCCGCCCGAGAATGTTCTTTACCGCCGCAACGACGGGGATTTCCGTTTCGCCCTTGCCCGTTACGCCGCGTATCAGCGCGACGAGCTCGCGGATCAGACGTTCCTTATTTTTGTCGCCGCGCCCGATCAGTTCGATCAGCTCGTCCATCTTTCTGCTGTCGAGGCGGTGCATGTTGATACAGTTGATTTCGTAATTCTCAAACAGGGTAGAGACGATTTCGTCCGCGTTCTTGTCATAGAGCAGTTTTGCGATTTCGCCGTCCGAATAACGACGGATTTCGTGATACGGGTTCTCGTTCTCGTCGGCGTACTTTCCGAGCTTGCAGGCAACGACGCCGAGACGACTGTCCGGACTTTGCGGCTTGCCCGCGATTATATCGTCCTCGGTGATCTTCGCGTACAGAATTTCTCTTGCCGAAGCGTAGGTTTTTTCGAGAGAGTCGAGCGAGTCGCCGCGCTCGCGATCGTAACATATATAAATATAGCCGTCGTCCGCTTCCTTTACGTCGGGGTAAGAAACGTCGCTTCTTCCGTCAAGCAGCAGTTTGTACTTCCACGTCGCGCCGTCGTCCTCGGACAGCATGGCGGTCAGATTGTTCCGCCCGCGAAACGCGTGGTGATTTATTAGCAGCACCCGCCCCGATTTAAGTCTTCCGATATAAAACCGCGAGCACGGTCCGCCGAGTCCGCTGTCTTTTGCGTCCGTCCAAGTCGTGCCGCCGTCGTAAGAATAAGCTACAGCAATGCCGTAAAACGTGCGGATATACATCGCTATGCTTCCGTCGCGCCGTTCGAGCAGCATATGTTCGTCGAACGAACGCCCTTCCGCCGACACGCCGCCGAGGCGTTGAAAACTTCTGCCGTCGTCTATGCTTCGGTACGCGAACGCCAGACGATCGGGATCGGAAGAGGAGGGAACGCCTCCCGCCGTTATGTTCTTTGCCCAGACAGCGATCGGGAACAGCCATTCGCCGTTTTTCAGAACGACGGGTTTATTCATCATTACGTCGTTCCCGATTATGCGCGGCTTGCTCCATAAGAGCTCGTCGCCGTCGGGGTTGTCGCAAACGGAAGCGTAAACCGCGTGTTCGGGCGCATACGCCCAGCAAAACCATAGCCTTCCCAGCGGGTCGATCCAAAGACTCGGGTCGTAGCAACGATGCGCGATAGTAAACGCGGCGGCGATCGGCTCGGAAAAATTCTTACCGTCGTCCGATTTTATCAGTACGACGCAGTTTCCGATTTCTTCTTTCGTTCCGCCAGAATAAAAGGCAAGAAAAATCCGCCCGTTTCGGGTTACTTCTATGCTTGGAATACCCTGCCACAGTCTGTGCGGGGCGGCGTATTCTTTCAGTTTCTCGCGATCCGTAATCAACATTTTCTCTGTCCTCCGCTTGCGTTGTTAAAACAAGTTTATCAGACGCGCGGCGTTTTGTCAATAACGGAATTGCTATTTCTCGGAGGCGAAGCAATCGGTTTACGATCGCTCGAAACGAATTGAAAAATTTGTCGAAAGAATTTTAAAAAAGTTGTTAAAAACGTTTGACAAAGTAAAGTAGATATGGTATTATATGTAGGCTGTCTCGCGAGGGGCGGCGCTGAACGTTGACAAGAGAATA
>CAKQPR010000005.1 GCA_934270565.1 uncultured Clostridia bacterium | reverse complement strand
GGGTTGCGTGAGCAGCTGAAAACAAAAAGGAACTGCAACGTGTGCAATTCCTGAGTTGGCAGGGGAGACGCGATTCGTAAGGAGCGAAGCGACGGAATAGCGATCGTTACGACGCGAAGAGCGGCGTCGATCGCGTCACAAAGCAAACCGCCGAGCGAGCATTGCGAGCGAGGGTTGCGTGAGCAGCTGAAAACAAAAAGGAACTGCAACGTGTGCAATTCCTGAGTTGGCAGGGGAGACGCGATTCGAACACGCAACCTACGGTTTTGGAGACCGCTACTCTACCGTTGAGCCACTCCCCTAAGCCTTTATATTATAGTATAAATCGAAAAAATAGTCAAACAAAATTCGGGCGTATTTGCAAAATTTGATGTCAAAATTCAAACATTTTTAGTCAAAGACGGCAAATCGCCCGACGGAGCAAGAAAATGAAAAACGTGGACATATATACAGACGGAGCTTGCAGCGGAAACCCGGGGATAGGCGGGTGGTGCGCTATACTTATTTACAACGGAAACGAGAAGGTTATAAGCGGTTTCAACAAACAGACCACAAACAATCGAATGGAAGTTTTTGCCATAATTCAAGGTCTCGCCGCGCTGAAAGAGCGGTGTAACGTGACGATTTACAGCGATTCTGCGTATGCCGTCAATGCGATCGCAAACGGCTGGCTCGACTCGTGGAAGCGCAACGGGTGGAAAACGGGCGACAAAAAAGAAGTTAAAAACATCGATTTATGGAACGATCTGTCTTTAAGAATGTCTGATCACTGTGTTCGTTTCGTTAAAGTGAAGGGACATGCCGACAATAAATACAACAATCTTTGCGACCGCAACGCCAGAGCCGAAATCGATAAATGCCGAACTCTTAGCGGCGGTATCGAGTCAACGTAATCCCATTTTTGAATAGCTAAAGCCTTCGGGGCATAAAATAACCGTATGAAGGGGAACTCAAACGGTTATATTTCCACGACACGGACGTGCACCGTAAAAACCGTTACGGCGATAATTTCGCTGATAAATATAATTCTCACCGTTTCTAAGCTGACCACGCTGAAAGGGTGGGTTTTTTATTGCGTTTTATTGCTTTGCTGCGGCTGTTTTGTATTATCCGTGCTTCCTTTCAGCATCAAAAGCGCAGTATACAAAACGATTATTATTTTAACCGTCACGGCGCTTATTACAATAGTTGCGTTTATACTTCTAAACGAAGCGGGAGTGCTCGAGCTCATAACAGACGTCCAAGCTTTGCGAAGTCTGATTGCGGGCGCGGGCATCTGGGGGTATGCCGTTCTGTTTATCATAACCGTTTTCGAGGTTGTCGTTCTGCCTATCCCTGCGGCCGTCACAATACTTATCGGCACGGTTCTGTACGGCCCTTTCGTTTCGTTTTTCGTGAGCAGTCTCGGTATGATTGTCGGTTCGGCTATTTGTTATTATCTCGGCAGGAGCTTCGGGTACGGAATAGTTGCATGGGTCGCAGGCGAAGAAAACACGAAAAAATATGCCGGAATTATAGGCGAGAAGGGAAAAACGCCGTTCTTCGCCATGATGCTGCTTCCGTTATTTCCCGACGATCTGTTATGTATGCTTGCGGGCGTTACAAAAATGTCGCAGTCGTTTTATTTCTTTACTATTGCATTCACGCGCCCCGTATCGGTTGCGTTTTATAGCTTTTTCGGTTCGGGCGATATCATTCCATTTTCCGGCTGGGGTATACCCGTATGGATAGGAATTTTCGCGGCGCTCGGCGTTCTTCTGTATTTTATAAATTTCTTCGTTAAACGAAAATTCGTTTCACCTACGAAGAAACCAAATACAAAACGCAAATAAAACGGTTGTCCGATCAAAAAAATTTTCGAACAACCGTTTCGTTTATTTTACTGCGAATTTTTTAGATTTGTAAAGTCCGTTGAAAATTACGGCGGCTACGGGAATATTTGTGGAAATCACGATCGGGAGCGCAACCGAAAGCGCATAGCTGCTACTGCCACCGATAGGCATTCCGAAATAAACGTTAAGCGCATACACAATCAGATCGACTTGGAGCATAATGATTATGCGGAAGATCAGCGACGTTTTCAGATTGAATTCAAGGCGTTTGCGCTTTTTAGGTTCGTGCAGATACATAGCCGACGCGGCAACGGGGAATGCAAGCGAGAAGAGTATGCATAAGACGTAAATCGTAACGTCCGAATCCGTTCTTACCTTCGCAAAACCTCTTATTATTACGAATGTCAGCAGGATCTCCATCATCATGAGGAGGAACATTGCCCCGTACTTATAAAGGAGTAATTTGTTGCGATAGTAATAAAACTGTTCGTTGTATTTTTTTGCCGATTTTACGTCGGGGGTGCGAATTTTAACTTCTTCGCCGAGTTGTTTGACGTTTTCGGTAATTTTACCGAACGAACGAACCATTATTCTTTCTTTCAGCGAAATCGCGTTTTCTTCGGACGGAGCCGCCGCAGTCGTAGCCGCAGTTTCGGCGGAAGTGTCGCTCACGCTTTCCGAAACTTCGGGATTAAAGATCGATGAAAGCTTGGTTTTATAATCGTCGTAACCCGTGCCCGACTCGTCGGCAACTATAGATGCGGGCGCGTCATAACTGTAAAAATTATCCGTCGGCTTGTAGGCGTTTTCGGTCGATGTTTCCGCAGAAAACGGCTTGTCGCTATCTCCGAAAGAGGGGAACGCCCCGTCGGCGTCAAGCGTATTGTAATCCGTCGAATCAAGCGAATACTCGGAAGATTCTTCCGGTGCTTTGTCGGGAAAATATCCGCTTCCGAACGTTTCGTTTTTTTGCACGGGAACGTCTTCGGAAGCTTTTTGCGCATAACCGTTTTTGTTGAGCTCCGCAAACATTTCGCGGAATTTTTCAACTCCGGAAATCTGATCCGCCTTGATTTTGCTATGATAAGTTTCGGTCTCGGGCTCGCTCGAAAGCTCGATTTTTTCATCGGTGCGATCGGTTTCCCGAACCTGAACTTCCACCGCGTCGATTACGGGAGCATGAGAGACGGAAACGTCCACGTCCGGAACGGCGTCAACGGCTTTTTCGTCTGTGAAATTCCGATCAACGGTTTCGGAAGAAGCTTGTTCCTTATTCTGTTCACCGATATTTTCCGATTTCTCGGAAATCCGATCCTCGGTATTTTCTTTTATTGCCGGAACGTCCTTCGTTTCAGCAACCTCGTCGGTTTTCGTCTGCAACGTAGCGCCGCTTTCGGTAACGAGTTTATCGATCATTTCACGAGAGAAACGATATTCGTTCTGGTTTTTCTCGAATACGCTTCTTCCGAGGTCAGTAAGCGTATAATATTTGCGCCGTCCTCCGTGCGTTTCTTCACCCCAGTAAAACGAAACGAACCCCATGTTTTCAAGCCTGCGAAGAGAACTGTAAAGCGTAGGCTGTTTTAAAACGTATTGACCGTTCGTCTGTTCTTCGACGTATTTAATTATTTCGTATCCGTAACGATCGCTTTCAAAAAGAGAACGCAAAACAATCGTGTTTACGCTTCCTCGTATAAGATCGCTGTTTATCTGTTCGGACATGATTTATGTACCCGCCTTTATTTTAGCTTATATATATTCTACTAAATTCATCTGAGTTTGTCAAACAAATACTATTTCACGCATAGTATTTTTAAAATTTTTTGTTGCAAAAGCGAAAAAGATTGCCATTTTCGTCCGAAAATGTTACAATAAAAACAGAATTGTTCCGACAGAGGATAAAAATGTGCACGAATATAAACTAGAGCGTAAGAGACGAAAAACGCTTTCGGTTAAAATTGCCGACGGAGAAATAACCGTAAGCGCTCCGTTGAAAATGGAAAAATGCGAAATCGACGATTTTTTGCGAAAAAAACAAAGCTGGATAATAAAGACTTTAGAGAAACAACGTTCAAGTTTAAGCAAGTTAAACGATTTCGCCGATAACGAAGCATTGCTGTTCGGCAACAAGGTTTACCTTCCGGATAAATTCCGAAATAATCGCTTTGCATTTTACAAATCACAAACTTCATATTTATCGGAAAGGATAGAGTATCTCGCGCGTAATTTCGGTTTTATTTATTCGGCACTGCGATTTTCACGTGCGCAAACCCGATGGGGTTCGTGCAGCGGTAAAAATTCAATCACGTTAAATTACGCGCTTCTTGCCCTGCCGGAACGGTTGTCCGATTACGTTATAATTCACGAGCTTTCTCACACGGAATTTCACGACCATTCGGCTTCTTTCTGGAAACGGGTAGAAAGCATACTTCCGGAATACAAAACGCTCCGTAAAGAATTAAAGGATTACGTCCACATACTGAAGTTCTTTAAATGAAACTACTGAAGAAAACAATTTGCATAGTACTATGCATAACATCTTTAACTTTGTTCGGTTGCTCGCAACGCGGTACGCCGATAATTGACGGTTACCGTGATTTTATCGAGAATTACGAAAAATACGACGTTCATAACGACGATAAACGCAACAATGACAACACCGGCAGCCCAAGCAAATCGGACAAAACGACAGAAGATCGCGACGACAAATTCGCATTCGATATCACCGAATTTTCTCCTGTAATAGAAAAAGAGTATGATTCAGTCAGAATTATTTCCTCAAATTTAGCCGTAGCAACACGCGATGACAGTATATTTCTTGTCGGATCCGGCAACGAAACACCGATTGATTTTATTAAAAATTCCGATTTCGGCGAAGTGTCATTCATCAACGAGTATTACATAGTTTCGTCCCGTACCGAGGGTAAAATTTTGATCGGCACAGACGGAAAAGCAATTACTTCCGATTATTATGAAGAAATATCCGCCGTCGGCAACGTAGCGTTTTGTTATAACGAAGCAACCGCCGACGTTATAATAGAAAACAAAATCGTTCATCGCAACGTATCCGGCAATATTCGTCCTTTAACGGAAAAATATTGCTTTGACAACACAAAAAGTCTCGTGCTGTCGATTTCGGATTTTTCGCCCGTTTACATCGGCGGACTTCCGATTATAGACGTCCCGCACGACGATATTGCTAAAGTTAAGAACAACAAATGGGGATACGCAAACGTCATCAGCAACACGATAATTGTAGAACCTCAATATTTTGTAGGATCGCAGTTTAGTTGCGGCTATACAGACGTCCGCATGAATTCATCTTCCGATTATCCTTTAATTATCGACAAAACGGGTAATCAGATTTTCGACTTCGGAAGTTCCGACGCATTAAAAGTGAGATACAATGGGGAAGAAATAAAAGTTTTTCAGTGCTCTGACGGTTTTGTTTTGTTCGAAGCTACGCATCTGAATGAGAAGAAATACGGTTGCATAAACTTGCTCGATCCGACAAAGCCGGAATTGTCGTTTATATCCGGTAAGCCGTTTAGAAATCGAGCTTTCGGCAAATATGCGATACTTGAAGAATTTAATAAACTGTCCGACCTTACGACAAACAAGATCGTAGACCTTAACGCAGAAAAAATCACGCCGACAAGCGACGGTTTTATAATAAAGCGAAGTAGCGGATATTCGTTAATCGATTATGAGCTTAACGAAATCGTCTCAGACATCGAGTATTTGGACTTCGGCGACGGCTTGTATATTGTCGGAAACAACAAAAAGTTCTATATTTGTACAAAGTAAAACATTTTTCGACATAAATATCAAATTTCTTACATTTATAAACCAAACGCATAACGTTATATCACTTGAAATATTGTCGAAATAGTGATATAATTTGACTGTAAGTAATTTGAGGAGATGAAGAGAAATGACAATAGAGGTAGCTATAGACAACAAATATTTTTCGATACAGTACGACGAAAAATATTTAGACACGATAATCAAAAGGTTGGGGTTGAACTCAAAGCACTGCAACATTTACCTTAAAGAAGCGATTTTGTATTTCTCGACAGGCACAAACCGAGTTCGCACGGTTTACGATATTTTAGCCGAAAAATACGGAAAAGATTACAACACCATAGTTGCCCACATAAGAAACGGCATCGAGCGTGCTTCCGCAGACGGTCGCTTGGCTCGGGTGAACGAATTGTTTTTCGGCGCGGTATACGATTATTCTTACGGTATGACAAACAAGACGGTTATAACGATCATTTCTTCGCTTATGAAAATGAACGGAAAAATTCAGGTAAACGAAATATCAGGGGCGCATCGTGACTAACGACGAAAAACGAACGGCAATTTATTCGTTGCTTCTTACAGTCGGATTTTTACCGTCAATAGCGGGTTTTGAATACTTTTTAGAAGCCGCTTTCTTATACAAAACATGCCATTCTTCGTTAAACGAACTTTATGAAATATTAGGGGAAAAACACGGCAAATCGCCCAAAGCTGTCGCAAGAGATATGATAACAGCTTTGAAAAACGCGTACAATCGCGGTTGGCTTGTGAGATTTAACGACATTATCGGGTTCGAACTCATCGATCCGAAAGTGCGCGTCAAAATTAAAGCTTTTATGGCAATCCTGTCCAATTTCGTCGCAAACGAGAATTTTATGAATTCAATTCTCGGAAAGCGCCTTGCGCTAATCAAAGAACGCGAAGCTTACGACATAACCGACGATTGATCCGACAAAAAAAACAATTTAGCGGTAAAAACTTCGCGTTTAATCATCTTCGCGAAGTTTTATTTTATTAGCCGCAGATCGCCTGATTTCGTCGCTTATAGCAGCGTAATGTTTCTTTGTGGTATTCACGTCCTTATGACCGAGAACGTCGGCCACAACGTAAATATCCTTCGTTTCGCGGTAAAGCGTCGTACCGAATGTACTACGAAGCTTGTGCGGCGTAATGTGCTTTAGCGGCGACACGATTGAAGCGTATTTTTCTACAAGCATTTGCACGGTACGAACCGTAATACGTTTGCCTTGCAACGATAAAAACAGGGCTTTTTCATCCGAAATTTTCTTTGCAAACTCGGTTTCGTTCGCTTTCTGTTCGTCAATCCATTTCAGATATTCGGAAATCGCCGCCGCGACCTGATCGGAAAAGTAAAGAATTGCTTTTGCGCCGCCTTTACGCGTTACGGATAAAGCGTTTGTTTCGAGGTCAACGTCGCTTTTATCGAGCCCGACGCATTCGCTGATACGAATTCCTGTACCCAAAAACACCGAGAGTATCGCAACGTCGCGAGCTTTCGTTATCTTCTGATAAGCTTTTTGCTTAGGCGTAAGCTCACGACCGGATTCGGCAACGTCGAGCAATTCCTCAATTTCATTCACTTCAAGAAATCTGATCGGTTTTTCGTGTATTTTGGGCGTCTCGACTTTTTCCGTTACGTTTTCTTTCAATTTGTCGTGACGATACAAAAACTTGAAGAAACTGCGAAGAGAAGAGAGTTTGCGCTCTTTCGCCTCGACGCCGCATTTACAATGCTTACCGTCTATATAATAGGAACTCAGATAATCGAGAAACAACTCGATATCGTAAGCTTTCAGCGTTGCCAGATCGTCTATTGTAATGTTTTTTTCGCTCTGATAATCACGAAAATTGTTTTTTATAAGATAGTTAAAGAATATGCGCACGTCGCCGACGTAACCAAGCCTCGTAAGCGCCGTTGTCCGCAATTGAATCGACACAATAAATTCAGTAACGAAATCGGGAAGCAAAGCGCAAATTTCTCGGATTTTGTCGATATTTTTCTGATCACGTAAATTGTAAAACGTATCGCCCATATAATAATTATAACATTAGTACGGTAAAAACGCAAGTTAATTCGACGTGCTTTTGCGAATAGTTCACCAGACAATTCAAACAAACACGCGTATAAATCATAACGCGTATGATCGCAAAAACTCATAAAAATGTTCCTACATTAAATTATCAATTTCGTCATGCATTTTGCCTCGCAGATTTACAACAAATCAAGACAACGCAATTTTGCCTGATTTCACCGTATACACTTCGCAAAAGTATAGTTTTGCGAAGTGTTAAATATTGATACAAATAACGATTTTCGTAGGGTTGATTAAGGAATTTGATATAAAAGCCATCTTCTCCACCCCGTATATAAGAGAAATTCAATAAGAACAAACTTCTATACGAAGTTTTCTTTTGTCCCTTTGTCTTTTTCCTAATCTTTACTGTTTTCAAACGTGATTTAATTTACACTTTCGATATGTGCATTATGTAGATTTATTTATATGTGGTGTAGAAACATATAATTGTATAGATAAAACACCTAAACTATTTATAAAATTGCTATATCTCCCGATTATTTTATAATAATCACACACAATCAACTTTATTAGCACTTAAACAACGTTTGCATAGTACTATGCAAACGTTGTTTTGCTTCTTTTTTCTCTAATTTTTGAATGAAAATCAACAAATTTTCGTTAACACATCGGCAAGTGCGATTTTCGCATGTTCATAAGTCAAAGACCCCTGCAAATAAGCAATATAGGGTGTTCTTATCGGAGCGTCGGCACTCAGCTCAATGGACGCACCCTGCACAAACGCCCCAGCCGCCATAATCACTTTATCGTCATATCCTGCCATTTCCCATGGTTCAGGAACCACCCCGCTATCTATCGGAGAATTGTACTGTATCGCCTTACAGAACTCTATAAGCTTATCGAGATCTCCGAATTTTATCGACGTCACAATATCGCTTTGTTTTTCACTGTAGCGCGGCGTCACCTCGTACCCAAGCCCTTCGAGCACACAACTAAAAAGTGCCGAAGATTTCAGCGCCTGCTCAACCGTATGCGGAGCCATAAAAAATCCCTGATAAAAATATTGATAACCATACGCGTAAGAACCGTTTTCAAAACCTATCCCGGGTGCAGTAAGACGATTCGCTATTTTATCGACGTATGCCTTATCGCCGGCAATATAGCCTCCCGTAGGCGCAAGCCCGCCGCCCGCATTTTTGATCAGCGACCCCACTATCACATTCGCCCCAACCTCGGTCGGCTCAATAGTATCGGTAAACTCGCCGTAGCAGTTATCGACAACAATCGGAGCGTTTGAAAAATTCCGTAGAAATTTAATTATTTCACTGATTTTTTCAACCGTAAGAGCCTTACGCCAGTTGTATCCGCGCGAGCGCTGGATATATAAAACCGACGGTTTAAGCTTTCTGAGCGATTTTTCGATTTCTCCGTAATTCACGTCATCGCCAAGCATATCGACGCATTTAAAATCGATTCCGAAATCTTTGAGCGAACCGTCTCCGCCGCTTATAGTATCCATAAGCGTATCATACGGATTGCCCGTCACGGAAAAAAGCAAATCGCCGCTACGAAGCATTCCGAACAATGTTGCGGAAATCGCGTGCGTACCGCTTGTGATCAACGGCGAAACAAGCGCACTTTCAGCCCCGAACGCATCCGCAAATACTCGACTTAACGTGTTTTTACCTATATCGTCATGCCCGTAGCCCGTCGTCGAAGCAAAATGCCGCAACTCTACATTGCTGTTCCGAAACGCATTAAGGACTTTTTCCTGATTGAATAGCGCCGCATCTTCTATTTCTTTAAACCGTTTCGCAAGCTTATTCTCCGCCCCACTTATAAGCTCCCACGCTTCGTTTTTATTCATTTTAAATTCTCCTCTTTCAAAAAGCAATCGACAAGGTCGAACGCTACGTCCGTTTTATCAAAATCGATATAACATTTTCGCGGCGAACGTATCCCGCGCAGAAAAGTCAACTGTCTTTTTGCGTAATTTCTCGATAGTTTCCGAACGTCTTCCACAAGTAAACCGATTTGCTCATTGTTTACCGAACCCGACTTTAAACATTCAAGAATCTGTTTATAACCGATAGCCTGCATACTTTGACAACCGTCGTAATCCGTCAATCCCGAAACTTCTTTTATAAATCCGCAGTCAAACATTTTTTGAACCCGCGCATTTATTCGGCTGTACAACAGATCCCGCGGCGCGGTAAGTATTATAAACAGATAATCGAACTTACAGTCGCCCGACGTTGACGTAAGACTTTTCGGTTTTCCCGTAGTTTCATAAATCTCAAGCGCTCGTATTATGCGTTTTTCATCTGTTTTTTGGATTTTTTCGGCAGATTTCGGATCAATTTCAACCAACTTGCCATACACATAATCCAGACCTTTTTCTGCAACTGCACCCTTCCATTTATTGCGAATTTCAAGATTTGCCTCAGCTCCGGACAAATTCATTCCGTTGATCAGAGCGTTTATATAAAGACCCGTTCCACCCACAACAATCGGCAACTTTTCACTCGGGACATCGGCAATTTCACGCTCGGCATCTTCAACGAATTTGCCTGCGGAATAAGACTCGTCGGGATTTATTATATCGATTAAACGGTGTATTATCCCGTCGGCTTCTTTCGAAGTGATTTTTCCCGTTCCGATGTTCATTCCCTTATAGATCTGCATCGAATCCGCGCCAACCACCTCGCCGTTAAACCGTTTTGCAAGCTTCACGGCAAGATCGGATTTCCCTATTGCGGTCGGACCCGATATAATTATGATTTTACGTTTCATACAAGGCGTTTGAACCATTTTTCGATTTCGTTTCTGCTGATTTTCACAGAAATAGGTCTGCCGTGCGGACAGAACAATTCGGAAACATTCTGCGAAATTTCGGAAAGAAGCGCCTCGATCTCACTTTCGTTCAGATCGTCCTCGCCTTTTACCGCGGCTTTGCAAGCGGCTTGCATAACGGAAGCAAGCAAGTCGTGTGAAACCACATTTCCTTTAATTTCCGATAAAAAGTCCGAAACGAACGTCTGGACGTTGATTGCCGAACACGATGCGGGCACAGCCGAAAGCTCGAATTTATCGGAGTTTTTACGTTTTACGATAAAACCGGCTTGTTTAAGTTTATCTAGATTATCGACCAGAATATCGACTTCAACGGGCGAAACTTTGAATTCGTACGGAACAAGCATTTTCTGAACGGCTATCGCGCTGTTCTCAAACTGCTTCATAAGGTTGTCGAAAAGAATTTTTTCGTGCGCGGCGTGCTGATCAATTAAATAAGTATCGTTTCCTTGTTCGATAATCAAATAAGTATTAAAGAGCTTACCCACAAGCTTTGCGGGGATATTTATCGGCAGTTCGGATTGTTCGCCGCGGGAAAGTTTATCCACGCTTCCGAACCCGTTATCAACACTCTTTAAATCAAGTGAGTTTATTACGTTAGCAAGCGTTTCGTTTCTCGCAAATACAGACGAACTTTCTTCGAATTTCAAGGAATGAAGATCCTCGTCTTTGCTTGCCACAGTTTCAAGCGACGGCAAATCGAGCACGCTGCTATCTATATGATTGTCGGTAGAATGACTGCCCGTAGGTGCTTTATCTACACAACCTGTATTTTCTCTTTCGGCTTTGACGATCGGCGTATCTGAATTTACATCGGGCGCAATTCGAGGATTCAGCGAGAACGTATCTTCAAAAACATCGCGCCGAGCCGCAACCGCATTATCTTCACGATAAGTTTGTTCACGTTGAGCTTTGAAAAAATCGAATATTTCTTCGTCTTTAGCTCCGTCCGTAATCTCCTTGGGAATGGCAACCTCGCTGAGAACCTGCTCTTTTATCGTGTCGGAAATTAACTTCTTTATGATACCGACAACCGCAAACCGAACCTCCGTTTTGCTTGGATGAACGTTTACGTCAACAAGATCGCACGGCAGATTCAGATAAAGCACGTAAGTAGGATACTGCCTTTTCATCAGATATTTTTGATAACAACCGAAAACAGTATACGATATTTCGTCGCATTGAACGTAGCGCCCGTTTACAATCAACGTCTGAAATTGTCTCGAATGCTTGGTATATGCAGGTTTATTTATATATCCGCATAGTACTATGTCAGATATATTACTATGCACGTATAGCGTGTTTGAAAGATATTCCTTTCCGTAAATCGTATTTATCGCACTTTCAACACCGTCCCCATCCGAAAAATAAACCGTTTTGCCGTTTGCCGTGTATTCAAACGACACGTTCGGATTTGCAAGTATAAATTTAGAGACGCATGCAGTTACGGCGTTCTCCTCCACACTCTCTTTCTGCAAAAATTTTCTTCTGGCAGGAATTCTCGCAAACAGATTTTCAACAGAAACAGAAGTGCCGTAAGGCGCACCTACCTCGCCGAAATCCGTTTCAACGCCGTTATCGAGCACATATCGCATTCCGACGTCCGCACCGTCCACCCTCGTTATCATTGTCACGGTTGCAACCGAAGCGATACTCGGAAGCGCCTCACCCCTGAAACCGAGAGTCGATATAGAATCCAGATCTTCGACCTTGCTGATCTTACTCGTCGCATGCGGTAAGAACGCCGTTTTTACGCTATCGGGCGAAATTCCTTTACCGTCGTCGGAAACATAAATCGATTTTACACCGCCGCCTTCAACAGCTATTTTTATATGCTTAGCACCGGCATCTATCGAGTTTTCAACCAACTCCTTTACAATAGAAGCGGGCCGTTCAACCACCTCACCGGCGGCAATACGGTTAAATACACTTTTATCAAGTACGTTAATTCTGGTCATTGTCAAGTTTCTCCCTGAGATCGTATAATACGTCCAAAGCTTTTCTCGGAGTTAAATTTTCGATATCGAGATCACGGATTATCGAAATTATTTCACGGTTCGAATTATCGCTGAAAATCGAAAGCTGATAATTAGACTGCTCTTTTTCTTTGCGGGCAACGTCCGACTTTTCCAACTTTTTCAAAATCTCCTTAGCTTTTGTCAATATCTGTTCGGGAAGCCCCGCAAGCCCCGCAACCTCTATACCGAAACTGCGATTAGCGCTTCCCCGCATAAGTTTTCGCACGAATATTATATTTCCCTTAAACTCGCGCACGGTCATTTTATAATTTTTAAGCCCGTCGTTTACACCTTCAAGCTCGGTAAGCTCGTGATAGTGCGTAGAAAACAAGGTTTTCGCTTTAAGCGTCGCCGTCAGATAATCGATAATTGCCCAAGCTATGCTGAGCCCGTCGAAAGTAGACGTTCCGCGCCCGATTTCGTCCAGAAGTATCAGACTTTTGTCGGTTGCGTTATCGAGTATCGACGAAACCTCGCTCATTTCAACCATAAATGTACTTCTTCCGGTCGAAAGATCGTCGCTAGCCCCGACTCTTGTAAATATTTTGTCGATCGGACAAATGCGCGCGGCTTTGGCGGGCACGTAACAACCGATATGCGCCATTATGGCGATAAGCGCGACCTGCCGCATATACACGCTTTTACCCGCCATATTCGGACCCGTGATCAGAACGATTCTGTCGGTCGCATCGTTCATAAGCGTATCGTTCGGAACAAACGAATCAAAACCGATAAGGTTTTCGACAACGGGGTGTCTGCCCTCAACAATCTTAATTTCTTCCACGTCTTGCCCGATTTCCGGACGAACATATCCGCGCAGGCACGAAACCTGCCATAAAGACAAAACGCAATCGAGCGCCGCAATCGATTTTGCAGAAGACAGTATATCGTCAACACACTCTTTTATCTTTGCCACAACACCGTCGAAAAGCTGCTGCTCGCGAGCTTTTGCATATTCTTCGGCGTTAAGAATTTTCGATTCGAGGTCTTTAAGCTCTTCCGTAACGTACCTTTCGCCGTTTGCAACCGTCTGCCGACGAATATACCTGTAAGGCACAAGCTCGGTCTGAGTTTTCGAAACTTCAATATAATAACCGAACACACGGTTATACGCAATGCGAAGATTTTTTATTCCCGTCTGCTCTTTTTCGGTTTCCTCCATACGTTTCAATATGGACTTCGAATCTCGCTGAATATCGCGGTAGCCGTCAAGATCCTTATCGAAACCGTCGTTTATCACACCGCCTTCGCGAACGACCGCCGCAGGCGAAGCGGAAACAGCCGCACGAATAAGCGCCGCAAGCCCCGAAAAATCACTGATTTTTTCCATAAGCCCGCGCACATACGCGTTCTCGCAAGCTTTAGCCCGCGGAACAACCTTTTCGGACAAAGCAAAAAGAGAATCGCCCATCGCACGGCAATCTTTAGGGCTCATATTTCCGTATGAAGCGCGCGTCGCAAAGCGCTCGATATCCCGAACGTCTTTTAAATCGTCTACAAGCTCGTCAGCCGCGGCTTTATTCTTGCAAAAATAAGTAATCGCGTCAAGCCTTGCATTGATTTCCGAATAATCGCGCGACGGTTTTTCAATCCATTTCCGAAGCATACGCGCGCCCATATTAGTGGACGTATGATTCATAAAACCGTAGAGGTTAACGCGGCTTTTGTCGCCGCCCGACGGAACAAGTTCGAGCGTTTTTCTCGCGTTCGCATCAATCCCGAGACAATCGTTTTCGGAGTCAAGTTCGGAATGCGACAAATATCCGAGAGTTCGTTTCTGCGTTGTTACAAGGTAAGTCAGAAGCGCGCCCGCCGAACTCACGCAAAGCTTGCGATCGGTAACGCTTTTCCACTCACGCATATTGTTTTTCACCGATTCAAGCGCGTTTTCGTACTCGAAAGCGCTTTCGTTATATAGCGTAAACGGGCACACACCGCCGAATTTCACAATCGACAAATCGGTCGCTTTATTCATCATTTCTCCGTTGCAGATGATTTCCGACGGAGCAACCCGTGCAAGAAGCTCGTTAAGATGAAGCTGAATCTGCGCGTCAAACTGAACGTGATTTAATTCGCCGGTAGAAATATCGACCCACGAAACGCCGACTTTCCCGTCTTCGAGGTAAATCGACATCAGGTAGTTGTTTCTGTTATCGACAAGCATTTCTTCGTCGATTTTAGTCCCAGGCGTGATTTCGCGCACAATTTTACGCTCGACAATGCCCTTTTGCTCACCGGGCTTAGTCGTTTGCTCGCAAATCGCAACCTTATAACCGTTGTCGATAAGTTTCGCAACGTAAGAATCCACCGCATGGTACGGTACTCCGCACATGGGCGCACGCTCGGCAAGCCCGCAATCTCTGCCCGTAAGAGTAAGCTCGAGAACACGGCTGGCGGTCACGGCATCGTCGAAAAACATTTCGTAAAAGTCTCCGAGACGATACAAAAGTATCGTATCTTTATACTTTTCTTTTATGTTTATATATTGTTGCATCATCGGAGACAAAGCCATTATTCGTCCACCTCGCCTTTAAGTCTGTTGTTTTTCGTCGCAGTTACTTTTACGTTCAAAAATTTTCCGTAAACATTCTCGGGGCAATCGAAATAAATCGTTTTTTCGCAAGACGATCTGCCTTTCCCCCTCCCGTTACTCCACTCGTCGCACAGCACGCGATACGTCTTACCGACGCACTGCCTGGCTTGTTCGTTCCCGAGTCCGAACTGAAGATCGATAAGCCTCTTTATACGCTCCTTTTTAACCGCTTGCTGAACCTGCTCCATTTTATCTGCAGGCGTACCCGACCGCCGCGAATATATAAACGTAAACAGATTGTTATATCCGACGCGTTCCACGACTTTCAGAGTTTCGAGGAAATCTTCTTCCGTTTCGGTAGGAAAACCGACCATTATATCACTCGAAAGCCCCACATTCGGTATATATTTTCTTATAACGTCGATCTTTTTCAGATAATCGGACTGCGTATATTTACGATTCATCAACTTAAGCACGCGATCGCTCCCCGCCTGAATGGGAAGATGAATATAGTCGGCAAGTTTATCGCTCGCGGCAATTACCCTCACGACGTCCTCCGACAGATCTTTGGGGTGCGAAGTCATAAACTTAACCCTGAAATCGCCGTCAATATTCGCCACCTTATCGAGAAGCGAAGCAAAATTGACGTTCGGGTCGGCAAGGTCGTTTCCGTAAGAATTTACGTTCTGTCCGAGCAAAGTAATTTCTTTATACCCTTCCGAAACAAGCTTTTTAACGTCCGAAAGAATAATGTTTTCGTCGCGGCTTCGCTCTCTTCCGCGCACATAGGGAACGATACAGTACGAGCAAAAGTTGTTACAGCCGTACATTATGTTCACCCAAGCATTCACACCGCTCGAACGGGACACGGGAACGTTTTCCACAATCCCTCCCTCGCTATCCCACACCTCGCCGTGGTACTTTTCAAAATTCAGATCGTCGAGGTACTCTCCGAATTTATGAACGTTGTGCGTTCCGAAAATTATGTTTATAAACGGGCAACGCTTTTTCAGTCTTTCCTCCGCGCCGTCATTCTGAGTCATACAACCGCAGACCGCAACAACAACGTCCGGCCTTTTCTCTTTTATCTTCTTAACTATTCCGAGGTTGCCGAGAATACGCGTTTCGGCAGTCTCACGAACGCAACAGGTATTGAAAACTATCACGTCTGCCGCCTCAAGCTCTTTCGCCGGCTCGTAACCCTTGCTTTCGAGTATTCCCGCGAGCTTTTCGGACTCGTGCACGTTCATCTGGCAACCGTATGTATTCACAAAGTATGTTTTGCGCATAAAGCCTCCGCATAACATTATAAAACATTTTGACGAAAATGTACAGTAAAAACGCGACGGATAGCGTTTTTTGCTTAAAAATGCAGATACTATAAGCAATGAAAAGGCTGAAAAAAATTATAAAATATACAGTAATCGGCTGTTTCGGGGTCGCGTTCGCCTCCGCTTTCACCCTCGCGCTTCTGCTTGAACCGAGAATTCCCGTGCGCGGGTTCGCCGAACTCGATATAACAAGAATCACGATAACCGAAAGCTCTCTCGTTTTCACGGATAAAGACGGCAAAAAAATCAATTCCGACGGTTTAGATCGTCGCTCTGCCGTCACGCTCGAAAGCCTTCCGTCTTACGTTCCCGCCGCTTTTATCGCCATCGAGGACAAACGCTTCTATTCCCACAGAGGAATAGACCCGTACCGAATGATCGGCGCGGCAACCAGAAACATAATCGCAGGGTCGTTCAAAGAAGGCGCTTCGACGATAACGCAACAACTCGTAAAAAACACGCACCTCAAAACAGACAAAACGCTGTCGCGAAAAATTCAGGAAATCAGAATTGCCCGTGATCTCGAGCGAAAGGTAAACAAAGAACAGATTCTCGAAGCGTATCTCGGAATGCTATATTTCGGCAATAACGCATACGGTATAGACGGCGCGGCGCGGACCTATTTCGGTAAAAACGCGAAAGACCTTTCGCTTTCGGAAACTGCCGCCCTCGCCGGTATAATCAACAGCCCTGCCGTATACGATCCCGTCACCCACCCCGAAAGGTGTAAGGCTCGCCGCAATCTGGTTCTGAATAAAATGTGCGAATGCGGTTTCATCGACGAAACAGAACGCGACAAGGCAAAAGCGGAAGACCTCGTTATTTCCGAAGCGGATATCACTCAAAATCAATTTCTGAACGCATGCATTGCGGAACTATGCAAAAACACGGGACTCGATCGCGACGAACTTATAACAAAAAAACTTACGGTTAAGACTGCTTACGATTCCACCCTTCAAACAAAAATCGAGAAAATCGTCGCTTCTTACAAAACGTCTTGCGGGGGCGCAATTTCGGTTGTTATACTCGACGGCAACGGAAAATTCGTTTCTTACGTTTCGACCGCAAAAAACGACGTTTCGTTCGAAAAAAGACAACCCGCTTCAACGCTGAAACCTCTGCTTTGCTATGCGCCGGCATTAGAACGAAGCATTGTGTATCCGTGTACGCCCGTGCTTGACGAGCCCGCCTCGTTCGGCAACTGGTCGCCTAAAAACTACAACGACAAATATTACGGCTGGACGGACGTTGAAAACAGCCTTGTTAAATCGTTGAACATACCCGCCGTCAAACTTCTCGACGCAGTCGGGATCGAAAACGGAAAATCGATATGTTCGCGATCGGGCATCGAATTTTCGGCAAACGACAATTCGCTCGCGCTCGCGCTAGGCAGTATGGAAAACGGAGTCTCTCTTCCCGCGCTATGCGAAGCATATTCGGTTTTTCGCGACGGCGGCACTCACAAAACCCCGCATTTCGTCACCGAAGTTTCGGACAATAACAACAGACCGATTTACACCGCGTTCCCGTGCAATCATCGGGTTTTATCCCCCGAAACCTGCTATCTTATTACCGACATGCTAAGCAATTGCGCCGCTCGCGGCACAGCCAGACAAGTCGGATACGCAGGGAAAAACATAGCCGCGAAAACAGGTACTGCGGGAACGAAAGACGGCAACACGGACGCTTATTGCATCGCTTATTCGCCGAAATACACAGTCGCCGTCAGAATTAACGCAACCGACAAGCTTCTTCCGAACAACGTTGCGGGAGGAACGACGCCGGCTAAAATATGTAAGGAAATCTTCCTTCTTATCGGCGATAAATCAAACTTTGACGTACCGAACGGTATCGTAAAAGCCTCGATAGACCTTAACGAGCTTAACAAGAATAAAAAAATCCTGCTTGCGGGAGACGGTATAGCCCCCGAAAACAGGAAACAGGTTTTATTTTCGCGGTACAATATGCCGCACGTCTATTCGACTCCCGAAACGTTCACCGACCGCCAGACGGAATTAGACGATTTTTATAACTTCGAGATTATCGATCGCTTCTTTGATTAAAGCTTCGGCGTCGTGCATTCTCGCTTCTTCTCTTTCGGCTCGGACAAGCGACGGATGCGTCACGGGCGCGTCGGGAAGAAACACCGTGCAACAGTCCTCATACGGCAAAATCGAAGTTTCGAAAGTACCGATTCTTTTCGATATATCGATTATTTCGTCCTTATCCATACCGATCAGCGGACGAAGCACCGGCAACTTTCCGATCACGGAATTAGTAACGTTTATACTCGGTAAAGTCTGGCTTGCAACCTGTCCGAGGCTTTCGCCGTTGACGATACAGCCGCATTCGCGCATTATCGCGACGCGCTCGGCTATACGCATCATAAACCGCCGAACAATCGTCACCATATACGACGATTCACAACTGCGGTGAATTTCCTCCTGAATTTTGGTAAACGGTATACAAATCAGATTGATTTCGCCCGTATAATCCTTCATAATTCCGGCGAGATCGACCACCTTTTGCTTTGCAAGTTCGCTCGTATACGGATAAGAATGGAAATGTATCGCGTCAAGCGAAAGCCCGCGTTTTGCCATCATATAACCGGCAACCGGACTGTCGATCCCGCCCGACAACATAAGCATGCCTTTGCCCGCGCAACCTACCGGCATACCGCCCGAGCAATGTATTTTATCACCGAAAACAAACGCGCCGCCGTCCTCGCGCACGTCTATATTGAGCACGTATTCGGGATGGAAAAGATCGACTTTCAGTTCGGGATAAGCTTCGAGCAGAACCCCGCCGACTTCCTTTGAAAGCTCGACCGAATTAAGCGGAAACGTCTTGTCCGCCCTGTTTACCGATACGCGGAAAGTTCCGCTCTGCGCGGAGGTCTTTTTTGCCGTTTCGCAAATCGCCCCGAGCTCGGACGGCACGCACTCGGCAACGCTGATCGAGTGTATACCGAAAACTTTTTTAAGTCTTTCGACGATTTCTTCCTCGTCTTTCGGATCGTAATTTTCTATAACGTAGCGACTGCGCTTATAAACAAACTTATAGTCTATCCCTTCAAGCTTTTTCTTGATATTACCTATAAGTTTGTTTTCGAAAAAGCGCTTGTTTTTTCCTTTCAGATGAATTTCGCCGTAGCGAATAAGTATAACTCTATCCAACTCTTCTACCTCTCAGTTTTTCGGCGCATCGCGCGATAGTTTGCGCGGCTTCCGTAATTTCTTCTTCAGTCGTAAGCGGAGACGTACTAAGTCTGATCGCACAGTCTATCGTACACTTGTTAAGCCCCGCCGTTTCGAGCACGCGATTGCCGCCGTGACGGCTCGAACACGCCGACCCGCGACCTATAATCACGCCTTCGTCCGCACACATCGACTGAATTATTTCGGCGCGGGTATTCGGCACCGAAACGGCAAGTATCGTACCGTTTGTTTCGGCACCCTCGCCGAGAAAAATCACGCCTTCGATCGATCTTTTTAACAGTTCTTTGAGCTTTTCGCGCAACGCGAGAATTTTATTTCTGTCAAAACGCGCCGAATATTCTTCGGTCGCAACCCCGAGCGAAACAATACCCGCAACGTTTTCCGTGCCCGAACGCATGCCCGTTTCCTGACCGCCTCCGAATATAAAAGGACGAAGTTTCGCTCTCGACGAAACATACAACGCCCCCACACCCTTCGGCGCGCCGACTTTGTGTCCGGAAATACTGTATAAATCCACCCCGAGCGCCCGAACGTCGTTATCGATTTTCAGATACGCCTGAACGCCGTCCGAGTGAAATATAACGTTCGGATTTTTCGACTTTACAAGTTTTGTCAACGCCGCGATATCGTTTACCGCGCCGGTTTCGTTCGATGCGTGAATAACCGAAACAAGCCGCGTTTCATTGTCTATAAGACTAAACAAATGTTCGACGTCAACCGTTCCGTTCGGCAAAAGTCTTGTAAAACGAACGTCACAGCCCTTATTTTTCAGATTTTTGGCACATTCGTAAACGCACGCATGCTCACCGCCGCTTACGATGATATTTCCTTTGCCGTTTCCTATGGCGCAAGTTATCGCCCAGTTGTTCGACTCGGTCGCGCACGAAGTAAAATACACTTCTCCCGCTTTGCAGTTAAGGCGCTTCGCAACGATTAACCGAGCCTCGTTGATTTTATTTTTCGCCTCGATCCCGCCACGATAAGTCGACGAAGGGTTGAAAAAATCACAACCGTATATTTGCTCGGTAACGCGGATCGCCTTATCCCACACGGGCGTTGTACTCGCATTGTCGAGGTAAATCATTCTCCCTCCTTGTCGGACACGTCGGATTCTTCTGCGGAAACCGTTTCGACCACCTCGCCGTCGGCTTCGGAATTGGCTTTATTCATAAGTTTTGAAATATACAGCTTCAGCTCGGTTTCGATCACGGTAGAATTCAAAGCTCTTCTAAGCGCGATCAGAAATTTTTCGTCCGTTTCGAGCACGAGGAGTTTTTTCTCGGTCTCGTCGTTGAGGTAAACGTAAATCGGATAATTTTCCTCGTTGCAATAAGCCGCAACAAGCTTGGCCGACTTATCTGCGGCATAACGCTCGAAATTTTCGGAATTCACCGATCCGACTGACACAAACGCCGAAAGCGGAACTTCGAGCATTTTTTTGCGTTTCACTCTGTTAATTACCTTAATTATACGGAATTTTTCGTCGGTAACGTAATAATCGTATTCACAGTTGAGATTTGCAAGTAGCTTCGTAAAAAGCAGAATCGAGCAGATCGGCGGCACGAGCAAAAACACAAGCTCGATAATTATACTTACGACGCCCCGCTCGCCCCAACTGAAAAACTGAAAAATAAACACGCCTATAAGAACAAGCCACACAACGGATGCGATTTTAAAAACTTTAAGCACCGTATTACGTTTTTTATGCTTGTCTATACTTTCGTTCGTTACGTTTTTCTCGTAATAAATATCCATTTTTAACCTCGCAGACAACTACCGTTTAAATTATAGCACACTCCGTCGAAAAATCAAAGCGATTGAGGCTTATTTATTTGATAGTTGCGATCGTTACGCCGTTATCGCCCTCGCCGTACCGCCCGTAGCGGTATTCCGCCACGTTCGGATTCGTTTTAAGATAAGCCTGAACACCTTTGCCGAGCGCACCCGTCCCCTTTCCGTGGACGATCCGCAAAGTCTTCGCGTCGTTCTCCGTTGCCATAGAATAGATCAGCGGTTCGAGGAGCGCGACGGCTTCGTCCACCGTCTTGCCGAGCAACATAATTTCGCGTTCCGTAAAGCCGGACGAGGCCCGTTCTCCGCCCTCGATTTTCTTCTGCTGTTTCGGTACGCTTCGAGCCGCGAGCGGCAAGCCGAGATCGGAAAATTTTACCTTTGTAGTAATCGAACCGACCCGCACTTCCGCTTCTTTTCTTTTTAAATTGACGGAACGCACCGTGCCTTCACCGCCGAGCGTTTTCACCAATACCGTTTTGCCGACCGCAATATCTTTTTCTGAAATCGGCGCGCAGTCCACCATAGTTTTTTCGGCGGCGAGCTTATAGTTAAGATCTTCGAGCTCGTTACGGAGTTTCTTCGCTTTCAGTAAAGCCGCTTCGTCGGCTTCGAGTACAAGCGTTTTCATTTCGTCGATAATTTCGTTCGCACGCTCGGTTGCGGACGAAACGAGCCTTTTTGTTTCGGCTGCGGCGTTACTGCGAATTCGCTCCTCAGCCGCCTCGATCTTGCGTCGACGATTTTCAACCTCGGCTTTTTCGTAAAACGTTTCTTTCTTCAGCCTTTCGCTTTCTTCGAGCGATTCCTCGGCTTTACGACGGATTTCTTCCGCAGAGCGCAAAACGTTTTCGAATCTTACGGAGCGATCGTCGAGAGCGGCTTCCGCATAATTTATGATTTCGTCGCTAAGACCGAGATTTTTCGCAATTTTGATAGCGTTACTCGTCCCCGGAACACCGATTATCAGCTTATACGTCGGGGCAAGCGTTTCACCGTTAAACTGCATGGAAGCGTTTTCCACCCGATCGGCAGTCACTGCATATTCTTTGAGCGCGGGATAATGCGTGGTTACGACCGCGCACGCCCCGACTTTCCATATATACTTAACGATCCCGACCGCAAGCGCCGCGCCCTCGTTCGGATCTGTTCCGCCGCCAACTTCGTCGAGCAGAACGAGCGAATTTTCTTTCATTCCGGCAGTAATTTTAACAAGCGATCTGACGTGCGAAGAAAACGTACTAAGCTCGTTTTCAATGCTTTGCTCGTCGCCTATATCGCAGTAAATTCCATCGTAAAGTCCGACTACCGCCTTTTCACACGGCAAATACAGCCCGAAATAAGCCATAAGGCAGAAAAGTCCGACGATTTTAAGACTTACCGTCTTACCGCCCGTATTAGGACCGGTGATAAGCAGTATATCGTAATCTTTCCCGACCGAAATATCGACCGGAACGACCTTGTTTTTATCTATAAGCGGATGCCGAGCCGCAGTAAACGTGGTTTCCCGCGAAGTGAAAGACGCGGGAACGCCGTTGATTTTCACCGAATATCTGGCTTTTGCAAACACCTCGTCAAGCATCGCGCACGCATTCTGGCAAACGTAAATCGCTTCCGAATGATCCGCAACGCGCTTTGTAAAATCGGCAAGTATGCGTTCGATTTCCGCCTGTTCTTCGACGATGGTTTCGCGCAATTCGTTGTTAAGCTCGACAATCGCAAACGGCTCTATAAAAACAGTCGACCCCGTTGACGATCTGTCGTGAACGATTCCTTGAACTTCGCCGCGACATTCGGATTTTACCGGCAGAACGTATCGCCCCTCGCGTATCGTCACGATATTATCCTGAAGATACTTTGACGATGCGTTACGGCGCGTGTAACTCGCAAGACGATCTTTGAGTTTCGCATTTAAGTTAAGCAGTTTCCGTCTTATCCCGAACAATTTTTCGCTCGCTCTGTCGCTGATTTCCACATCGCTGACTATCGCGGAAGCAATGTCTTTTTCAAGTCCGAAATCTATCAGAATAGCGTCGGTTATCTTCTTTAAATGTACGATATCTTCGGGTGCGTCCTGAATGGTCGTGCGCGCGATTCTTCCGCTTCGAAGCACTCTCGCAATCCTCAGAAGTTCGCCGAAAGTAAGCGTCGAACCGATTCTCGCTTTTTCGAGCGAAGCGCTCGCGTCGTCGAAACCCGCGATAGGATTGAGCAGATATTTGTTCATGACAAGATCGGCTTCGACGGTAAGCGCGGCGGCATATTCGATATCGTACCTGTTAAAAGACGGAACCGCGTTCAATATATTTTCTTTTGCAGTGTCGGAAACAGCGCAAGCCGCGACTTTTTCTCGAATTTTGTCAAATTCAAGCAAACCGACAATTTTCAAATCTGTCATTTTTTTGCCTCCGTAATCAGATAAGCTTACGTCTGAAATAGCCTCGGGTAAACTCCGAAACGGTCGCTTTCCCCTTGAGAATATCAATTCCGTTATCGGCGGCATACCCCGTAAGATCGATAAACTTACGATTAAGCCCATACTTATCGGTATAATCGAGCACATTTATCGGCACGCAATTCATAAGTTGCGCATAACAATAGCCGACTTTGTAATGCCTTATCGGGAAAACGTTTCGGCTTTCGTCCGTGTAAAAACATTTTTGCCGAGTAAAGTCACAATTTTTGCCCGCACATTTTCCGTCGTTAAGAGTTTTATTCGGACAATGCGCGAACGTCATGGCAGCAAAACGCCCGAACGCGTAAACGAATTTATCCGCATATTCTCTGCCGTCGTATTCGGGCGACATAATCGCGGGAAAAGGAAATTCGGGATTTATAACGTTCATAAACGGTCCGAAAATCGCGTTTTTGCCTTGACAAAGTTCGATATGTCCGATATTGTTTACCATCACGTTTTGCGTTTTGTCAAGCAAATTCTTAATAACTTGTTCGTCCTCGCCTCGTATCATAACAGGCAAAACAAGCATAGCCTTCGGACCGAGTTTCGATAAGACGTTTTCCGCTGAGGAATAGTCCTTAGGAAAATATGCGACGTAATCGGCGTAAGGAAGATATTTATCGGCTTGCTCGGAGTCTGTCTGAATTATAGTTGCGTTATCGATAAAAGTCAAACCGCGCAACCCGTCTATCGCCGTTTTTAAATTTTCACCGTCTTGCATAGTACTATGCAAGACGCGTTTTTTGCAGTGGTCATATGCAATCACAATCGCATTTTCAAGCTTCGAATACGTTTCGCGGCGGAACTCGTTCAATAAGGACACGGCAACGAATTTCCCCTCTGCCGAGCAATTAAACGAACCCAAACTAAAAACGTCGCCGGATTTTTCAAAACAGTTTTTAAATCTCTCCTCCGAAAACGGAGCGTTTACGGCAGGCTCGAGGATATCGGCTTTGTTTTCAACCAAGGCATTACCGTATTCGGCAACGGCGATCAGCGTATTTCCGTCCGCAGTAAGTTTAACCGAAACAGGTAAAGAGCGTTTTACGGTACGGATTTTGTTTTCAAGCTCGACGTCCGTGGTAAGGTAAACTTCGTCGTTCGGTTTAACTTTACCCGAAAACGTGGTTTCGTAACCGTTTGAATTTACAAACGCACTACCCGTTTCGTAGTTTCCGCTTATAAATTTTAAGCCATCACCTTTTTTCAACGGTTTTTTCAAAGTCAACTTGGCAAATTTTCCATTCACCGAGACCACTTTTCCGATTTTATATCCTTTGTGCCCTTGAATATACGGATAAATCACGTTCTCGGTCGGATTTTTCAAATATGCCGAACAATAATCGCCGCGATTGAACAATCTTTCGATTTCCGTATGGTCGGCTTTTTTATTGTCCAAAATCGCACGATAATACGCGGTAACGCCTCCAACGTATTCGGGTTTTCTCATTCTGCCTTCGATTTTAAACGATTTTACCCCAAGCTTCGTCAGTTCGTCGAGTTTACCCGACAGATCGATATCTTTCGCCGACAGTAAGCAACCGCGCTTATTATCGTAAGAATATTTCTTACGACACAACTGCAAACATTTACCCCTGTTGCCGCTCAACCCCGCGCTCAAGGACGACAGATAACAATTCCCCGAAAACGAAACGCACAACGCCCCCTGAACGAAATATTCAAGTTCTATGTCGACCTCGTCTTTTATTCTTTTTATATCCTCGATCGTTGTTTCACGAGCAAGAACGACGCGGGTTGCTCCGAGTTTTTTTGCGGCAATCGCACCGTATACGTTATGAATGCCGCATTGCGTACTCAAATGTATTTCCGCATTTTGCATAGTACTATGCAAAATATCGACAAACATAAGATCCTGTACTATAAACGCGTCAACGCCAACCGAAATCGCATATTTTGCAACTTCAATCGCGCCGTTATATTCGGAAGGTTTCAGTATCGTATTTATCGCAAGATAAACTTTAACACCGAATAAATGCGCATACCTGACGGCGGCGGCAAGCTCTTCTCTGTCAAAGTTAGCCGCTTTGGAGCGCGCGCTGAAATCGCGAGCGCCGAGATACACGGCGTCCGCTCCGTTATTTACAGCAGCCCGCAGACTTTCCATATTGCCTGCGGGCGCCAGTAATTCCGTTTTCCGATTATTGTTAGTCACTTGTTATCTGAGTTTTGCTCCGAATTGTTTACCGAGCCCCTCGACGGCGCGATTCATACACTCTTGAATCTGAGCGTCCACAAGAGTTTTTTCATCTGAATAAAGCTTTATACTGAAAGCAACGCTCTTGAATCCGCTTTCGATCTGCTCGCCCTGATAAACGTCAAACAGTTCGACCGACTCGCACAGTTCGCCTATGCTCTCGCGTATGCAGGCAATAAGCTCGCCGACGGTGCAACTCTCTTTTACCGTAACGGCAAGATCGCGATCGACTATGGGGAATTTCGGAAGCGGTTTGAAACGAACGATCTTTTCCGCATCGAAAATAAACCCGCTAAGATCGATTTCGGCAACATAGACGTCCTCGGGTATACCGAAGTTCTCCGCAACGGTCGGATGAATTTTTCCGACGTAGCCGAATTTTTTACCACCCTCGAAAAGATCGATGGAAATTCCGGAATGAAGGAACGGTTCGTTCGACCTCTCAATCGTAAGTTCAACCCTGTTCTTAAGAACGTTACCGACAACCGACTTCAAAGCGTAGAAATCTTCGCTCTTACCGACAAACACCGCGCAAAGGGTATCGTGTTCTTCCGGAAGTTCGGTAAGCGGCAAACTCTTCGGAATATACGTTCTCGCAATTTCGAAAAGTCTGAAATCGTTGTTTTTACGGCTCGTATTGACGTACACCGAATTCAGCATACTTCCGACAAGCTGAGTGCGCATAACGCCGAATTCTTCGCTGAGAGGATTGATAATTCTGATAACGTTACGGCGCGGATCGTCGGACGCAATACGAAGTTTATCGTAAACCTTGTAGTTTATAAACGAGTAATTATACGCTTCGAGCGCACCGTAAGCCGCCATCATGTTTTTAATATCGGAAATATTTTTCTGTCTGACGCTTACACCTCCGACCGTGGGGCGAACGGACTTGATGAAATCTTCGGTAAGTTCGGAATACCCATAGAAACGAATTACCTCTTCCGCAAGATCGGTATAGTTATCAACGTCCTCGCGGAATTTCGGAACGGTTACGGTAAGCTTGTTTACGTCTCTTTCAACTACGAATTCAAGCGAAGTAAGAATTCTTACCATATCTTCCGCTTTTACCGTAATTCCGAAAAGCTCGTTTATCCTATCAACCGTCGTTTCGATAACTTTAAGAGGCTGCTCTTTTTCTCCGCCGCGAGAAGCAAGCGAAGTAACCTTACCTGCGCCAAGCTTGTCGAAAAGCGTAAGCGCGCGTTCTCTGCCGAGCTCTACGCTGTTAAAGTCAACGCCTTTTTCATAACGCGCCGACGAATCCGATCTGAGCCCGATCGCACGCGATGTGGCGCGAATATTTTCTTTTGCAAATCTCGCCGCTTCGAGAAAAACCGAGTGCGTATCTTCGTTGATTCCGCTGTATTCGCCGCCCATAATTCCCGCGATAGCAACGGGTTTGGTCTCGTCGGCGATAACGAGCATTTTTTCGTTCAGATCGTAAGCCTGCCCGTCGAGCGCAACGATTTTTTCGCCGCTTGCGGCGCGACGCACTTTTATCTCGTTCTTGACAAGATTAAGGTCGAATGCATGGAGCGGCTGACCGATTTCGGCAAGAACATAGTTTGTAACGTCCACTACGTTATTTATCGCGCGAATTCCGACGTAACGAAGGCGATCGCGCATCCATTTCGGCGATTTGGCTATCTTCACGTCGCTGACGACTCTGCCGGTATACGCCGAGCAAAGATCGGGCGCTTCGATCGTAACTTTTACGGGTTTTCCTTCGGTTTTTACATCATTATATCCGATTTCGGGCTTTTTCGCCTGCGTTCCGTAAATCGCGGCAATTTCCCTTGCCATACCGTAAACAGACTGACAATCGGGTCTGTTTGCGGGAACGGATATATCGAAAACATACTCGTCGAGCCCGAGAACCTTTTTCACGTCCTCGCCTATGGGCGCGTCTTTGTCCAGAATAAGGATACCGTGAACTTCTGCCCCCTCTATTACGTTATCGTCAATGCAAAGCTCCTCGCCCGAGCACATCATTCCGTAACTCATAATTCCGCGAAGCGGGCTGGATACGATATGCGTGCCGTTCGGAAGGTTTGCACCGTCAAGCGCAATAGGAACTCTATCTCCGACCGCAATGTTGTGCGCACCCGTTATAATAACAAGTTTTTCCTTACCGACGTTTACCGAACAAACCTGAAGCTTGTCCGCGTCAGGATGTTTTTCGATAGATACGATCTCGCCGACAACAACGTTTTCGATCCCTTTACCGACGTATATAATTTCTTCGACTTCGAATCCGATATTAAGCAGCTTGTCCGCAAGCGTTTTCGGATCGTCTTTTACCGTAACGTATTCGTTTAACCATGAAAGCGGTAATTTCATTGTGAACCTCCTCAGTTGAACTGTTTAAGAAAACGAACGTCGTTCTCGTACTCAAGCCGCATATCGTTTATGCCATGGCAGATCGTCGTGATACGATCGAGCCCGATACCGAACGCAAAGCCCGTGTATTCGTCGGGATCAATATCGCAAGTCGTAAGCACGTTGCGGTTTACCATACCCGCGCCGAGGATCTCGATCCAACCTGTTCCCTTGCAAACCCTGCACCCTTTGCCGCCGCAATACGGACAGGAAGCGTCCACTTCGACGCTCGGTTCGGTAAACGGGAAGTACGACGGGCGGAAACGGATTTGAGTACGCTCGCCGAAAAAGTGTTGCGCGAACTTTGCAAGAATACCCTTGAGGTCGCACATCGTGACTTTTCTGTCCACGACAAGCCCTTCGATCTGATAGAACACGGGCGAATGAGTGGCGTCCGCATCGTCGGAACGGAAAACTCTGCCGATCGTAACCATTTTTATAGGCGGCTTCTGCTTCTCCATGGTACGAACCTGCCCTGCCGAAGTCTGAGTACGAAGCAGAATATTATCCGTAATATAAAACGTATCCTGCATATCGCGGGCGGGGTGATTGTCGGGAATGTTAAGCGCCTTGAAATTGTAGTAATCGGTTTCGATTTCCGGACTGTCAACGATCGCAAAACCGAGCGACGAGAAAAAGTCCACAACCCTGTTCTGCATCTGAGTCAGCGGGTGCAAACCGCCGCGCGTCCTGTCCTGCCTGTCGATCGTAACGTCGATTTTCTCGCGATTGAGCTTCGCTTCGAGCTCTGCCGCCGCGAGCTTTTTAAACTTTTCGTCGAGCGCGGACTCGATTTTTTCCCGCACGTCGTTTACGAGTTTACCCGCCGCAGGGCGTTCCGCCGGCGGAACGTCGCGCATATTCTTCATAACACCGGTAAGCTTACCGCTTTTACCGAGATAAGCAACCTTAATAGCCGTCAACTTATCGGTATCGTCGGCAACCTCTATTCCCGAAAGCGCCTCTTTGAGAATTTCGTCAAGCTGTTCTTTCATACTGCCTCCTAAAAAATAAACCCCGCGACGTATAAGTCCGCGGGGCGTAAAATTTACGCTGTACCACCCAAGGTTCACGGCAATAATCGCCGCCTCTTCTGCCTGTAACGCGGCAAACCGCGCTTTCCTACGCAACTCAAATCGGCCTTCAGAAAACGAGCTGTGACGGTGAATATTCTGGGTGCGACGCGTTCTTTCAGCCTTGGAACGCTCTCTGATTCTGCACTTATCTTATGCCGTCGTAAACGCTTTGTTATATTGTAACACAACCGTAAAAATAATGCAAGCGTTTTAACCCACAAGATCCATCATATCCTGAAACGTTGCGGCTCTCAGGTAAGTGTCGGGGATTTTCCCCACTATTATATGTTCGGCAACCGGCACTTCCGTCACCGTTTCCACAGCCCCGTTCGCCCCAGCAAGGTACAAATCCACGTCGGTTACGAGTTTCAGCCCTATAACGTGACGGGTTTGATTTATGCCAACTTCCGTAAAACTCGTTTCCACCCGTGCCCCCACAATCCCCACCGGAACTACGCGCACGTTCACGTTCGGACCCAAACCGGAAACGAAAGTAATACCCGAAAGCGTGCCCGCAGGTATAACGATCCCGCCCTGCCCGAAAGCGTCGAGCGCGGATTGCACCGATTTTATGACGTTTCTTACGATTTCGTTCAACGCCACGGTATCGACCGAAACCGACGTCACGTTATTTTCCGCGCCGTAAGTAACGCTTACGACGTCCGACGTCGATCTGTCGGTCGCAAGCGTAGAAGCAACCGACGAGTTTACCGCGGCGACGGTTTTCGCTTTTATTCTGTCCGCCGCATAAGCCTGCGCTACCGGTAAAACTACAAGGCGCAAATATGAAATCAACGCTGCTAAAACCGCGACTATAACAAAAACGGCGATATACGCACCCCGCCGTTTCCGTTTTTTCACATAGCATTCCATACTATGAATATATGCCGACAGAAATCAAAATTTTACTTCGATTTAGGAGAAAATACAAGCGTTACGACATAGCTTGCCACAACCGCCGCGCCTACTCCGTAAGCCGTCCTTATCAGTCCGCCCGCAAAAGCTCCGATAAAACCGTTCGTCCGAGCGCCGATTATCGCGCCCTTGGCAAGCGCCGCGCCGAAGCCGATGATCGGAACGGAAATTCCCGCTTGCAGAACTTTATATAAATAGTCGTACACCCCGAGCGTTTCGAGAATTATTCCGCCTATAAGGAAAATCACGAGAATTCTTGCGGGCGTAAGCTTTGTTTTTATTATGAAAATCTGCGCGATCGAGCAGAAAAAACCGCCGCTTGCAAACACGATCAAATATGTGAGTAAAGTATTCAATATCATCTTAAGCCTCCACCACGATACCGTGACTTATGCAAGGAATCGTTTCGCCCTGATAACAACTTTGCGAGCTCATAAGAGCGCCCGTCGCAAAGTACGCCACGCGCTTATACTCGCCCGAATCGACCTTATCGAGAACGAAGGAATTGAACGCCGAAGCGCTGCAACCGCAACCGCTTCCGCCCTGATAACATTTCTGCGTTACGTCGTAAATCAGACAGCCGCAGTCGATATAGTTTTTGCCGAGAAAATACCCCTTCTCCTGCATAAGGTCGCGTAGAATATCCGACCCGAGCTTGCCGAGATCGCCCGTTATAATCAGATCGTAATCTGCGGGCGAAGTACCCGTTTCGTAAAATAACGCGCTCATACTGTCCGCGGCGGCGGGAGCCATACTCGCGCCCATATTATTAAGGTCGTTTGTTCCGAAATCGATAACTTTTCCTATGGTTGCCGAAACAATTCTCGGTCCCTCGCCTTTCGCCGAAAGAACCGTAGCGCCCGCGGCGGTTACCGTCCATTGCGCATACGGCGGACGCTGACACCCGTATTCGAGCGGGTAACGGAATTGCCTTTCCGCCGTAGCAAAATGGCTGACCGTCGCACAAACCACGTTTTCGTAATACCCCGCGTTCAGCATAGCAGCACCTACGGCGAGGCTTTCGGACATTGTCGAGCAAGCGCTGTAAACTCCGAGATAAGGCAAACCTATTTCACGCGCAACGTAACTTGACGAAGTAATCTGGTTTAAGAGATCGCCCGCAATCAGCAGGTCTATTTCATCTTTCAGCTTTCCCGACGAAGCGATAGCTCCGCGGATTGCGTCGGTAAGCATGTCTGTTTCGGCTTTTTCGAAAGTTTTCTCGTGCAGTTTATCGTCGTCGTAAACCTTGCGGATATACTTGCCTATCGGACCTTTGCCCTCTTTTTGACCCGCCACGGACATTCTTCCCGTAATCACGGGCGGCCGATCGAAAAATATTGTCTGTTTCTTAGCCGAAAACGGTATTTGTTCCGGCACGTTTTCGCGGCGTTTTTCGGCAGACGAAAAAGAAGTGTTTGTTCCTTCGTGCAATATTTTTACGCTCACAGTCCGAACCTCCCGAAAAGTATAAGGTGAATAAGCCCCGCAACTGTTGACCACACAACACCGTTTACAACGACCGGACCTACGACCGTAAACATTTTAACGCTCGTACCGAAGATAAGCCCTTCGGCTTTGAATTCCATCGCGGCGCTCGACATAGCGTTGGCAAATCCCGTAATCGGAAGAAACGAGCCCGCCCCGCCGCGACGCGCGATAACGTCGTATACGCCGAACCCCGTAAGCAATATCGCCACGGTAATGAGCGTCATCGAAGTTATATTGACGATAACGTCGCGCGGCATTTCGGTGAAAATAAGTGCGTAAACGTCACCGAGTATCTGCCCGATCATACAGGTAAGCCCGCCTATCCAGAAGCTGTTAAGCAATGATTTTATCGTCGAAGTCGTCGGCGTAACCGATTTTACAAAGCGGTCGTACCGCTCGTTTCTGCGCTGAATACGCGGTTCATCTGACGTCATTTTCGCCCCTCTCCTTATAAAAAATTTCGTTCGAGCCGTCGCGTTCAGCTCGGCTTGTGGTTGTACGCTTCATAACTACCTCTTAGGTAATGTTAGCGCTCAACCCGATTTTTATTCATTCGAGGGCGATTTTGCAAAAAAAAACACGCAAACCTCGGTCTGCGCGCTTTAAGTTTTATTTGTTTTCCGGAGCAATCGTAAGCTGCATAAGCTCCCTTCGATTTGTTCTGAGCAGCGACAACGTACTTTCGAAAAACGCTTCCGCTTCCGAAAAGACCTTATCGAGATGCTCCTTAGTCTTTTGAACCAGAGCGTCGCACTGACGATACGTTTCGTCAAGCGCGTTTCGCCCTTGTCTTTCGGCGATTTTTACGACCTCCGAACTTTCGGTAAGCCGTTTTGCCCTCTCTTCGGCTTCGCGAATTACGTTTTTTGCAACGGCGTCGGCGTTAAGCATTATCGTTTTCCGATTATCGATAACGTTTTTTGCCTCGTCGATCGTCGCGGGCAGAGTTTCTTTCAGTTCATCAACCAACTCTCTGCATCGTCCGAGGTCTACTTTACCGTTAAACAACCCCCTTTTGCCGTTAAGCTCGTTGTCAAGTTCGTCGAGAAGCTCGAAAATCTGCACCGAAACACCCCTATAAGTCGCCGCGTATTTCTTCTCTTACGTATTTTTTCGCATCACCACCTATTGCAAGAACCTCTCTTACGAGCGAACTCGAAATATGCAGATATTCGTTAGACGCCATAAAATAGCAACCTTCCACGTTTTCGTCCTGCGATTTATAAACGTTGTAAAGATTGCGCTCGTATTCGAAATCGACCGAATTCCTCAACCCGCGAACAAACACCGAAGCACCATTTTCTTTCATAAAATCGACCAGAAAGCCGCTGAACGGTTTAACTACGACGTTTTTCAGCGTGGAAAGCGATTTTTCGGCAAGTTTTACGCGTTTTTCGAGCGGAAACATACATTTTTTACCGGTAACGTCCGCAACCGCAACGATCACTTCGTCGAAACGTTTCGACGCGCGCTCGGCAATTTCGAAATGTCCGAGCGTAAACGGATCGAACGTTCCCGCAAAAACGGCTTTACTAATCATTATGCGCCTCCTTGTTCGGATATGTCAGAAACGACAAAGACGACGATCCGCAAATTCGCTCGTCCGAAACGAACGGCGAAACCGAAAACTTATTCTTCGAATCGTGTTCTATAATCAGCACGCCGTCCGTTGCCAGCACGCCGTATTTGTCAATAAGCCCTATTATCTTCTCTTCAAGTCCCGCAGCATACGGCGGATCGGCAAAAATCATGTCAAAACCGCGATTTTTGAGCTTTTTTAACGCAAATTCGAAATCGACGTTGTAAATTTCGTACGTTTTCGGGTCCGCACCGACGTGAGCAAGATTTTTATCGAGCAGTTTTATACTCTCCCGACTTTTATCGATAAAAACAGCCTTTTCCGCGCCTCGGCTTAGACTTTCGATACCGAGAGCCCCGCTTCCTGCAAACAGGTCCAGAACCGTAACCGTTCCGGCAACGCCTTTCGACGCTAAAATATTGAATAGCGTTTCCTTAATTCTGTCCGTCGTGGGTCTTACGAGGTTGTTTTCGGGCGCGTAAAGCTGCTTATATTTGAATTTACCGCTGATTACTCTCATATTACATGTACGAGCGAATTTCGCTGACAAGCTCGGTGTCGCGCCGACGAAGCGTCGATACCGATATAACGTACCCGAGTATAAACGAAGCGCAACAGAGAACGACGTATATCATCGTCGGAAGCACGGCAAACCAGCTGAGTATCGAAATGTCGAGAATTCCGCAAGCCTTAAAAATAAGCGTGGTCGGGGTGAACAGAATCAACATTGCACCCTGCAGCCATTGCCAGCGGCAAAGCTCGGCGATAAGTATCAGAACGAGCGCGGACAAAAAGAACCCGAGAACGTGAAAAACGGACTTGATCGTTTTAACCTGAAAATGCGTTTGCTTATGGACGTCCGTCAGAAGCGATTTATTGAGCCTTTTGTACTCTTTCTCGCCTTCCTTTTTCCCGCTTATAAAATTCAGTATTATAACGGGCGCGATAAAAACGATACCCATAACAAGAACGAGAATTCTGTTCAGATCGGTTGCCACGAAAACAAAACCGACAAACGTAAAAATCAGCGTGTACAGATACATTTTCGCACTACTGATCAGATAAGTAACGATCGGTTTTCTTTCTTTTTTCTTCTGCTCCATTTTCGACTCCGTTTATAGCTTGTCCTTTTATAGTTATATTTTATCACTTTCGGGCACGTTTTGCAAGAAATTTGCGTTCGTTTTGAAATTTCGCGCGGTTTACACGAAAATTTTTCGCGACCTGCGATCGAACGAAGTCAGAACTTCATACGGAATCGTGTCGTAGCAATCGCAAAGATCGCGCATTTCGGCACCGTTCCCTAAAAAATAAGCGCGATCGCCGATTTTACACTCCGTTCCGCTAACATCGAAAAACGACGCGTCCATACAAATTCTGCCGATCGCGGGGCACTTTACGCCGTTTATCGCCGTAGAAAGATCTCCGCGCCGTCGCATAAGTCCGTCCGCATAACCTGCGGCAACTATCGCTATCGCCATATCGCGCTCCGCCGTATAATCGCCGTAACCCACGCCGTCTCCACGCTTTACGTTCCTTATAGCGACGATCGGAGCATATGCCGACGCGACGGGTTTCAAATCGGGAGCGCCGTAACCGTAAAGCCCGATTCCCGCCCTCACCGCGTCGAGACAATATTTTTCGCCGAGGTTTACGGCGCACGTCGCGGCGGCGGACTTAACCGCTTTAATCGATTTTGTCGCACATATAAAATCCGACAACTGCTTGTCGCTTCTCTTTACGTCAGTTTCGTCGGCGATATGCGTATAAACGCAACGCACGGCAAGCCCGAGACTTTCTGCAAACTCAACAAGAACGCCGGCGTTTTCGGGAGCGCAACCGTATCTGTTCATACCGGTGTTCACCGCAACCGCAACGCCTTCGCACTTCCCTACGGCGGCTTTTATATCGCAAAAGCCCGTAACAGTCGGCACAACGTTACGCGGCAGACGATCACCGCCAAGCAACCCGCCGAGCATTATAATCGGCTCGGTTATTCCGGACTCCGCAATCTCGCGAGCTTCCGTTTCGTTTGCCACCGCAAAAGCGCAAACGTCGCGGCGGATCGCCTTTGCGACTTCTGTCGCGCCGTGTCCGTAAGCGTTCGCTTTTACAACGCCTATAAGCTTTGCCCCGAACGCCCGAGCTTTTAACGAGCGAACGTTGTACCGCAGATTATCGAGCGAAATTTCAAAAATCACTTTTCACCGTCCTCTGCTTTAATCTATGCGCAAAGGAACGCAAAAAGTGATTTGTTTTTAATATCTCATATAACTGTCGAACGCGTTTTCGATATGCTCGATCCGCTTGTCTTCGGTGTAAACTTCGATCACGTCGAATCTTACCGCCTGATGGTAAAGCCTGCGTTTGGCGATATACTGACAGGCAACCTGATTGATTTTGTTTCGTTTATGAAAACCCACCGCGTCGGCGCCGAACCCGAATTTTTCGTTGAACCTTGTTTTTACCTCGACGAAAATAAGGTAACCGTCGTGCACCGCGATTATATCGATTTCGCCGACGTTTGTACGGAAGTTGCGTTCGACGATTTCGTAACCCTTGCCGATGAGGTAATTAGCGGCTATTTCTTCGCCGCTGTCACCTATGTTTTTTGTCGTGAACATACCTTACCTCAGATAAAATTCTTGATAAACGTGCGTCTGTGAAGCGGGCACGGTCCGTATTTTTTTAATGCGGCGATATGTTCCGCCGTTCCGTAACCCTTATTCTTCGCAAACCCGTATTGCGGATAAAGTTTATCCGCTTCGACCATAAACCTGTCTCGCGTGACTTTCGCGATAATAGAAGCCGCCGCGATATTGTAACTCTGCGCGTCACCGTGAATAATCGATTCCGTTTTCACTCCGAGGTCGAGCTTCACCGCATCTATCAGAATAAGCTCGGGCACGGGCATCAGGTTTCCCGCACACTCGCGCATCGCCTTTTTCGTGGCTTCGAGAATATTAAGCTCGTCGATTTCCTCGTTAGAGACGGAAGCAACCGAATAAGCGGCTTTTTCGGTGATGAGGTCGTAAAGCTTTTCGCGCCGCATTTCGCTCAGCTTTTTGCTGTCGTTGATTTTGTCGATCGGTTCGTCAAGCGGAAGCATACAACACGCCGTGGTCACGGGACCGGCGAGCGGACCTCTGCCCACCTCGTCTATACCGGCAAGAAACTTAACGCCGAATTTAAGGTCGAAATCGAATAAATCTTTAGTCATTTTTCACCTCGTCAAGCGTAATATGCCCGAGCCTTCCTTTTCGAAAATCGTCTATAAGCGCAACCGCCGCCCGCTCGAGATCGGCTTCTCCGCCGCGAAGCAGAAAACCTCGGCTTTTTGCGACCGACGTAAGATCCTTTTCGCCGTCGCATACAGGCGTAAACCCGTATCGTGCGGTTATGGCTTCCGGTTTAATTTCGTCAAGATCGCGTATCAGCTCTATCGCAAGCTCATACCCGTCCACAACTTCGTCTTTAATACTGCCGAGGTACGCGAGACGGCGGGCGATATTCTGATCGGAAAGCTTAGGATAAAGCGTCCCGGGCGTATCGAGAACTTCAACGGTGTCGTTCACTTTAAACCACTGTTTACCGCGCGTAACGCCCGCTTTATTGCCCGTAATCGCCTTAGCTTTACCGATAAGGTTGTTTATTATCGTAGATTTTCCGGTGTTCGGAACGCCGAGCACCATCGCTTTAACGCTCGTTTTCACGCCTTTCGCCGCATATCGCGAAATTTTTTCCGCGCAAAGTCTGCGAATCTCCGAAACGATGACGGCGCAACTTTTGCTTGCAGAAGCGTTAGTCGCCACGGCAACGCTTCTCTCGCCCGTAAGTTTGCGTTTCCATTTTTCGGTTTGCGCGGGGTCGGCAAGATCCGTTTTGTTAAGAACGTAAACCACCGGAAGTCTTTGGATATACCGTTCGAAGTCGGGGTTTATACAGCTTAGCGGCGCGCGGGCGTCCAGAACGTACACAAGACAATCTATCAGCTTGATATTTTCCTCGATCATACGAATAGATTTCGTCATGTGTCCCGGGTACCAGTTTATGTTAGCCATCAGTCCTCCAAGAGATCGGGGCGCAACTTTTTAGTCAGAATTTCGGATTGTTCGCGCCGCCATTTTTCCACGTTTGCGTGATGACCGGACAAAAGAACGTCCGGCACGGCGATTCCTTCGAAAACCGCGGGGCGCGTATACTGCGGGTATTCGAGCGTGTTCGACGAAAACGATTCCTCTTTCACCGAATCTTCCGACCCGAGTACGCCGTCAACGTACCGCGCGACGCAATCTATCACAACCATCGCGGGAAGTTCGCCGCCGGTAAGAACGTAATCGCCTATCGATATTTCGTCGTCGAAACAAAGGTCGAGAACGCGTTGATCCACGCCCTCGTAATGTCCGCAAAGAAGCAAAATGCGCTTGTTTTCAAGCCCCGCAAGCGATTTTACAAGCGGCATATCAAGCCTTTTACCTTTCGGCGACATATAAATACGCAACGCTTCGTGATCGGGATCGACTGCGTTTACCGCGTCGAAAATCGGTTGCGGCAACATAACCATACCGGCACCGCCCCCGAACGGATAATCGTCGCACTTTTTGTGCTTGTCCGTCGAGAATTCGCGAATATCGGTTACGCGTATGTCGATAAGCCCCTTTTCGCGAGCTCTCCCGATTATGCTTTCGCCAAGTGGCGCGAACATTTCGGGGAAAAGCGTCAGAACGTCAATCCTCATATACGCTCACCTCGTCGAAAACGGATTTATACAGGACGATTACGCCGGTCTCCACGTCTACTTTTACGATAAGCTTTTTCAGAAACGGAAAACGCACCGTTCTTCTTCCGTCAGAAACGGTATACACGTCCGCCGCGCCGTATTGACTTACGTCGGTAACTTTGCCGATTTCCGTTCCGTCGTCCGTAAAAACCTTACACCCGACTATATCCGAAATAAAATAACTTCCCTCGTCGAGTTCGACCGCGTTTATACGATCGATTTCGATAAAAGCGTCTTTCAGACTTTCTGCGGCTGTGCGATCCTCGATCCCCGCAACTTTAAGATATACAAAGCCGCCGTCAAAACGCATCGACGTTATCTTTTTAGGAGTCCCGCCGATATAGACGAGTTTCAGTTTTTTGTATCTTTCCGCGTCGTCGGTAAGCGGTTTCACTTTGAATTCGCCGCGAATTCCGGACGCTTTAAGAACTTGTCCTATCGTAATGTAATCGTTCATATTTTAACCCGTTTTTACGCAAATCAGAGGGCGCGAAAAAGCCCTCTGATCCAAGTTTACTCGTTTGCTTCGAGAATATTTACCGTATATTTAACGCCCTTTTTAGCGCCTGCGGCTTTTACTATCGTGCGAATGGCTTTAGCGATTTTGCCGTCCTTGCCGATAACTTTGCCCATATCGGATTTCGCAACCTGAATATCGACGGTGTCATCCTCGCCTTCGGTTACTTTCACTTCGTCCGCATTATCAACGAGCGACGTAACCAGAAATTTAACAAGCTCAGTCATATTTTCTCCTTAAGCCGTCGCTTAGTCTTTCTTTTTCTTAACGGCGTTGGTTTTAGCGGGCATTGCTTTCTTTTCCAGAAGTCCGACTTCTACCAGAAGCGCGCGTACTGTATCGGTGGGCTGAGCGCCTTTTGCGATCCATTCTTTCGCCTTGTCGCCGTCGATTTTGACTTCGGCGGGGTTAAGCTTCGGATTGTAAGTTCCTACGATGTCGATGAACTTACCGTCTCTCGGGGAGCGCGAATCCGCAACTACAACTCTGTAAAAGGGGTTCTTCTTGTCACCCAGACGGGTGAGTCTCATTTTTACTGCCATTTTTCTGTCTCCTTGAAATAAATTGCTTTAGTTTATGTTCGTTCCCGCCCTAAAACGGAAAACGTTTACCTTTTTTGAAACCGCCGAACGAACCGTTTTTCATACGTTTCATAAGTTCTTTGGTCTGATCGAATTGCTTGAGAAGCTGATTTACGTCCTGAACGGTCGTTCCGCTTCCGTTCGCAATTCTCACTCTTCTCGACGATTTGATTATTTCGGGCTTGTCCCGTTCTTCCTTCGTCATCGATCTGATTATGGCTTTGTACTTTTCTATACGGCTCTCGTCGATGTCCTTTTCGGAAATCTTCATATTCGACATGCCGGGGATCATTCCCATAAGATCGGTCATATTACCCATCTTTTTCAGACTTTCGAACTGAACGAGGAAATCGTCGAGCGTAAACGAAGCTTCGCGGAGTTTTTTCTCCATCTGCTTCATTTCTTCTTCGGATACCGCCGACTGAGCCTTTTCTATAAGCGTGAGCACGTCTCCCATACCGAGAATACGCGACGCCATTCTGTCGGGATAAAACGGCTCGAGATCGTCTGCTTTTTCGCCGACGCCGCAGAATTTGATCGGTTTGCCAGTCACCGCGCGTATCGATAACGCCGCGCCGCCTCGGGTGTCGCCGTCGAGCTTGGTAAGGATAACGCCCGTAATGTCGAGCGCCGCATTGAACGTTTCGGCAACGGTCACGGCGTCCTGTCCGGTCATCGCGTCCACGGTGAGAAGGATTTCCGTCGGCTTTACCGCGGCTTTTACGTCCTTAAGCTCCTGCATAAGCGCTTCGTCGATATGCAGTCTGCCCGCGGTATCAATAACGACGGTATCGTAACCCTTTCCGAGCGCGTACTCTACCGCCTCGACCGCAGTCTTAGCAGGTTTTGCCGTTCCGCGTTCGAAAACTTCGGTATTTACGCTCTTGCCCACGACTTTCAGCTGATTTATCGCTGCAGGACGATAAATGTCGCACGCTACGAGCATCGGTTTTTTGCCGGACTTGATAAGGTTGCGGCAAAGCTTTCCGCACATGGTGGTTTTGCCCGCGCCCTGAAGTCCGCAAAGCATAATGACGGTGGGCGGTTTGGACGAAACCTCGAGTTTCGCGTTGGTACTGCCCATAAGAGCGATCAGCTCGTCGTTGACTATTTTGACGACCTGCTGCCCCGGCGTAAGGCTTTTAAGAACCTCTTCGCCTACGGCTTTTTCGCTCACTTTCGCAACAAAATCCTTGACTACCGTAAAATTGACGTCCGCTTCCAAAAGAGCGATGCGGATTTCACGCATAGCCTGTTTGATTTCAAGCTCGGTCAACTTGCCTTTAGACTTGATTTTGCTGAAAATATGGTTGAGTTTTTCGCTCAGTCCGCTGAATAAAGCCATCAGATCTCCTGCATATAGTCGAGTAAGTCCGCTACAACCTTCTTTGCTTCGCCAAGTTCGTTTTCGTTCATAAGTCCGAGCGCACGGCTTAACCGAGCCTGCGTTTCGTTTCTTCCGCGAACAATGCCTAGAGCGTTTTCGTATCCGCGAAGCTGTTCGCCCGCGCGGACTATCACGTCACGCACCGCCTGCCGCGTAACTCCGACGTTTTCGGCGATTTCGGACAACGACAGATCGTAATCGAAGTAACTCGTGAGTATTTCGCGTTGCCGCTCCGTCAGAAGCGCGCCGTATACGTCCTTAAGCTCTACGATTTCAAGGTCTTTCTGCAATTCGCTCGTCTCCGAAAATAAAGGTGTAAAGCAAAAATACTTTACACCTACATAATAACATAATTATTCGCTTCTGTCAAGCGTTTTTACGCAAGAATTTCGTCAACGAACGATTCGGGATCGAACGGTTCGAGATCGTCTATCCCCTCGCCCACTCCGACGTATACGACGGGAACTTCGAGCTCGTTCGTAATCGCAAAGACAACGCCGCCTTTAGCCGTTCCGTCGAGCTTCGTGAGAATAATGCCGTCGATATCCACGACCTCGTTGAACACGTCCACCTGCGAAAGCGCGTTCTGCCCCGTTGTGGCGTCGAGAACGATATAATTAAGGTACAACGCGTCCGGCATTTCGCGGACAACGACGCGCGAAATTTTGCCGAGCTCGTCCATAAGATTTTTCTTGTTGTGAAGTCTTCCTGCGGTATCGATCAGAATAACGTCGTTGTTCTTTGCCTTTGCGCTGGTGAGCGCGTCGAACACGACCGAAGCCGGATCGGCGCCTTCCGATTGTTTTACGATCCTGACGCCCGCGCGTTCCGACCAGACGGTGAGCTGATCTGCGGCGGCGGCGCGGAAAGTATCTGCGGCAACGAGCAAAACGTTATGCCCTTCGTTTTTGAATTTCTTGGCAAGCTTTCCCATCGCGGTCGTTTTTCCGACTCCGTTCACGCCCGAAACCATTATGACGAGCGGATATTCGTATTCGGGAATTTCGGGCTCGGTGAGAATTTCGACAAGAAGCCGTTTAAGCTCGTCCTTAGCTTTCGCTCTGTCTCGGATAAGTTTTTCGTCCACCGCGTCGCGAAGTTCTTCCAGAATACGCTCGGTCGTAGCCGCTCCGACGTCGGACGACAGCAAAATATATTCGAGCTCGTCATAGAAGTCGTCGTTCATCACTCCGCCGGTAAAAAGCTTGTTGAGTTTATACGACAGAACTTCTTTCGTCTTTTTCAGACCCTCTTTAATCTTCGAGAAAAAGCCCATAACTCCTCCTTACGCTTTTTCGGCAACGCTTACGGCGTCCTCGAGTTTGACCGAAACTATACGGCTAACGCCCTTTTCTTCCATCGTAACGCCGTAAAGGTTGTCGGCGAGCTCCATGGTCGGCTTACGGTGAGTGATGACGATAAACTGCGTGTTTTCGCTGAATCTGCGAAGGTATTTGGCAAAGCGGTTCGCGTTCGCGTCGTCGAGAGCCGCCTCGATTTCGTCGAGAAGGCAGAACGGCATGGGTTTAAGGCGAAGGATCGCGAACAGTATCGCAATCGCGGTAAGCGCCTTTTCTCCGCCGGAAAGAAGCGAGATCGACTGAAGTTTCTTTTCGGGCGGTTGAGCTTTGATTTCGATACCCGCTTCGAGCGGATTTTCGCTGTCGAGAAGCTCGAGATCGGCGTTTCCTCCGTTGAAAAGCTCTTTGAAAATCTTGACGAAGTTTGTTCTGATCTGCTCGAACTGTCCGCTGAAACGCGCGAGCATTTCGTCGGAAAGCTCCTTTATTATCTTGAGAAGGTCGGCTTCCGCTTTTTCGAGGTCTTCCTTCTGCGCATTCATTTCGTCGAATTCCGCGGCAACGGTCTTGGACATTTCGATAGCGTCCACGTTTACGTTTCCGAGCGCGTTCATGGCGCGTTTGAGGCGAGCCGCCTCTTTGATACCCTCTTCTGCGTTGTACCCCTCTTCCTTGAATTCGAGGCACTCGTTGTACCCGAGCCGATATTCTTCGGCAATACGCTGTTCCATCTGCTCGATATCGGTATCGACTTTAAGCAACAGCATTTCTTCGCGCGCTTTCTTTTCGCGTAAAGTCTGAAGCTCGTTCATAAGGTCGATTCTGTTCTTGTCAACGGTAGCGACCGTGTTCTGAAGCTCGGTTTTGTATTCGTCGAGATGATCGAGCTTTGCCCGAACCTCTTTGATTCTGCGCTCGTCCTCGATACGGTCGCGACGCTCTTCGGAGGACATACTCGACTCGATCGTCTTGATCTGAGCTTCGTTGTCGCCGATTTCCTCAGCATTCGCGTCGATTTTGCCCGCAAACACAACCGTTTCGGAAACAAGCCTTTCGATTTCCGCGTCGATACTCTTTACCGCGTTGTCCGCTTCCGTTTCGGTCACGCGGGCGGCGGTAAGCCGTTCCTGAATACCGTCGCGTTCGGCTTTGAGTTCGTCGTAAGCGTGGCGAACGGTCTCGTCGTCCTCGGTGACGCTTTGTTTCTTACTCGTAATAAGCGCTTCGAGTTCGGACACGCTGTCGATATCGGCGCTTATTTCTTCCACCCTCGTTTTGTCGCGATCGAGATCTGCGGAAAGCTCGGCAAACTCGCGCTCTTCGTCGTCTACGTCCGTGCGAAGCTTGTTTCGTGTTTCCGACTTTGCGGCTATATCGACGTCCGTCAGGTGAATTTCCTGCTGAATATCCTTTATATCATTCTGAACCTGTTCGAGCTCCTCGGCGCATTTGTCCTTGCGCTTATTGAGCGTTTCGAGTTCTCCCGAAAGTTTCGCGACGATTTCGTCAAGTTCTTTAAGCTCGCGTTCGTGGCTGAAAATGTTGGCGATATCGTTCTTTTTACTGCCGCCGGTAATCGATCCCGAAGGATTGATTACGTCGCCCTCGAGCGTAACGATCTTAAACGCGTACCCCGTTCTGCGCGCAAGCGCGACTGCAACGTCGAGGTTGCTTACGATGACTGTTCCGCCGAGCAAACCGCGGATTATTCCGTCGAATTTATCGTCATATTTTACGAGATCGGAAGCCACGCCGTAACAACCGTTGATATTGAGCGCGCCGAGGTGGCGGCTGTCGATCGAACGCGGCTTGATCGAAGTCATCGGAAGGAAGGTTACGCGACCGTAACGCATCTTTTTGAGATACTCGATTATGTATTTCGCGTCGTCCTCGGTCTTGGTGACGATATTCTGCATTGCGCTTCCGAGCGCCGTCTCGATAGCCGTTTCGAACTTCGCGTCCATCGAAACTATCTGAGCCACAAGACCCTCGATTTTCGAATTAAGCTCGGGGTTTTTGCGCGCGTCGTTCATCAGGTTACGAATACTGAACGCGAAACCGTCGTATGCCTGCTGAAGCTCCTTGAGCATTTTGCGGCGGGACTGCGCGGTGTAATACTTTTCGTTGAGTTTGTCGATTTTGTCGGTGGTATCGGAAGCGAGCGCGTTAAGCTCGTTGTTGCGCAGGTACAGTGCCTGCAACTTCTCGCCGAGCGCGGTTTTTCTTCCGGCGTTTTCGACGAGCGTCGCAATCGTCGTTTCGAGTTCGGTTTTATCCTTTTCGAGCTGAACGGAAAGGCTTTCGAGCCTTCTGCCCGACTCCTCGATCGATACGGACAACGCGTTTCTTTCCGCCACAAGCCGAGACATATTCGCCTTGATATCGGCAAGCTTGTCCATTGCCTCGAGAAGCGTGCGCTTGTTCGTTTCGGCGTCGGTTTCGCCCTTCGAAATCTTCTCGACTACCGCCTGATATTTTTGTCTGAATTCGTCCACGAGCGCGCGTGCCGCGGCAAGCTCTTCGACTTTTGCGGCGCGGTCAACTTTCAATTCCTCGGCTTTCTTCTTTGCCGAATCGGACTGTGCTGCAAGTTCGTCGTTTTCGTCGCGCAGGCGCTTTATGCGCTCAAAATGCGCCGAAAGACGTTCTTTGAGAACGTTCATATCGCCCGCTTCTTTTTCCATTCCGACGGTAAGCGACAGAAGTTCCTCGCGAAGCGCATTGATCTTTTTGTCTATGGAATTGAGCTCGTACATCGACTCGTTATACGAAGCAACCGCCCCGTCGTAAGCCTGTTGTTTCAGCTCGATTCCTTCGGTTATTCCGTTAAGCCGAGTATTTATCACCGCTTTTGCTTCCGCAGCGGTGTCGTACTGATGAATGTAGGTATTTATTTCGTGGTGACGAAGACTGTCGCGCATTTCAAGCCATTTTTTTGCGGTTTCCGCCTGACGTCTCAGCGGCTCGAGCTGTTTGTTCTTTTCGTCGAGAATATCTATTATTCGGGTAAGGTTTTCGCGCGTTCTGCCGAGTTTTCTTTCGGCGTCCACTTTTCTCGCTTTGAACTTGGAAATTCCCGCGGCTTCCTCGAAAATCTGGCGGCGATCCTCGGGCTTGGCGGACAGAAGTTCGTCGATTCTGCCCTGTCCGATAATCGAATATCCCTCTCTGCCCATGTTTCCGTCGCGAAGGATTTCGACTATATCTTTAAGCCGGCACGGAACGCGGTTGAGAAGGTATTCGCTTTCGCCGCTCCGATAAAGCTTACGCGAAACGACTACCTCGTCGTACTCAAGCGAGGGAAAAAGTTTTTCGCGGTTGTCGAAAACAAGCGAAACCTCGCAATACGACATCGATTTGCGTTTTTCCGTTCCGTTGAATATGACGTCCTGCATCGAACTTCCGCGCAGAAGTTTTGCCGACTGCTCGCCGAGAACCCAGCGAATCGCATCCGCAACGTTGCTTTTTCCGCAACCGTTAGGTCCGACTATCGCGGTAATGCCGTCTCCGAACGGGATTTCGTGCTTGTCCGCGAACGATTTGAACCCGTATAATTCTATCCTTTTGAATTTCAAGTTGAGCTCCTTAAACAGAGTATGCGTGTCTTATAATTATAGCACTTTCCGTCTCGTTTGTAAAGCGATAATATCAGATGCCGTAAGCTTTAAGCGCAGCCTTTGCCGCTTCGCGTTCGGCTTCTTTCTTCGTCCGACCTTCGCCGCTTCCCTTTCTATCGTTTCCGACGAAAACTTCGGAAACAAACGCATTTCGTCCGTCCGCGGCAGCGGTTTCATACACGGGCAGAACGCCGTGCATATTCTTCTGGATATATTCCTGAAGCCGCGATTTCGCGTCTCCGGTCGTAACGTCGAGCGTGAGGTTCGACTGAATGAATTTTCGCGCCGCGTCGATATTTTTCTTGGAATCGATATAGATCGCCGCAAGCACCGACTCGAAAAGGTCGGACTTCGGTTTATCCATTCTGAAAGCTTCTTCCTTCGCGCCCCTTCCGACTCTGACGTAATCGAGCAGATTAAGTCTTTCGACCGCGCGGGCGAGCGGCTCGCGCGAAACCACCTTTATGCGGTCGCGGGTCATTTTCCCCGCGTCGTCGGACGAAGTAAAGTAAAGCATTTCGGCCACGACGAAATCGAGGATCGCGTCGCCGAGGAATTCAAGCCTTTGATAATTCGATTCTTTCGCGCCGTGCTCGTTTACGTAACTTTGGTGCGTTAGCGCGGAAATCAGAAGGTTTTTGTCCGAAAACTTATAGCCGATCAGATTTTCGACAGCGTCGATTTCTTTTTCAGACATTGCCCGACTGCTCCGTTTCGGCTAAAAACGCGCGAACGTCGTTCTCGCCTATGATCTTCTTGATCCGATCGACGTAACCGAGGCTTGCCATCGACACAACCTGCCCTATAGCCGCGCAAATCGACTTTGCGTTCGACGAGCCGTGCCCTTTGACGAGCACTTTTTCGATACCGAGGAACGCCGCGCCGCCGACCGCGTGATAATCCATCGAGCTCTTGATATTCATAAGCCCCTTCTTCATGAAAAGCGCGCCGATTTTAGCCGTAAAAGACGATTTGATTTCGTTTTTCAGCATTTTCATAACGCCCATCGCCGTACCCTCTACCGATTTAAGCAGAACGTTTCCGACAAAGCCGTCTGTTACGAGTACGTCGTATTTTCCGCTCAGGGCGTAACGCGCTTCCATATTGCCCACGAAATTGATCGGGAGCTTTTTAAGAATTCCGAACGCGGCGTGCGTAAGTTCGTTGCCCTTTTTGTCCTCGTCGCCGACGCTGACGAGCGCGACACGCGGATTTTCGACGCCTATCGACTTCATATATTCGCTGCCCATAAGCGCGAACTGCGCGAGGTATTCGGGCTTGCAGTCCATGTTTGCGCCGCAGTCCACGATACAAACTTTGCCGCCGTCGAACGTGGGAAGCAACGGGCAAAGCGCCGGACGAAGAACGCCTTTGATTCTGCCTATTTTAAATATTCCTCCGGTAAGAACCGCACCGGTCGAGCCCGCCGAAACCATACCGACGACTTCGGGATCGTTTTTGGTTATTTCAAGCGCGCGGACAAGCGACGAGTCCTTTTTAGCGCGGATTGCGACCGTGGGCGACTCGTTATTAGTTACTTTTTCTTTCGCGTCCACTACTTCGATACGCAATTTATCGTATGAAAACTTGTTGAGTTCGGTGTCGATCTCCTCTTTATCGCCGACAATCACGACGGTTACGTTTTCGTATACGTCGAGCGATTTCACCGCGCCTTCAACAACGACGCCTACGCCTTTATCCGCGCCGAACGCGTCAACTGCAATTTTTACCATGATACCTCCGAAAAACAAAAATCAACCCCGTAGTATTGCGGGGTTGATTAAGTCCATAAAAAACTATTCTTTGTCTTGCTTAACTTCTACGCTTCTGGTCTTATCATAATATCCGCAAGTCTTGCACGCTCTGTGAGCAAGCTTTGGGGAATGACACTGCGGACACTCGCCTACTTCGGGGCTCTCGATCTTCCAGTTTGCGTATCTGGAATTGCCTGCCTGCTTGGATACTTTATGCTTTGGAACTGCCATTGATGTGCTCCTCCTAAATCGTTTTTCCGAAATTCAATGCTATACTATTATACGGAAAAAGGCGTTGTTTGTCAACGGTTTTTGCCCGTATTTTGAAATATTTTTGCTTTCTTGCGATAATATCAGCTAAGCTCGAACATTCCGGTATAAAGTTTGTAATATCTGCCTTTGAGCTTCATAAGATCGTCATGGCTGCCGCGCTCGATAATTTCGCCGTGTTCGAGCACCATAATGGCGTTTGAATTGCGGACGGTCGAAAGCCTGTGCGCGATTACGAAAACCGTTCTGCCGTTCATAAGCGCGTCCATTCCCTTTTCGATCAGCGCTTCGGTGCGGGTATCGATCGAGCTCGTCGCTTCGTCGAGAACGAGCACCGGCGGGTCGGCGACGGCGGCGCGGGCGATGGAAAGAAGCTGACGTTGCCCCTGACTGAGGTTCGCTCCGTCGCTCGTAAGCATCGTGTCGTAGCCGTTGGGAAGATGCCTTATAAACGTGTCGGCGTTGGCTATCCTGCAAGCCGCTTCGACTTCCTCGTCGGTCGCGTCGAGCCGTCCGTACCGAACGTTATCCCTCACTGTACCGGTAAACAGATGCGTATCCTGAAGAACTGTGCCGAGCGAGCGGCGAAGATCGTCCTTCTTAATTTTCGTAATGTTTATTCCGTCGTAACGGATTTTACCGGACTGAATATCATAGAAACGGTTTATAAGGTTCGTTATCGTCGTTTTGCCCGCGCCGGTCGAGCCTACGAAAGCTATCTTCTGTCCGGCTTTTGCGTACAGCGACAGATCTTTGAGCACGATCTTTTCGGGAACGTATCCGAAAGTTACGTTTTCAAGCTCTACTTTGCCTTCAAGCCGCGTATAAGTCGTCGTTCCGTCGCCGTGAGGGTGCTTCCATGCCCAGCAACCCGTTTTTTCGGTCGTTTCGGTTATATTTCCGTTCTCGTCGATCTCTGCGTTGACGAGCTCGACGTAACCTTCGTCCGCTTCGCTCTTTTCGTCAAGCATATCGAAAATGCGTTCTGCACCCGCCAAGCCCGACAGAATCGAGTTCATTTGTTGCGAAACCTGCGTAATCGGGTTAAAGAACTGACGGATATACAGCAGGAAAGAAACGAGCGCGCCTACGCCCATCGTAACTTTACCCGCGATGATAAGCACCGACCCGACGATCGCGATAATCGCGTAAATGATATGCGAAAGGTTGCCCATGATCGGCATCAGAATATTCGCGTAAGTGTTCGCCGCGCACGAAGCCTGCCGAAGTTCTTCGTTAAGAACGCCGAACTCTTGCTTTACGACGGGTTCGTGGCAGAATACTTTTACGACTCTCTGCCCGTCTATCATTTCTTCGATATAGCCGTTTACGTCGCCCACCGCTTTTTGCTGACGGCGGAAGTTCGCTCCGCTCTTCGACATGAGGACGCGGATAAAGAACATTATCAGCACCATCGTGCCCACGATTATGAGCGTGAGTATCGGCGAAAGCATTATCATCGCGACGAGCACGCCGACGATATTGAACACCGACGATATAAGTTGCGTAAACGTTCCGCTCAGCATTTCGCGAACAACGTCCACGTCGTTTGTGTAGCGCGACATAAGCTCGCCGTGAGTGTGCGTATCGAAGTACGAGATCGGCAAGGTTTGCATATGGGTGAACATATCGTCGCGAAGGCGCTTAAGCGTTCGCGTTCCGATATGCGTCATTATGCGGTTATAAACGTAGGTAAGCAACGCGCCGGAAAGGAACACCGCGCCTATTACTATTACGACTTTAAGGAGTACGGGATAGACTTCCGCCCAGTTGTTTAACCCTTCGTTCGGTTTTATATAGGTGTCGATCAGAACGGAAGCGAAATATGTGCTCGCGATCGAAACGAGCGACGCGCAACCGATCATAAGCGCAACGGCGATGAGCGCGAATTTGTATCTGCCCATATAACCGAGCAAGCGTTTGATCGTCTTTCCCGTATTTTTCGGCTTACCGAATTTCATATTCTTAGGAGGCATTATCTGTTTTCCTCCTTGTTCTGCGAAGTGTAAACCTCGCGGTATATTTCGTTTGTCGCGAGAAGCTCCTCGTGCGTGCCTATTCCGTCGATCTTGCCGTCGTCAAGCACGATAATCTTATCCGCGTCGCTTACCGAGCTTATGCGCTGAGCGATGATAAGCGTCGTAATATGATTGAGATTGCTTCTGAACGCCGCGCGGATACTTGCGTCCGTCGCAGTATCGACGGCGCTCGTGGAATCGTCGAGGATTATGACTTTCGGGCTTTTGAGAAGCGCGCGAGCTATGCAAAGTCGCTGTTTCTGCCCGCCCGAAACGTTCACTCCGCCCTGTCCGAGGTCGGTGTCGTAACCGTTCGGGAACGACATGATAAAGTCGTGAGCCTGCGCCGCTTTCGCCGCTTCGATCACCTCTTCCATAGTCGCGTTCTCGTTGCCCCAGCGCAAGTTTTCGAGGATCGTTCCCGAGAAAAGCACGTTTTTCTGAAGCACCATCGCCACGTCCGAGCGAAGATTTTCGAGCTTATATTCTCTCACGTCGTGCCCGCCCACGCTCACGCTTCCGCCGCAAACGTCGTAAAGGCGCGGGATAAGCTGAACGAGCGTTGATTTAGCCGAGCCCGTTCCGCCGATAATTCCGACGGTTTCGCCCGATTTGATTTCAAGGTTAATTCCGTCGAAAACGAGATTTATATCGTCGCCTTTGCCGTATCCGAATTTCACGTCTTTGAACGAAATCGAGCCGTCCGCGGGTTTAAGATCGGGATCTGCGTCCGAATCGTCGATATCGATCTTCTCGTCGAAAACTTCGACGATACGCGAAATCGAAGCTCGCGAAATAACGAGCTGGATACCCGAAAACGCAATCATCATAAGCGACATGAGAACCTGCATAATGTAGGTCAGAAAACTCGTGATCTTACCGATCGTCATTTCGCCGCCGATCGTGAACTTAGCTCCGAACCAGTAAACCGCAAGCATACAGCCGTACATACAGATCATCATAATGGGACCCATTAAGATCATGAGCTTTTCGGCGGCCACCTGAGTTTTACGCACGTCTTCGGAGCATTTTTTGAACTTTTCGTCTTCGTAATCTTCGCGAACGAAAGATTTTACCGTTCGTATCGAAGTAAGGTTTTCCTGAACGTCCGAGTTAAGGTTATCGTAGCAACGAAGCATCGCTCTGAACCTCGGATGAGCTTTTGAGAAAATCAAAAGGATCGCAATCGCGAGCACGGGGATAGCCACTACGAAAATAAGCGACATTTTAGCATTGATGTTAAACGCCATAACCATCGCGAAAATCAGCATCCCCGGGGCGCGGATAAGCGAACGGATCACCGTCATAAACGCGTTCTGCGCGTTGTTTACGTCGGTGGTAAGTCGCGTAACGAGCGAAGCGGTCGAATATTTATCGACGTTGTAGAACGAGAAATCCTGAACTTTATCGAACAGTTTTTTTCTCACTCCGCTCGCGAACCCCGTGCCGGCAACCGCGGTAAATCTGCCGCAAAGCGCGCCGCCGGCAAGCGACAACAGCGACATTCCTATCATAATAAGCCCCCACGTCAGGCAGTAAGACGCGTTCTGAGCCTGAATACCGTTATCGATGATCATCTGCATAACTATGGGAAGCAAAACTTCCATAGCCACTTCGACGAGCATGGTAAGCGGGGCTAAAATCGCGTATTTTTTATACCTGCCGACGCAAGGCATCAGCTTTCCGATCATACTCTTCTCCTTCGGGCAACAATATATGAGTTTCAACCTTTAAAGTTTACAACGACACCGAAAAAATGTCAACGAAAAATCCGTCCGCTTGTGAAAATTTCACTTCACGTTCGTCGTTTTACACATTTCTACAAATTCGTTACAGAGCCGTCCGAAAGCCCGAAAACGAAGTTTCCGTCGGTCGCCGAGCGAACGGCAACCGGCTTTTCATCGATAAACGAATTATTGAAATTGACGAGATAAATGCGGTTTAAATAATCTTTGCCGTAAGTTTCGGAGCGTATAACGGCATAGTCGTTTATAATTTCCGATTCGAGATCGGAAGGATTAACGCCGGCAGTCAGCAACAACAGTTTCTCCGACGGATAGCCGTATCCTACGAATTTACCGTTCGATATCACGGGTTTAAGTCCGAATTTCTCGCCGCCAAACAGCTCGATGTCCGCGCCTTCGGAAACGAGCGATTGTATTCCGTCCGCATTCGCCGAAGCGGAAGCGTAAACGCCTTTCAGTCCGTAATTTTTACAAAGCTTGGCAAGTGATCGCGCGTTGTCTTTGTCGATCCGCGTTGCGACGATCGCCGTGATTTTTCTCTCCCGAACGCTACCGAGAACCTCGACGACCGTGCCGCTTGCCCCGACGTCACCCACAACGATACAGCCGTTATCGGTCGTTTCGATTACGGTAGTGACGCTGTTATAGCCTTCGCACACGATAATATCGCCCGCTCCCACGGTCGGAATATTGCAGACCGTAAGCGCCGCGGCGCATGCGACCATCGTCACAACGTAAGTTATCCATTTGAACTTCGGCAACATAAAGAATTTCGAGCAGACGAACAACAGCGGGAACGAGAACATAAACCACTCTTCCGCCAGAATTATGATCGAAGCGAACGGAATAAGCGAGATAAGCTTGGCGATAAGATCGACCGCAACGAGCCCTGCTCCCGAAACCGTCAGAAGCAGACCGAATTGCGGTATAATCGCGACGATTACGAGCGCAACGACGATAACGACGAAAGTCACGCTCATAATCGGAATGACGAATAAGTTTGCGATAATCGAGTACGGCGCGAACCGCCCGAACACTACGAGCGTAGCGGGCGTAATGCCGAGCTGCGCCGCCATTGATACGGAAAGCGCGCCCGAAACGAACTTCGGAAGAAATTTCAGCGCCCGATTAAACCCGTCGGCGAACATAAGAATCCCCGCCACGGCAGACACGCTAAGCACAAACCCGACGTCGTAAATATACAGCGGCTTTACGAGAAGTATAGCAGTAGCCGCGCAACAAAGCGAGCTCAACGTGTCGCGCCTTTCGCCGAACGCATCCGCGGTAAGTCCGATCGCGCACATTACGCTTGCCCTCACGACGGACGGCGAGAACGAAGCTATGAACGAATAAAACAACAATACAGACGATACGACCGCAAGCTTGACGTAACGATTTGTGCGTAGTTTATTCAGAAGCCAGACGAGCGCGGCGGTGATAAATCCGACGTGAAGTCCCGAAACGGCAAGAATATGTCCTATTCCGCTCGCGCTGTAATAATCGGTTACGCCCGCGTCAAGCCCGCCTTTATCGCCCGTAAGCACGGCGTAAGCAAGCGCTCCGTAACCGCCGATATTTTCCTCGAGTATCGCGCGCATACCGTTGCGCATGTTGTCGAAGAAGTTGTTTTCCGCTCCGACGAACTGTATTTCGTCCGCCGTCACGAACGCCGCGTAACGCATATCGCCGCGGCTATACTTACCGAGCTTCGTTTCGAGCTTACGATGAATTACAGACGACTTAAACGCTATTTTATCGCCGTTTTTGAGGCTCGGTATTACCGTTCCGATCGCGGACGAAACGGACAGATACATATTGCCGTTTACGCTTTTACCATCCGCTTCGACAGAGCGCAGATTCATTGTGAAATAGTCGGTTTCTCCCGACGATTCCTCGATCGTCGCGACGAAAGAATATTCGGTTTTTTCTTCGATTTCGAAAGTATGACGGTCAATTTCCGCTTTTGCTCCGAAAACGCAGGCGAACGCGACAAGCAAAGCCAGCGCGAACGAAATTCCCTTGACGAAATCGCGTTGCGCGAAAAAACTTACGGCCAACCCGAGTAAAGCCGCGAAAACGAGCGCGAGCAGAATCACCCGCAAAGCCGCCGAAGTTTTCGTATAAAGCAAAACGCAGAGAACGGCAATCGTAGACGTCAGTAAAAAACATCTGAAATTGACCACTCTCCGCATTTTTCTCAGTCCTCTTACGTTTTTCTCGCCCGCAAACAAGCCCGCAAAGCTTATTCCTCGCGGGGCTCGCCGTCCGACTTTTCCGACGGCAGTATTTCCACTATTTTTGCCGCGTATTTTTTCCGTATGATCGTTCTGTCTGCGGCGAACGTTGTCGCAAAAGCGATTATCGCCGCGCCGAGCCCGATTCCGCCCGCCGCAAGTTCGTTCAATCCCGCGGAAAGCGCGATTATTATTCCCGCCACGAAAAACGTAAGCGGAAGCAATACGAGCGCAAGCGTCGCGAAATTCGTCGAAACGGACGTTTCGATAACCACGCTGTCTCCGACGTTCGCGCCGATTTCGTTTCTCGCGGGAAGCTCGGTAGATTTGCCGAGCCTGCCTATATAGCAAGCCTTACACCCCTCGCATTTGTCGGGTGCGCTAACGGCAACGAAGGTTCGCCCGTTTTTTATTCGGGAAACCTTCGCCGTCAACCTGTTACAGTTTTTCATTTATTTTGATGGAAAGTTCTTTAAGCTGCTTCGGCTCTACCGCGCTCGGTGCGTCCGTCATAAGGTCGGAAGCGTTCTGAACCTTCGGGAACGCGATAACGTCCTTGATATTGTCGGTCTTGCTCAGAAGCATGATGAGACGATCGAGACCGAACGCAAGTCCGCCGTGCGGAGGCGTTCCGTAATTGAACGCGTCCACGAAGAAGCCGAAACGGTCCTGAATCTGCTCGTCGGTAAAGCCGAGCGCGTTGAACATTCTCTTCTGCACTTCGCGCGAGTGAATTCTGATACTGCCGCCGCCCGCTTCCTGTCCGTTGATCACGAGGTCGTAAGCCTTTGCGCGGACTTTGAGCGGCTCGGTTTCGACAAGCGGAAGGTCCTCGGTTTTGGGGCTGGTGAACGGGTGATGAACCGCAACGAGCCTCTTTTCTTCCTCGCTGTACTCGAACATCGGGAATTCCGTAACCCACAAAATATCGTAACCGTCCTTGTCGATGAGGTTTGCTTTTTCGGCGAGGTGGAGACGGAGCGCGCCGAGCGAAGCGTACACGACTTCGTTTTTGGCGTCCGCACAGAAGAACAGAATATCGCCGACTTCGGCGTTCGCGCGCTTTAAAATCGCGTTTACGGTGTCCTCGTCGAGAAATTTCGTAATCGCAGACTGAAGCCCGTCCTCTTTTACCGAGATCCACGCAAGACCTTTCGCCTTATACGTCTTTACGAATTCGCCGAGCGCGTCGATGTCGCGGCGGGAAAGAATTTTTCCGAAGCCCTTGGCGTTGATGAGACGAACGCTGCCGCCCGCTTTGATCGCGCCGGTAAACACTTGAAAACCGCACTCTTTGACTATGTCCGAAATATCGGTAAGCTCGAGACCGAAACGGGTATCGGGTTTATCCGAGCCGAAACGATCCATAGCTTCCTGCCACGTCATACGGCGGATTTTTTCGGGGAGATCGTAATTGATGCACTCCTTGAAAACTCTGCGGATAAGACCTTCCGCTACGCCCATTACGTCCTCTTCGTCGTCCACGAACGACATTTCCATATCGACCTGAGTGAATTCGGGCTGACGATTTGCGCGAAGGTCCTCGTCGCGGAAGCAACGCGCGATCTGGAAATAACGGTCGAAGCCGCTTATCATAAGAAGCTGTTTGTAAAGCTGAGGCGACTGGGGAAGCGCATAAAACTCGCCGGGGTGAACGCGGGACGGAACAAGGTAATCGCGCGCTCCCTCGGGGGTCGATTTGCCTAAGAACGGAGTTTCGATTTCGAGGAAATCGTGTCCGAGCATATAGTCGCGGATAACTCTGCAAACGTCGCTTCTGAGCTTGAAACGCTCCTGATACGACGCGTTGCGGAGATCGAGGTATCTGTATTTGAGGCGAACGGCTTCGTTGGTCGCGGAATTATCCTCAATCGCGAACGGCGGGGTGTCCGCGTCCGAAAGAATTTTGAGCGTTTTAGCTACGAGTTCTACCTTGCCGGTAGCGATCTTCGGGTTGATCGCCGCTTCGTCGCGAAGTCTGAGCGTGCCTTCGATCGCGAGCACATACTCGCTTCTGATCGTTTCGGCTTTGTTAAAGACTTCTTCGCCCGCAATCGACGCGTCGAACACGACCTGGAGTATTCCGCTGCGGTCGCGGAGATCGACGAAAATAAGTCCGCCGAGGTCGCGGCGTTTTGCCGCCCAACCGGTAACTACGAGTTCCTTACCTACCTGACTCTCGCCCACTTTTCCGCAATAATCGGTGCGTTTGAGGTCTCCTAAAAATTCTGCCATTATCTTTTCTCCAAAACGTAATTTACAAGATTTTCTTTTTTAACGCGCTCCACCGTGCCGTCCGAAAGTTTTTTGACGTCCACTTCGTCGGCTTCGATTTCGCTTTCACCCATAACGATTACGAATTTTGCACGAAGCTTGTCCGCGTATCTGAACTGAGCTTTGAGGCTTCTGCCGGTGCACTCCGTTTCGGCGCTCACGCCGCCGCGACGAAAACCGGAAACGATTTTCATACATTCGCCGAGATACTCGGGGCGCTGACTGATAACGAAAACTTCGGGCGCTTCGTTATCTTCGATCGCAACGCCGGTCGCGTCGAGGAGCATTATAAGCCGTTCGAGCCCCAGCCCGAAACCTACGCATGGGGTCGGTTTGCCTCCGACCGATTCGACGAGGTTGTTGTATCTGCCGCCGCCGCAAACCGTGCCTTGCGAGCCGAGCGCGGTGGTAACGAATTCGAAAACGGTTTTCGTATAATAATCGAGCCCGCGGACGATCTTCGGGTTTACGACGTACTTTATGCCCGCTTCGTCAAGCATTTTCTTAAGCCCGTCCATATGCGCCCTGCAATCGTCGCAAAGATAATCGGTGATTTTCGGCGCGTTCTCCACGATCCTGCGGCAACCCTCTTCCTTACAGTCGAGGATACGGAGCGGGTTTCTGTCAAAACGCTCGCGGCAAGTATGGCACATTTCGTCGATATGCTCGCCGAGGAAGTTTTTAAGCGCCGCTTTATATTCGGCGCGGCATTTTTCGCAACCGATGCTGTTGAGGTTAAGAACGAGTCCCGTAACGCCGACCGACGAAAGAAAATCGTATGCGAGCGAAATCACTTCGAAATCGAGTGCAGGAGTATCTCCGCCGTAAAGTTCGACGCCGAACTGATGGTGCTCGCGAAGTCTGCCCGCTTGGGGCGCCTCGTAACGGAACACGGGCGTGATATAGTACATTCTGAGCGGAAGCGACAGTGCGTCGAGCGAATTTTCGACGAACGAACGGGCGACGGGCGACGTTCCTTCGGGTTTAAGCGTGATCGAGCGCTTGCCTTTGTCGAGGAAGGTGTACATTTCCTTCTGCACGACGTCGGTATCGTCGCCTATCGAGCGGGTGAACAGCTCGGTATGTTCGAACGACGGCGTGCGGACCTCTCGAAAACCGTAAAGCCGCGCGATTTCGCGGGCTTTACCTTCGACGTAATGCCACTTGTAGCTTTCGTTCGGCAAAACGTCCTTTGTGCCTTTCGGAATATTTATCATAAGGTCTCCGTTGCGTTAAAGAATATACTTTTTGAGGTCGTGACTGCGGACCTGTTTTTCAAGGTGTTCGTCAACATATTTTTTGTCGATCGTAACGTCGATAAGCGGGTAATCGCCGCTCGCGTTGAACCCGAGGTCTTCCAGAAGGCTTTCCATAATCGTATGAAGCCTGCGCGCGCCGATATCTTCACCCGACTCGTTTTCGAGTTCGGCGATACGCGACATTTCTTCGATTGCGTCGTCCGTGAACGTAACGTCGACGTTATCCACGCGAAGGAGCGCCGCATACTGACGGGTGATTGCATTTTCGGGTACGGTAAAAATTTTGACGAAATCGTCCTTCGTGAGACTGTTGAGTTCTACGCGCACCGGAAACCGTCCCTGAAGTTCGGGTATAAGGTCGTTTACGCTGCTGACGTGGAACGCGCCCGACGCGATGAACAGGATATAATCGGTCTTTACCGCGCCGTACTTCGTCATAACCGTGCAACCTTCAACAATGGGAAGAATGTCGCGCTGAACGCCTTCGCGGCTTACGTCCGGACCTTTGCCCGAACCGCCAGCGCTTGCGATCTTATCGATCTCGTCGATGAAGATAATGCCGTTCTGCTCCGCGCGTTTCACTCCTTCGGAATTTATCGCGTCAATGTCGATGCGCTTTTCGCTCTCCTCGTCGGTGAGAATCTTTACGGCTTCCTTGACTGCGACTTTGCGTTTTTTCTTTTTCTTGGGCAGAATACCGCCTAAAATATCGCCGATGTTGATTTCCGCTCCCATGCCCATTCCCGGCATGATTTCCATACCTTTGGGCTGATCGTCAACCTCGATTTCGAGCATGTGATTATCGAGCTTGCCTTCGGCGTACTCGCTCTCTACGCCCGCGCGGATCGCCTCTTCCGAATAATCGGTAAGCGTTTTCTTACGTGCGGCGGTGATCGCGTTAATTATTTTCTTTTCGGCAAGCGCGCGCGAAGCGGCTTCAACTTCCGCCATTTTTTCCTCTTTTACAAGCCGTATACCGACCTCGACGAGATCGCGAACCATAGATTCGACGTCTCTGCCGACGTAGCCGACTTCGGTAAACTTGGTAGCCTCGACTTTTACAAACGGAGCTTTTACGAGTTTAGCGAGACGACGGGCGATTTCGGTTTTGCCTACGCCGGTAGGACCTTTCATTATAATGTTCTTCGGCGTGATTTCCTCGCGGATATCGTCGGGAAGCTGCGATCTGCGGTAGCGGTTACGAAGCGCAACGGCAACCGCGCGTTTTGCGTCCTCCTGTCCGATAATGTATCTGTCAAGTTCGGCAACTATCTGCTTGGGGGATAATTCCATAATCAAACCTCCTCGACCGTGAAATGATCGTTGGTGTAAACGCAGATTTCGCTCGCGACTTTCATCGCTTCCACCGCGATCTTTTTCGCGCTCATCTTCGTATTGCGCATAAGCGCGCGAGCCGCCGACAGCGCGTAATTGCCGCCGCTGCCGATTGCGCAAACGCCGCTTTCGGGCTGAATAACGTTGCCCGTTCCGTCGAGAACGAGCATTTCGTCCTTGTTCGCAACGATCATAAGCGCTTCGAGCTGACGGAAGCCTGCGTCTCCGCGCCAGAGCTGAGCAAGCGCGACGGCGCTACGCATAAGATTGCCGCTGAACTTATTGAGCATTTCCTCGAATTTCTCGCTGAGCATAAACGCGTCTGCAACTGTTCCCGCAAATCCGACGATAACTTCGTCGTTATAAAGTCTGCGGACTTTGACTGCGTTACCTTTCATTATCGTGGTTTGCCCCGCCGTAACCTGACCGTCTCCGGCGATTACGGTGTGACCGTCGCGCTTTACTCCGATTATTGTCGTTCCTTTAATATCCATACTCTCTCCGTTATCGCGTTTTGTATCATTGTAACACAACGCGCGATTAAAATCAAATCATAGCGTAAAGTTTTTTAAAATTTTAAGACTTTTTTCGGACTGCATCGTTTTCTTGAGGTTTTTGTCCTTGATTTTTTCGGTTATCGGCGGCAAAAGTCCGAAATTCGCGTTCATCGGCTGAAACGCGGCGTTGGGCGTGTCGAGGTACGCGCAAAGCGCTCCGCAAATCGTCTCGCGCGGAAGCGTGACCGGTTCAAGCCCATTAAGGTCTCGGAAAATCGAACGCGCAGCTATAAGTCCGCTCATAATACTTTCGACGTAGCCTTCGACTCCCGAAAGCTGCCCGGCAACGTAAGTTTTCGGATAGGCTTTCACTCTGAAGTTCGCGTCGATTACCTCGGGCGCATTTATAAATGTATTGCGATGCATCACGCCGTAACGCAAAAATTCGGCGTTTTTCAACGCGGGAATTATTCCGAAAACGCGCTTTTGCTCGGGGAATTTCAGGTTCGTCTGAAAACCGACGATGTTGTACGCGCTTCCTTCGACGTTTTCTCTTCTCAGCTGAACGACCGCATAATGGCGCTTGCCGTTCTCGTCGTAAAAACCCACGGGGCGAAGCGGTCCAAACAAAAGCGTGTCTCTGCCGCGTTTCGCCATGATTTCGACGGGCATACACCCCTCGAAAACGTCCGACTTTTCGAATTCGTGCAGAACGGCGCATTCTGCCGAAACGAGAGCCCTGTAAAACTCGTCGTACTCGTCCTTCGTCATCGGGCAATTCAGATAATCGCCGTCGCCTTTGCCGTATCTGTCCGCCGTGAACGCGCGGCTTTCGTCAATGCTTGCGCCGTCCACAATCGGAGCCGCGGCGTCGTAGAAATGAAGTCCGGATCCGAAGCGCCCGGCGATTTTCGCGGCAAGTCCGTCGAGCGTAAGCGGTCCGGTCGCGATAATCGTATATTCGTCCGTATTCAAGTCGGTAACGGTTTCACAAACGATTTCTATGTTAGGATTACTGCGAAGTTTTTCGGTTATCTTTGCGGCGAAAAGCTCGCGGTTTACGGCAAGCGCGCTTCCGGCTGGCACTTTCACCTCGTCGGCTATCGCGATAAGCTCGCTTCCGAGAAGTCTGAGCTCCGCTTTGAGCAGTCCCGACGCCGTCGACAAAAGATCGCTTTTCAGCGAATTACTGCAAACGAGCTCGCCGAACGCGTCCGATGTGTGGGCGGGCGTTTTTTCGCGGGGTTTACAATCTTTAAGCCTTACTTTCACGCCGCGCGAAGCAAGCTGCAACGCGGCTTCCGAACCCGCAAGCCCCGCGCCTATTACCGTTACGACGCTCATTTTTTCACTACCTCGGCGGTATAATCGCAATCCTTATTCGAACACTTGATTATGTCGCCGTCTTTTTTTGTGGTGTGAATAACGGTGTACGCGCCGCATTTCGGGCATTTTTCTCCCGTAAGCGGATCAAACGACGTGAATTTGCACTCGGGATAACCCGTGCATCCGTAGAAGGTCGCTTTTGTCGTCGTTATTTTCTTCAAAGGTTTGCCGCACTCGGGGCACTTTCCGTAATTTCCGGACGTATCGGACGAAACCGCGCCGCCGATCTTCTTGACGTTGCGGCACTCGGGATAGCCGGTACAAGCCCAGAAATTGCCGTATTTGCCGGACTTAATAACCATAGGTCTGCCGCATTTGTCGCAGATTTCGGTTTTTTCGCTCGTGTCCGTAACCGCTTCGGGCGCCGGTGCGGACGCCGCTTTCTCTCCTGCTGGTCGAAGCGAGAAACTATCGGCTTCGACGGGAGCGGCGGTTGTATTCTCCGGTTCGAGCGGCTTTGTGTTTTTACATTTGGGGAAGTTCGGGCACGCGAGGAATTTACCGAATTTACCCGAGCGGATAACCATGTGAGCTCCGCACTTATCGCAGATAACGTCGGTTTTCTCGTCTGCGGCTTTGAGCGAAAAATTGTCGCCGACCGCCGCCGCGATTTTATCTTCGAAACCGTCGTAGAAATCGGCAATTACTTTCTGCCATACTTTGCCGCCGAATTCGATATCGTCCAGCTTTTCCTCCATATTCGCGGTAAAGCCGACGTCCATAATATCGGGGAAATACTTGACGAGCATATCTACGACATCCTCGCCGAGCTTGGTGGGCTTTAAGAATTTGCCTTCTTTTTCGGTGTAGTCGCGCGATCCGAGAAGCGTAATCGTCGGCACATAGGTAGCCGGTCTGCCGATACCCTTTTCTTCCATAAGTTTCACGAGGCTCGCCTCGGTATAGCGTGCGGGCGGCTTCGTGAACTTCTGTTCGTACTTGTAATCTACGGCGTTAAGTTTTTCGCCCTCTTCGAGCGCGGGAAGCCGAACGTCCTTTTCGTCGTTTTCGTCCTCGACGTAAGCGCTGTAAACCGCCGTATATCCTTTAAAGAGAGGCGTTTTTCCGCTAACCTTGAAGCCGTAATCTCCCGCCGCGATATCGACGGACACCGAATTGTATTTCGCTTCGCTCATCTGGCTTGCCATAAAGCGGTCGTAAATAAGCTTGTACAGGCGATAATGCTCTTTTTTCAGCGAATTTTTAAGCTTTTCGGGATCGCGGGTAAGCGTAATCGGACGTATCGCTTCGTGCGCGTCCTGCGCGGTTTTTTTCGACGCGTAAATATTCGGTTTTTCGGGAACGTAATCGTCGCCGAACTTCTGCGAGATGAACTCGCGGGCGGCTTTTATCGCGTCCGGCGCAACTCGGGTCGAATCCGTTCTTATATAGGTTATAAGCGCGATCTTTCCCTCTCCTTCGATTTCCACGCCCTCGTAAAGCGCCTGAGCCGCGGCGGCGGTCTGTTTAAGCGACATTCCGAGCTTGTTCAGCGCGTCCTGCTGCATCGTGGACGTGATAAACGGCGCGGGTGCGTGAGACTTGGTAACGGTCTTTTTAACTTTCGTTACGACGTAATCTTCGTTTTTGAGGTCGGCAAGAACTGAATCCACTTCCTCCTTGCTCTTTATCGTGTATTTTTTGCCTTTTTTCTGAGCGAGCGCAGCTTTGAAGCGGTTTTTCTCGCCGTTTTCGAGGATCGCCGCGAAGTTCCAGTACTCCTCGGGCTTAAACGCGCGGATTTCGCGTTCACGTTCCACTATGAGCCGAAGCGTTACAGACTGAACGCGCCCCGCAGACAGATTGTTGCGGATCTTTTTGCACAGAACGGGCGAAAGCTTGTAACCGACGAGACGGTCGAGAACGCGCCTTGCCTGCTGAGCGTCAACGAGGTTTTCGTTGATTGCCCTCGGGTGCTCGAGCCCGTTTTTTACGGCTTTCTGCGAAATTTCGTTAAATTCTATACGAACCTTGTCCTCGGGCTTGAATCCGAGAACGTTCGCGATGTGCCACGATATAGCCTCGCCTTCGCGGTCGGGGTCGGTCGCGAGATAAACTTCGTCCGCTTTCGCCGCAAGCTTTTTAAGCTCCGCAACGGTAGCCGTTTTATCCGGCATGATTTCGTACTTCGGCTCGAAATTGTTTTTTACGTTTACAGCCAAAGACTTCGCGGGCAGGTCGCGTATATGACCTTTCGTCGCGAATACTTTATAACCGTTTCCGAGATACTTTTCGACGGTTTTGACCTTTCCTGCACCTTCGATTACTACTAACTTCACTGTTTTCTCCGTTTTTACCGTTTGCGCCTGAACGCGTTGTTTCCTACCCGAACGATAAGATCGTCGAGTTCCATATCGAGAAGAAGCTCCGCAAGCGCGGCGGGAGCGAGCCCGGATCCTTCGATCAGCTCGTCCATCGTTTTCACCTCATCCGACAAAAGACTATACACCGTTTTTTGATCTTTGTCAACGATTTTTTCGGTCGGCGGCGATTTTTTCTCCGATTTTTTTGCCGAAGCGGCGAGGTTCGATCTTACAACGGACAGTACGTCGTCGGCGTTTCTCGCTATATTCGCGCCCTGATAAAGCAGTTCGTTACAACCTTTGCTGCGCTCGCTCGTAACGGCTCCCGGGACGGCGAAAACGTATCGCCCCTGCTCGAGCGCGCAGTCCGCCGTGATGAGCGCACCGCTCTTTTCGCCCGCTTCGACAACCACCGTTCCGAGACTTAAGCCCGATATAAGCCGGTTGCGTTCGGGGAATGTAAATTTATTCGGCGGAAATTCGGGACGGTACTCGGATATGACGATACCTCCGCTTTCGATTATTCTGTCGTGCAATTTTATGTTTGCAGTAGGCGTAACGTGATCGAGCCCGCCGCCTAAAACCGCAACGCATTTTCCGTTCGCGGCAAGCGTTCCTTCGTGCGCGTAACCGTCGATTCCCGTTGCAAGTCCGCTTACTACCGTTACGCCCGCCGCTCCGAGGTCGTATCCGAGACTTTTTGCGATTTCTCTGCCGTAATTCGAACAGGCCCGCGTTCCGACTATCGCCACGCATTCGCCGCACAAAGCTTCGGGATTGCCGCGATAATACAATATCAAAGGCGCGTTGACTTCGGGTTGACGGAGCCGTTCGGAATAAAGCGGGTTGAGCACCGAAATCACGCCTATGCCCTTTTCGCGAAGTCCGGACAACGATTTTTCGATATAGTCCGCCGAGCGGAAACGATTGAGTTCGGCGAAAGCCTTCTCGCCCACAAACTCGCGGACGGTCGGATTTTTCGGGAAATCTTCCCACAACTCGTCGAGCGTTTTATACTTTGCAACGAGCTCTTTCTGTCTCCGCACCGAGAACGAACCGAGACTCAGCCAGTAAAGTATTTTACTTGCCGATACCTTATTATACATATTCTCTGTCCATACCTCTGTAGGTAAGCGCTTCACTGACGTGCGAAGCCGTTATGTTTTCCTCACCCGCAAGATCGGCTATCGTGCGCGCGATTTTCAGTATTCTGGTGTACGAACGAGCCGAAAGAGACAGCTTTTCGAACGCTTTTCTCATAAGCGCTTCCGAACGTTCGTCGAGCGCGCAATACTCGCGGATCATCTGCGAATTCATTTTGGAATTCGAATAGACGTTCGTACCCGCAAAGCGTTTCAACTGAATTTCGCGGGCTTTCTGAACGCGGGCGCGCACCGTGGCGCTGTCCTCGGCGAGTTTGTCGCTCGTAAGATCGTCGTAAGTCACGTTGTCTACCGTTATGTGCAAGTCGATACGATCCATAAGCGGGCCCGAAAGCTTGGATAAATATTTATTGATCTGAACGGGCGTGCAGGAACACTCGTGCGTTTTCGAGCCGAAATAACCGCACGGACACGGGTTCATACTTGCCACGAGCATAAAATTCGCGGGGTACGTCACGCTCCGTTGCGCTCTCGAAACGGTAATCACGCCGTCTTCGAGCGGTTGACGGAGAATTTCGAGACAGGAACGCGGATATTCGGGGATTTCGTCCATAAACAGCACGCCGTTATGCGCAAGGCTCATTTCCCCGGGGTGAGCGGTCGCTCCGCCGCCGGTGAGCGCTATCATACTTACCGTGTGATGCGGCGAACGGAAAGGACGAGTGAAAACCATTCCTTTTTTCTCGTCGAGAACTCCCGCCACGCTGTGAATTTTCGTTGTTTCGAGCGCTTCCGAAACCGTCATGTCCGGTAAAATCGTGGGGATACATCTCGCAAGCATCGTTTTGCCCGCACCTGGTGGTCCGATAAGCAGTATGTTGTGACCGCCCGCCGCCGCGATTTCCATAGCTCGCTTAGCGACGTATTGCCCCTTAACGTACTCAAAATCTTCGGCGTAACGATTATTGAGAGACAACGCTATCGGTTGTTTCGCTACGGGCTCGACAACGGTTTCTCCCACAAGGAAACTCACAACTTCGCGGAAAGTGCCGAAAGCGTAAACGTCCACGCCGTCGATATAACTTGCTTCGTTTGCGTTCGCGGCGGGAATTATTATCTTTTTAAATCCGTTATCCCGCGCGGATATGAGAATGGGCAAAATTCCTTTGACGTGCCTCAGCTCGCCGTCAAGCGACAGTTCGCCCACAACTATGTAATCGCCTATATCGGGAACGGTTATCTGTTCGGTTGCATACAGAATACCGAGCGCTATGCCGAGGTCGTACAACGAACCTTCCTTTTTTACGGAAGCGGGCGCAAGATTTACCGTGATGACTTTGGGCGTAAAGAAGAACCCGCTGTTTTTGATAGCGCTTCTCACCCGCTCGCGACTCTCTTTCACCGCAGTATCGCCGAGCCCCACAACGTCCATTTTCGGCAGTCCGTTGTTTATATCCACTTCGAGGCTTACGGCGTAACCGTTTATCCCCTGCAATCCGTAACTGTTGATTTTGGCAAGCATAATTTCTCCTCTTCTTTCAGCCGTTTCTCAAATCATTATATCAGCATACGACAAAAAAAGCAAACGATATTCTTTGACTTTGCGAAAATTCCGTGGTATAATAATGATATGAAAAAGGTTTTATATGTAATTTTATGGATTTTAACCGTTCTTAACCTTGCGTTCTGCGCCTTTCTGCTCGTCTTTGCGATCTCCACTCTCGGCGAGACGAACGCCGCGGGCGTGGTAGTCGGCGGGATATTCCTTATCCTTTACGATTTCATTTCGATGGGAACGACGCTGCTTACGACGGGCTTATCTTTTATCACGATAAAGAATAAAAAACTTCGTATCGTGCTGTACGTCAACCTTGCCGCCGTCGCGCTCGTCATAACCACTTCGATAATTCTTTTCGGGTTTGTATTCCCGAACTCGTCAGCGGAATAAACTTATACGATAATGCTCCGCACTCTTTTCGGGTGCGGTTTTTTTATAGTCTCGTATACTCACAAAGAAAAACCGACCGAAGCGTTACGCTCCGATCGGTTTTTTGAGTTATGCGAAGTTAAATTACTTGATCTCCGAGAAATACTTGATCGTTCTTACCATCTGGCTGGTATACGAGTTCTCGTTGTCGTACCACGAAACGACCTGAACCATCGACTTGCCGTCTGCCATCGGGATAACCATGGTCTGGGTCGAGTCGAAGAGCGAACCGAACTTCATACCTACTACGTCGGACGAAACGATTTCGTCAACGTTGTAGCCGAAGGATTCGTTAGCGGCAGCCTTCATAGCGGCGTTGATCTCGTCCTTGGTAACGGTCTTGTTTACGACTGCAACGAGGATCGTGGTTGAGCCGGTAGCGGTCGGAACGCGCTGAGCGGAACCGATGAGCTTGCCGTTGAGTTCGGGGATAACGAGACCGATTGCCTTAGCGGCACCGGTGCTGTTGGGAACGATGTTCATCGCGCCCGCGCGGCTACGACGAAGGTCGCCCTTTCTCTGCGGACCGTCGAGGATCATCTGGTCGCCGGTGTAAGCGTGAACGGTGGTCATGATACCGGACTCGATGGGAGCGAAATCGTTAAGCGCTTTAGCCATCGGAGCAAGGCAGTTGGTCGTGCACGAAGCAGCCGAAATGATATGATCGTCTTTGGTAAGCGTAGTGTGGTTTACGTTGTAAACGATGGTGGGAAGGTCGTTTCCTGCGGGAGCGGAAATAACGACGTTCTTAGCGCCGGCGTCGATGTGTGCCTGAGCCTTAGCCTTCGAAGTGTAAAAACCGGTGCATTCGAGTACGACGTCTACGTCGAGGGCTTTCCACGGAAGATCCTGAGCTTTCGGGCAAGCGTAAATGGTGATTTCCTTGCCGTCGACGGTGATCGAACCGGGGGTAACGACGGTCTTGCCGTCTTCGCCGAGAACGGAATCCTTATAGGTTACCGAATGGCTGTTTGCGTAGTTGCCCTGCATGGTGTCGTACTTAAGAAGATGAGCAAGCATCTTGGGGCTGGTAAGATCGTTGATGGCAACAACCTCATAGCCTTCCGCGCCGAACATCTGACGGAACGCCAGACGGCCGATACGTCCGAAACCGTTGATCGCAACTTTAGTTACTTTTGACATTTTTCGTGTCCCTCCAAAAAATAATTTACATCTTTGCGGAAGAGGTTGACCTCAACCTTATATATAATACTCGTTTTTGTTTTTTTTAGCAAGCAAATTCACGCGATTTCGGAAAAAAATTCCTCTATTCGAGGTTTTCGGGATTAAGCGGGAAAAGCTCGGGAAGCACAAACCTGCCGTCTTTTCGTATAAGAACGTCGTCGAAGAATATATCCCCTCCTCCGACTTCGGGCGTTTGCATTAACACAAGATCCCAGTGAACGGCGGAAATATTGCCGTTATACGCGTCCTCATAGCAACACCCCGGGGTGAAATGAATCGACCCCGAAATCTTTTCGTCGAAAAGAATATCGCCCATAGGCTTTGTCACGTAAGGATTTACTCCTATCGCGAACTCCCCGACGTACCGCGCGCCTTCGTCCGTGTCGAAGATTTTATTGCACTCTTCCGTGTGGTTCGAGGTGGCTTTTACTATTTTTCCGTCTTTGAATTCGAGCCGCACGTTTTCGAATTTTATTCCGTTCTCGATCGAGGGCGCGTTATATGAAATCACGCCGTTCACGCTGTCCTTTACGGGCGCGGTATACACTTCGCCGTCGGGAATATTGCACTGTCCGCTGCATTTTATCGCGTTCATTCCATTTATCGAGAAGGATAAATCCGTGCCGTCGGCGATTATTCTCACCTTGTCCGTCTTGTTCATAAGTCCGACGAGCGCGTCCATCGCCTTGTCCATTTTGGAATAATCGAGGTTACACACGTTGAAATAGAAATCTTCGAACTTTTCGGTGGACATACCGGCAAGTTGCGCCATACTCTCGTTCGGGTAGCGTAAAATCACCCAGCGGGTTTTGCACACGCGGAGCTCGTGATGAATGGGTTGCAGGTACAGGCGCGAATACAATTCCTTGTTTTCGGCGGGAACGTCGCTGTCCTCGAATGAGTTAATTGCGCCGCGTATACCTATATAACAGTCCATATCTTCCATTCTGCCGCGAGCATAAGACGCCAGCAGCTTGAAATATTCTTCGTTTGCGTCCATTAAAAGAGCACGCTGGACTTTGGCGTCGTAAGTTTCGACGAACGCGTAAGCGCCGCGGGCGCGGATTTCCTTTATAAGACACTCGACGAGCGGCGAGTCTATATCGTGCGCTTCGATAAGCACTTTATCGCCTTTTTTCGCGGCGATCGAATAGCCGACAAGGTTTTCGGCAAGCCTTTTGATTCTCGGATCAAGCATAACGTTCTCCGTAAAAAATTCTTTATACTTATTATATATCCGCAAGCGAAAAAAGTCAAACGTTTAAAAACTCAAAAAAGTAGTCAAAAACGCTTTGCAAATTTAATTTAATATTGTATAATATAGCCGAAAGTTTTTTTTGGAGGTTTGTTATGCCATTAGTAACAACGAAAGAAATGTTCAAAAAAGCATACGCAGGCGGTTACGCTATCGGTGCTTTCAACGTGAACAACATGGAGATGATTCAGGGTATCGTCGAAGCGGGCAAAGAAGAAAACGCTCCCCTTATCCTTCAAGTTTCCAGCGGTGCGAGAAAGTACGCCAACCCCAAGTACCTCAAGAAACTCGTTGAGGCTGCCGTTGAGGACAGCGGACTCCCCATCTGCCTTCACCTCGATCACGGCGACAGCTACGAGCTTTGCAAATCCGCTATCGAAGACGGTTTCACTTCCGTAATGATCGACGCTTCTCATCACACCTTCGACGAGAACGTTAAGATCACCAAATCGGTTGTCGATTACGCTCACGATCACGGCGTCGTTGTCGAAGCCGAGCTCGGCAGACTTGCAGGAATCGAAGACGCGGTAAACGTTTCCGAAGCCGACTCCTGCTACACCGATCCCGATCAGGTTCAGGAATTCGTATCCAAAACCGGCGTAGACTCGCTTGCAATCGCAATCGGAACTTCGCACGGCGCGTACAAATTCAAGGGCGAAGCAAAACTTCGTTTCGATATTCTCGAAGAAGTCGGCAAACGCCTTCCCGAATTTCCCATCGTTCTTCACGGCGCGTCCAGCGTTATTCCCGAATACGTCGAGATGATCAACCAGTACGGCGGCGCAATGCCCGGGGCAAAGGGCGTTCCCGAAGATATGCTTCGTAAGGCTGCTTCGATGGCTGTCTGCAAGATCAATATCGACTCCGACCTTCGTCTTGCCTTTACCGCGGCTATCAGAAAGCACTTCGTCGAGAATCCCGCACACTTCGATCCTCGTCAGTACCTCGCTCCTGCCCGCGAACTTATCAAGCAGTGCGTTAAGCATAAGCTTGTAGACGTTCTCGGCTGCAACGGCAAGGCATAATAAACCGAATATCGGCATCGAAAGAGCGTAACCCTTGCGGCTACGCTCTTTTTTGTGCTATTTATAAAGAATAAAAACAAAAGCGAAATATAAGCGCGATTGCATAGTATTTTGCAGTCGCGCTTTTTAATGTTATGCTACTATAAACGGTCGTTTTCTGTAAAATTTTGCGGATCGGTTTTAAGTTCGGTATTAAGTTGACGCGGTTTTTGCATAGTACTTTGCAAACCTATTAAAGTATTGATTTTCGGGAAAATCAGCGACAGAACGTAAACCGTCACGACGTCTACCGCGAAATAAATAAGGATACTTACGAGCGTTGCGCACGCGGCGGCAAACGAAAGTCCGTTTACAAGCACTAATATCATCACCTGATAAGCCATTCCGATGATATAAATCGATACGAGACCGACCAGCGCGAATAAAAACAGCTTTATTCCGCGTATCGTTCTGCTTCGCTGAATGAGAAATCCCGTAAGGAACGCCCCGAGCGGAAAAGCTAATATATAGCCGAAGGACGGCTTGAAAATATAATATATTCCTCCGCCCTGCGTAAACACCGGAATCCCGATAAGTCCGATTATCATATACACGAGTTGCGCCGCCGCGCCGTCTTTCGCGCCGAGAAACATTCCCGCGGAAATAACAAACAGCGTTTGCAACGTAAAGCTCACTTCTCCGACGGGAATTTTCAACAGCCCGCCTATTATCGTGAGCATGGTAAAATAACTTATTCTTATCAATCTTTTCGTTGTCATACGGGTTCCGCCTTTACGCTGACTTCTTCATTGTTAAGCACTAATTTCTGTCCGTTCCGAGTTTCCGCCAGAAGCTCTCCGAGCTCTGTAAGCCCGACCGCTTCTGCCACATATTCCCTGCCGCTTTTTTCAAGAACGGTAACGGTTTTGCCTATCACGAAACATCTTTTTTCGTATTCGCGCATAAACCCGCCGGTGAGCGGGTGGGTGTAACGCAAAAGGCGCTCCGCGATTTTCGCGACGAGTTCGTTACGCGAAACCGAGCCTATACTGCCCGCACGGTCGGAAATCTCGGCGGGAAATTCTGTCGTCGTCACGTTTACGCCGATACCGACAACAACGTTGTCAAACCTGCCGCTTTCGCAATTAAGCGTCGCTTCGGTTAAAATTCCGACGCATTTTTTACCGTCGACATATACGTCGTTTATCCATTTTATAAGCGCGCGTCTGCCCGTAAGCTCCTCGATGACTTCCGCAGTTGCCAAAGCCGCCGCGGTAGTGACAAGCACGCTTTTTTCCGGCGAAATCTCGGGATGAATCACCACGCTGAAATACACGCCTGTGCTTTCGGGCGAATAAAACGACCGTCCGCGCCGTCCGCGCCCGCATCGTTGCGAATTTGCCGCAACAATGAGGTTTTTATCGGGATACCCGATCGCGAACCGTTTCGCTTCGTCGTTGGTGGAATCGATTTCTTCGTACACAAACGGCAGAAAATCAGAGGCAAGCAGACCTATTCCCTCGGCGCTCAGCTTATCGTCGCGCACGCTCAGCACATACCCCTTGTTTCTCTCGGAAACAACCGCATAACCGTCCTTTTTCAATCCGTTAATCGCTTTCCAGACAGCCGCGCGCGAAATCCCGAGTTTATCGGCGATAAATTCGCCCGATACGGTTTTCCCGCGACTTTGATACAACGTTCCGAGAACTTCGGATTTTACGTTCATATTTGCACCTCGCTGTCATTATACAACTTTCGACGGCTTATGTCAACTGAATTCAAATTAAGGTTGACAATAATTGCAAAAATTCGCTGCATTTTCTTTGATTTTTCGGCAAAAATATGCTATAATAAAATGTACGGAGGTCGTGATGGAATTAACGGACGAGTCAACGACGAATAAGCTTATATTGCTGTACGTTTTCGAGACGATGGACGTGCCCATTACGGCTAACACGATTATCGAAATGTGCACGAGCCGCAACGCATGGCTTAGTTATATGGACTGCACGATAACGATAAACCAACTTCAGGAAGCGGGTTTTATTTACAGATCGAGTAAAGAAAAAAACAGCTATTACAACATAACCGCCGACGGAAGGCAATGCCTATCGCTGTTTTATGCGCGTATCCCCTCTTCGCTTCGCGCCGAAATCACCGAATACATCAAAGAAAACCGCATGACGATGCGGCGTAAGCAGGAGTATTACCACAACTACTACAAAAACAACGACGGAACTTACACCGTACAGTTAAAAATCGTAGACCCCGTTCAGACTACGCTCGAAATCAAGCTGAACGTCGCAAACAGAAACACCGCCAAATCCGTCTACTCCAAATGGGAGGAAAAGGCGGCTCAGATTTACGGACATCTTCACGAAGAACTAATAGATTAAGGAGTTTTAACAAAATGGAAAGTTACAGAACAGTAGGCACTTGCGCAAGAGAAATCATCTTCGACGTAGACGACAACGACGTACTCACAATGCTCAAATTCGTAAACGGTTGCAACGGCAACACCCAAGGTATTGCCCGCCTCGCCGTCGGAATGAAAATCGACGACATTATCGCTAAGCTCGAAGGCATCAAATGCCGCGCGAACACCTCTTGTCCCGATCAGCTCGCTAAAGCGCTTAAGGACTACAAGGAAAGAAAAGCAAACGGCGAAACAAAATCGAGTCGCGACCTTTAATCAAAACAGAAACAAAAAAACGACGTACCGCAGGTTCATTCACGGTACGCCGTTTTTGTTTATCTTATTCCGCCTTAAAGGACAAGTGTGAAACATACACACCCACCTCGGCGTTGTCCGTAGCCGCAATCTGAAGATGCAAATAGCTGATCCCCGTAGGCAAATTCGGTAACTGTTTGCTTTCGGTTTCACCGTTCGGTAGCACGACGGAAACGACGCGATTTTCGACATCGAACGAGAAAACATAATCGAAGAAATCGTCGGCGCCGACCTTTTCCAGAACGATTGCCGATTGATTGTTCGCAAGCGTCTGATCGCACGGATTCAGCCAGCGATCGAGAAGCGTAACCCTCAGTGGCTGACCGTTTATTTTAGCGCGGACGACGACTTTACCCTTCTTCGCCGCAGGAAAATTCCAGACCGCTCCCGCCACGCCGCTTACAAGCCGATCGTCGTCGAGGTACGTAAGGTACATAGCTTCCCGCAACTTCACGTTCGGATTCGGCATCATAACCGCGCTCGGCAAGCGATTATAAGCGCAATGTCCGGCGCAACCCAATCGATACCCGCCGAGAACGGACTTAATATAAACCTGCGACGAAATATTGCCTAGTCCGAGCAGGAAATCTTCCTCGCGCGATTTTTCGTAAAGCCATTTTATGTCGAAGATCGTTGCTCTGCGAAGAATTTTGTTTTGCCCGCTCACAACCAGCACTTTGTCATACGGAAGTTCGATTACTTCGAACTGATGAACGCTTTTGTCCGCCCCATCGTATAAACTCACACCGCCGCGAGCGCGGAAATCGGGGCAATTACGGAAATTATTCAGACGGAACTCGCGAAGTCCGATCCACGTTTTTCCGTCGTCCTCGCTGATAGCGCAATGGGAAGCGTCGCGATTCGTAAACACGTCCTCCCAGATCCCGTCAGCCTCGGGGAGCTCGGGCAACAAATTCGTATTGCACCAGAAGAAAAGCAATCTGCCGTCCGACAGTTTTTTCAAAAACGGCATTGTTCCCGTCGAATGGAAAACGGACGGGCGAATTTTATCCCACGTATCGCCGCCGTCTTTCGAATAAGTAACGTAATGATAATCGGTCGCGGTGCGCGACATCATCATAAGCGTTCCGTCGGTCAGTTCCTCTATCGAATTTTCGCGATTATTCTGCTGCCAACGAACACCTTCGTTTTCGGACGCTCTCGGATAATACGGTGCGATTTCCGGCGTAATTTTTCTGAAAGTCTTGCCTCCGTCGTCCGAAATAAACAACACGGCGTAAAAACAGGTCGGATGTTCGTCGGGACGGCGCTCGTGAGTAACAACGATTATACGGTTTCTGCTTTTCAGCGTAAACGGCAGGCGGAAATCGATATATTCTTCGTCGCAAACTTTGACGCAGGTCGGCGTATCGTCGGGCGAATCGGCAGCATAGAAAAACGTGCCTTTACCCTCTGCCGAACGCATCGCGCAATATTTATCGAGAAAAGGAACGTAAGCCGAAGCACCGATCGCGGTTTTATTCTTCGGAAAATGCGTGCGCCACGAAACGCCGCAATCGCGCGATTCTATGTAACATTCGGGGTATTCTTCCTTTCTGTCGTCAAAATAGCGGCCGTAATATCTTATGTAGCCGTCTTTCGTCACAAGAAGCGAACGCCACGCGTCCTCGGGAACGACGGCAACGCTACGCGGCTCGTAAATGTCGTTGAACTGAATTTTCGCGTCGGGATCGCCGTCTAAAAGCGATTTCATCTTTTCAAGAAAATCGGTGGTATTCATCATTCTTCTCCGATCGGGAATTTTTTATATCGACATTATATCATATCGAAAACGTTAAGTCTATCGTTTGCGCGCAAGTTTTTTTATTTAGTAAAAACATGTAATTACCACGTACAAAACGAAAAAATCGCCGAAGCTTATTCGCCTCGACGATTTATTTTCCCATAAATTAAAGCATTGTTTGCGTGTCGTTCGGATCGCCGTTACGAGCCGCGTCGTATTCGGGCGACCAGTCGAGATCGCGGTATTTTTCGCCGCGATGATCGGTCTTTATCCACTCGACGAGCATATCGAGCATTTCCTCCGTCCACGTAGCGCGATCGATCTGCGCAGTCGTGAACTTGTTCTGTGCGATCATTTCGAATCCGAAATCGTCTTTGACGTGTGTTTTAGCCGCGCCGTCAACGACTTCCGCAACGAGGTGCGACGGGATAAACAAAACGCCTCCGCCTCCGCCGAACACTATATCACCGGGGAGAACCGTGGCTTTACCGATACGCGTAACGCCGTTATAGTCTTTCATTATAAAGTCACGGATAGGCGTCGGATCGATTCCGCGATAATAAACCTGAACGTCCTCGACCTGCTTCATCTGCTCGACGTCTCTCACGCCGCCCCAGATAACCGCGCCGCCTGTTTTTGTTTTAGCCTTGATCGCGGTGGTAAGATTTCCGCCGACAAACGTGCCCTTATAAATTTTGTCATACATATCGGCAACGACAACGTCGCCGTCGACAAGCTCGTCGATAACCCACTGATTGTAGTTGCCCTTTCTGCCTTCAGCCGCACCCACGCCGAACATTACGTCGTGCAGATCCGGACGGCTCGGCACAAACGAACAAGTCACCGCACGACCGATAAGTTTTCTGCCGTCGTCGTGGAGTGTTCTGAGGTTGCCCTCGAACTGACTTTCGTACCCTTTGACGAAAATCGGCTTCCAGAGCTCCTCGAGCGTCATTTTGTGCATCTTTTTGATGTATTTATCGTCAACCCACGGTCTGCCGTCAGGAAGTCTTTTCCCCTTCCAGAGCGGCGTAAGCGCGATAATATCTTCCCTGTTGTTGAATTTAATCATTTTATTTCTCCTTATAACTTCATTCCGCCGTCAACGTCGATGTTTACGCCCGTTATATAAGCGCCCTCGTCGCTCGCAAGAAGCACGACCGCACCCGCAAGCTCGCACGCTTCTCCCGCGCGATTCATCGGAATACCCGCGTAAACCTTTGCGGCGTACTCGGGATCGGCGAGCGCGTCCGCATTACGCGGCGTCGCTATAACCCCGGGGGCAACGTTGTTTACGGTCACGCCGTAAGGCGCAAGCTGTTTTGCGAGGTTTGTAACGTAATTCATAACCGCGCTTTTCGTTGCGGCGTAGATCGCCATATCTTTATGCGGCTTGAACTGCTGAACGCTTCCGATCGTAACAATTCGCCCGAAGCCCTTTTCAACCATTTTTTTACCGTAAAGTTGGGTTAAAATCACTGTGCTTTTGAAATTTACGGCTACCTGACGATCGAATTCTTCGCTCGTGATTTCGTTCCAAGGCTTACGGAACTGAACGCTTGCGTTCTGAACGAAAATATCGACCGCACCCGTTTTTTCGGCGAGCGCGCGAACCTCGGCTTCGTTTCCGAGGTCGGCTACTGCCGCGCCGAACGCACCGATTTCGTTTTTGATCCGCTCGGCTTTACTCAAGTCCGACGAGCAATGCACGAACACTTTCGCGCCCTGCTTAACCATAGCGGCGGCAACGGCTTTTCCGATGCCCTGCGTCGAGCCCGTAACTATCGCGGTTTTCCCCGTTAAATCAAACATACTTCACCTCACGACCAAGTTCTGTCGTTTGCCCATTCTTTATCCCATTCGGTCGTGGCTTCCCACTGTCCGGTGTAAATCTTATGGATATGCTCCTTGATGAATTCTTCGTCAAGTCCGTCAAGTCCGAGCCCCGCCTTTTCGGGAACGTCCACAAAACCGTCCTTGATGAATGGCTTTTTAAGTCCGATCGCAAGATCCTGCCACTCGGGGCAATCGATCGAATGGAATTCAACCGCCATAACGTTCTGGATTGCCGCCGCGGCGTGGATTGCGGCGAGACAGCCGATCGGGCTTTCCGCCATATGAATAGCCATACCGACGCCGTAACGATCGCACATAGCGTCGAGCTTTTTCATTTCGCCGAGACCGCCGATAGTGAGCACGTCGGGATGGACCATCGAAACGCCGCCGCAAGACATAAGCGGCTCAAAGTTTTCGGCAAGGTAAATATCTTCACCCGTGCAAATGGGAACGGTGGTCGAATCCGCGATCTTTTTGAAGTGCTCGGTGTAATGCCAAGGCGCAACGTCCTCAGCCCACGCGAGGTTGTATTTTTCGAGGCGGCGGCAAAGACGAATAATATCGTTAGCCGAAACGTGTCCGATATGATCTATAGCGAGCGGAATTTCATATCCGATTACCTCGCGGACTTCGCGAACGTAGTTTTCGAGGTAGTCGAGCCCCTTTTCGGTAATATGAATACCCGTCGCATGGTGCAGAATGGTGAAAACTTCGTAGTTTTTTCCAAGCATCATATCGCGGTCGATCGAGCCTTTCTGATGATTGATGGCTTTCATCGAATACTTCTTTATGTCTTCGAGGAAACCCGCGGGAGCATTAAGACAGCCTTCTTCGTCAAGCATAAGCTCGATGCCGAGGTCCATTTTAAGGAACGTAAAACCGGCGTCCATACGTTTTTTGAGCGCTCTGCCCATATCCGCGCCGGTGTGTTTGCCGTCAACGTCGGTGTCGCAGTAAATACGGACTTTATCGCGATATTTGCCGCCGAGCAACTGATAAACGGGCACGCCGTAGGCTTTTCCTATAATATCCCAAAGCGCGATTTCGATACCCGAAACGCCGCCGCCCTGACGGGACGGTCCGCCGAACTGACGGATGCGTTTGAAAATCTTCTCGACGTTAAGCGGGTTTTCGCCCATAATACGACTTTTGAGCATAAGCGCGTAAGTCGCGCTGGACGCGTCGCGGACTTCGCCGTAACCCACGATTCCCTGATTCGTAAAGATTTTGAGCAGTATGCAATGTTTCGGTATGCCGTCCACGTTGCAAACGCGCAAATCCGTTATTTTAAGGTCGGACGGAGCCGAACAAACGTTTACGTTCGTTTCGATTTTTTCGTTAAGGTTCATAAATTCTCCTTGTTTTTCGCCTATTTATCCGAATTCGATTGACTTTTATCCTCACATCGGATATACTCAAATTATAATACCTTACGAAAAATAAGTCCACAACTATATTACAAGATTTGCAAACTATCTTATGACGAACGAAATTCTTATGATTAAAGATTCCGCGGGAAACGAACAACTTTCAAGTTACGTTTCCGTAGCCGCACCGCGCCGCGGAGCATACCGCAAACACAATCACGTTTCATTTGAGATTTCGACGATTGCCGAAGGCTCGGGAAGATACGAAGCGGGAAAGACTTACGATATCGAAACGGGCGACGTATTCATATTTTCGACAAACGAGCAGCATTGCATAACCGACATTTACGGCGACGGAATGAAGATCATCAACGTCAAGTTCGATCCGTCTTATATTTTCGGGAGTTTTCTGAGCGCCGACTTTATGCGGATATTCCTCGATCGCAACGAAAGTTTCGAAAACCGCCTCGACCCCGCTTCTCCGTTCACGAAATACGTTTCGGCACGCATAAAAGCGATAAACGACGAACTGCGCGAACGCCGACCCGAATACGAAAACCTCGTAAAATTTATGCTTGTGGACGTTCTGATCACGATTTATCGCGAATACGGCTTTTGCGACGAAACCGAGCGCGGAATTTCGGTAAATCAGGAGATCTTTTCGCGGATAAACGACGCCGTATTATATGTAAACGAGCGGCTCACCGAGGATCTGACGCTCGGAGAAATTGCCGCGGTCGCGTCGTTCAGCCCGAATTATTTTTGCTCTCTGTTCAAATCGTACTACGGAATGAAAATCTGGGATTACATTTCGATAAAACGCGTTGACGCGGCAAAGCGCAAACTCGGCGAAGAACCGGATAAAAACGTGCTTACGATCGCAAACGAGTGCGGTTTCAACAACACGGCTAACTTCAACAAGATTTTCAAAAAAGTCACGGGAACGACACCGAAAGCGTTCCGCTCCGCGAAAAAGGCTTAAATGAAACCCCGACCGCAACCGATCGGGGTTTTATCGTTATTTTGCAAACTCTACGCTGCGCATTTCGCGCACGACGTTGACTTTGATTTGTCCGGGGTAATCCATTTCGCTCTCGATCTGCTTTGCGATTTCTTTAGCAAGGAATACCGTTCCGGCGTCATCCACGACCTCGGGTTTAACCATAATACGAACTTCTCTGCCCGCCTGAATAGCGAACGATTTTTCGACTCCGTTATGGCTGTTCGCGATTTCCTCGAGCTTTTCGAGACGCTTGACGTAATTTTCAAGCGATTCGCGGCGTGCTCCGGGGCGGCTTCCGCTGATAGCGTCCGCGCACTGAATGAGCACCGCTTCGACCGACTGCGGTTCGATGTCGTTATGGTGAGCGGCAATACAGTGAATAACCTCTTTGCTTTCCTTGTATTTCTTGGCAAGGTCGGCGCCGATAGTGATATGCGTCCCTTCGACTTCGTGATCGATCGCCTTACCGATATCGTGCAGAAGTCCCGCGCGCTTTGCAAGGTTTACGTCCGCGCCGAGTTCCGCCGCCATAATTCCGGCAAGGTGCGAAACTTCGATCGAGTGACGAAGCACGTTCTGTCCGTAGCTCGTTCTGTATTTAAGTCTGCCGAGAAGCTTTACAAGGTCGGGGTGAATATTAAACACGCCCGTTTCGAACATTGCCGCCTCGCCCGCTTCCTTGATCTGAATATCGAGGTCGCGGCGAACTTTTTCGACCGTTTCTTCGATGCGCGCGGGGTGAATACGACCGTCCGCTATAAGCTTTTCGAGCGTGATACGCGCCACTTCTCTGCGAACCGGATCGAAACCGGAGAGCACGACCGCTTCGGGGGTGTCGTCGATAATGAGATCGACGCCCGTCGCGTTTTCGAGCGCGCGGATATTACGTCCCTCTCTTCCGATAATACGACCTTTCATATCGTCGTTGGGAAGATTGACGACGGAAACGGTGATTTCGGCGGAATGATCCACCGCGCAACGCTGAACCGCCATAGAAACGATATTTTGAGCCTTTTTGTCCGCTTCCTCTTTCGCCTGAGCCTCGATTTCGCGAACGGTTTTCACCGCGTCGCGTTTAGCCTCTTCTTCGAGGTTGTCGATAAGAATCTTTTTCGCTTCGTCGCGCGTCATTTGCGCAACTTTTTCAAGCTCTGCGATAATGTTGTCGTGAGCCGCGTCCACTTTCGCCTGTTTTTCGGCAATCTTGTGTTCGCGCTCGGCGAGGTCTTTTTTCGACTGCTCCGCCGCTTCGAGTTTTTTGTCGAGAGCGTCCTCTTTCTTTTCGAGAAGTTCTTCCTTTTGCGCGTTACGCTGTTCCGAGCGTTGCAATTCGTTGCGACGATCTTTCACTTCGCGGTCGAATTCCACGCGCTCGCGGTGAATTTCCTCTTTCGATTCCAAAAGAGCTTCCTTCCGCGCGGCGCTCGCTTTGGCGTAAGCCTCCTCGATTACTTTTTTAGCCGTTTTTTCAGCACTTCCGATTTTCTTACCTGTAATAATTCCGTATATCAAAATACCGGCAACCGCGCCGATGACGAGAGCGGCGACGCCGATGACAATGGGAAGCCATACGGGAAGAGCGGACGCGAAAAACGACAATGATCCGTTAAAAATCATTATGCGTTTCGTCCTCCTATAAATTAAATGAATATGTCGTATCTGTATTAAATCTTGCGGTTCTCGTCTAACCTGTGATCAAAAACAAATAAGCAGATGCCATACCGCACCTGCTTATAATGATACAACAATTTGTATAAAATGTCAAGAATTCTGAGCCGCGAAACGGTTATTCTTCCGATAAATTCTCGTTTTCGTCGCTATCGTCCACTCCGATTTCGAGCAAATCCGAGTTTTCGGTAGCCGCCGCGCGGACTTTGGCTTCGATTTCGTTATAAAGCTCCTTGTTCTGTTCGAGGAGGCTTCTGACCGCGTCTTTACCCTGAGCCAAGCGCTCGTCGTTGTAGCTGAACCACGAACCGCTCTTGTGAACGATATCGAACTGAATGGCGAGCTCGAGAAGCGATCCTTCGCTGCTGATACCCTTGCCGTAAATAATTTCGACTTCCGCCGTTCTGAAAGGCGGCGCCATCTTGTTCTTGACGATCTTGATCTTCGTCTTGTTTCCGATCACTTCCGCGCCGTTCTTGATCGCCTCGCCCTTGCGGACGTCGATACGAACGGACGAATAGAATTTAAGCGCTTTGCCGCCGGGGGTAACTTCGGGATTTCCGTACATAACTCCGACTTTTTCGCGAAGCTGGTTGATGAAAATTATGCACGTTTTCGCCTTGTTGCAAACGCCGGCGAGCTTGCGGAGCGCCTGAGACATAAGACGCGCCTGAAGTCCGACGTGACTCTCGCCCATTTCCCCGTCGATTTCGACCTTCGGGGTAAGCGCCGCAACCGAGTCGATAACGATTACGTCGAGCGCTCCGCTTCTTACGAGCGACTCGGTAATGTCGAGCGCCTGCTCGCCGTTGTCGGGCTGAGAAATATAAAGTCTCGCAAGGTCGATACCGAGGCGGCTTGCGTAAACGGGATCGAGCGCGTGTTCCGCGTCGATGAACGCGACGTTGCCGCCCGCCTTCTGCGCTTCGGCGATAACGTGAAGCGAAAGCGTGGTTTTACCGCTGGACTCGGGTCCGTAAATCTCGACTATTCTGCCGCGCGGAAGTCCGCCTATGCCGAGCGCAAGGTCGATTGCGAGACAACCGGTCGAAATAACGTCAACCTTGTCCACCGCCGCGTCGGTCATTCTGATAATCGAGCCGCTACCGTGGGTCTTGTTGATCTGAGCAATGGCGTCCTCGAGCGCGCGTTCTTTTTCCTCTTTGGACATATTCGCGTCGATAACCGAGGTTTTCTTCTTATCCTTCTTTTCCATATCTTTTCTCCTCTCGTTTATTTTATCATATTAAGTAACGCGGCAAGCGCGTTTTTTACACCTTTTTCGATATTCTGCCCTCTGTCGCCGTCAAGCGCTAATTTAATCGCCGTTTCACCGCCCTTCCCCGCTACCGCAACAAATCCTACGCAAGGATCGGTATTCGGTTCGGTCGACGGTCCGGCGTTTCCCGTGGCAGACACCGCATAATCGGGTTTCAGCGGCGAAGCAAGCGCGCCGCGCGCCATTTCGAGCGCGACTTCCTCGCTTACCACTCCGAATTTTTCGACCGTATCGCGATTTACTCCGAGCCGCAAAACTTTCGAATCGACAGTGTACGTCACGAGTCCTTCGCGCAAAATCTTGCTCGCGCCCGCAACGGACACTATCGCCGAAGCAATTCCGCCGCCCGTGAACGATTCCGCCGTTACAAGCGTTTCGCCGCGTTCCGACAGAGTTTTTACCACCTCGAGGGCGAGTTTTTGCGTTGTTTCGTCAATCATCGCCGAGAACGCCTTTATTCTTGACTATATAATTGATCGCCGAAAGAATAGTAAACAACGTTGCGATCATCAGAAGCGCAAACCCCGCGTACATAAGCACTGCGCCGAAAGTCGCGTTGAATTCCGCGAACGTGCGGTACGGAAGGTAGAACGACAAGCCGAAAAGCTGCGTTGCGGTTTTGATCTTTCCGAGTTTGTCCGCCGCCATAATCACGTTTTTCGTCGCCGCTATCGTTCTGAAACAAGTAATTATAAGTTCGCGCGCGATAATCACGATCGCCGCAACCACAATCGCATAAGTGAATTCGTTGCCGATCGTCGCCGCGAGAACGAGCGCCGAACAGACCAGAAGTTTGTCGGCTACGGGATCGAGAAATTTTCCGAGGGTCGTAACTTGATTGTACTTGCGCGCAAGGTGTCCGTCAAGCCAGTCGGTAACGCTCGCTATCACGAACAGCGCCGTCGCGACAAGCTCGTGATACGGAAACGCGATAAGAAAACACGCAACGAAGAACGGAATGAGCACAAGCCGCGTAACCGTTATTTTAGTCGGCAAATTCAGTTTTTTCATTTTTCGATCTCTCCTATAAGGTCGTATCCGTCGTAGCCGGTGATCCTGACGTTATAAAAATTCCCCACGTCCGCGAAATCGCCCGTAAAGTAAACGTTTGCGTCGATTTCGGGCGCGTCATACTGCGTTCTTCCCACAAAACACCCACGATCGTAGTCCATATCTTCATACACGACTTCGAGCGTTTTTCCGACAAGTTCGGCGTTACGCTTTTTGACGCAATTGAGATAGATCTTCCCGAGCGCGTTTACACGTTTCAGCTTGACTGATTTGGGGATCTGTCCTTTCAGCTTACACGACGGCGTTCCCTCTTCTTTACTGTAAGCGAATATGCCCACGCGGGCGGGTTTATATTTTTCGGTAAAATCGCAAAGCAGTTTGAAATCCTCTTCCGTTTCGTCGGGAAATCCGACCATAAACGTCGTTCTCAACGCGATTTTTCGTTCGTCGAGCTTTTCCATGAGCTCGGTAAGCTCGGCGTAAGAACTGCGACGCCCCATACGTTTAAGCACCGCGTCCGAAACGTGCTGCATCGGTACGTCGATGTATTTCGCGATCTTTTCCTCGTTTGCGATAAGATCGAGAAGTTCGTCCGTTACAAGCTCGGGATAACAGTACATAAGCCGTATCCACTTGAAATCAAGCTTGACGAGCTCGCGAAGAAGCCTCGGCAGAGACGGCGCGCCGTAAAGATCTTTACCGTAAGCCGTAACGTCCTGCGCTATGAGAACAAGCTCGCGCACCCCGTCGTCCGACAACCTTTTCGCTTCCGAAACAAGTTCCTCGATCGGCACGGAACGATATTTTCCGCGTATCGAAGGAATGGTGCAGAACGTGCAGAAGTTGTTGCAGCCGTCGGCTATCCGAAGATAGGCGTAATGCGGCGGCGTGGTAAGAATTCTGCCTTCGCGTTGATTTTCGACAATTTCGGTCTTTTCGATAATCATGCGAATATCCGAGTATTCGTCAAGTCCGAGGAAAACGTCAGCTTCGGTGAGCGCCTCTTTCAATTCGTCGCGGTATTTCTGAACGAGGCAACCCGCCACTATCAGAAGTTCGCACGCTCCCGTTTCTTTATACCGCGCCATTTCGAGCACCGTATCTATCGCCTCTTTCCTCGCGCTTTCGATGAACGCGCAGGTGTTGACGATAATAATTTGCGCTTCGGAATAATCGGAAGTGATTTCGTAATCTCCGGACGAAAGGTAATATAAAATTTTTTCGGTGTCGACGCGGTTTTTGTCGCAACCGAGCGACACGACGGCAATCTTTTTCGTCATACGACTCCTTTGTGTCTCCTCTCTGCTTACGGCTTATTGTCGTAAGGCTCGCCGAAGAATTCTTCGAACTTTTCTCTCGTGATATAAACTTCGCGCGGTTTGGAATTATTCTGCGGTCCGATAAACCCGAGTTCTTCCATCTTGTCTATCATTCGCGCGGCTTTGTTGAAACCGTACTGGAAACGGCGCTGAATAAGCGAACTCGAAGCCGCTCCGCACTTGATTACGCAACGCACGACGTTGAGGAATTCTTCGTCGTGGCGATTGTCTCCGTCCTCTTCGCTCGAAGCGGGTTCGTCGGGCGAAGCTTCTTTCTGTTTCGCCTTGATCGCGTTCGCGAAATCGTCGTCGAAATACGTCGAATTGTGCTCCTTAACGTATTCGACAATGCTTTTAACTTCGGAGTTCTCAACGAACGCGCCCTGAATACGCGTTTCCTCGCTCTGATCGAGGGGAGCAAAAAGCATATCGCCGCGACCGAGAAGCGACTCCGCCCCGCTGTTGTCGAGAATAATACGGGAGTCCTGCGCGCTCGCAACCGAGAACGCGATACGGCTCGGAAGGTTTGCCTTGATCGTACCCGTAATAACGTTTACGCTCGGGCGCTGAGTCGCAAGAACGAGATGAATACCCGCCGCGCGCGCCTTAGCCGCAATGTCCATAATGAGTTCTTCGAGCGTTTTCTGGTTCTCTTTCGAAGAAATCATAAGGTTTGCGAGCTCGTCCACGATTATGACGATATAGCACATCTTGGCTATTTTTCCCGCTTTGACTTCGGGCTGATCGTTATATTCCTGAATGTTCCTTACCTGACTTTTCTGAAGTTCTATAAAGCGCCGATCCATTTCCTCGTGCGCCCACTTGAACGCGTTAATCGCCTCGGCAACGTCGGTAATGGCGTTAGGAATATACATGTGCGGCAAGCCGTTATAAGCGGTGAATTCGACGCGTTTCGGGTCGATAAGAATAAGTCGGAGATCCGCGGGGGAAGCCTTGAACAGGAAGCCGATAAGAAGAGAGTTAAGACACGAGCTTTTACCGCTGTTCGTTGCGCCGGCGATAAGCAGATGCGGCATTTTTTCGAGGCGCGTTACCATAACTTTGCCCTGAATATCCTTGCCGAGCGCTATCGTAAGCGGCGAAGGCGAATCTCTGAATTCTTTCGATCCGAGTATATCCTTGAGCGCAACGGTATAAATCTTGTCGTTCGGAACCTCGATACCGACCGCTCTCTTCCCCGGGATAGGCGATTCGATACGAACCTGCCCTTTACTTGCGAGGCTGTAACGGATATCGGGCGCGAGCGATTCCATTTTACGAACGGACATACCGATAGGCATATCGAGCTCGTAACGCGTTATCGCAGGTCCTACCGTAACGCCCGTAACCTTTGCGGGAACGTTGAGCGTGGAAAGCGTTTCTTCCAGAAGCGCGATCTTACCCTGCGCGTTCGCGTCGTCCGTTTCGGCGTGAGACGATTCGGTCACGAGAAGATCAAGCGGCGGCGCGACGTATTTGTCGTTCTGCGGAAGCCGCTTCGGCGGTTGCGCGGGGGCTTCTTTGGCTTCTTCCTGCGTTTTCTTAGCCGCGTAAGCGTCGATATCGACCTGCGTTGCGGTCGGTTTAGTAACCGAAGTTGCGGCAGGCGCGGGCGTCGGGTTTATCTTCTTTTCGACATTTTTGACGGCTTCGGAGAAGGACGAATTTTTCGGCGCGGGCGTCGGATTGATATGATTGTAATAACCTGTCGTGTCGTTGTCGTTTGCGAACGAACGCTCCGATTCGTCGATCACATCGTCTTCGATTTTGAACGAGCTTGTGGTTTTCTCGAATTCGTCCGAACGCTCTTTCGCCTTGATTTCCTCTTCGTCGGTCGTTACATAATCGGTAACGTCCTCCGTTTCGGCGTCCGATCCCGTCTCGGCAAGCTGTTCGTCGACTACCGCGTCGAAATCGATACGTTCGTAACCGTTTTCGTCTTTTTCGGCGGGTTCGTCGGCGAATTCCTCGGTTTCGATTGAAATTTCGTTATCCTCGGGCTCCGATTCTTCCCGATCGTCCTCATATTCGGGCTCGACCGCGACTACTTCGGGTTCGTCCACCGAATTGTCTTCGGCGGGAGTTTTATCGGGCTCGTCCATTACGTCGATTCCGTCGTTTTCGGGCTCGTTGAACTCGCCGTCGTAATAGCCGTGCTGACGTGTGAAAACGCCGTTTTCGATCTCTTCGACAGTAAGCGCATCGACGTTTATGATGGGCGCCTGAACGCGCGACGAAGGCGCGGGCGCGCTTCTTGCGGGAGCAACCTCGGGCTGTTTGGCAACGGGCTTCGGTGAAACGTTTTCTTCAGTTTTCGGTTGATCCGCTACGGGATCTTCGACATTTTTCTGCTCGGTCGAAGGAGTAAACATAACAGTTTCGGGAACGGGCGCAAGCCCCACCGTCGGAGTCTCTTCGCCGCCGTCATAGTAATCGCCGTTCACTATGCCGTTCGTGTTGAAGACGGGAGTCGGTTTAGGTTGCTCGGGTGCGGGCGTTTCGTCTTTCGTTCCGTTCAAACTGCCGTATTTTACATAGCCCGAAACTTCCTCCGTTTTTGCGGCGGGCACGGGGTCTTTTTTCGTCATTTCGCCGCTCATTCTTTCGCTTTCGGCGTCGCCGTTTACGATTTCACCGGGGACGAAATTCGCCGTAAACGACTTGGGCGCCGGAACGTCAACCGGCGGCAAAGGCGATTCTTTGCGGTTGATTACCGCGGGCGCGGAAACTGACGCGGGCGCGAAATAACTGCGCTTGTAGTTTTCGTCGGTTTCGAGCAGAATTTTCTTTGCCTGCTCGTGAGCGTATGAACGCTCTTCTCTTTCGCGCGCGGTTTCGACGTCGCGTTCGGGTGCGTCGTCGTAATCTGTCTGATCCGAATCGAGAGCTTCTCCCGACGGAATAATCGACCCGACGAAAAGTCCGTCATTACCGACCTTGTAGTCGTCCGAACCGAATTCGTCGCTCGGCTTAAACGAGGAAATCTGCTTGTTGTTAAAGCCGCGGGTTACGTTCGATTTTTTCTTTTTGCCGAACACCGGCAGACAGAACATCACCGAAAGCAATATTGCCACGGCGTAAACAACGTAAGAAAACACCGATCCGAAAATCGCGTGTATCGGGTATGCCAGAAGTCCGAAAAGAACGCCGCCGACGGTGGTTTTTGAAGAATAAACTTCGCCTTCGTAAGCCGAAAAACCGTTCCCGAAAAAGCGCGCGCTCGACGCCTGATGCGCGATCGTCACGACGAAAATCGCGATCAGAACGCCCGCCGCGATTACCGACGGACGCACGTCCGATTTTATGCCTCTGATTTTCACGATGCCGAGCACGAGCAGGCACACTAAAAACGGGTACGCGGCATAACCGACAAACCCGAGTATCACGTTGGAAATCGCTCTGCCGACGTCTCCGAGAATAAGCCCGCGGGTGACGAGGCAAAGCAGCGCGAATACAGATATTATTATGAGAATGACGCCCAGCGTTTCGTTACTGCGCTTTATTCTCTCTTCCTTTTTTCTTTCCGAATATCCTTTTGGCGGCAAAACGGTACACCTCTTGAATTATCATTACCGTACTATTATAACATATTCGCGCGTATGTTTCAATCGTTTTCGGGCAAAAAACGAAAAAAGCCTTTCTTAAATTTTAGTTAAAAGAAAGGCTATTATTGTTTCCGAAAACGCAACTTGTCGTAAAATTCCGTATACGTTTCGTGAATTTCGTGGTTTTCGCGATTAAATCGATTACCGTTGCGGAAAAAATCAAAAACTCATTTTTTGTCGAGTTCGTAACCGTGCTTACTCGAAAGCCCGTTCTGACGGTTGAAATTTTCCTTGTTCTTTTCGTAGTAAATGTCGAACATTTCCTGCGCGGTCATACCTGCGTTGAGGCACATTCCGACCAGAAAGTGCAGCACGTCCACGAGCTCTTCTTTAAGCGCGTGATAGTTAAGCTCTTTCTTGTTTTTCCACCACTTGAAGTTTACTTCGTCGAGCACCTCGCTTACCTCGCTGATAAGCGCGAGGCAACGTTTCTGAATCCACTCGTCGGGAGTGTAATCGAGCGAACGTTCTTTAACGATGTATCCGTCCAGTGCCGCCTGCATTTCGAATATTTTTTCGAGTTTATCCATTGTGTATCTCCTTGCCGCTTTCGCGTTAAAATTTACCGAGTATATCCGCTTTCGTCTTTTTCCCGACGTAAGCCGCGTTCATTTTCGTATAGTCGAACGTTCGTCTCACATACGACAGAACGTCCTCTTTCGTCACCGCGTCGATAAGCGCGATCTTCTTGTCAAAATCGAAAAGCTCGTTGTTTCCGAGCATAACCTTGCCGCAGGACGACATAACCGACTGAACGTTCTCGCCCGCGAAAACGAGCGACGATTTTAGCTGAACTTTGCTTCTGTCCAGCTCCTCGTCGGTAAGCCCGCTTTGTAACAGTGCGTCGATTTCTTCTCTTACCGCCGTCAGCACCTTGTCGGTATTTTCCTCGCTTATGTTCAGAAAAATATTGAACGCGCCCGTTTTCGTGTATGCGGACGGCGAGGAGTACACGCTGTAAGCGAGCCCTCTTCTCTCGCGAACCGACTGAAAAAGCCGCGAGCTCATTCCTCCGCCGAACGCAACCGACGTAAGCGCGCACACGTTCGCTTCGGGAGAATAAGCCGAAACGGACGGAAAATAAAGCGCGAGGTTTGCCTGCTCGAAGTCCTTGATCCTCATTTTACACTCGCGCGCGTTTGGGTTCGGCGTAGCGTAAAGTTTTGCCCTGTTCCCCGCCTTAATATACGGCAGAACGTATTTTTTTACGAGACGATCCGCGTTGTCCGCCGTCACGTTTCCCGCAAACGCAATCACGATATTGCCAGCGGTATAGAATTCGTCGGTAAACTTCGCAACGTCGGAATGCTTAAAGCCGCGCACGTTTTTAATCGGCCCGAGAATGGTTCTTCCGAGGCTTTCGTTTCCGTATGCCGCTGCAGCGAGTTCGTCGTAGCAAATATCTTCGGGCGTGTCCTCGACCATATTTATCTCTTCGATTACAACCTTTCTTTCCTTGTCGAGTTCGGCGTCGGCGTAAACCGAACGAAGCAGAATTTCGCCGAGGAGCGAAAAACAATTTTCGGCGTACTCGTCGATCGATTTCACGTAATAGCAGGTGCACTCCTTGCTTGTGAACGCGTTGAAAGCCGCGCCGTAGGATTCAAATTCGTGAGCTATGGCAAAAGCGTCGTGCGCGTCCGTCCCCTTAAATGTAACGTGCTCGGTGAAATGAGAAAGACCGTTGATTTTCTCATCCTCGTAAGCGCTCCCCACTCCGACCCAGAAGCCGGACGCCACAGACCGAACGCCGCGCACCGTATTGACCACGACCCGCAGTCCGTTTTCATATTTCAACAATTCAGTCATACTTCGGTATTAAATCCTCTTTTCTTCATAGTACTTCGCTAACCGTAGCCACCGTCAGTCCCCGTTCTTTCAAAGTGCATAGTACTTTGCAAAGCGTGTTTGCGGTCGCTTCGGTCGGGTGCATAAGTATAAGATCGCCGCCCGAGACGTTTTTCGTCGCCCTCGTATAAATAAGGTCCTCGTTCTTGTCTCGCCAGTCGATCGTATCCTTACTCCACATAACGGTAGTATAACCCATTTCTTCGGCAATATCAAGCGTTTTACGAGAGAAAGCTCCGGACGGCGGCGCGAACAAATTCATTTCCACGCCAGATACCGACTTAACGAGTTTGTGACAAGCCTCGATTTCCTCGCGGTTTTTATCCCGATCGAGCTTTGCGTGATCGCGGTGAAAAAAGCCGTGATTGCCTATTTCGTGCCCGCGCTCCACTATCTTTTTAAACATATCCTCGTTATCTCGCACCCAACTTCCGCCCACGAAAAACGTAGTTTTTACGCCGTGCTCGTCGAGTTCGTCAAGAATTTTGTCGAGGTATTCCGTCCCCCAATATACGTTGAACATAAGGCTGACTTTATCGGTTGCCCCGCCCTTGTAAATCGGTTTGACGTCGGCATTAGCCGTCACAACACCGCCCGAAAAACCTATAAACGACAAAACCGCAACAACCGCGACAATCGCGACGTTTGCGACGACATTCCGAAAAAAACGCACGCTATGTTTCATAATCGCACTCTCCCGAATTATCTTATTCGGATAAGCGCGCGGTTATGAAGAAAATCCGCCCGCCGAACACGACGGACGGATCCTTAACCGTAATTAGTTGAGTTTTTCTTTAAGTCGAAGGTTTACTCTGCCTTTATCGTCGATCTTGATAACTTCGACGCGAACCATATCGCCAACGTTTACCACGTCGGTAACTTTTTCGACGCGCTCTTTGGCAAGCTTCGAAATATGGATCATTCCGTCTTTGGTCGGTCCGAGCTCGACGAAAGCGCCGATTTCGATTACGCGGACAACCGGTCCTTCGTAAATCTTACCCGGTTCGGGATCTTCGACGATGGAAAGAACGATGTTCTTCGCTTTCTGAGCCATCTCGGAATCGTTGGTAGCGATATAAACCGTTCCGTCGTCCTCGATATCCATTTTTACGCCGGTATCCTCGATGATCTTATTGATGACTTTACCCTGCTTGCCGATAACGTCGCCGATCTTCTCGGGATCGATCGTGAAGGTAATGATCTTCGGCGCCCACGGCGAAAGCTCTTTACGCGGTTCGGGAAGAACGGCGAGCATCTTGCCGAGAATGAACATTCTGCCTTCGCGAGCCTGCGCAAGCGCGGTGCGAAGAATACGTTCGTCGATACCTTTGATCTTGATATCCATCTGGATTGCGGTGATACCCTTTTCCGTTCCCGCAACCTTGAAGTCCATATCGCCGAGGAAGTCTTCCATTCCCTGAATATCGGACATAATAGCAACTCTGTCGCTTTCGGTGTCCTTTACAAGACCCATAGCGATACCAGCAACGGGAGCTTTAAGCGGCACGCCCGCGTCCATAAGCGCGAGGCAGGAACCGCAAACGCTTGCCTGCGAGGTCGAACCGTTGGAGCTGAGAATTTCGCTTACGGTACGAATGCAGTACGGGAAATCCTGTTCGGACGGAATGACGGGCTCCAGAGCGCGCTCGGCAAGCGCACCGTGTCCGATTTCTCTTCTGCCGGGGCCGCGGAGGGGCTTCGCTTCACCCGAGCTGTATCCCGGGAAATTATAATGATGAATATATCTCTTGCAGTATTCTTCGTCGAGGTTTTCGAGCTTCTGAACCTCGCTCATCATGCCGAGCGTACAGGTCGAAAGCGCCTGCGACTGACCGCGGGTGAACACAGCCGAGCCGTGAACGCGCGGGAGCAAGCCGACTTCGCACCAGATCTCGCGGATCTCGTTAAGCTTTCTGCCGTCGGGACGGAAGCCTTCGTTAAGGATCTTCGCGCGGACTTTCTCTTTCGTTATATAGTAAATAACGTCTTTTACTTCGCGAAGATTGTCGGGATAAATTTCGGCGAAATGCTCGATGACTTTCGCGTCAACCGCGTCCTGCTTCTTCTGACGTTCCTGACGGTCGGTTTCGGCAAGCGCTTCGTCTACCAGCGCGCCGGCGTATTCGCGAACCGCCGCGTTGATGTCTTCGGGAATGGTATAAAGATCCATTTTGATCTTCTCTTTACCCACTTCCTTAACGATATCGTTGATGAACGCAACGATCTTTTTGATTTCCTCGTGCGCGTAAAGAATACCGCCGAGCATAACGTCTTCGCTTACTTCGTTAGCGCCCGCTTCGACCATCATGATCGCGTCGGCGGTACCGGAAACATAAACGTGCATCTGACTCTTCGCGCGCTGCTCGGAATCGGGGTTGATTACGTACTGTCCGTCAACGTAGCCTACGACAACTGAACCCGTAGGGCCGTAGAACGGAATATCGGAAATCGAAAGCGCGATGCTCGAGCCGATCATACCGTAAACTTCGGGCGGGATATTCGTATCGACGGAAAGCGCGGTAGCAACCACGCAAACGTCGTTGAACATGCCTTTTGGGAAAAGCGGACGAATCGGGCGGTCGATAAGGCGGGACGTAAGGATAGCTTTATCGCTCGCTCTGCCTTCTCTGCGTTTGAACGATCCGGGAATTTTGCCGACCGCGTACATTTTCTCTTCGAAATCCACGCTGAGCGGGAAGAAATCCATGCCGGGGCGGGGCTCGGGCGACATATTGACGTTAGTCATAACGACCGTATCCCCGCATCTGATGATACACGAGCCGTTAGAAAGTCCGCCGTACTTGCCTACTTCGACGGTCATTTCTCTCCCGCCGACTGTTGTTCTGAAAATTTTTGCCTCTGTCATATAAACCTCCGTAGCCCGCACGTCTCTCGAACGGGCAAACATAAAAAAGGGCATAATAACTTCGTATTACGCCCAAAAAGTTTTACTTTCTCAAATCGAGCCGAGCAATGATCTGGCGGTAACGATTGATGTCAAGCTCCTTAAGGTAGTTAAGAAGGCTTCTTCTCGAACCGACCATCTGCAGAAGTCCGCGGCGCGAATGGAAATCCTTCGCGTGCTCTTTAAGGTGATCGGTGAGGTGGTTGATGCGGTAAGTAAGAAGCGCGATCTGAACCTCGGGGCTGCCCGTGTCACCTTCGTGTGTTGCGTACTCGGCGATGATTTTCGCCTTGGTTTCCTTATCCATTACTTTATCCTCCATGGAAAATTTATTCGCCTTGAACCTAAGTACGCGGGCGAGACCCCGACAACCTGTGGAACAAGGTACCTAAGTATTATAACACTTTGTTAAGCTTTTGTAAACTGTTTTAAGCGGAAATTTCGCTTTGCCGACATTTTTTCTTCGAAATTTGCTATATAAAGCCGCACGTCGCGCATATTTGCGAACCTTTCGATGCGATTACGGCTTATGTCGACGGCTTTTTCGATCGCGCCCGCCCCGCAAGCAAGCACGCTCGTACAGTCCTCCATAGTCGTTACGTTGTTAAGGCACTGCTTACCCGCAATGCAATACCCTACGTTTTCGAGATTGCCGAGCATCTGTTTCTGCCTGTAAAGATAATACGGAACGTAGCCGCTCTCCGTCAGTTTTCCGAACGCAAAATCGGTCATTTTTTCGATTTCGCGATTGTCGAAACGTCCGCTTTGTTTGAGCTCCGAACCGTTTTTTCGCGAAAGCGTATGAACGGTAATATTCTGAGGCGCGAGCCCGATCGTTCCGTTCAGCGAAGCCGAAAAATCGTCGAGCGTTTCGTCCTCGAGCCCCGCGATGAGATCGACGTTTATATCGAAACCGTATCCGCGCACAAGTTCGTATTTTTCCAGAAAGTCGGCTCTGGTGTGCGCCCGCCCTATCTTTTTCAGCGTTTCGTCGTTGAAGGTTTGCGGGTTTACGCAAATTCTCGTTGCGCCCGCGCGCTTTATCGCGTCGAGCTTCTCCGCCGTAATCGTGTCGGGTCTGCCCGCTTCCACCGTGAATTCGACGCCGTAACCGCCGAGCCCGTCGAGCAAAAACGTAAGATCGTCCGCCGAAAGCGCCGTGGGAGTTCCTCCGCCGACGTACACGGACAAAAGATTTCCGTTCGCCTCGATAAAAGCGACGGTTTCTTCTATATCGCGCCTTAAAAGCCGAACGTATTCGGGAATAAGGTTCTTGCACCGAGCGACCGTTTCCGTCGTAAACGAACAATATCGGCACTTACTCGTGCAAAACGGTATATGAATATAAAGGTTGAACTCACGCTGATCGCGGCGGTAATATCCGCGTTGGTTCTTCACTATATCGCAGATAAGGTTCGCCTTTTTCTCACTCACTCCGAACGTTTTTTCAAGCTCGCGCGGGCAATCGCTTAAATCCACCCATTCCGCGAGCATATCGTATACGAGCTTCGACGGACGAATACCCGTAAGGCTTCCCCACGGCGGATTGATTTTCGTAAAATCGGCAAGCGCGTCGTAAACGGCTTTCTTGCAAGCGCGCTTAAAAAGTCTCTTCCTTTCAAGGCCTGCCGATCCGTCTTTTCCCGCGATCGTAGCGGAAAACTCATACGTTTTATCGCCGATTTTCACGGAATTACGCACAACGTCCCCTTCGGTTTTGCAAAAATGCTCCACTTTTTCGGGACAATCGTCATACGGAAAAAAGAGCCGAATTTCGTCGTTCAGCTCGTTTTCTATTTCGGGTGCGTTTGTCTTTATGATTGCCATTTAACTCTGATTGCTTCTGAAAACCTTGATAACTTCGGGGATAGCGCCTATCTTTTTCACGAGCGTATCGAACTCGTCGATGTTGTCCACCACCACCGAAAGGTTGATTATCGCCGTACCGTTCTTGTCCACTCTCGCGTTGAGGTTGGATATCGCAAGCTTCATTTCGGAAATCGTCATGGTAATGCTTGCAAGCAACGAGCTGTTGTCCTTCGCTTCGATCTGCATAGCCACGGAGAACGGCGTACCGCCCTCGTTCGACCAGTGCGCTTCGATAAGTCTGAAACTTTCCACGTTCTTGAGGTTCGGACAGTCTTTGCGATGGATTGCAACGCCTCTGCCGCGCGAAATAAACCCGACGATATCATCCCCGGGGACGGGATTACAGCATTTCGAAATGCGAACGAGAAGGTCGTCGTGTCCTTTTACGATAACGCCGTTAGTAGACAGGCGATTATGCGACTGACTGACTTTCGCGGGCGCTTTAGCCCTCTCTTCTTTCTTATAGAAGTCGATAAGCTTCGAAAGAATCTGATTGACGGTAAACCCGCCGTATCCGACCGAAGCGTAAAGATCGTCAACCGACGCGATCGAATAACGCTGCATAATCACGTCGAGCCACTTCGGAACCATAAGGTTACCGAGCACATACCCGCGGATTTTCGCTTCTTTTTCGAGCATATCGTGCCCGCGACGAATATTTTCTTCCTTGAGTTCCTTTTTGAAAAACGCCTTGATCTTCGACTTAGCCTGCGAAGTTTTTACAAAGCGAAGCCAGTCGCGGCTCGGACCTTTGGACGTCGGCGAAGTGATGATTTCAACGTAATCGCCGGTGTTGAGCTTCGTTTCGAGCGGAACCATTTTGTTGTTGATCTTCGCGCCGACGCACTTATTGCCTATCGCGGTATGCACGTTATATGCAAAATCGATCGGATTCGAGCCCTCGGGAAGCGTTACGACGTCGCCCTTGGGCGTGAAAACAAAAACCTGTCCGCTGTAAAGATCGAACTTGAGCGACTCGTAAAACTCCTGCGGAGTCGAATTTTCGCTCTGAACGTCCATTACGCCGCGGAGCCATTGCAATTTTTCGTCGAGTTCGTTCGCCTCGCCGCGCTTTTCCTTGTACTTCCAGTGCGCCGCGATGCCGTATTCGGCGATTTTGTGCATTTCGTAAGTACGGATCTGAATTTCGAACGGCATACCGTAAGTCGTCATAACCGTTGTATGCAACGACTGATAGTTGTTCGGTTTGGGTACGGCGATATAATCTTTAAATCTGCCGGGGATAGGCTTCCACAGGGTGTGGATCATTCCGAGCACTTCGTAGCAATCTTTAACGTTCTCGACGATCACGCGAACCGCGGTAAGGTCGTAAATCTGATCAAACGTGCGATTGTTGCTCTTCATTTTTTTATAGATGCTGTAAAAATGTTTCGGTCGCCCCGAAACTTCGCCCTTGATTTTAAGTTCGTCCAGAAGCGAGGTAAGGCGCGCGCAGATCTGGTTTACGAGTTCCTGCCTCTCGGCGCGTTTGAGCGTTATTTCCTTTGCGAGCTGATCGTAAACTTCGGGTTCGAGCACCTTTAAGCACAGATCCTCGAGCTCGCATTTAAGGTAGCTAAGTCCGAGACGAGACGCGAGGGGCGCGAAAATTTCAAGCGTTTCGCTTGCCATGGCGTGCTGGCGTTCGGAACTTATGGACGAGATCGTCCGCATGTTATGAAGTCGGTCGGCAAGCTTTATGATGATTACGCGAATATCCTTAGCCATCGCAAAGAACATTCTGCGGAAGTTTTCGGCCTGCTCCTCTTCCTTTGACTTGAACGCGATTTTGTCGAGTTTAGTAACGCCCGCGACGAGCTCGGCTACTTCTTCGCCGAAAAGCGCGGTTATTTCCTCGTTCGTTGCTGGAGTGTCCTCCACGCAGTCGTGCAGAAGCGCCGCCGCGAGAGTGCTGCAATCAAGCCCGAGATCGAACAGAATTCCGCAGACCGCTACGGGGTGCGTTATATACGGCTCGCCCGAATCGCGGAACTGATTTGCGTGCATTTTCGTGGCGTAATCCCACGCTTTATTGAGAAGTTCGACCTGCTGCGTATTGAATACGAGAGGGAATTTTTCGCGTAAATCCTGCATTATTTTCCCTCCTTCGCCGCTCTGTAAACGACAGAAGCGTCAAGATCGGCACGCACGCCCTTGTTGAGTGTCAGCCGATACGGGTCGTTCGATACGGTAATAAGTCCGAGCTCCGCGAAAACGACTACGCAGAACGTAAGCTGCGGAAGCGCGATTTTTTCCGTTTTGGAAACCGTTCTGAACCAAGCGAAAGAGCTCGGCGAAGAAACGTTCTGATTGCGGCGGATAACCTCGTAGTACGCGGTCATAACTTCCCGCTCGGTCGAGATCCCGTAAACCTCGTCGGGGTTTGCGGGCAGCAAAATTTCGGCGTTCGTAACCGAATTGAGATACGAAACTACGCCGGTATTTATCGGCGTATCAAGAAAAACTATCTTCTCGTAATTCGCGAGCGGAACGTTGTTTTCAAGAACGGGCGCGACGATTAAACGCGTAAAATTATTTTTCGAAATAACGTAATTGAATTCGTGCACGGCAACATTATGCGACGCGGTGAACCTTTCGTAACTGTCACGGTTGAACGCTATAAACAGCGTTCCGTAAGGTTTCGTCGGCTCGTCGGCGAGTTCGTCGGGAGCGTAAACGCGGTATTTCGCACCCGATTTCGGTAAGTATTTCAGAAGCGCATACTTATACCCTTCCGCCGCGGCGTCTCCGATATAGAGTTTTTCGGGCTTAACGGTGCGCATAATCCCTTTGATTTGTCTGCCGTTGCCGTAAGAACTCATTTGCAGTTCCGTGATTATGTCTTTCTTGCTTGCGCCGAGAAGCTGGTACGAAAGCTTCGAATAGTTGAACGCGAAAATCTGAAGCCCGCTCGGAAGCGTAACCGAAATATGGTTCTGATTGCTCTTGCAGGGCGCAACCGTAACGTCGGTTACGGTGAGGCGGAAAAGCGGTTTTGTGTTACCGTTTCCTGTCGGTTCGAGCAGATCGAGCGATTTGACGAATTCGGGCGAAGGATCGGTAAGATCCATATCGTAATTGACGTGCGGAAAGAACATTTCCGCGTCGAAACGTTGCAAAAATTCGTTTGCCTTGGCAGCAAACGCTTCTTTTTTACTCGGATCGATCGAAAAACCCGCCGCCTGATTGTGCCCGCCGAATTCGATAAGTTCGTCGCGGCAGTACGTCAGAAGCTCGTGAACGTTTACACCGTCCACGCTCCGACATGTTCCCTTATACGAATCGTCGCCGGAACGGACGAGGATAAACGCGGGGCGGTTGTAGTCGCCCGCAAGTCTCGCCGCCAGAATTCCGGTAATTCCCTTCTCCCAGCTCGGGTGAGAAAGCACGATCGCGCGCGAATTCACGAGATCCTCGTAAGCAAGATCGCCGACCGCCTCGTCGTACATTTCGTCGCAGATCGATTTTCTCTTTGCATTATCCGCTTCGATTTCGTTTGTAATTTCCACCGCGTGCGAAACGTCTTCGGTCGTAAGAAGATCGAACGCCCTGTATGCGTCGCCCATTCTCCCCGCGGCGTTTATACGCGGCGCAACCTTGAACGCAACGTCCCCGCTCGAAATTTTGTCGAGTTTAAGCATATCGAACATAACGCTCAGTCCGATATTTTTGCGCTCGTTTACTCTTTGAAGCCCGAATTGAACGATAAGCCTGTTCTCGTCCATAAGCGGCACAAGATCGGCTATTGTTGCCACGCATGCAAGATCGGTATATTCGAGCATCGTCTGCCGATCGCTCATCGCTTCAATAAGCTTGAGCGCGACGCCCGCGCCGCAAAGCATATCGTAAGGATAATTACAATCGGGTTGTTTCGGATTTATTACGATACAATCGGGAATTTCGCCCGAAATTTCGTGGTGGTCGGTAACGATAACGTCAACGCCGAGCTCGATCGCGTAATTGACTTCCGCCGCGCCCGAAATCCCGCAATCGCAGGTAAGAATAAGATCGGGAAACTCGCTTTCGATAATTCTTCCGAGCGTATCGACGTTAAGTCCGTATCCCTCCCCGACGCGATTAGGAATATGAACGTAAACTTTGAGACCTTGTCCGCGTAAAAACAACGCCAAAATCGCGGCGGCGCAAACGCCGTCGGCGTCGTAATCACCGTACACGACGATTTTTTCCTTGTTTTCGATCGCCGCGCTAAGCCGCGTTACAGCCTCGTCCATGCCTTTAAGCAGGAACGGGTCGTAAAACATACTTTCGTCGGGATAAAGGAAACGCTTGATTTTGTCTTCGTCCGAAACTCCGCGACGGAACAAAAGCTCGACGAACTTTTCGTTAAGCCCGAGTTTTATCGCCGTTCCCTTTACTTTGGCAAAATCGATCGGATATTCATTTTTGACGGCAACGTCTACGTTCATTTTTTCTCCGATGTTGTCTTGAAAAATAAGCCTTCGCGTGAAGGCTTATTGATCGTTTATTTTTCGATGGGCGCAGCCGCGGCTTTATCGCCTTTCGGCTTTTTCGTCTTGTTTCCCTTGTACGCCCCTGGGAAAGCCTTCATAAGCATTGCCCAGATAGTGGGAGCAATGAATATCGACGAATAAGTTCCCGCTAAAAGTCCGAAGATTATCGGAAGCGCGAATATTCTGATACTCGGCACGCCGATAATCGCAACCATAGAAATGGTAACGAGCGTAGTAAGCGTGGTGTTGATCGAACGCCAGATCGTTTCCTGCACCGAAAGATTTGCGACGTATGCGGGTTTTACGAGCTTGCCGTTGATACGCTTGCCGCCGAGAAGCTTCATATTCTCGCGAACGCGGTCGAAGATAATGATCGTGTTGTTGATCGAATAACCGAGGATCGTTATAATACCCGCGATAAAGTTCGCGTTGATCTCGATATGGAATATTACCATACCGCAGAACATAATCAGAAGGTCGTGAACGAGCGCAAGCACCGCCGCAATACCGCTGAGAAGCTCGAAACGGATTACGATATACACAAGCATACACAGAAGCGCAACCGAAATAGCAAGCAAGGCGCTTTTAAGCGTTTCGCCGCTTACGGTCGAGCTGGTCTGTCCGCCCTCGGAAACCTTACCTTTATAGGTATCGGTGATGGTGAGCGCTTCGGTAATTTTCGCAATGTCTTCGTTCGACGGCGCGGAAGCAAGCGTAACTGTTACCTTGCGCGCTTCGCTATCGACTTCGATCGAAGAAGCGGTAATTCCGACGTTCGAAAGCTTGTCGGCAATCGCGTCCTTATCGCCCGTAAGGTTTATGTCGTTATCGTTATAGGTCGCCGTGACGATACTGCCCGATACGGACACTTCGGGGCGAACGTAGAACATTTCGGCGGAAAGCTTTTTGTTGAAAGCCTCGTTGATTTCAGCCATTTTTTCGGCGTCCGCTTTATCAACCGCCTTGTATTTAAGCAGAAGCGCGGCTTCGCTCGCTTCGCCCTGACGCTGAACGGAGGAAATCACAAGTCCGTAATTATTCCCCTCTTCGTCCGTAAGGTTCTTTGCGATTTGTTTAGCCTTTTCTTCGTAATCGGCGAAATTATCGTCGGTAAGCTCGCTGCCGAGCGTAACCGTCATCGAGTAGCCGCCGGTAAAGTCCATACCGACGTTTACCGCTTCGCCGAGCGTAAATCTGAATATTATGCCGAGAATAAGCGCAAGTACTACGATCACCGCCGGAATAATAAAGATTTTCTTTTTATTCTCGACGATCTTGAAATCTTGCTGAAAAAGTCTGTCGAATTTCATTATGCGTTTACCTCCTCGCCTTTTTCGGAGGGAATTTCTTCGACCTCGGGTTCGGTTTCAACGTAGTCCTTGCCGCGCTTCAAGCCGTAAGCTTTCGCGTTGGTGCTGTTGATCGCCGTGAAATACTTGCACAGTCCGCGGGTAACGAGAAGCGACGTGAACATCGAAAGAAGAATACCTATCAGAAGCGTAACGCCGAACCCGCTTATCGTGCCCGTTCCGAAAATTATCAGAACGATAGCGGCGATAACCGTGGTGATGTTACTGTCGAAGATCGCAACCATCGCCTTCTTGAATCCGGCGTTGAGCGAAGCGAGTATCGATTTGCCCGCCGCGTATTCGTCGCGGATACGCTCGTAAATAATGACGTTTCCGTCAACCGCCATACCGAGACTGAGAATAATACCGGCAATACCGGGGAGCGTAAGCTGAACCCACGGGAACACCGCAAGGAAGAACAACATAAGCACGGTGTAAATCGCAAGCGCGATAGCCGCGACTACGCCGAAAAGTCTGTAGCGCCAGATAAGGAACGCAACGACGAGTAAAAGTCCGATCGCGCCCGCAATGATACCGAGTTTGAGCGCCTGTTCGCCGAGCGTGGGCGAAATTACGTCCGATGAAAGAAGCGTAAGCTCCACGTCGAACGTTCCGGACATGATCTGCGTAGCGAGCTCTTTCGCGGCGGTAGCGTCCGATCCCGACATCGTGATCTGCGCTCTGCCCGTCGTTATTCCCTCGTTGATTTTCGCCTGCGAAACAATAGACGGATCTTCGCCTTCGGTGACGCTGTAAATCGTAATATTTTTACCGACGTTATCGGTCGTTACTTTTCCGAAAGCCTTTCTGCCTTCGTCGTCGAGAACGAGCGAAACGACGGGTTTAGCCTGCTGACTGTCGTAATATCCTTCCGCGCTCACGACATTTTTGCCCGACATAAACGGCTCGGAGCTGTTGTCGTCGCCGAGGTAGAAAAGAAGCTGAGCGGGCTTACCGATGAGCGTGAAAATAGCTTTCGGATCGTCAACGTCCGGAACTTCCACCCTCAGCCTCGTATTATCTTCGATCGTAACGACAGCTTCGGAGTATCCCTTATCGACCAAAAGATCCTGAAGTCTGCCCTGCGTACCTTCGAGTTTACTCTGGAAATTGTCAACGCCGTCGCTGTTCGTGTCGTAAACGGCATAAATACCGCCCTTAAGGTCGAGACCGAGCTTGATGGACGAAGCGAACGATTTGTAGTTGTAAAAACCGAAAGGTAATTTAAACGAAAATACGGATAAAACTATACCTATCGCCAAAGCAACGCCAATTAAGGTAAGTTTGATGATTGACGATTTTTTCTTCATTTTAGCCTCCAACTCACAATACTATGATTATATAACATTTTACCCCTTTTAGTCAATCAAATACGAGCGTTTTTGCCCTTTTCGTACAAGAAAAAATTATCACAATTCGTTTCGGGTATACAAAAAAAGCTCTCGCGCGCTCAGTCGCAAGGGCTTTTTGTCGATTATGTGTGAAATTTTCTATTTTCTTATGTTGACAGCTATTATTCCGCTGATGAAGCCGCTTACCGCTCCGAGCGCCAGATCGTTGAGAACGGAAATCGAAAAATCGAATGAACCGTTCATCGCGGAAAATATCAGATAAGTCACAATCGTATACGCTACGCCGAGAATGATGCCGCGTATAAACCCACCGCCCTTCTGTTTCAGAAACACGAGCGCGCCGATCAGAATAGCAACGCTCTTTATGATCTGATTGATGATCGGGATATAATCGGACGGAACGTTGAAAATTTTGATCACGAGCGCCGCGATGAGTATCAGCGCAAGCGTGATTATAATCGAGAGAACGAGCGCCTTTATAAGCTCGACCACTTTACCGTTTTTCCTTTCAGCCGTTTTTTCCATAAAAAAACCTCCGCATATGATACATTGTATCTTATGCGGAGCGTTTCGTTTTAAGAACTTTTCGGCTTATTTGTTTTCGGTTTTCTCTTCTGCCGCTACTTCCGCGGGCGCTTCTTCGGCGGGAGCTGCCTCTGCGGGCGTCTCCTCCACGGGAGCGACTTCCTTCTTGGAAGCTACGGGAGCGGCTTTGCTCATAACCTGATAAATAGCGTTGAAGTCGAACGTAAGAAGGGACTTGTTTCCTTCGATACCGGTCGAAAGAACGAATTCTTTTTCGGTGTCGCTTACGTTGTGAATTTCCGCGATCTTGCCTACGATGCCGCCGACGGTTTTAACGGTGTCGCCGACAGAAATCGATTTGTGCATTTCCTGAACCGCTTTCTGGCGCTTCTTGTTCGTGAACATCGGAAGCACGAGAATCGCGACCATCAGAAGTACACAGATAACGATAAGAACGATCTGTTGCGCTGTAATTGCTGCAAATAACATTTTGTTTTTCTCCTTTAGCGTTGTGCCTTTATTATAATACCATAATTCGAACGTTTTAGCAACTGATTTTGCGCGCGTATTGTGAAAATCAGTAAAAATATGCGCGCGTTTCATCACTTTTAACGTCGAAAATTCCGTAAATGCGATCGGAAATCTCATCGCCGAGCTCGCCTTTCACTTCGACGCTCATGGGCGCTACGTCGATAAGCCTGTAAATCAACTCTCTGCCCGCAAGCCTTTTCGCTTCTCCGTCCGTTCTTAGCAGGAATTCGTCTGCGCCCGTCCGCATTACCTCCGCTTCGTTCGCTTCGGGCGTGACTGCGGATAACAGAAAACGCAACACGACGTTGAACGTATCGGGGTCGGCAAGAAGCGGCGCGTTCTCACGCGTTACGTTTTTCAGATTGTTCCAGCGTTTTTTGAGTTCGCCGAGACGAAAATTGAAAAAACCGTCGAGCGAAAAATTTTTCGTTATGCCCGCCCGCAATTTCGACCGTATACAAAGCTCGTCGCGCTCGCGGTCGAAAGCTACGAGCGTGCGCAAAAGCATTTCGTTTTCGAACTCGCCGAGCCCGAGCGAATTCACGAACGGTTCGAACTCCCGCCGTTTCGCTCCTTTAAGGTAAATCGCGGTTATTTCGTCCTCGGCGTGCTCTCCGCACCCAAACGAGCAGAAGAACCGCGAATATGCGATTTTGCCGCCGATGCGTTCTTTGATTTCGCTTTCGTTTCCGAGCCATTCCAGACAGTCGCGCGATAAAAATAATGTTTCGGGTCGTTCGTTCACAACAGTATTGTATGCCTTACGCCGCGTTTTTACGCCGAAAAGCCCGCGCAATAAATGTCGAAACACCGCCTTACAAGGGCCGAAAAGTCGGTTTTTGACGGTGCGGAAGCGGACTTAAAAATAAATTTTGGCTTTTTTTCAAAAACGGCTTTATTTTCCTTGCTTTTTTCCGCGAAGTTTGGTATATTATAAAAGCTGTCGGCACAAGCCGACTTGCCCTGCGTGGAAGTTTAGCTCAGTTGGGAGAGCATCTGCCTTACAAGCAGAGGGTCACAGGTTCGAGCCCTGTAACTTCCACCATTTTTTGTGAAAATGCGCCGCGCTTAAGGCATATAATGGAGTATGGCACCATAGCCAAGTGGTAAGGCAGAGGCCTGCAAAGCCTTTACCCCCAGTTCGAGTCTGGGTGGTGCCTCCATACATGCCCAAGTGGCGAAATGGCAGACGCAAAGGACTTAAAATCCTTCGGTGGAAACACCGTGCCGGTTCGAGTCCGGCCTTGGGCACCAAATCAAGGCGCGTCTAAAAAGAACGATCCTCCGCAAAGGATCGCTCTTTTTTTGTACTGTCTGAATATTATATCGTATTAAAAAACCTTTCGGCATTGCCGTGAAAAATCTTGTCGAGGTCGCGTTCGGCATATCCCCTCGCCCGTAATTTTTCTTTTACGATTCCGAAATCGTCGTAATTTTTCAGATCGTCGGGAAAGTCCGTCGAGCCGAAAAAGTCGCTGCCGATCGCTATCGTTTCGGTTCCGTATTTCTGAACGAAATAATCGATCGTCCGATCGAACGGCAACAAATTGAATTTATTTATCGGCGTAAGTCCGACTATCCCGCCGCGCTCCTTTATGATCCTTATCTGCTCGTTAGTGAGGTTTCTCGGATTATGGCAGAGTTCGTCAACCGACGTATGCGAACAAAAAATCTTTTCGGTTTGTTCCGCAACCCCGAAAAAGCTCTTTCGGTTAAGGTGCGCCGTATCCGTCTTTATTCCGTTTCTTTCAAATAGCCGAAGCAATTCCGCTCCGTCAGAGGTGAGCCCGCCTGTTCCGAGCGCGCCGCCCGCAAAGCGATTGTCGTTGTTCCATGTAAGCGAACAATACAAAGGGGCGAGCGCAATCAGTTTTTCTTCGTCGCCTTCGCTATAAAATCCCATATCTTCCACGGCGAAACGAAAATCGATTCTGCTTTTAATCTTTGCGGCGAAATCGAGGCTCGCGCCGTCGGTTGTCCAAAGCGCGCACACAACGCGCCCGTTATACGACAGTATCGTCTCCGTAATCGTCGTTTCGCCGAGTCCCGAAGTGAGAATATCGTTATGGCAATCGAATATCATAATCTATTTATATTCGCCGCCGCGACGTAACGGCACGAAAAAACCGCACGCAATCCTATCGAAAAACGTGCGGCTTTCTGTTATGCGGTTTGATCACTTGACTTCGAGGTCTTTAAGAAGATCAGCGAACGGGTTGTTGGAAACTTCCTCGCTCCATTCCTTCTCGCCTTCGTCGTCGTGTCTGTCCTGCTTAGCGCGGGGCTTTCTCGACTTCTTCTCGCCGTTCTCCTCACCCTCTGCGCGAGCGGGTTTCTCTTCCTCGGGAAGGCAAGCCTTGATGCTGAGGTTGATCTTGCGGTTAGCTTCGTCGTAATTAAGGATCTTGACGTCAACTTCATCGCCGACTTTAACGACTTCGTTAATGTCCTTAACAAAGGTATGAGCGACTTCGGAAACGTGAACGAGACCTTCGATATGAGGTTCAATTTCGACGAATACGCCGAACGGAACGATGCTTACGACTTTGCCCTTAACGACGCTGCCGACGGGGTGTTTTTCCATGCAGGCAACGAACGGATGCGGCTGAAGTTGTTTATAGCCGAGCGAAACTCTGTTCTTCTCGCGATCCGCCGAAAGAACGACGAACTCGTAAGACTGACCTACGGTGAGGACTTCCTCAACGTTCTTGATATGAGTCCAAGAAAGGTCTACGATGTGAGCAAGGCAATCGAAACCGTCTACGCTTACGAACGCACCGAAAGCGGTGGTACGTTTTACTACGCCGCTTACGATCATGTTGGGAACGACGTTTGCCCAGAAAATATCTTCCTTGGCTTTGCGCTCCGCTTCGGCGACTTTACGATGGCTTGCGACGATCTTGTGTTTAGCGTCGTCGATTTCAAGCGCGGTAACGATAAGCTTTTTGCCTACGTATTTAGCGAGATCGCGAACGAATCTTTCCTCTACCTGCGATGCGGGAATGAAGATGTTGTAAGTTCCGAGACGAGCGGTAAGACCTTTTTCGACGTTCTTGTCGATTTTGATCTCGAAGTATTCGCCGTTTCTGATCGTATCTATAATCTTATCGGCTTCTTTGATTTCGTCAACCGCTTTCTTGGAAAGGAGAATGCAACCGGTGTTGGCGTCTTTCTTGCCGATACGAACTTCGAGTTCGTCGCCCGCTTTGTAATCGTCGCGATTGTACGATCCGTCCATATTGACGTCGGACGCGGGAATGAAGCCGTCGTTCTTTCCGCCGATTTCGACTTTGATGCCGTCCTCGTCCGCGGAAATAACCTTACCGG
>CAKQPR010000004.1 GCA_934270565.1 uncultured Clostridia bacterium | reverse complement strand
CGACATCGACCCGAACGCGATCAGAAGCCCGAGCGGAAGCGATATAAGAAGAGTAACGAAAAAGATTTTGAGCGTCTCCCAGAAGCCCGCAAGCAGGTCGAGCGAAACGGTAAGAAACGTCGGCGATAAAAATAGATTCATAATATACCCGTTAAACCGACTAAAACGGAACGCAGTCCTGCGTCCCGTCAAAGTCTTGAATTTTGTCCGACTCAGCCTTCGATGAGCGCGCGCGCCATCATGTAGTCAACGATAGCGACGTCGCTCTTTCCCGACATAACTTCGAGGAAAGCGTCCGATTGTCCCGACACCGTTACGAGTCCGCCTTTAAGCGATTCGTTCCCTTTAATGAACGACTCGCCCGCCGAGCCTCCCTCCGCAGCGATTCTCTTTCCTGCCATCTTTTCGATCGAGGAATACTTGGTCGCGTTCTTTTTAAGCACGACGGCAACTTGTCTGTTTTCCATATACGCTTTGGTTACGTCCGCCGCGCCTTTGATTTCGTCGGTAATCGTCATACCGTTCCAGATACAGTCGATCGTGCCCGCCGAAAGGTCGAGGATCTTGTTATCCCACTCGATTTCTTTAAAATACGCGGTTACGCCGAGTTTTTCGCAAACCATCTTCGCAAGATCCGCGTCAAAGCCGATCCACTCGTCGCTGCCTTCTTCTTTATAATCCATAGGTTTATAATCGGTGATTCCGATTACGAGTTTGCCTTTTCCCTGAATTTTCGCGAAGTCGTCGCTACTTGCGTTTTCGGCGGCTGCGGGGGTGTACTCGCTTACGCCGGCAACGCCGTATTTCTCGGCGAGCGAGGCGAGTTTGTTTTCTGCGATAAGATCGGAAATTGCCTGCTCGACCTTTCTCGTCACGTCCGAACCCTGTCTGAACGCGATTCCGAACGATTCGGTTTCTCCACCGATTTCCACGATTGCAAGATCCTTGTAAGTTACCGCTCCGCAAGCCGTTACCGCAAACATGCACGCAACTGCGGCGACGAGCGCCATAACTACCGAAAGTACCTTTTTCATTGTTCTGTTCTCCTTATTAAAAAATTTGATTACGTTCTTAGCGGGCTGCTACCCGCTTTTCCCGAAAAGCGTTTATCTTTTCGGTTTCACTTTATCGCTTTAATGCGGTGAAGTGATTTTATGCGCCTATTATACTTCATTTCGATAAAGTTGTAAAGCGTTTTGAGGGGGTATTTTAAAAATTTTTTAAATTTTTTCAAAGATGCGGTAAGGCGGTCAATCGGGGCGTCATAAAAGCTTTATCGAAATAATAACAATATAGTATGAAAAAGAGAATTTCAAGCGTAATATGTATGATTTTGGCGGGTACGATTGCCGTATTCTGCCTCGGCTGTAAAACTCCGCTCGAAAAGCGCGAAGCGGAACTCAGCGAACTTCGCGACGAATTTATGATCGCGAAAACGGAACGCGCGACGATAACGCTTTGCAGCGGAAAACGCGAAAACCCGTTCGAAATCGACGGCAAAAGCGGCGAAAAAATCGATTTTACCGTGCTCACGGCGGTAATTACCGATCTCGACGAGGACGCGGAAGTTTCGTATAAGCTCGTCGCGGACGGAAAAACTTTCGAGGGCTCGCTCTCGAAACATCCGTTCAAGAACAGTTATTCGGTCGAACTCGGCGATCGCGTGACGGGCGAAGCGACCGCAACCGTTACGAGCGGCGAATACTCGGAAACGGCCGAACTTAAAACCGTCCTCACCGGAGACGAGATAAGCGCGGACGAGGCGTTGAAGATTGCCGAAAAGCGGCTGAAAGTCCGTATCGACGAAATGACGGACGGAGACTCGCTCAACGCCGAAATCTACGTTCGCTATATCGAAAACCCGATTTCTTCCTCGGGCGGTTATTACTGGTACGTTGCGTTCTGCCCGCAAAAATATGAGGTTTACGCCGTTCTGATCGACCCCCTCACCCGTGAAATTACCGCCGTCCGCGAATAACGGCGCAGAGCCTGCGCGGGCAAGTAGGTCGGCTTGGCAGGGAGCCCCTGCGGGCAAGTATTTGGGTATTCGGGTACGACTGTTTCCGTCTCTATTGCGGGGAATCTCTCGGTAACGAACCGCCGCGGGCAAGTATTTTGGATAGTCGTGTACGGGTGTTCGCGTTTCTATTGCGGGGGATCTCTCGACTGCGCTCGAGATGGTATTGTGTTAGTTTGGTTTGAATGCGGACGAGGAACGCCCCTACCTATTCTATCGAATGTAAGTACGGGCATCGTCAACATTAAACCTTGCGTACACCCGCCTTCTTTACGTCATCTCGACCGAAGCGATAGCGAAGCGGAGAGATCTCGCGGGAGCGAAAACGTAACAATCGTACACGAATATTTCAACCACCCACCCGCTCTGTTTTTAACGTCATTTCGACCGATTTGTAGGGGCGTTCCTCGTCCGCCCGACACCCCGAACGCAGTTACCCCCCAAGATAGAAAATATAATGTTCGTGTACGATTATAAGAAATCCTTTTACAATAGCAAAAACCGTCTCCGGAAGTTTCGGAAACGGTTTTTACTCTTATACCGATTTACTTGTTTTCGCCGAGAAGTCGCGACAGGAAGTCCTTGGTACGCTGAACTTTGGGCGCGTTGAAGATTTCCTGCGGTTCGCCCTCTTCGACGATTACGCCGCCGTCCATAAAGATAACGCGGTTCGAGACGTCGCGGGCGAAAGTCATTTCGTGCGTAACGACGATCATTGTAAGCCCGCTGCCGGCAAGGTCGCGCATAACGGACAACACCTCGCCTACCATTTCGGGGTCGAGCGCGCTGGTCGGCTCGTCGAAAAGTATGACTTCGGGGTTCATCGAAAGCGCGCGGGCGATCGCGATACGCTGTTTTTGACCGCCCGAAAGCTGCGCGGGGCGAGCGTTTACGAACGCGCTCATACCGACTTTTTCGAGGTAGTCAAGCGCGATTTTAGTCGCCTCTTCCTTACTGCGTTTAAGCACGATCATCTGCGGTCTGACGCAGTTGGCGAGCGCCGTCATATTGTTGAAAAGATTGAATGACTGGAACACCATACCGACCTTTGCGCGATACTCGGTGAGTTTAACCGACTTGTCGGTAATGTCCTTGCCGTGGTACAGAATCTTGCCGTCCGTGGGCGTTTCGAGCAGGTTGATGCAACGGAGCATTGTGCTTTTACCCGAGCCCGACGGTCCGATTACCGAAATAACGTCGCCGCGGTTGACGTCGAACGAGATGTCGGTAAGAACTTCGTGATCGCCGAAAACCTTTTTGAGGTTAAGTACGCTTATAACCGGATTGCCGTCGGTAGGGACTTCGACTTGGGCGGCGGTGTCTTTTCCGAGAATTTCGTCAGCCATAGTTTAGCCCTCCTGAACGTGAATTTCGGCTTGCGGGTCTGACTGCGATCCGAACACCGTGTAGTTCTTGTTTCCGTCCATTTTCTTTTCGAGCAAACGAAGCAGGCGAGAAATGGTAAACGTAAGAATGAAATAGATAATGCACACAACCAGATACGTTTCGAACATTTGCAGGTTAAGTTTATAAATCTTTCCGGCAAAGAAATATAACTCGGTTACGCCGATTACGTTAAGAACGGACGTATCCTTTACGTTGATAATAAATTCGTTGCTGACCGAGGGCAAGATATTGCGAAGCACTTGCGGAATAACGACGTGAATCATCGTTTGAAAATGCGTCATACCGACCGCGTGCGCGCCCTCGAACTGTCCTTTGTCGATCGAAATAATGCCGCCGCGGACGATTTCCGCCATATATGCGCCGGTATTGATCGATACGATTATGATTCCCGACGGAATAAGCGGCAACGTACTTCCGCCGCTTGCGAATGCGTAACCCCAGTAGATAACCATCGCCTGAACCATCATAGGCGTACCGCGGAAAATCTCGATGTACGCGTTGAGAATAAAGTCGGCGATCTTCTTCAAAATTCTTACGGCTTTATGCTTCGATACGGGTATCGTGCGGAAAACTCCGATCAACAGTCCGATCAACAGTCCGATGAGCGTTCCAACCAAAGCAAGCAACAAAGTGTAGCCTACTCCGCGTAACAGGAAAACGTAATATTTGGTTATTATGTTCCAGACGTTTTGGAAAAAAGTCATTTTGCTATCCTTTGCTTACCGATTTTAACGGTAAGAACTTAAACCGATTATGCTTTTTTATAAATAACTACGAGGTTAGACGAATAATAGTTCGCCGTAAAATCGATTTGTGCCTTTCTGTCGGCAGTCGGCGACATACCGGCGGCGATAAGGTCGTAAGTACCCGCTTTTACTCCGGGGATAAGACTATCCCATTTGTTAGCGTAGATTTCGAGTCTTAAGCCGAGTGCGTTTGCAATATACTTTGCGATCTGAACGTCGTAGCCGTTGGCGTAAAGGCCTTCCGAACCTTCGCTCACGATAGGAACGGCACCGTTTTTGTCATCCGTCTGCGCCCAGTTAAACGGAGCGTAAGCACACTCCATAGCAACTTTCAACGTCCCGCTGGTGGTTGCGGGGGCGTCGTTCGTAACGGCAAAAGTCTCTATCGTTTCGCCTGCGTTTGCACGAACGCACTGTTCCATAAGGCTTGCTCTGTTCGCGGTAGATACGCCCGCCAAGATCGGGTTGATTTTATCCGCCCATTCGCCGCCCTTTTTGAATCCTACCGCTATTGCGGTATCTTCGTCGGTTGCAGTGAATCCGCTTTCGTTGTTTACGAGGTGAATATAATCAAGATCCTTGTTCTTGTAGCAAACGGTAAGTGCGGTAGGCTCTTCGGCGATATATCCGTCGATCGCTCCGGAAGTAAGCGCAATGTACATCTGATCGAAATCTTCGTAAACATCACCTTTTACGTTCTTAATCTGCGATCTTGCTTCTTCGTGAAACGTACCCGACTGCGCGGAAATTTTCGCGCCTTCGAGATCGGCGAGGTTTTTCGCGCCGCTGATATCTTTTGCCTGATTCCCGCCGCAAGCCGCGAACGAGAACGCCGTTACTGCCGCAAATACAGTTGCGAACAAAACTTTCATAAATCTTTTCATTGTTTTCTGTCTCCTTTTAATAAGTTTAATTTAAAACTTAAAGTCACGATACTATCAAATATCGTGACTCAGGATCCAATTCGTCAAAATACTCAATAGCTCAACGCGGAAGGCGAACCTTTCTCGCGACAGTTGCAGAGATATTCTCTCTGCACCCAGATATGCAAGCGTCGGGAGGCTTGCACTCTTCGGCGACCTTTCCTTTACCGCGCAGAATTAAACCCTTTCCGCGTTTATCATAAAGATCGCGCCTCTATCTTTTAAGTTTGGCTATATATTACAACATTCCGCGCCGCTTGTCAACTGTTTTTCATATATTTTTCAAAAAAATTATATTACGCGAGGAGCGGAGTCCGTGCGAGGGAGGGTTTTGGCGAATGCCGTTCCGTTACGTCCGTGTTCGCTCCCGCCTTGGTCTCGACTACGCTCGGCGGTGAGCCACCGCGGTTGTCTCTCGATAACGCTGCTATAACTGTTTTCGACCATATTTGTCGGCGCAGCCGACGGTAGGGCGGTTCGCCCTCGGACCGCCGCTTAACGTACAGTCTCGGACGGGTATTTGAAGCGTACCGTTCTGCAAAGATCGTATTCGCTCCCGCGAGATCTCTCGACTACGCTCGAGATGACGGAGCTATATACCGTTCCGCTCGGTTGACGGGCGGACGAGGGCGTCCCGCCCTACCGAGGCAATGTACGTTGTTAAAAGCGGTATACTGTAACCTTACAGAAGTCACCCGATAACGCCTCTCCTACAACCCTTTTCGACCTTTAAAGCGTTGCGGGGTCTGGGACACAGCCGCAAGTGTCCCAGCGGCTTTTTTGCTACTTTTTTCTCCGCCTGAAAAAAGTAGAATACATTTACCTTTCTTTCTAAAGAAAATATTTGTTACTATTTATAAAGTAAGCCATAGCAGCAGCGCGTTTTCTCCGCACGAAAAAAGTAGAATACATTTCCCTTTCTTTCTAAAGAAATATTTGTTACTATTCCTAAAGTAAATCATAGCGATAGCGCGTTTTCTCCGCTTGAAAAAAGTAAAATACATTTCCTTTCTTTCTAAAAGAAATAATTTGTTACTATTTTCAAAGTAAATCATAGCGATAGCGCCCTTACAGCACCCTTCCTATGTCTATAAGTCGGTCGGTGACGGCGCGAACGGTGAGCGCGTACTCGCCGTTTTCGAGGATATCTATATACACCTTGAGCCGATCGGGATTGAGGTACATATAGTTCGTAAGCAGCTTGTACTGTTCGCTTTTCAGCGCGCGAAGCATACTTTCGATCGCGCCGATTTTATCGTTCACAACGACCTTTTTCAGTCTTTCGCCGGCGGGCGAGCTTTTCCGAGTCATAAAAAACCTCCTATACGATACGTTTGATCTTGCTTTTGATAACGCCCCAAAGCCCGCGATAGCGGCGCTCGGGATCGTAAATTTCGCCCTTACCGGTAGCTATACGTTCGGCGGTGAGCAGCAGCGCCTTCTCCCCTTCCGAGCGTTTTTTCGGCGGCGCGGACAGAACGCTGAGCAAATTTATCCCGTCGTCATCCGGCAGAACGCCCACAACGTCTGCTCCGAGCGCTCGCCCGATTTCCTCCACGCTCACGCTTTCGCCCGAAACGCTCATATCACCCCGCACTCGGTTTACGACAATCCCGCGCTTTTTTATTCCGTAAGCCGCGACGAGCTCCATAGCCCTGTCGGCGTCCCGGAGCGCGGAAAGATGCGGCGTGGTAACGACGATCGCTTCGCTTGCGGCGCAAACGGCACGCCGAAACCCCTTCTCTATCCCCGCGGGCGAGTCGATAAAGATAAAATCGAACCGCGGCGAAAGCGAATTCACGATCAGTTTAAGCGACTGCCCGTCAACTTTGCTTTCGTCGTAAGTATGCGCGGCGGCAAGTAGTTTAAGTCCGTTCCCGTCGGCGTTTACGAGCGCCTGCAACGCCCTGCAACGGTTCTCGGCAACGTCCACGACGTCGTAAACGACTTTATTTTCCACCCCGAGCAGAACGTCGAGATTATTAAGCCCGAAATCGGCGTCCACGAGCGCGACTTTATACCCGCGCGCGGCAAGAACGCGCCCCACGCTCGCCGTGAGCGTGCTTTTTCCCACCCCGCCTTTACCCGAAGTTACGACGATAACGCGAGCCAAACTTACCTCCTTTGCTGCCTCATGAAAAAACGGGCGGCTTTTACGCTACCCGTTCATTATACCTCGCGTCTGCGAGAAAAATATGCGATTTGTCGTCGAATTATAACGCTTTTGCTCGTTTCCGCCGCTTCCGTCCGAAGCCTTACGCGCGATCGAGAATTTCTTTGAGCAAACGCGGATTTCCGAGAAGCTTGCCCGCGCCTATCATCGAAGCGAGCTCGCAGTCGAAACCGACCTTTACGGGGATACCGATCCCCGCGCCGATAACGCGTTCGACGCCCGCGATCTTCGCTCCGCCGCCCGCAAGGTGCAAACCTTCGCCCGCTACTTCGAGCGCGAGTTCGGGCGGGCACTGGCTCATAACCGAGCCGATCGCCTCGGCAACGCGCGTATAGTACGGCGCGATCGCCTCGTAAACGTCCGCCGCATACACCGTAACGCAAGCGGGCGCGAAAGTGTTTACTCCGATACCCGTGGCGTCTATACTCGCAACGTCGCCGACGTAAAGACTGCCTATTTCCTCTTTTATTCTGCGCGCCGTGGAAGTGCCTATTCTCACGCCGTATTTGCCGGTAAGATAATCGGACAGCGCCTTATCCATCATATTGCCGCCGACGCTGATCGAGCAGCCCGCTATAACTCCGAACGAGCTGACGAGCGCAACTTCGCTCACACCGCCGCCGATAGTCGCGATAAGCCCGCCCTTTTCAAGATCGAGGTCGGTGCCGAGCGCAACCGCGGTGGCGTTTTCTATAAGCGTACATTCCGCAACGCCCGCGCCTAAAACGATATCTTCGTAAATGCGGCGCTCGTCCACGTTAAGTCCGGTGGGAATTACCAGAACCGCGCGGATTTTCGGAAAAATAACGTAAGACGGGGGCAGAACGCGCTTTACGAACTGCGCGAGCATGTCTTTAGTTACGTCGAAATCGGAAACGTAACCGTCCGCAACGGGGCAAACGACGGTCGTACTCTCGGGGGTTTTACCCTTTTTCTCCCACGCGTCGCGCCCGACGGCAAGCAGTTTTTTATCGTCGCCGTAATACGCCGCAACGCTCGGTTCGCGCAGAACGACCCCTTCGCCCGACACATAAATCGAGGTAAAAGTCGTTCCGATTTCGATTGCGATGTCCATCGTAGCCATATCAGCCGATTTTCTCCTTTAAGATTTTCGCGAGTAAAGCGACGGGAAGCCCGATAACGTTATCGATATCCCCGTCAACGGATTTTTTAAGCGGAGCGAACGCTTCGTCCTGAATACCGTAAGCGCCCGCCTTATCCATAGGCGAGCCGGTAGCGACGTAATCGTCGATCGCCTTGTCGTCGCGCGCGGCAAGCGTAACGCGCGTAGTTTCGTGAGCTCCGATTTCGCCGCCGTCGCACACGACCGCAACGCCGGTAACGACCTCGTGCGTTCTGCCGCAAAGCTCGCGTAAAAATTCGCGCGCCTGAGTTTCAGACTTCGGCTTACCGTAAATTTTGCCGTCGAGCGCAACCACGGTATCCGCGCCTACAACGACGCCGCCCGTCTTTTTATAAACGTCTCTTGCTTTCAGAAGCGCGAGGTTTTCGGCGTGCAAAGCGGGATCGGGCGATTTTTCGACGGTTTCGTCGGCATTGCTCGGCACAATCGAAACTTCGAGTCCGTCGATTTTCGCGATAAGTTCTCTTCGGCGCGGCGAAGCGCTTGCGAGTATGACTTTCATTACAGAATTTCGAGGTTTTTGCGGAACGCGCGGGCGAACTCCGTACCGGCTCCGAGCGCCTCTTTGATTTCGAGCGAAGCGTCGCCTTCGACTTCGGTTTTCATAATGACCGAATCGCCGAGAACGTCGCAGTTGAGCGTTTTCACAACGCCCTGACGACTGCGGTCGAGACACTCCGCAACGCGGAGAATAACGCCGAGGCGCATAACCGCCACAAGGTCCTCTTCGCGAAGAAGGTCTTTGTACTTCGACCATTCGGCGAGGTTGAATTCGTCGCGGCGGTTGCCCTGAGCCACGAACGCGGCAAGGACAAGGTCGCGGTGCGAAACGCCGTAAAGATTGCTGTTGAGAATAAAGTAAAGATTCTGACGATAGCGATCGTAGAATTTTACGCACGATCCGCTGTCGTGCATAAGCGCGGCTATGCGAAGAACTTTCACATACTGGCGGGGAAGTTTGTGCAGAACGCGGAGCTGCTTATAAAGCTGAATGGACAGATTGCAGACGTGTTCGGCGTGATGAACGTCGAGTCCGTAACTCGCCAAAAGCGTGCCGACCGAGTGACCGAGCACGTCGGTAATCGGCTTTTCGACGGTGGATGGAACGGCGTGAGCGAACATAACGCCCTCGCGGATTCCCGAACCCGAAACCGTAACCTGTGCAAACGACGTCGTGTTGAAAAACGCCTTGATCGCGGCGAGCGCGGAAACGAAAATGTCCGCTCTGTCCGAGCTGAGCCCCTTGATTTTGGAGCGCTTTTCGGGCGGAAGCGTTTTGACCATATCGTAAACGTTGTCGAGGTCCTCTTTCGTGACGGGGAAATTGTGGATCATCTCGAGCGGATAGCGCTTGATACGCTTGACGATCTTCGCGAGCGAACGGAACGAACCGCCCACGCCCACGAACTGAACGTCGGGATCGAGATCTTTAAGCCACGGAATACGCGAAAGCTGATCGGTAACGTACTGCTCCATCTGCGCCGCCTGCTCTTCGGGGGTAACGGACGGATCGGCGAAAAGATCGCAAAGCGTAATCGTTCCGAACGGAAGGTTTTCGCGGTTGAGAACGTTACGGCGATTGTACTGAATAAGCTGAATACTGCTGCCGCTGATGTCGAGAATAACGGCTTTGGGGATATCGAGCGAGTTGATAACGCCGTGATAAATGTGCATCGCCTCTTCCTCTTCGCTCAGAACCTTTACTTTGAAACCGCAAACCGTGTTGATTTCTTCGATGAAACTCTTCTGATTTTTTGCGCGACGGACAGCGTTAGTCGCATACGCATATACTTTTTCCACGCCATAGCTGTCGCAAAGCTTGCGGAACATCTTGAGCGTTTTTACAGCCTGCGCCACGCGCGAGGGTTTAAGAAACCCGTCTCTGTCCATGTCCTGTCCGAGTCTGACGCTCTCTTTGAGCTCGTCGAACACTACGAAATAGCCTCCCGAATATACGTTTGCGAGCACAAGCCGCGCAGTGTTGCTTCCGAGGTCGATTACAGCAATTTTTTCCACTATTCTGTCTCCGTTTAAAGTTTTCTTTCCCAATAATTTTAGCATAATTTTCTAAGGTTGTAAAGACCCTTGTGAAAAATAATGTGCATAATTTTTAACTTGATTTTTGTGCAATATTTTTGTGAAAATTTTTATCCCCGCCAAAAGTCCGCCGACTGCCCCGCCGTTACTACGTTTTTGGCCGTATTTGTCGGCTTTGCCGACGGTAGGGCGGTTCGCCCTCGGACCGCCGCATAACGTAACGGAATTCTCTTATTTTGCGATAGGTCAATTCCGCGATAGCGGACAATATCTTGCCTCCCTTGTGTAAAGGGCGCGACGCGGCGGTGCGAAGCACCGTAAAAACAGTCCACAGGCGACTGTTTTTAGCCAAAGCGGCGAAGTAGCTATGCTACGAGCCGGGGGTAGGCACGAATACGAGCGTAAGCGAGTTGAGTGACGGTAGGATTGTTAAAACGTAACTGTTAATCATACAGCAACTTTACAATCCCCCACCCACCTGCGGTGGGAGCCCCCTTCCGCGCAATGTGGGCCTTGATTTGTTCGCTATCGCGGATATTTATGGGTATACCGTTCACTTACGTTCGTGTTCGCTCCCGCGAGATCCTTACGACTGCGCGCTTCGCGCTCCGCTCAGGATGACGAAACAAAGTACCGTTTCGATTTGTTTTATAATGTTAATTTGTAAGTACGGGCATCGCCGACATGCCCGCAGGGGCTCCCTGCCATCGCCGACTTGCCCGCAGGGGCTCCCTGCCATCGCCGACTTGCCCACGGCGGCTCGCCGTCGGGCGGACGAGGATCGCCCCTACCTTATAAGGCTTCCCCTTGGGGGGAAGCTGTCGCGTAGCGACTGATGAGGGGTTGTCTTTTACGTTGCGTTTGTCTTATCCCGACCCCTCATCCGTCTTACCTACGCTATCGCTTCGGCAATCCACCTTCCCCCAAGGGGGAAGGCATTAGCGGTTGTCCACCCTACCACACTCTATCAACCGTTATATTTGCCACTTTTAAAATGTCATTTCGACCGAAGCGTCAGCGAAGTGGAGAAATCCCCTACGGAAGTCACCCGACTACCCTACTGTTACTACATTTTCGACCTTTAAAGCGTTGCGGGGTCCGGGACACAGTCGCAAGTGTCCCGGCGGCTTTTTTGTTACTTTTTTCTCCGCCCGAAAAAAGTAAAATACTTTTTCATTTCTTTTCTCAAAGAAAATATTTGTTACTATTCTTAAGTAAGCCATAGCGGCAGCGCGTTTTCTCCGCCCGAAAAAAGTAAATTACCCTTTCCTTTCTTTTCTAAAGAAAATATTTGTTACTATTCTTAAACCAAAGCGGGGTTGCATTCCGCAAGATTTGCGGGCGGACGAGGGCGTCCGCCCCTACTGCGCTCTATCGAAAGTAAGTACAGGCATCGCCGACTTGCCCGCAGGGGCTCCCTGTCGGCAGCGCCTTTATTTGCTCAATTCGTCCAAAGTAAGCCTGAACGCGGGCAAGAACGTTTCGAGGAAATACGCAACGGACTTTTGCTTATAAGCTTTAAGCTCGTTATAAATCGTCTCGCGGGCGCTTTTGAATTCCGCGTTGCCGGCGGCGATTTCCTCTTCGCACTTTATATACGCGGTGAGCTTGTCGGCGCACTTTACAAGCTTGCGTTCATCGTCGCTCGGGCGAACGAGGCAAACGAAATCCTCTTTAAGCTCGGCGGGAAGCGTAGCTAAAATTCTGTCCTCGGCGCTTTTCTCCACTTTCTTATAAGCCGAAGCGATCTCCGGACTGAAATACTTGATCGGCGTAGGAAGGTCGCCGGTAATGACTTCGCCCGTTTCGTGATACGCGCCCGCCATACCAACCTTGTAAGGATCGAACGAGCCGCCGAAAAATCTGTTCTCGATCACCGCGAGCGCATGCGCCACCCAAGCAACTTCGAGACTGTGTTCGGCGATATTTTCCTTCACCGTCGAGCGCATAAGCCCCCACCGATCGATATACTTCATTCGCGACAAAAACGCAAAAAATTTCGACTGCATAAAACCTCCCGAAACGCAAAATTCGTGATACGTATCACGAATTCTGCAACGTAACGTTATTTATTTTTGTATTTTCTTATACTCTGCGCGCGACTTCGGCGACGTGCTCGGGCGTAAATCCGTACTTGACCATAAGTTTATCGGCAGGACCGGATTCGCCGAACGTGTCAATTCCTACAACCGCTCCGTCGAGACCGACGTACTTGTACCAAGTCTGAGTGCAGCCGGCCTCTACGGCAACGCGGGCGCGAACCGACGCGGGTAAAACCTTCTCGCGGTAAGCTTCGCTCTGCTCGTCGAACAGCTCGCAGCAAGGCATGGACACGACGCGGACTTTCTTTCCGTCCTCGGCAAGAATCTTCTTCGCCTCGATCGCAAGACCGACTTCGCTGCCCGTCGCGATAAGAATAAGGTCGGGTTTTCCCGCACAATCGTCCGCGATATATCCGCCGCGCATAGCTTCTTTGCCGCTGTTTTCGAGCTGAACGAGGTTTTGGCGCGAACAAACTATCGATGTCGGACAATTCGCTTTGAGCGCCGCGGCGTAAGCTGCAACGGTTTCGGCGTAATCCGCCGGACGGAACACGCGCATATTCGGCATAGTGCGAAGCGCGGCAAGCTGCTCGATCGGCTGATGAGTAGGTCCGTCCTCGCCCACTCCGATAGAGTCGTGAGTAAGAGTATAGATCACGGGAAGTCCCATAATCGCGCTCATTCTCATACCGTTCTTCATATAGTCCGAGAACACGAAGAACGTCGAGCAAAACGCGGTAAGCCCGCCGTGAAGCTGCATACCGTTGGTAATCGCGCTCATAGCGTGCTCGCGGATACCGAAATGCATATTTCTGCCGGCGCGGTTTTCGGCGCTGTAATCGCCGAGTCCTTTAAGGTAAGTTTTGGTCGAAGGCGCAAGGTCCGCGGCGCCGCCCACGAGTTTCGGGCAAAGCGCGGCGATTTTGTTAAGAACCGCGCCGCTGCTGTTGCGGGTCGCGTCCGCTTTTGCTGGCTTGTCCCAGATCGAATCGACGGACGCAAGGTCGAACGGCTTGCCGTTAGTCGCCTCAACGAACGCCGCGTAATCGGCGGGATATTTCGCCTTGTACTCGCGAACGAGTCTCTTCCACTTTCTCTCCGCGCGCGCAAGACGAGCGCCGATAGCGGCGGTGTGATCGTAAACTTCCTGCGGAACGGTGAACGGGGGATAATCGTACCCGAGTTTCTTTTTCATTTCTTCGGTGACGGCTGCTCCGAGCGGCGCTCCGTGGCTGTCCGCAGACCCCTCTTTCGCCGAACCGTGTCCGATTTTGGTCGTGATGATTATAAGCGACGGCTTTTCGGTTTCTTTCTTGGCTTTCTTGATCGCGCGGTTGATCGCGTCGATATCCTCGCCGTCCGCGACTTTGAGAACCTGCCAGCCCTGCGCCTCGTGACGCTTGCCGACGTTCTCGGTGAAAGCGATATCGGTATCGCCTTCGATCGTGATATGGTTGCTGTCGTAAAGCACGATGAGCTTACCGAGCTTCCACGTTCCCGCAAGCGAAGCGGCTTCGCTCTCGATACCCTCCATCATACAACCGTCGCCGCAAAGCGCGTAAGTGTAATGATCGACGATCTTTGCGTCGTCCTTGTTGAATCGTGCGGCAAGCATCGTTTCGGCTACCGCGAAACCGACCGCGTTCGCAACGCCCTGTCCGAGAGGACCGGTGGAAGTTTCCACGCCTACGGTATGACCGTACTCGGGGTGTCCCGGGGTGAGCGAACCTACCTGACGGAACGACTTGATATCGTCCATCGTAAGCCCGTAACCGAAAAGGTGCAAAAGCGAATACAGAAGCATCGATCCGTGACCCGCGCTGAGCACAAAGCGGTCGCGGTTGAAAAATGCGGGATCTTTGGGGTTGTGCACGAGGTTATTCGCGAAAAGCGTGTAACCGATCGCCGCCGATCCGAGCGGAAGCCCGGGGTGTCCGCTGTTCGCTTTGTCGATAGCTTCTGCGGAAAGAACTCTGATGGAGTTTACGGTAAGCTGCTGAATGTCGTTCATTTTTATCTCCTTGTTTGCGGAATTTCTCCGTTTAATTACTGTTTTAATTCGTCAGTCTTTCACTGCTTTTTCGAGCGGCGCGACGTCGAGCCCCTCGAATTCGCCGAGGTAAGTGAGCAGAAGATCGGCTATTTTCTTTGCGCCGCCGCTCAGATCGCTCTCGATATTGATCGGCATAATCGGGTCGTGAACGCTCATACGCACTAAAAACCAGCCCTCGAGCGCGGGAATCGAAACCCTTACGCCCTCGTGATTGTCGGGCGCTACGACAAACCCCGTATGCTTTATGTCCTTGATACTCTCGATAACCGCGTCGCCGTATTCGCGCCAGTTGTCGGTCTTGAAACCGAGACGGATTTCGAGTTCCTCTTTCGCTTCGTGAAGATCGGCGATAAGGTCGGCGATCTCCCCTCCCGTTTTTTTGAGCTTCGCGTACTCTATTATGATCCGCGTAACGAGGTAAGCGCCGTCGTCGAGGAAGTAATTCTCTTTGAGCGCGGCGTGACCGCTCGTCTCGATCGCAACGGGAGCGTTTACGCCCTCGCCGCAAAGCCTGACAGCCTCGTCGATAACGTTTTTATAACCGCGACGGAAACGGTGATGAACGCCGCCGTGCGCCTCGATAAACGCTTTGAGCCCGTCGCTCGTAACCGAATCGGTGACGATCGTAGCTCCCTTCTGCTCTTTAAGGATAATCGCCGAAATGAGCGCTATAAGCGCGTTGCGGTTTATCTCCTTGCCCGTCTTGTCCACGACCGCCGCGCGATCGACGTCTGTATCGAAAATCACTCCGAGGTCGGCGCCGCTACTTACGGTCGCCTCGCGGATAAACTCCATCGCGACGGGATTTTCGGGGTTGGGAATATGATTCGGGAACGATCCGTCCGGCTCGAGAAACCGACTGCCGGTCGTGTCCGCGCCGAGCGGTTTAAGAATACGATCGACGTAAAAAGCGCCCGCGCCGTTGCCCGCGTCCACGACGATTTTCATTCCTTCGAGCGGCTTGTCCGAGCCGACCGCGGTCTTTACCTTATCGCGCAGAAACGCGCAATAAACTTCCATAAAGTCGTATTTTTCGATCTTGCCGCTGCCCGCGTTTTCTATCTTTTCGCCGGCGTTCGCCAAGCGTAAAATTTCGGAAATTTCGCCGCCGCTTAGTCCTCCCGACGGCAGGAAAAATTTAAGTCCGTTCTTGTCCGAGGGGTGGTGCGAAGCCGTAACCATCACCGAAGCGTCCGCTTTTTTATCGCCGAGCTTTGTGATCATAAACATCGACGGCGTGGAGCAAAGCCCGCAGTCGAGCACGTCGTACCCTTCGCCAGCAAGCGTCTTTGCGACCGTATCGCGGATATCGGGCGTGGACAGTCTGCTGTCGCCGCCTACCGCGATGACGGAAGCTTTCGGGTTGCGCGCTTTCAGAAAAACGCCGAACGCCGCCGCGATATCGCGCACCGCCGTCAGTGTAAGGTTGACTTTGCCTCCTTTAATATCGAGCGCCGTTCCGCGCACGTCCGTTCCGCTTTTGAGTTCGTCGTAATTCATCGGTATGTCTCCGTTTGTGTTTCGCTATATATTATACGGCAAAACTCATTTAAAATCAAGGGTTTACGCCTCGTTTGGCGGGTTTATGCAAAATAATCGGTCAAATTTACGATTTATATTTTTCTTTGTACATCGCGACGATCTTATCCGAGCACCGATCCACGCCGATAAACGAGTTGTCGAACGTAACGTCGGCGTATTTGCGGTAAAGCGGCTCGCGGTCGGACATCATCTTTCTGACTTTTTCGATCCCGCCGTCGCGAAGAAGCGGTCTGCGATCGTTTTTCGAAACGCGCGCGTAAATGGCTTCGGGCGAAGCGGTAAGCAAAACAACGACCGCGTTTTTACCGAGCGCGGCCATATTTTCCTCGCGAAGAACGATCCCGCCGCCGCAGGCGATCACCGCCCCGTCGGCTTTTCCGAGCATCTTCGCGATCGCCGTTTCTCTGTCGCGGAAAACCGCCTCGCCGAGGTTCGCGAACGTATCCGAAATGCTTTCGCGGTAATACGAAACGTAAACCTCGTCGGTGTCGAAAAACGGCATATTCAGTTTTTTTGCGATCGCCTTGCCGGTAGTCGTTTTCGCGGCGCCCGCCATTCCGATCAGAACGATGTTTTTCATAGGTAAACCGTTGTTTTAAGCGAAAATTTTGAAGAAGTCGGGATAATAATCGGTAATGCAGTCCGTGCCTTCGAGCTCGACGCCTTTCCGGCTGAGCGCGCCCGCAACCGCCATAGCCATCGCCACGCGATAGTCGCCGCGAGGATCGATCTTCGCGCCGCCTTCGAGCCTACCGTTGCCGCGGATTTTCATACCGCCGTCCGTCTGCTCGATATCCGCGCCCATAGCCCTGAGCGCCGCAACCGTCGCGCCTATGCGGTTATCCTCGCGCACGGTAAGCTCGTTTGCGCCGCCGATCTCACTTTCGCCGTTTATGAAACAGCCGAGAACCGCCAGCACGGGAATTTCGTCTATAAGCGTGGGAATCTGCTCTCTGCCGACCGAGAACGGCACGAGCCCGCCGTTTGCCGAAACGGTTACGTCCGCAAACGGTTCCGTCACGCCTCTGCGATTGTCCGTCGCGACCTCCGCGCCGCACGCCGACAAAACGTTCAGAATTCCGCGCCGCGTGGGGTTAATTCCCACCTTTTCGACCGTAGCTTCGCCGCGCAACGCCGCGAGAACGAACGGATAAGCCGCCGCGCTCACGTCCGCGGGCACGAAAATTTCTATGGGTTTCGGCGTGCTTCTCGCAACGGAAACGCGCCCGCCTTCCGCCCAGATTTTACAGCCCATAGCTTCGGCGAGCCGTTCGGTATGATCGCGGGTGGGCACGCTTTCGCGCACCGTCGTAACGCCGCTTGCGTTAAGCCCCGCAAGAATTACCGAGCTTTTCACCTGTCCCGACGGCATCGGCATATCGTAAGAAACGCTTCCGAGTTTTCTGCCCTCGATCCGCGCCGGAAGCCGACCGCCGCCCGAAAGCGTGATCCTCGCGCCCATTTTTTCGAGCGGCTCGACGATTCGTTTTATCGGTTTTATCCTTATCGAAGCCGCGCCGTCGATTTCGAAAACCCCTTCCGCGCCCGCCAGAAGCCCGCACAGAAGCCGCGCGGTCGTTCCCGACCCGCCGACGTGCAGCGACGCGGGTTTCGGCTTGTCCGTGCCTGTGATTTTCAGCCCGTTAGGGATTTCGTCTATCTTCGCGCCGAGCGCGCGCATACACCGTATCGTCCGCAGGGTTTCGTCGCAAACGAGCGGGTTTTCGATTGTCGAAGTACCCGCCGCAACGGAAGAAAGCATAATCGCGCGATGCGTTATGCTTTTATCCGGAGCAACCCTGCCCGAAAAACCATATTTTCCGATCGGACCGATAAACAAAAAGCTCGCCTCCCCGAAATCACATTGCTTCGAAGCGCTCGTCTGCGCCCCTCGCCTAAGAAATTATATACCATATCCCGAAAAAATGCAAACGCTTGGCGGGGTCAGGATAAATTTCGCTCACTTTACGCGCAGGGATCACACCCCGCCGCCTCGCCGAGCATACCGTGAACCGCCGAATATATCGCGCGGGCAACCTTCTCCTGATACGCCGCCGTAACGAGTTTTTTCTCCTCGGTCGGGTTTGAAAGGAATCCGCACTCCACGATTACGGACGGATACGAAGTGCATTTCACGACGTAATAATCGCCCTTTTTCGCCACGCGATTGCAGCCGAGCGAATTATTGAGCGAAGCCTGAATGGCGTTCGCCGCCTCCTCGCCCGCGTTCTCGCCGCCGTCGCAATAGAAAACCTGCGCGCCGCTCACGGACGAAAGCGGATAAAAATTCTGATGCACCGAAATCACCATATCGGGCGCGGCTTCGCGGATAATATCCCGCCGCCGCTCCATATCGCTCCGCTTTTTGTTCGTCGAACTCACGCCGTAAAGTCCGTCGGCGGACGTGCGCGTCATAACGACCTCGTAGCCGCCGCGCTCGAAGAAATGCCGAAGGCTTCGCGCGATCGCAAGGTTTACTTCCGCTTCCTTTACGCCGCTTTGCCGTCCCACCACGCCGCCGTCTATGCCGCCGTGCCCCGCGTCGATCACGATCGTTCTGCCTATCTTCGGAACGCTCACCGCCGTCGTCGCCGCGAACGAAACGGCTACCGCAACCGCTATCGTAACGGCTACGAGAAGCGCCGCTATCACGCTTTTTCGTTTAATCGTCAGAAACATTCTCTTCCCCTCACGCAAACATTTTCACTTTGCCGTCCAGCCACGACGAGAAGAAACCTTCGAGGTCTCTGCCGGCGCTTTCGCTCATACAGTCGATAAGTCCGTCGGGAAGAGCGTTGCGGAAACCGTAATTTGCATAGTAATTTCTGAGCCCGCCGAAGAATTTTTCGTCGCCGATCGTCGAGCGGAGCGAAGAGAACATCAATTCGCTTTTGACGTAACTGCAATAAGCGTATTCGAAACCGTCCGAATATTCGCCGAGCGGGCGCGTCATGACGTCGGATCGCGGCGAGGGTCGCGACGGGTCGAAATAGATGACGTAAGCGGACAGCGCGTCTGCGATGCGCTTACCGTAATCCACGCCGTAAGACGGATTGAGCTCGTAGAAAATCGACGTACTCGTTTCGGCAAGCCCCTCGTCAAGCCACGGAGCGTTCACTTCGTCGTTACCCACAACCCCGTACCACCACTGATGCGCGGTTTCGTGAATAACCGCGTCGAGGTAGCTCGACCGCGAAAGCGTGTCCGTAACCATCGAAAGCTGCGGATATTCCATACCGCCCTGCAAAAATCCCGTTTCCACGACCGAATAGACGTCGTAAGGATATTCGCCGAACAGTTCCGAGAAGGTACGGAGCGCGTCGGCGGCGGCAGTCATACTCTTTTCGGGCTCGGGGTCGGCGTAATAGTAATAGTTGACGTCGGTCTTGCCCACGCGCGTTCCGAGCATTTTGAATTTACCCGCGACCGCCGCGAAATCGCGCACGTTCTCCGCCTCGCACGCGTAAACGGCTTTACCGTCCGCTTTCGATTTGGTCTGCACTCCCGTTGAAGCAAGCGCGTAATCCTCGGGAAGCGCGAGCGAAACTTTGTAGTCGGCGCAGTCCGAATAAAACGGATCGCCGTTTTCGTAATACGGATCGGTACGGAAAGCGCCGTTTTCGTACACGCACGCAATCGGATAGAAATTGCCGAAGTTTACGCCGCTTTCGGTGACTCCGAGGCGGTGACGGACTTTCGGCAGCGTTACGGCGAATTTTATTCCGATTTTAACGGTATCGTCGGGGAACAACTCGCCCGTCGGAACGGACAGAATATCTTCGTCCTGCCCGATTATCTTTATTTCGCCCGCCTCACCGCCCACGGTAACGCCGGTTATCTCGATACCGCCGTAATTCACGCCGTCGTAGTACGCCGAAAGCGCCAACGCTTCGGGCACGGGCGAAAATCTCGCGCCTTCGCGGAACGCCGCGGGATACAGATGGAAACAAACTTCGTCGAGTACGGAATCCGTTTCGTTGACGTAATTCACCGTCATATCCGCGTTCAGAACGCGCGCCGTTTCGTCGTAAGTCGCGGCGATTTCGTAACTCGTTCGTTTCACCTCTTTCTTGCCGCAAGCCGCAATCGGCAGAACGAAGCACACGACGAGCAGTAAAGCAATGGTTTTTAACGCTTTTCTCATAGTTTACCTCTTTATCTTTTCGGATAATATAAGGTATGTCCCGAATTCCGAACTTATGCCCGCAATCGCCCCGAATTCGCTTGACTTTTCTCCCCTCTCGGGGTATCATAATTCCGAAATGCGTGCAATTCCCCGATACGGAAAACGGTCTTAAAAATCACGGAACGGTACGCCGTCTCGTCACTCGCGGGAGCGCCGATTAGCCACCGCGGTCAAGTCGGCGATGCCCATACTAACTTTCGGTAGAGCGTGGTAGGGGCGGACGCCCCGTCCGCCCGCCGTCCTTGCGTAACGGTATTCAGCCTCGTCATCTCGAGCGAAGTCGAGAGATCTCGCGGGAGCGAACACGGACGTTGCGGAACGGTATGTTTCAAATACCCGAACGCGACTGTACGTTATGCGGCGGTCCGAGGGCGAACCGCCCTACCGTCGGCTTCGCCGACAAATACGGTCGAAAACAGTTGTAGCAGTATCGTTATCGGGTGACTTCGTGGGGGATTTCTCCGCTACGCTCACGGCTTACTCCGTTCGCTTCGGTCGAAATGACATTAAAAAGTGGCAAGTATAACGTTTGTTAAAGTTGTGGTAGGGGCGGACGCCCTCGTCCGCCCGAAAACCAAGCATACACGACGTCATTTCGAGCGTTAGTCGAGAAATCCCCTACATCTGAAACGAAATCAGTCGAACACGACCGTATAAGGCTTCCCCTTGGGGATCTGTCGCGTAGCGACTGATGAGGGGTTGTCTTTTACGTTTCGTTTGTCTTAACCCGACCCCTCATCCGTCACTCGGATCGCTTCGCTCACACTCGTGCCACCTTCCCCAAGGGGGAAGGCTTTAAATGGCAATCCCACCTCCCGCGTCATCCGACGAATAGCTATCATACGCCTATGAACAAACTCATTTTACACAGCGACCTGAATAACTTTTACGCCTCGGTCGAGTGTCGGCTCAACCCAGACCTCGAAGGCAAAGCGGTCGCCGTTGCGGGCAATCCCGAGCGGCGGCACGGCGTCGTTCTGGCAAAAAACAGGAAGGCGAAAGCGGCGGGCGTAAAAACCGGCGACGTGATCTGGCAGGCGCGCCAAAAATGCCCCGACATCGTGTTCGTCGAGCCGCATTTCGATCTGTACGAGAAATTTTCAAAGCAGGTTTTCGGCATTTACACGCGCTTTACGCCGCTCGTCGAGCCGTTCGGTCCGGACGAATGCTGGCTGGACTGCACGGGGTGCGAGCGCATTTTCGGCAACGGCGAACAAATCGCGAAAAAGATCCTCGCGGAAGTAAAAAAGGAAACGGGACTGACCGTTTCCGTCGGCGTGAGCTTTACGAAATCGCTCGCCAAAATCTGCAGCGACCTCGCCGAACCCGACGATTATTTCGTTGCGGACAAAGACAACTTCCGCAAAAAACTATACTCTCTCCCCGCCTCCGACCTTATGATGGTGGGCAGAAGCACTACCGAAGCGCTCAAAAAAATCAACGTTATTACTCTCGGCGACCTTGCCGAAGCCGACGAAAAAACCCTGCGTTCGACGCTCGGAATAAACGGCATAAAGCTTCGCGAAGCGGCGCGCGGCGAGGATTACGAGCCCGTGCGGGAAGCGGTTGTTTCCCGCGAAAACGAGAGCGTCGGGCACGGAATGACTACCGTCCGCGACGTCGTGACCGCCGACGAACTGCGCGCGATACTCGACTATCTCAGCGAAAAAGTCGCCTCGCGCCTCGTGCACGGCGGCGTAAAAGGCACGGGAATCCACGTCGATCTCCGCTCGTCCGAGCTCAGCCACTCCTCCAAGCAAGCCGTTCTCTCCCGCCCGACCTACTCGGCGCTCGAGATTTCCGAAACGGCGTTCCGTCTCGCGCTCGAGCTCATAGGCAAAAGAAAAATATCGCTGCGCACGGTAAGCGTAGCGGTATACGGACTTGTGCCCGCGGACGGTAATTTTCAGGTTTCCATGTTCGAAAAACAGGACGGTAAGCGCGACAAGCTCGAAGAGGCGCTCGATAAAATCCGCACAAAGTACGGCAAAGACACGATCGTGCGCGCGAACCTCATCGGCACGGACTTTATCTACGATAAAAACGACAGCGAGGACTTTCTGCCTTTCCGTCGGTGACTTACGGCACATAGCGCGAACCCGAACGCGATCATCGCCGCGCAGAACGCCGTGAGCGCAAGCGCGAGTTTCGGGAAACCCCAGCCGTTATCCGCGTTCATAAACGGATACGGATAGCAAAAACTCTGCAATTCTTCGGGCACCGCGCCCCCGAATCGCCCGCGAAGCACGACTATACGGATAACCATCGCGATCCAGTACCCGAGCGGAAACGCGAGCGACCGCGCCACGAAACGCTTCCGAAAAGCCGCTTCGGGAGCGAACAGAAACGCGTCCGTCAGCGCAAAAAACGGCAGAAAAACGTGCTTGAAGAAGCCGCTTACCGTAAAAAACTTGACTTGCGCGCTGAAAAAGATACAGCCGAGCATAATGACGAACGCGGTTATGAAAAGCATACAGTCGCTGCAGAAAGTGATCGCGGGTATCGGATATCCGATCGTGTTGTCGTCGCCTGCCGCCGCCACGACCGCTGCCGCCGTGTGAGCTATCGCCACGACGAGCCCGATCCACACCGACCAGCTGGTAAAGAAGATGTGCGCGGGAAGCCCGCCGCCGGTAAACCCGAACCAGTCGGTAAACGTATAAGCGGTTGCGAGTATCGCGCACAGAAGCCAGAAACCCCGAAAAATCAAAAGTCTTTTCATAAAACGGATTTTGCCCGTTCTTACCGATTTTAAACGCAAAAACGCGACGAAATATACGTTTCGTCGCGTTTTGTTATACCGTATATGAGTTTTTAGTTCTCGCTCGGCTCGTTCTTTTCGGCGGGATAGAAGTTGTTGTAACCCTTCATACCCGTACCTGCGGGAATGAGCTTACCGATAATGACGTTCTCTTTAAGTCCGATAAGCGGATCGATCTTGTTCTTGATCGCGGCTTCGGTAAGAACGCGCGCGGTTTCCTGGAAGGACGCCGCGGACAGGAAGCTGTCGGTAGCGAGCGCGGCTTTGGTGATACCGAGAAGGGTCGGTTTAGCCGCTGCGGGCTTGCCGCCGTTCTGGATCGCTTCGAGGTTTGCCTCGCGGAACATAGCGGAATCTATCATTTCGCCGGGGAGGAGCTGAGTATCGCCGCTGTCAACTACGCGCACTTTTTTGAGCATCTGATGAACGATGACCTCGATGTGCTTGTCGGCGATTTCGACGCCCTGACTGCGGTAAACTGCCTGAACTTCCTTGACGATATAGTCCTGAACGTCCTTGCTGCCCTTTATTGCGAGAATGTCGTGCGGATCGATAGGTCCTACGGTGAGCGGATCGCCCGCCTTGACGAACGCGCCGTCCACGATATTCTTCATAAGCTTTGCGGTGAACGGAATTGCGAAAGTGAATTCCTTACCTTCGGCGTTGGTGATGATAATATCGCGTTTACCGTCTTTCTCGACGAGCTTGACGGTACCGTCCTCGGTGGTGATGGTTGCCACACCCTTGGGACGACGAGCCTCGAAAAGCTCTTCTACACGCGGAAGACCGCGGGTAATATCCTCAGCCGCCGCGACGCCGCCCGAGTGGAAGGTACGCATCGTAAGCTGAGTACCGGGTTCGCCGATGGACTGAGCGGCTATGATACCGACAGCCTCGCCGACGTTTACCGTTCTCGAACCGGTGGACATATCCTTACCGTAGCACTTGGTGCACACGCCGTGTTTGGACTTGCAGGTAAGCACCGAACGAATAACCGCTCTGATACCCTTCTTGCCCGCTTCGACAAGCGCGCGATCGTCGTCGTCGATTTTCTTTGCGACCGACTCGGAAATCATTTCGTTTGCCTTGGCGTAAATTTCGCCCGTCTCGGGGTTTACGATATCCTCGGCGGCGTATCTGCCGTTGAGACGGTCCTTAAGTCCCTCGACCTCGCTGTCTCCGTCGTAAATACGTTCGATAGCGATACCGGAAATGCTTCCCGAACCCGCGCAGCAGTCCTCTTCGCGAACGATAACGTCCTGCGAAACGTCTACGAGACGGCGGGTAAGGTATCCCGAGTTAGCCGTTTTAAGCGCGGTATCGGCAAGACCTTTACGTCCGCCGTGAGAAGAAATGAAGTACTCGAGCGGCGAAAGTCCTTCGCGGAAGGAAGAACGAACGGGCGTTTCGAGCGTTTTACCTTGGGGGTTGGTCATAAGTCCGCGCATACCGGAAAGCTGAGCGATCTGTTTCATGCTTCCGCGGGCGCCGGAAACCGCCATCATGTTGATGGGGTTGAATTCGTCGAGCGTCTTTTTGAGCGCGTCGGTAAGATCCTCGTTCGCCTTCGACCATGTTTCGACGACGTGGCGGTACTTCTCCTCTTCGGTAAGAATACCGTCGTCGTACTCTTTCTCGTACTCGATGACTTTCTTTTCTGCGGCTGCAAGAATATCCTTCTTTTCCGGCGGAATGTGCATGTCGAATACGGAAGTCGTGATAGCGCCGATCGTCGAATACTTGAAGCCGAGCGCCTTGATATTGTCGAGAACGATACAGGTTTCGGTAGCGCCGTGCTTTTTGAAAGTAGCGTCTACGATCTTGCTGAGCTGACCCTTGCCTACGCGGTAATCGACTTCGAGCTTGAACGGACCGTCCTCGCCGCTTCTGTCGGCAATTCCGAGGTCCTGCGGAATCGCTTCGTTAAAGATGATACGACCGACCGTCGTGTCGAGGATTTTGCTCTTCTTCTCGCCGTCCACTTCCGCGAAGAAACGGACTTTGACTTTACTCTGGAGCTCGATTTCCTTGTTCGCGTAAGCCATCTTGGCTTCGTCGCTGTCGCAGAAAATCATACCCTCGCCCTTCGCCCCGGGCTTATCCATGGTAAGGTAGAAACAGCCTATAACCATATCCTGCGTGGGCGAGCAGACGGGTTTACCGTCCGAAAGCTTGAGGACGTTGTTGGTCGCGAGCATCAGGAATCTCGCTTCGGTCTGAGCTTCGATGGAAAGAGGAACGTGAACAGCCATCTGGTCGCCGTCGAAGTCCGCGTTGAACGCGCCGCACGCAAGCGGGTGAAGCTTGATCGCTCTGCCCTCGACGAGGACGGGTTCGAATGCCTGAATACCGAGACGGTGAAGCGTAGGAGCACGGTTCAAAAGCACGGGGTGCTCCTTGATAACCTTTTCGAGTACGCCCCAGACTTCCTTGTTGGCGCGCTCGACGAAACGCTTTGCGCTCTTTATGTTGTGAGTTTTGGACTCGGCTACAAGCTCGTGCATGACGAACGGCTTGAACAGCTCGAGCGCCATTTCCTTAGGAAGACCGCACTGATACATTTTCAGCTCGGGACCGACGACGATAACCGAACGGCCGGAATAGTCTACGCGTTTTCCGAGAAGGTTCTGACGGAAACGTCCCTGCTTACCGCGAAGGAACGCCGACAGCGATTTAAGCTCGCGGTTGCCCGCGCCCGAAACGGCTTTGCCTCTGCGGCCGTTGTCGATAAGCGCGTCGACGGCTTCCTGAAGCATACGTTTTTCGTTGCGGATAATGATATCGGGAGCGGAAAGCTCGATAAGTCTTTTAAGACGGTTGTTTCTCGCGATGACTCTGCGATAAAGATCGTTAAGGTCGGAGGTCGCGAATCTTCCGCCGTCGAGCTGAAGCATAGGGCGGAGTTCGGGAGGAAGAACGGGCAGAACGTCGAGCACCATCCATGTGGGATCGTTGCCGGACTTGACGAACGCGTCGAGAATTTCGAGGCGTTTGATCGCCTTCATTTTCTTCTGACCGGTCGAATTTCTTACGATTTCGCTTACCTTCTCGTATTCGCCCTTTACGTCGACCGCCGCGAGAAGCTCTTTGATTGCTTCCGCGCCCATGCCGACTCTGAAAGCCTTTTCGCCGTACTTGTCAACGGCTTCGAGGTACTGCGCGTCGGTAAGAATCTGCTTGTATTCGAGGTCGGTTTCGCCCTTGTCGAGTACGATGAAGTTGACGAAATAAACGACCTGTTCGAGCGCCTTGGGGCTCATATCGAGCATAAGCCCGATACGGCTCGGAACGCCTCTGAAATACCAGATATGCGTTACGGGAGCTGCGAGTTCGATATGACCCATACGCTCGCGGCGAACCTTGGCGCGGGTAACTTCTACGCCGCACTTGTCGCAGATGACGCCCTTGTAACGGATACGTTTATACTTGCCGCAATGGCATTCCCAGTCCTTGGTCGGTCCGAAAATTCTTTCGCAGAACAGACCGTCGCGTTCGGGTTTCTGGGTGCGGTAGTTGATTGTTTCGGGTTTGGTGACTTCGCCGTGCGACCACTCGCGGATTTTGTCCGGTCCTGCGATCGCAATCTGCATCGAGTCGAAATTATTCAATTCAAACATTAGTCGTTCTCTCCTTTATCGTCAAGATCGTCGAGGTCGTCGCCTATAAGCAGATCGTCCTCGAAAGCGTCGTCCTCTTCGCCGCCGAAATCCAGATCGTCGTTGCCGAGCATATCGTCGAGCTTGGTATCGTCGTCGCTGCCGAACAGGTCGGAATCGCCGTCGTCGCCCCAGTCGTCGAGATCGCCGTCGAAAGCGTCTCCGCCGAGGTCGATCTGCTCGTCTCCGTCCACGAAATCGCCGCCTTCGACCGGCTTGGGAGCACGGTTGTCCGCTTCGTCGAAGCCGTCGTCCTCCATAAGCTCGCGAATACCGATTTCCTCGTGGTTCTCGTTAAGCACTTTGACGTCGAGCGCGAGCGCCTGCAACTCCTTGATAAGGACCTTGAACGATTCGGGAACGCCGGGTTCGTTGTTGTTGCCGCCCTTGACGATGGATTCGTAAGTCTTGACTCTTCCCACAACGTCGTCGGACTTGACCGTCATGATTTCCTGAAGAATGTTCGCCGCGCCGTAAGCGTAAAGCGCCCAGACCTCCATTTCTCCGAAACGCTGTCCGCCGAACTGCGCTTTACCGCCGAGAGGCTGCTGAGTAACCAGCGAGTACGGACCGGTCGAACGAGCGTGAATCTTATCGTCGACGAGGTGGATAAGTTTGATCATATACATATAGCCGACGGTCGAGCGGTTCTCGAACGGCTCGCCCGTTCTGCCGTCGTACATCTGAACTTTACCGTCGACTTCGCCCTTGTCGTTTACGCCGAGGTTGTTGTCGCGGAGAAGTTTTTCGATATCGCTTTCGAGCGCGCCGTCGAACACGGGGGTCGCGACTTTCCAGCCGAGCGCCTTGGCCACGAGACCGAGGTGAACTTCGAGGACCTGACCGATGTTCATACGCGAAGGAACGCCGAGGGGGTTAAGCACGATCTGAAGGGGCGTGCCGTCCGCCATGAACGGCATATCTTCCTGCGGCAAAATTCTCGAAACGACGCCCTTGTTTCCGTGACGTCCCGCCATCTTGTCGCCGACGCTGATCTTACGCTTCTGAGCGATATAAACGCGGACAAGCTTGTTTACGCCGGGGCTCATTTCGTCCTTGTTAGCGCGGGTGAACACCTTGACGTCCACTACGATGCCGCCTTCGCCGTGCGGAACGCGAAGCGAAGTGTCGCGGACTTCGCGGGCTTTTTCGCCGAAGATCGCGCGAAGAAGTCTTTCTTCGGGAGTGAGTTCGGTTTCGCCCTTGGGAGTAACTTTACCGACGAGAATGTCTCCGCTCTCCACTTCCGCGCCGATACGGACGATACCGTTTTCGTCGAGGTTTTTAAGCGCGTCGTCGCCCACGTTCGGAATATCGCGCGTGATTTCCTCTTCGCCGAGTTTCGTATCGCGCGCTTCGAGTTCGTGCTCCTCGATATGAATCGTGGTGAACACGTCGTCTTTTACTATTTTTTCGGAAATAAGGATAGCGTCCTCGTAGTTATAGCCTTCCCAGCTCATAAAGCCGATAAGGATATTTCTTCCGAGCGCGAGTTCGGCGTTGTCGCAGGACGGACCGTCCGCAATGACTTCGCCCGCCTCGACGTGCTGACCCTTGCTTACGATGGGTTTCTGATTGATGCAAGTGCCTTGGTTCGAGCCGATGAACTTTTTGAGAACGTACTCCGCGATCTGCTTACCGCCCTTGCCCGAAACGGAATGAATGTTTTCGACAATCTCGATTCCGCCTTCGGGAGTCTCGGTAGCCTCGTCCTCTTCGATGCGGATACGCTCGGCGTCGACGTAAGTAACGGTACCGCTCTTTCTCGCGATAACCATAACGCCCGAATCGTAAGCGATCTTATGTTCGATACCGGTACCGACGATGGGCGCTTCGGGTTTAAGAAGCGGAACGGCCTGACGCTGCATGTTCGAGCCCATAAGAGCACGGTTGGTATCGTCGTTTTCAAGGAAAGGAATAAGCGCGGTAGCGACCGAAATCATCTGACGCGGACTTACGTCCATAAAGTCGATATCATCGCGGCTGCGTTCTGCGATATCGTCGCGGTAACGCATCATAACGCGTTCGTTGACGAACCAGTTGTTCTCGTCGAGCGGCTCGTTAGCCATCGCGACGACGTATCTGTCCTCTTCGTCGGCGGGCATGTAAACAACCTCGTCGGTGACGCGTTTGTTTTCCTTGTCCACTCTGCGGTAGGGCGCTTCGATAAATCCGTATTTATTTACGCGCGCATACGAAGAAAGCGAGTTGATAAGTCCGATGTTCTGACCTTCGGGCGTCTCGATCGGGCACATTCTCGAATAGTGCGAATAGTGAACGTCGCGGACCTCGAAGGAAGCGCGTTCGCGGTTAAGACCGCCGGGGCCGAGCGCGGAAAGCTTTCTTTTGTGCGTAAGTTCCGCAATCGGGTTGCTCTCGTCCATGAACTGCGACAGCTGGCTCGATCCGAAGAATTCTTTGATCGCGCTCGTCACGGGACGGATATTTATAAGGTTCTGCGGAGTAGCTTCTTCCGAATCGGACTGAATCTGCATTCTCTCGCGGACAACTCTTTCAAGTCTCGCGATACCGATACGGAACTGGTTTTGCAAAAGCTCGCCCACGCTGCGCACTCTGCGGTTGCCGAGGTGGTCGATATTATCGCAGTAACCCACGCCGTAACGAAGTCCTTCGACGTAGTTGATCGTCGCGATAACGTCGTCCACGAGAAGATGTTTTACGATAAGAAGGTCGCGGTTTTCGACTATGAGCTCTTTGAGCTTTTCGTTGTCGCCAGCCGCTTCGTCGAGCACGCGTTTAAGGGTCGGATAGTAAACCTTTTCGTTGATTTCGAGCGCGTCGAGCTCGTCGCCTGAAAGCGAAACGAAGTTGCGGATATCGACGTGACGGTTACCGAACACATAGAAAGTCTGCTTGTTGCCGCTTACCTTGATACCCACGCAGTTGATGCCCGCGTTCTGGATCTTCCACGCAACGTCCTCGGTAATGCGCTTACCTGCGGCTACGAAAAGTTCGCCGTTGTCGTCAACGACGTCCTCGGCGGCGCGCTTTCCGGTAATACGGGCGGCAAGCGCAAGCTTTTTGTCGTATTTGTATCTGCCTACGCGGCTGAGATCGTATTTTCTGCGGTCGAAGAACAGTCCGCGCACGAACTGCTTGATCGAATCGATATTCGGGATTTCGCCGGGGCGGAGCTTGCGGTTGAGTTCTTTAAGTCCGTCGTCCTCGTTGTCCGCGGTATCCTTGGCGATCGTTTCCGCCATGAGTTTTTCGCCCTTGAAGAGTTTGGTCATGCCCTCATTGTCCGAGAAAACGAAGTAAGGCTCTGCACCCGCCGCGCTTCCCTCGAACGGAACGTATTTATAATCGTCGAGGATCCGGAGCGGCTCTTCGAACTTGGTTTCGAGCACAGCCGAAAGCGAACGCATAAGCACCGAGGCTTGTACCTTACGCTGACGGTCGACGTGAACCCAAAGAACGCCCTTGTCGTCCTCCTGGAACTCGAGCCATGCGCCGCGGGACGGAATGTTGGTAGCGGCGTAATAGTTTTCGCCCGTTCTGACGTCCTTGGAGAAATCGAAGTAAACGCCGGGGGAACGCACGAGCTGCGAAACGATAACGCGTTCCGCGCCGTTGATGATGAACGAGCCGTTCGGCGTCATAAGCGGAATATCGCCCATGAACACTTCCTGCTCGGTCACGAGACCGGTCTCTTTGTGGACGAGACGCACCTTGACTTTAAGCGGTACCGCGTAAGTCGCGTCGCGATCTTTACACTCTTTCTCGGTGTACTTCGGGGTCATTTCGAGATGGTAACCTTCGAAATAAAGCTCCATCTTGTTGCTGAAATCCCTGATCGGCGAGAAGTCTTTGAAAACTTCTCCGATACCGTTTTTGAGAAACTCGCCGTAGGAATCCTTCTGCACCTCGACGAGGTAAGGCATCTTGCAAACCTCGTTGACCTGCGCAAAAGAACGGCGTTCGGTGTTCCCGTACTTCACCTTTTTGATAGTTCTTCCGGACATTTAAACTCTCCTTGGACCGTGAATTTACTTGTGTTTTCGTCTTTTGCGCCCTTTCCGTAACCCGTAGGGTTGGGTATAAGACCGCATAATACGACATTATAAAATAATAGCACGGTTTTCAAGAATTTGTCAAGCGTTTTAAAGAAAATATTTTTTAAAAAATTTTTTAAACTTTTTTCCTTGAACGATAAAAAAATTTTATGCGCCCCGACGGCTCGCCGAAAAACGCCCTATGCACTAAAAAAACGCCATACGGCAGTATAAAAAATATAGGCGTTTTAAGCAATGTCTGTTGCCCTTTTTTGGTGAGCGCGGTAAGGACGTTCCTCGTCCGCCCGTCGGCGAGCCGCTGCGGGCAAGTATTTGTTTGAAATGTCGTTTTCCGCTTCGGTAGGGCGGGGCGCCCTCGCCCCGCCGCACAACCAAACGGACACGACATCATTTCAAGCGTAGTCGAGAAATCCCTCGCATCAGAAACGAAATCAGTCGTACACTAACATTCAAGCGGAACGCTCCTTTGCCTCGTCATCCGGGGGGGCGTCAGTCGAGACCAAGGCGGGAGCGAATACGAACGTGGCGGAACGGTATACCCAAAAAAATGCCCGCGCGGGCTCCGCGCCTCGTCCGCGGTGGCTCACCGCCTCTACCCTTTATACGCCTTACGGTAATCGGACGGCGTAACGCCGACCACGCGTTTGAACGCAACCGAAAAATAATTCTGATCGGGAAATCCAACGGCGCAAGCGATTTCTTTAACGGTCTTATCCGTATCCGTCAACAGTTTCTGCGCCTTCTCGACGCGCACGCGCTCGACGTAACCGAACAGGCTTTCGCCTGTGATTCTCTTAAACTCGCGGCGAACATACGACTGCGAGTAAAAAACGGCGGCGCATACGTCGTCGGCGGTGAACGGCACGTCGAGATTTTCGGCAACGAACCGCATGACTTCGCGCACGGTCTTTTCGGGTTTTCCGGCGTTCTGCGAAGCCTCCTTTTCCGCGCGAACGATTTCGGACAAAATTCTCAGCACGGGGTTTATCAGCGCCCGCGCGCGCTTTTCCGTCGGAACTTCGCCGCAAAGTCTCTCGTAAGCGACGCCCCTGCCCGACTCGCCCTCTTTGCGATACCCCGAAAGGCAGACGATCCCGTATTTCTCGCCGCCCTCGACTATGGGCGACACGTACTCGCACACGCCCGCATGGCAAGCGGAAAACTCGCAGTCCCCCTCGCTAAGGTTCTCGAGCAACAAATTCTGCCGTTCGAGACACTTTTCGTTGCGCGTTTTCTTGACGATCGCGCAGTACTCGAAATCGTGTCTGAGGTAGTCCGCCGACGGCGGAAAAACCGCGTAAAAAACCGAATCGAGCTTGCACAGCGAAATCGCGTATCCTGCCTCGCGAAGCGCCGAAACATACTCGCCGAGCTCGTCAACCAACCGCGTTGTATCGTAATTCAAAGAAAACATATCGTTAAACCTATTGATATTATCGTTTTATACCATTATACTTAATATAAAGCGACAAGTCAAGGAGATTTGGTCATGGAAACGAAAAACGACAGAACCGAAATTATCGAAACCGAACTTTGCGTAATCGGCGGCGGATTGAGCGGCGTGGCGGCGGCGGTTTCGGCGGCGCGCGAAGGCGTGAAAACTGTGCTCGTCCACGATCGGACGGTGCTCGGCGGTAACTGTTCGAGCGAAGTGCGAATGTGGATACGCGGTGCGGCAGTGCAATTTCCCGACCTTAAAGAAGGCGGTATCGTCGAAGAACTCGCGCTCGACAACGCGCGGCTCAATCCGAAAATGAACTGGTCGCTATGGGATCGCGTGCTTCTCAACAAGGTGCGCGCGGAGAAAAACATTACGCTTATTTTATCCGCGACCGTAATGAACGCGACCGAAGAAAACGGCGCGATCAAGTCGGTAACGGCGTGGAAAACGGACGATTACAAATTTTACGAAATCCGCTCGAAATACTACGCGGACTGCTCGGGCGACTGCGTTCTCGCCGAATTCACGTCGGCAGAGCACTCGAAAGGCAGAGAAAGCCGCGCCGAAACGGGCGAAATTTACGCGCCCGAAACTCCCGACGACACGACGATGGGCAACAGTATTTTATTGCAGTACCGCGCGAGCTCCCCGAACGAGCCCGCCGACGAAACCGCGATTGCTTCGGGAACGGAAAGATTTAACGAAGTCCTCGAAAAACGCTGTCCTAGCGGCGAAATCGACGTAAGAAACGAGAATTTCTGGTGGCTCGAGCTCGGCGGCGATCGCGACGCGTTGCGCGATGCGGGCAAAATAACCGAAGACCTTACCGATCTCGCGACGGCGGCTTACGCGCACACGGCGGCTTTGGCGAACGCTCAAGGGTACTCGCTCGACTGGATCGGTTCGCTCTGCGCAAAACGCGAAACCCGCCGCTACAAGGGCGATTACACGCTTACCGCAACCGACGTTCTTGCGGCGAAAACGTTCCCCGACGAAATCGCTTACGGCGGATGGACGCTCGACGATCACTATTCGGGAGGGATCGACGCGAAACACCCGAATATCCATTACCGCTTCGAAAAGCCGTACCCGATCCCGTATCGTTGCGTGTACTCGAAGAACGTCGAAAACCTGTTCTTTGCGGGGCGCAACGTAAGCGTAACGCACCTCGCGCTCTCCTCTACCCGCGTGATGGCGACCTGCGCTATGCTCGGGCAAGCCGTCGGATTTGCAGCGGCGGTTGCGCTTCGGCATCACGCAACGCCGCGCGGCGCGGGCGAATACGTTTCCGAAATTCAACAACTTCTGCGTAAGCACGACTGCTATCTTTTAAATACCGAGCGTGAAAAGGTCATCGGCTTCCCCGACTGCGAACGCGAAAGATTTACTGCTTATCCGTACCGCGACGACGCAAAATCCGAAAACCCCGTCACCGTTCTCGCGCTCGGCGAAACAGTAACGTACACGTTCCCCGAAACCTCGTGCGCGAAAATCAGACTCGTATTCGACAGCGACCTTATGCGACGGTGCTACGCCGATGAGGACAACGCATGGGTAATACAAAGTTATCCGTCGCTTTGCCATAACGCTTGCGGAAAACAAACCGTATTCATTCCCCCTTCGCTCGTTTCAGACTTCACGATTACGGTGAGCGGCAACAACGGCACGCGCGAAATCAAGGTAACCGACAATTACCGCCGCCTCGTTTTCGTAGACGTAAACGAACCGATAAATTCGGTATCGTTCCGCGGTACGAAAACGCACGGATCGGACGAAATAAGACTGTATTCGATAGACGTTATCAAGTAAATACGTCGCAAAAAAACATATACGTATACGTTTTTTCGTTACATTCACGTTTGATCGTCAATTAAACACAAGCGTTTTCACAACGTAAAAAGAACGCCGCTCACGACGTTCTTTTTACGCTATTTCAACCTTGCGGAACGGAATAATCTTAAAAGGCTTCCCTTGGGGGGAAGGCTAAAAGGTATGAGCGTTCTTCGTCCTCTTTGGTCGAACTCGGTAGAGCGTTCTTCGTCCTCTTTGGTCGAACCCGGTAGGGGCAGACGCCCTCGTCCACCCGCCAACCAGGCGGAACGGTACATAGTCTCGTCATCCGGGGGCGTCAGTCGAGACCAAGGCGGGAGCGAACACGAACGTGGCGGAACGGTATGCCCCGAACACTCGCCCGCGGTGGCTCACCGCCTTCCGCAGGGAATTTCTCCGCTTCGCTCGGGTATCACCCTCGCTTCGGTCGAAATGACGTTAAGCCCACATACACGGTCATATCAACCCTACAATCTCTTGCTTATTTCCCGCACAAGGTTCTCGCCGTACACATAAAATCCGAGTGCATTCGGGTGCAGATCGTCGCCGGCGAAGAACGCCGAATCGTGCGGAACGAGCCCGAATCCGTCGATAACCGTAACGGGATAATCGGCGTAAATCTTTTTAAGCCGCTCGCAATATTCGGGAAAATCGCCCATGCTTTCTTTCGGTTTGTCCCGAAGTCTGCGCCAGATCGGCGAAATCACGAACAATTTTTTATCGCCGTACAACGCTACGATACGTTCTAAAAAGCCTCGGGCGTTCCTCTCCACGGTAGGGAAATCATCGTAACAATAATAATCGTTTGTACCGTAAGCGACGATAACGATATCCGGATCGAAACAAGTCCGCTCCGCGAATTCAGGCAGATAATACGCCCCGCCGCAACCGTTCACGACCGATTCGGCGTTGAACGCGCGCGAAACGATTTCCGCGAACGAGACAAAATCGTATCCCGACTGCCACCCTTCGGTGATACTGTCGCCCATAAACAGGATCTTGCGATCGTGTCCGACCGCCCGAAAAGTCGCGCCGTCCGAGAGCTCGACGGAAGAAATCTTCGTATAGCCGTGCTTGTCGAGGTAAACCGTAACCCTCTTCTCACCCGCTTCGAGCCGAACGGAATAATTTTCCTTGCCCGCAAAGCACCCGACGAACAATCCGTCAACGGCTACGGTCGTCTGTCCGCCGTCCGTTCCGACCGCAATAAAATCGCTGTCGGTGTAAAAATCGAGCTTGATTCCCGTCTTTTTGCGCGCGCGATCGTAAACGAAATCGTTGTTCGCACGCTTCCACGCCTCGCGCTGAGCCTCGATCGTCTTGTAAAAATCGAGAAAGCCGCCCTCTTCCTTTACTTCCACCCAGCCGAACGTAACGCTTTTGATCTCGTCGAACGTAAGTTTCATATCAAACCTCTTATCTTCGTAAATCTATTTTACTTTTTTCACCGCGATCGAGCGCAGAAAAGATTTATGCTCGTCGCTCACGCGGTAACTTTCGATCGCCTTTCGTATCGTCTTGTTGTGCACCCAAACGCCGAGTTTCCGCTCCGTAAGGTACGGCAGAACTTCGTCGTAATTCTTCGCAAGCGCGGTCGCGAAATACCAAGCGATCATCATATTGACGTAGTATTCGTCCGACTTAACGCCCGCAACGGCGTCCGCCAACCCGCGATCGAAATTATCCCCGAGGAAAAACCTCATCGCGGTGTTTATTCCGAACCGAACGGTGTAGGTGCAATCGGAATTTATCCGCCGCATAGCGTTTTCGCGCGTTTTTACAAGGTCTTTCGCAAACGCTTTCGGCGAAAGCGTGTCGCAAGTCGCCCAGTTATCGACGTAAGGCAAAAATTTTTCCACCGCCGTTTCGGCTTGTCCGTAATCCTTAATATCCGCTATCATATACCCGTGCAGACAGTTTTCCTCGTGATAAAAATGCGGCAAATCGCGTAAAAATTCGCCGATATCCGAGCGATTACGGTACTTTTTCGCCAGATTTTTGAGCACGGGAACGCGAACGCCTATCACTCTTTCGCGCGGAAGCGTTGGTATAAGCGAACCGTTGAAGTCGCGGTATTTTTCGTCCGCGGCGGCGAACAAGTCGGCGCGGATTTCGTCCGTTACGCTCACAGCAATCCTCCGTCAACGGAAATCGTCTCGCCCGCAACGTACAGTTTTTCGCGCGTAAGAAGTTCAACGACGTCGGCGACTTCCGAGGGTTGTCCTATACGATTTGCCGCAACGCCATCGGTAAAATCGGCGACTTCCTCCGGCGTAAGGTGCGCATTCATATCGGTATTTATAAATCCCGGGGCGACGGCGTTCACCGAAACCCCGCTTCTTGCGAGCTCTGCGTTAAGCGCTTTCGTAAATCCTATCACGCCCGCTTTCGAAGCGGAATACGCAACTTCGCAGCTCGCCCCGCGCACGCCCCAACACGAGGAAATATTGACGATCCGGCCGAAACCCGCGCTTACCATATCGGGCGCGAATTCCTTACATAAAAGCATCGCTCCGACAAGATTTACCGAAATTGTACGGTTTATTTCCTCTTCCGAACAGTCGAAATACGGCTTTACGAGCGAAACGCCGGCGTTGTTTATAAGCGTATCGACGAACCCGAAATATTTTTTCGCCGCCGAAAAAGCTTCTTTGATGCTCGCCGCGTCCGCCAGATCGAGCTTTACGGCGATAGCGTTCACGCCGCCGCGCTGAAGCTCGAGCGCGAGAGCCTCGGCTCGCTCCTCCGAAGCGTTATACCCTATCGCGACCGAAAACCCGCACCCCGCGAGCTTGCGCACGATCGCTTCGCCTATACCCTTCGCCCCTCCGGACACAAAAGCAACACGTCTCATCTGTAATTGTCGGGCAGATCGTTTTCGAACAAAATCGCCCTCTCTCCTTTGATATTTTTCAGAATTTCGGTCGCAGCTTTAAGCGAACCCACCTCGAAAACCGCGGTTTTCGCCGCGCCGCCGCTTTCCGCGCCCGAAGCAAGCGCCCGCGCGTTCGACCCGATGAAAATCATAACGTCCGCGCGCGAAGCGGCATACGCTCCGAGCTCGTAATTCGCGTCGTACTGGCTTATACCGAGCTCTACGATCCCCGGAGTCACGAGCACACGGGTTTTCCCGCGAAACCCGCCGAGCAGTCTCAGCGCGCTTCTCGCTCCCGCCTCGTTCGCGTTGTAGGCGTCGTCGATAATGACGTCAAGTCCATTATACAATAATTGCTGACGATGCGCAACCGAATTGAGCCTCGCAACCGATTTTTTTATCGATTCGGGCGGCACGCCGAGCCTTAGCGCGACCGCCGCCGCGAGCGCGACCGTTTCGGGAATAAAATCGCCGCCGAGCTTGGTGTAAAGCGGAATTACCGTGTTCCCGATCCTCGCGGTAAAATAAGTTCCGCCGTCCGTAACCCTCACGTTTTCCGCAAAAACGTTCGCGCCCGCCGCGTACCCCTTGCCGTTCCGCCTGTAAAGCTCGCCCGCCGCCGAACCGAAAAAGGCGTTCCCTTTGTCGCGCAGGGCAACCACGATTTCGAATTTCTCGTTCTTAAGGTTCGCAGTCGATCCGAACGTTTCGAGGTGCTGATTGCCTATCGCCGTAACGACCGCATAGTCGGGGCGTATCAGCTCGGCGAGCTCGGCTATATCCCCCGTATGCCGCGCGCCCGCCTCGGCAACAAAAATTTCCGCGTCCTCGGTCATACTCTCTTTAATCGTCCGAGCGAGCCCGAGCGGCGTGTTGAAATTGCCTCGGCTAACGCAAACCCGATACTTTTCGGACAGGATCGCCGCAAGCACGCTCTTAAAAGTCGTTTTTCCGTAGCTTCCGGTTATTCCGATACGGATCGGGTTTATCCGATCGAGTTTATCCTTCGCTTCGTCTATAAACCGCGCGTTCCTCGCCGCTTCTATCGGCGTCCGCACGGCGTGCGCGAGCAAAAACGCCGCCGCAGAGCCGCACGCGGGCACAGCCGCCACCGCGGGCAGAAAGTACGCGGCAACTCCGAAAACCCCGCATAACGCAAGGTATGCAAACAAAAACCGCCGCACCCGAGCAGTTACCGCGACTTTGCTTTTCTTAAGCCGCGAGCGCGGAAAACAAACCGAAAAAGCAACGATCGCGCCGAGCCCGACCGATACGAAATTCGGATAAAACCCGAACGCCGCGGAAAGAACCGCTCCCGCCGCCGCAATTACCGAAACCGCAAGCGGCAAAATTATCGCCTCGCCCTTGCGCCTGCATAAAGCCGTAAAGGTTTCGCCGAGACGATAATACGCAAGCTGATACTGTTTGAGCGGCAGCGCGCACGCGGCAAACGCGAACGCCGCAACCGCTGTCGCGATTTTCAATACGATTTCCATTTCTTCCCCCTTTTCACGCTTCGAAAAACGCGTCGGCTATCGTTACGAATTCGGCGAAATTTTCCAAAAAAGCGAAATGTCCGCAGTCTTTCATAACGATCACCGCGCTGTCGCGCACCTTTTCCCGGATACGCTTCGCCATATAAAGCGGCGTATCGCGATCCTTTTCGCCCCAGACAAGCAACAGCGGTCGGTTTATTTCGGTCAGAAGCCCGTCGAGGTACTCGTTTACGACGTGCACGAAAACCCTTTTCATATCGTCCGGAAGCGCGCGGTAATCGTCCGAACCCGCGTTTTTCGGCTTAAACCCGAGCTTACGTTTCAGCTTATACGACCCGACCTTGAAATAATACCCGAGCCCCCGCCTCGGTTTTACGCCCGCGCCGTCCGTGATTAGCACCCTGCCCGTAAGCGCTCGCGAAGCCAAGATTATCGCTACCCTCCCTCCGAACGAATGGGCTATAACGTCGGGCTCGCGGATTCCGAGCGTTTCCAGAAACCTCGCGGTGATCGCGGCGTAGTCGTAGATCGTAAACGCGGCGGGCGGCGCGGGGCTTCTCCCGAACCCCGGAAAATCGATCGCGATCACGTCCCGCCCCTTGTCCGCGAAATAAAAAAAGACGCGGCGCATCGTGCTTGCGTCGCATCCCCAACCGTGTAGTAACAGTAGCGGTTTCCCGCCGTTATTCGCCCTATCGTAACCGATAGAATAACCGTCCACCGACAGAACCATTCAGATCTCCCTTTTCATCAAAACAGCCGCGTTCTCTCCGTAATAGCACGGGCGCCTGCCGTAAACCTCGAAACCGAGCTTGTCGTAAAGCGCTATCGCCGCGGCGTTGGTCTCGTTCACTTCGAGGTAAACCGTTCCGCCGCCCTCGGCTATGGCAAGGTTTTCAACCTCGGTTACGAGCGCGGTCGCAACGCCTTTTCTCCGAGCGCTCCAGACGACCGCAACGTTACAGATATTGTATTCGGGCTCGACTTTCTGAACGCCGATATAACCGACCGTAACGCCGTTTTCGGTCGCCTTGAAATAGGCGTAACCGTCCGAAGCGATACATTTCCCGATTTCCGCTTCGCTCCACGGACACTCGATGTATTCGCGCTCGATCGCTGCAATAACGGCGGCGTCGCCCGCCCCGCATCTTTCGATTTTCATTCGCCCTTTTCCCTCTCCGCCTGCGACTTTATGAGGTAAAACGGCTCGATTTCGCGATAATCGACAGACGCGTTGCGGATTATCGCACTCTCGACCGCGCGGCGGAACGACAGAGACGGATCGTCCTTTTTGCCGACTTTAAGCTTTTCAAAAGCCGCCTCGTCGCAGTAAACCTCGTACTCCGAGCTTGCCGCACGCGATTTTGCTTCGTCGAAAGTAATCATTTCGGGCGCGGAAAGGCAATTCCCGTTCCCGTCGTAAACGCCGACGTAGCAAAAGTTCGCGTAAGCGAACACGATTCCGAGCGTCGCCCCCGCGCTTATATTATATGCAAGTTTTTCGATCGAGTTTACGGCGACGATTTTTCTGCCCGTAACCGCCGCGAAAGTTTTGACGGTGTTGATCCCTATTCTTATCCCCGTGAACGACCCGGGACCCGTAACTACGGCGTAAACGTCCGTATCAGCAAGAGTAAGCCCCGCCTGTCCGAGCAGTCCGTCGATAGCGGTAAGCAGAATTTCGGACGCTTTCTTGCCCTCTTCGCAGTATTCGTAAGTCTTGCCGTCCGCGCCGAGTATCACCCGAAGCGAAGCGCAAGTCGTATCTATCGCAAGGTATTTCATACTAAAACTCGATATGTTTCACGCCCTCGACCGAGCTGCGCCGATAAAGCACGACTTTATTCCCGATCGCGCATACGGGCTCCGCCAAAAGCGCAGCGCAAAGCTCGTCGAGAACTTCCTTCGCCGAAAAATCGGACGACCGAAGCACGGTAATCTTGATAAGTTCGCGTTTTTCGAGCGCTTCGTTAAGCCCCGCGACGAGGTTGTCGCCGAGTCCGTCCTTGCCCACCTGATAAATCGGCTCGATCCCCGCCGCCATACTGCGGAGCGCCGCACGCTGTTTGCTTGTCATTTTATAACGATCTCCCTTTCGGTTTTTCCGAGGTAATTTATGTTTATCGTAATGTTTTTGCCGGTGAGCGCGTCCGCGATATTTTCCGCCCATTCGATACAGCACACCGTATCCGCGGCGTAAAAATATTCGGTAAGACCCGCTTCGTAAGCCTCTTTGCCGCTGCCGAGCCGATACGCGTCGATATGCACGAGCGTAAGCCTGCCCTTATACGAATTCATAAGCGCGAACGTCGGACTCGTCACGTTTTCGGTTATCCCTAGCCCTTTTGCGAGCCCTCTGACGAACGCCGTTTTGCCCGCCCCGAGCTCGCCGCAAAGAAGTATGACTTCGCCGCCCGCGAGTTTTTCGGCAAATTTCTCGGCAAACTTTGCCGTTTCCGCTTCACTTTTCGTGATTATTCCGCCGCTTTCCGATTTAGCCGCGCGGCTTTCGGGGAAAATACGGTCGAACAAGTTTTTGAGCCGCTTATACAGCGCGAACGTCAGAAGCGCGCAGATAAGCGAGCGCATAAGATTGAACGGCAAAACCGCGCCGAAAATGTAATAAACATAGAACGTTTCGTCGGTGACCGCCGGGAAAACCGCCCGCACCATACCGATAATCGCTTTGAACCCGAATATTATCGAATAGACCGGAACGAGAATAAAACGATTGACGATCATCGCCGCAACCACGGTAGAAGCCGTGCCGACGGCGAGCGCGACTATCGCGCCACCGAGCGTGCGCCGACTGCGATAAATAAACGCCGCGGGGAGCACGAACGCAAGACCTATGATAAGATCCGCGGCTTCGCCCACGTAAACCGTGTTCGAAAACGGCAGCTTAATAAGCGTGCGGAGAACGAGCACGATCGACCCGCTTACAGGTCCCATCATAAAGCCCGCAAGGAGCGCGGGAAGGTCGGAAAACTGGAATTCCAGAAACGCGGGGAAGAACGGCAACGGAAATTTGACGAACATATAAAGTACGACCGAAAGCGCGGTAAAAATCGCAAGCCGCGTTATGTTTTTGCTCGTAAAATACTTTTTCACCATATATTGCACCTCAGTTTTCGGTACCGTCGGGCAAGTCCGGCTTTTTCGCCTTAACCTTAGCCGCAACGATTTCCGCCGCTTTGAAAAGCGCGGGAACGCCGAGGCTCGCCACTACTCCCACGACGAAATACCGCAAAAAGTTGTATGCGAGCGGCGCGGACGAAGGAATAAACAGTTTCATGCCCTCTTTTACGCCGAGCGTGAGCGCGAGACCGACTACGACTTTGACGATCGCAAAATACCACTTGCATTTCGTTGCCGATTTAACGTAACGTTTTTCGACGAAGTAGCCGAGCGTAATAGCCGAATACGCGCCGAGCACGTCGAGAATTTTTTTCGCCGAAGCGGCTTGTCCGGTCGCGACGATTATAATCAGAATAATTAGACAGATCGGAAAAACGCCGAGCACGACGTACTCTTCCCTGTCGCCGAGGAGCTCGAAAAGCGTTCCCAAGCCGATCGCGACTCCGACGCCGAGAGCGAGACCAACGATTACGTCGCTGAGAAAGTGCTGTCCGAGATAGAGCCGACTGAACGCCACGAGCACGCAAATTACGGCAAGCGGCGCGATAACGTAAGACTTGCGATAACGCGAGCTTATCTGCGTCGAGAGGTTCGCGACCGAATGGCTGTGCCCGCTCGGGAACGAATAACCTTTTGTCTGCTTCGTAACCGAAACCACGCCTTCGTGGGTATAAGGACGGGGGCGCGCGACGAGGTTTTTGACGCCTTCGAGCACGCTGCACCCGATGAGGTAAACGTTGATCATCTTAAACCCGAACCGCTTGTCTATCGCCCAGTAAAACACGACCGCCACGGCAATGAACGCGAGTTCGTCGCCGAGGTGAGTGATCCCCGTAAAAATCGCGTCGAAAAAGGGCGAACGCATCATCTGGATATGCTTTATGATTTCGAGTTCGAACAAATTCAGTCCTCCCCGCCGATCGTCGTTTCGTTGTCTCCGTCCGACCAGAGCCTTTCGAGATTATAAAAGTCGCGCGTTTCCTTGTAGAAAACGTGCACAATGACCGAGCCGTAATCGAGCGCGACCCATTTCTGATCGACGTCGCGATGAAGCGGATAAACGCCCGCCTTGTCGAGCTCTTCTTCGATCGCGTCCGCAAGAGCCTTTACCGCGGTTGACGAGTACGCCGAAGCGATTACGAAATAGTCGGCTACGACCGTCTTGTCGCTAAGATCGATCGTCGTTATCTTCTTGCCCTTCTTGTTGTCGAGTATAGCCGCGATCGCCTCGCTAAGTCCTTTCGGACTCTTGACGTCATACTTTGTAATGTCGAATTTAACCATTGCTTTCTCCTGAATTTTTATGTTTTTGCCACTATCCGATCCGCGCGGATAAGTTTTCGTTTAATCGGTCGAAATGACAATCTTGCCCGCGCGGGCAAGTCGGCGATGCCCGTACTTACTTTTGATAGAATATCCCGCGATAGCGGACAATATAAACCCAAACGGAACGCTACTTAGCCTCGTCATCTCGAGCGTAGTCGAGACCAAGGCGGGAGCGAATACGATAGCAAGTGAACGGTACTTTTATTTTTCTGTCGCGGGGGATTTCTCCACTCCGCTTACGGCTTACGCCGTTCGCTTCGGTCGAAATGACGTTAAATCCCAAGCGTACACTATGTCATTTCGAGCGTTAGTCGAGAAATCCCCCGCATCTGAAGTGAAATCAGTCGGACACGACGACCGTTCAAGGCCTCCCCTCGGGGACCTCCGCCGTAGGCGGTGATGAGGGGAGGCCTTTTACGTTTCGTTAGTCATAACCCGACCCCTCATCCGTCTTGCCTTCGCTATCGCTTCGGCAATCCACCTTCTCCCCAAGGGGAAGGCTTTAAATGATAACCGCACACTGTCTTGCCACAATTCCCCCGCACTTACGCTTCCAGCCGTTCCAACGCCTCTTTTGTTTCGGGCGCGATCGGCTCGCCTTTCTTTTCGAGGTAATCGATCGTATTCCGAAGTATCACGATCACCCCGCGGTCGAGATCGTCGTAAGTCGTCGCGCGGATTTTCTCTATTCCGTCGAAACTTCTTCCGTCCTCGATATAATCGGCGGCGAACACGATTTTCTGATAAACGTTCATATCCGCGGCGCCCGTCGTATGCGTTTCTATCGCGGACAGAACGTCGGGGTCGGTTATCCCGAAAGCCGCCCTTGCAATCGCCGCGCCCGTCCGCTGATGCCGAACCTGCGGGGGAAGCGCAAGCGTTTCTTCGTCCGAATGTACTCCGTATCGGTTGAGATCCTCTTCCGTCATATACTTCGTTATGTCGTGGAGCAACGAAGCGACTATCGTCTTATGAACGTTCGCGCCGTTCTTCTTCGCAAGAATTATTGCCGCTTCGGCTACGCGGTAGACGTGTTCGATACGGCTCGGCTTTAACTTGAATTCCGCATAGCGATCGGTTATAAACCGATAATCGCGATAAAGTCCGCGTTTTTCGATATAATCCGCGACGAACTCGGGCACTACCTCGCGCGCGCGATCGAACGCGACCGCGACTTTGAGAAGCGACGAGCTCCCTTCCTTGCCCTCGTACGGCGCGACTTCGACCTTATAAATCTTCCGAGCCGCTTCGAGCTCGTCCCGCTTTATCGGAAAATACGGCCGCTCGACGACGTAAAAGGTAACGAGCCGAGCGAGAACCTCGGGGTGCGACCAGCCGCCGAGACCCCTCAATCCGTCGCTTCCGATCGCGAAAAACAACTCGTCTCCGTCGCCGGAAAACTTCTCGGCGGTAAGGTACGAATAGCTCGTTCCTTCCGCTTCGAGCTCGCAGTCCGAAACGACGACGTTCGCTATACCCTTAAAACCCTCGCGGACGAGCGCGAGTCGCTCCTCGCCGGTAAGCTCCATTTCTCCGATCTTGAACGGCGAAACGTAAGCGGGCACGACGATCACTTCGTCGAAATCGCGGCTTAATTTTTCGCCCATATCGTAATGCGCTTTCGTGAGCGGGTCGAAACTCCCGCCGAAAATAACTCTTTTCATCACTCGACGAACTCGAACTCGATGTCGAGCACCCTCACGGTATCGCCGTCCCGAGCGCCCGCTTTTTTAAGCGCCTTGATCACGCCGTGTTCTTTGAGCTGTTTCTGGAAGTAAGTGAAACTGTCGTAACTGTCGAGCACGACGTTGCGCGCGAGCTCTTCCATAAGCCCGCCCGAAATATCGAATCCGCCGTCGTCGTCACGCGAAATTTCGAAATCGGACGTGCTCTTTTCGGCGTACTCAAACGGCTCGTAATCGAGCTTTTCGAGCGGCGGGAGCGTTTTCAGCTTTTCGTAAACCGCCTTTACGAGCTCGTCCGTACCGCGATGAGTAGCCGCGCTGATTTCGTAACATTCGACTTTGGTTTTCTTTTTGAACCGCTTTATCGCTTCGTCGTCGGCTAAAACGTCAACCTTGTTGAGCGCCACGATCTGCGGCACTTCGGCAAGCTCGGGATTGTAGTTTTTGAGCTCGGCGTTGATATTCTTATAATCTTCCACGGGGTCGCGCCCTTCGGTGCCCGCCACGTCTATAACGTGCACAATGAGCCGCGTGCGATCGACGTGCCGCAAAAATTCCGTTCCGAGTCCGACGCCCTCGCTCGCTCCGTCAATCAGCCCCGGGATATCCGCCACGACGAAGCTGTCGTCGTAAACTTTGACTACGCCGAGATTCGGCGAAAGCGTCGTGAAATGGTAATTCGCGATTTTCGGACGAGCGGACGAAATCACCGACAAAAGCGTCGATTTTCCGACGTTCGGATAGCCGACGAGCCCGACGTCCGCAATGGTTTTGAGCTCGAGCGTGACGGCGTGTTCTTCCGTCTTTTTGCCCGTCTGCGAAAAGCGCGGAGCTTTGCGCCGCGACGACTTAAAGCGCGCGTTGCCCTTGCCGCCGAAGCCGCCTTTGAGAACGACCGTCTCGGCGTTTTCGTCGAACATATCCGCTATAACCGCGCCCGTTTCCGCGTCGCGTATCACCGTGCCGCGCGGAACGCCGACCCGAAGGTCCTTTGCGTTTTTGCCGTGGCAGAACCTCGACGAGCCGTTTTCGCCGTTGTCCGCGCGAAAATGCTGCTCGTACTTAAAATCGGTAAGCGAGCTAAGCCGCGGATCGACGTAAAAAATCACGTCGCCGCCCTTGCCGCCGTCGCCACCGTCGGGTCCGCCGTCCGGAACGTATTTTTCGGTATAAAACGAAGTACAGCCGTTGCCGCCATTACCCGCCTTAACGTAAATTTTCGCTTTGTCTACGAACATTTATTTCTCTCCGTCGAATCTTTCAAGTATTGCCTTCGCGGCTTTTCTGCCCGCGCCCATCGCGAGTATTACCGTAGCCGCGCCCGTCACGGCGTCGCCGCCCGCGTAAACGCCGTCAACCGACGTCATCATATTTTCGTCCACGACCAGAACGCCCTTTCTCTCGGTTTTAAGCTCGGGGAAGCTGTCCTTTATAAGCGGATTCGGGCTCGTTCCGAGCGACACGATCACGGTGTCGGCGGGAAGCGTGAATTCGCTGCCCGCGATCGGCTTCGGACTTCTTCTGCCGCTTGCGTCGGGTTCGCCGAGCTCCATTCTTATGCACCTGAGCGCGTTCACTCTGCCGTTTTCGCCGAGCATTTCCACGGGGTTCGTGAGAAGCTCGAATTTAATTCCTTCCTGCTCCGCGTGACGGATTTCCTCGCCGCGGGCAGGCATTTCTTCTCTGCCTCTGCGGTACACGACCGTAACCGACTCCGCGCCGAGCCTCAGCGCCGTGCGCGCCGCGTCCATAGCGACGTTGCCCGCGCCCACGACCGCGACGCGTTTGCCTTTCTGCACGGGCGTTATCGCGCCTTCGCGGTACGCGCCCATAAGGTTTACGCGGGTTAAAAACTCGTTCGCCGAGAACACACCGTTGAGGTTTTCTCCCTCGATCCCCATAAACATCGGAAGCCCCGCGCCCGATCCGATAAACACCGCGTCGTATTCCTCGAGAAGCTCGGGAACGGTGATCGTTTTGCCGATGACCGCGTTCGTCACGAATTTAACGCCCTGCGCCGCGATCGAATCCACTTCTTTCTGCACGAGCGCCTTAGGGAGGCGGAATTCGGGAATTCCGTACACGAGCACGCCGCCGGTCTTATGGAACGCTTCGTAAACGGTAACGTCCACGCCCGCCGCCGCGAGCTGAGAAGCGCAGGTAAGCCCGCTCGGACCGCTGCCGACCACTGCCACGCGCTTGCCGAGACTTTTCGGCTTTTCGGCGGTATGATCCGACGACAGCATATAATCGCCCACGAAACGCTCTACGCCGCCGATAGAAACCGCTCCGTCGATACGCGCGCGGACGCACATTTTTTCGCATTGATTTTCCTGCGGACAAACTCTGCCGCACACGGACGGAAGCGAGTTCGTCGATTTGATTATTTCGCCCGCCTCCTCGATCTTTCCTTCGCGTACTTTCGCCAGAAATTCGGGAATCCGCACGCCGACCGGACAGCCCTTCATGCAGGGCGCGGCGGCGCAACGCAGACACCGCGAAGCTTCGTCGCGTGCAAGGTTAAGATCGAATCCGACCGTCACTTCGTCGAAGTTGTGCGCGCGGACGGCGGGATCCTGTTCGGGTATAAGATTTCTCGGTTTTTTCTCGACTGCCATATTATCTTTTCTCTCCCGTAAGTCTGCAAAGATGTTCCTTTTCCTGTTCGCGGTAAGCGCCGAGACGGTTCATCGCTTCCGCCCAGTCCACTTCGTGACCGTCGAATTCGGGTCCGTCCACGCAGGCGTAACGCGTTTTGCCGCCCACCGTCACGCGGCAGCAACCGCACATTCCGGTACCGTCCACCATAAGCGGATTCATACTAACAACCGTTTTAACGCCGTACTTTTCGGTAAGCGCGCACACCGCGCGCATCATCGGCATCGGCCCTACCGCCATAACGCAATCGTATCTGCCCTGCTCGAGCCCGTCTTTAAGCACGTCCGTAACGAAACCTTTCACGCCGTAACTCCCGTCGTCGGTCGCAAGAAAAAGCTCGTTTGCCGCCGCGCGGAATTCGTTTTCGTACATGATAAGCTCTTTCGTTCGCGCTCCCACGATGACGTCCGCGGGTTTTCCCGCCGCGCGAAGCTGCTTCGCCTGCGGATAAATCACCGCGCTTCCGATACCGCCGCCCACGAGCGCGATCCGCGAATACGCGCTAAGATCCGTAGCCTTGCCGAGCGGTCCTACGAAGTCCGCGATTTCGCCGCCTTCGGGCACGAGCGCGAGTTTCATCGTCGAATAGCCGACTTCCTGCACAAGGATCGTAACCGTTCCTTTTTCGCGGTCGTAATCGCATATCGTGAACGGAATACGTTCGCCCTCTTCGTCCACGCGGAGAATTATAAACTGCCCCGCAAGGCAATGTTTCGCCACAAGCGGCGCGTCGATCACATACTCTTTCACGCGGGGCGCGAGCTCGCGTTTTCTCAAAATTCTGTTCATTCGGTTACCTCCGTGCGGTTACAATATTTTTTCAGCGGGCAGTCCGTGCAGTTCGGATTTTGCGATTTGCAGCGATATCTGCCGTGAAATATCAATAAATGATGCGTTTTGTTGCGATTTCCCGACGGAATTACGTCGAGAAGCTGTTTTTCGACCTCGTAAGGCGTTTTGCCGTCGGCAAGCCCGAGACGGCGCGCGGTGCGGAAAACATGGGTGTCCACCGCTATGCCGTCGCCGCCGAAGCAAACGGAACTTACGACGTTGGCGGTCTTGCGCCCTACTCCGTCGAGCGTAAGCAATTCGTCGAAACTTCTCGGCACACGTCCGCCGTATTTTTCGACAATCGAGCGGCTCGCGGAAATTATGTTTTTCGCCTTGTTACGGTAAAATCCGCACGAAAAGATCAGTTTTTCGAGGTCTGATTGCTTCATCGCGGCAAATTCTTCGGGCGTGGAAGCGACTTTGAAAAGCTCGCGCGTGACTGCGTTTACGCGCTTGTCCGTGCACTGAGCGCTGAGTATTACCGCCACCAGAAGCTCGAAATCGGTGTTAAATTCGAGCTCGGGTTTCGCGTTCGGATACATCTGTCCGAGTATCGAAAAAATCTCTTCGCTTCTTTCCATAGCTTGTCCTCTTGTGTCCTTTTGTATAAACCGAAAACGCGTAAAGTGTCCTATCGTGCAAACGAAAAACGCCGTTTTTTCATCGTTTTTTTACCGAATGACGACAGGTCTCGTTTGCGCCGAAACCGCATACATATTTTATTATAACACATTGCTTCGAGTTTGTCACTCGTTTTGCTTGGGTCGGACGAAAAACCTCGTTTTTGCGAAGGAGGCGTTTAAAGGCGTACCGTTCAATTGCGTTCGTGTTAGCTCCCGCGAGGCGGTGAACCACCGCCGGCGAGGCGCGGAGCCCGCGCTGGCGAGTTGTTTGAGATATACCGTTCCGCGGCAATCGTGTTCGCTCCCGCGAGATCTCTCGACTTCGCTCGAGATGACGAGGCTAAGTACCGTTACGCGTGGTTGGCGGCGGGACGAGGGCGTCCCGCCCTACCGAGGCGGTGTTATGCCCGCCAAGAATTTGTCGTACACAAATATAATGCCCCGTAGTCGGGCGAGGAACGCCCCTACCACGCTTTAACAATAGAGATATATTTGCCACTATTTAATGTCATTTCGACCGAAGCGGAAGCGAAGTGGAGAAATCCCCTGCGGTTGTCACTCGACTACGTCACTTTACGCTCGTTATCGACCATATTTGTCGGCGTAGCCGACGGTAGGGCGGTTCGCCCTCGGACCGCCGACAGGGAGCCACTGCGGGCAAGTATTTAAAGCATACCGTTACGCAACGACCGTGTTCGCTCCCGCGAGATCTCTCGACTACGCTCGAGATGACGGAGCTAAGAAGCGTTCCGCAGGGTTGGCGGGCGGACGAGGAACGCCCCTACCGCGCTCTACCGAAAGTAAGCACAGGCATCGCCGACTTGCCCGCGGCGCCGACTTGCCTACGGCGGCTCGCCGTCGAACGATAAAAGCGATTGTCGTTTACAGTCTTGCGAGTCTTGTGCCGTCGAAGCCGAAAACGCCTAAAAAACTGTCGTAGCCGCCGAAGCCGAGCACAGAATACAGCGCGGCGTAGTACTCACCGCTTGCACGGACGCCGAGCCCGCAACCGACGGAAGCTTCGCGGGGCGTGTTTACGATCGAACACGGTGCGAGACGGCGGGCGTTCTCGAAGAATTTCATAGCTTGGGCGCGCGACGAAAAAGCGAAAATAACGTACTTCATAAGTTCCTCCGAATTCTGCTTCTGAATTTTGTTTTTACGAAAAGCGGTAATATAACGCGAGCTTCGTTCGCCTCTGCCTGCACCCTTCCGCGAAATAAAAGCAAAACGGTATCGGCTTTGCGAATAAAGGGCGGTCGCTGTAAAGTTTGGCGCGGACGGCTCGTATAATATATTATATTGATGAGTATCGGGATGGGTGCTATGATATACTTCGACAATTCGGCAAGCAGCTATTATAAACCGCCTTCGGTCGTGAACGCAATGACGAACGCTTTGAAATTTTTGCCGGCAAACGCCGGAAGAAGCGGTCACTCCGAAGCGCTGAAAGGGGCGGCTTTGGTTCAGAAAACACGCGAACGTATGGCTTTTTTCGTGACGGCGGGCGACGGAGACGTCGTTTTTACCGCGGGTTGCACGGCGGCGCTCAACCTCGCGATTTTCGGTTCGGTGCGGCGCGGCGGACACGTTATAACGACCGTTCGCGAACACAACAGCGTGCTCCGTCCGCTTTACGAACTACGCCGTCGCGGACTTATAACGCTTTCGGTTGCGGATAAAGTTACCGCCGAAGAAATAGGCAAGCTCGTTCGCCCTGAAACGTATATGATCGTGACAAATCACGTTTCGAACGTGAACGGCGAAGTCGCGCCCGTAAAGGAAATCGGCTGGTTGTGCCGCGAAAAGGGGTTGATTTATCTCGTTGACGGCGCGCAAAGCGTGGGATATCTGCCCGTCGATATGACGAACGACAATATCGATATGCTCGCCGTGGCGCCGCACAAGGGGCTTCACGCCGCTCAGGGTGCGGGCGCTCTGGTCGCGAGCAAGCGCGTTTCGCTCCGCCCCGTGATTTTCGGCGGAACGGGCACGGCTTCGCACGAGCTGATTCAGCCGTCCGACCGCCCCGACGGGCTCGAAGCGGGAACTCTTCCCTTGCCCGCGATCGCTTCGCTATGCGCGGCGCTGAAATGGGCGGACGCAACCGCCGATAAAAACCGCGATAAAATCGCTTCGCTTTACTCCGCGCTGTACGACGGCGCGAAACGTGTCGCGGGGCTCGAAATCTATTCCCCGCCCGATTCGCCGAGCGGAATTTTCGCGTTCAACGTCTCTTCGCTCGCACCTTCCGAAACCGCCGATATTCTGTCCGCCGAGTACGATATCTGCGTCCGCGCCGGACTTCACTGCGCACCGCTCATGCACGAACACCTCGGGCTTCTCGGCTCGGGCGGGTGCGTGCGCGCCTCGCTCGGTTGCGACAACACCCCCGAACAAATCGACTTTTTCCTCCGCGCCCTCCGCGAAATTTCGGGGTGAAACAATCGTAAACAAAAAGCGAGCCCGCACGAAAATGCGAGCCCGATTTTTTGTTGTTCTGATTGTTTTTATTCTGCCGTAGAGGTAAAGAACGCGTTCGGCTGACCGATAGTCGCTTTGATCGAAGCGTAAGATATGTTTTCCTTGACTGCGGTAAACGTGGTTTTCATAGGCTGATAATAAGCGGTAATGAGAGTCGTGGACGGCAGAACGGGAGCGTCCGTAAGCGCGCCGTTATTCTCGTTCTCTTTTATCCAGTCGGCAGGGAAAAGTGAAATGCAAGTATCGTTTTTCTTCGCGTCGCAAACGTGATTCTGAACGAAAAGCATCGGAACGGAATTCTTTACTCGCTCGATTTCGCCGTCGGCGTTTTCAACGAAGTAATAGACGTCTTTCATTTCTATATCGAACCTTCTCGACGTGTTAAAATAGGAAATATTCATCGATCCGATATCTTTTTTGCTTCCGTTGATATAAATCGTATTCAGATTTATTCCGTTGGCTTTATTTTCGGCTTTTATCGTATTGACGAAATTCTTCACGTCGTAAATATTAAACCAGAAAGTATCGTAATCTTTCGCCTTGACGGTTTCATCGACTTCTCCGCCGAGATAGCGACCCGTAGCGGAATCGTACACTTCCTCATACCCGCGAATAATAAGATCGTCCGTTTCGCGCTTATCGGACATAATAGTCGTGGTTTTCGCGTCGGAGCGAATTACAGCCGAGGAACGCATTCCGAACTTGTTTTTTGCCGAATCTATTTCGTAATCGACGAGACCGATATATTCGTACAGATACCCCGCGACGACTCCGTTTTGGCGCGTGAATTCAAGTTGTTTCATACTCGCCGCAGTGCTCTTTATATCGCTGCAATAAGCAAGCGACAGATAATCGTCGGTAGAAACGTATTTAACGCTCGATCCGAAAAGATCGCCCGCCAGAACTACTTGCATTCTGCCCGCGCTTTCACCTTTGTTCCAGTCGTAATAAACTTCGGCGTTGACGTTTTCCGTTCCGATCAGAACTCCGGTAACATTGCCGTTAAGTAGCAGTTTCGCTTTTATCGCGCCAACCGAAATATCGTAAGCCGCTCCCTTCTCGAAATCGATATCCGTTACGGCTCCGAGAACGTTCTCCACGGAAAGCGCAACCGAATTCAGTACGGAATTAACGAGGTTTGCGGTTTTAAATACTTTTTCGCTGTTTTCGATAAGGTCGTATACGACGTTGAGCTGTTTGCCTATGTATCTTTTATCGATAGCGGCAACGTTCACGAAAGAATTCGCAAAATCATACGACGGCGCCGTTGTTCCCACGCTCATATTCTCGGGCTGTAACGCCTGAGGCAAAAACTTTAACGGCGTGGGCGAATTTTTAACCGCTTTCTTTACGCTGTCTACAATGTCCGCGATAGTTGCGATTACCCAGTCGTTTTCGAGCGTTACCGTATTGTAATTTTTATTTTCGATTGTTACCGTCGCGGAGTATTTTCCTCTCGCGATCTTTTTATTCTCGGTATACTTGATTTCCGTACCGTCGGGAAAATCGCTTTCGGTAACGGTTTCGTTGTCGCCGTCGGTAAGCTCGACCTTTCTTTCCGTTCCGGCTTTGTAAAAGAAGGTCTTACCCTTGAACTCGATACCGTCCATTTTGAAGTCGGCTTTGTTGATCTTAAGCTTTGCCGTGTAGGTTTTGGTTTCGTAGCCCTCGCACGAAACGGTGACTTTTACGGTGTATTCGCCCGCGTCGGTCTGACCGTTGTTTTCGTATGTAGTCGTTGCCCCCGCGGGAAGATTTCCCGACAGCCTGAGCTCCTGCTCGCTTCCGTCGTAGGTAACTTCTCTACCTTCGAGTTTCACGCTGCTGTCGAACTGTTTTGCTTTCGGCTCGGCGCTTCCTCCGCAAGCAAAAAGCACGCACGCCGCGATAACTACGAGAATTACCGCAAGAACGATTTTCAATTTGTTCTTTTTCATTTCTGCTCCTTAAAAATGTATTTCAAACTTTCGGTTTGACGAAATTAAAAACGGCTCAGTACTCGTATTCGCTCTCGATACCCTTACGCACCTGAATAAGTCGGGGTATGAACGTAAACGGCGAAATCAGAATCGAAATCAAGGCGAAAAACAGTATGAAGAAAACCGAAGCCAAGAACCCGAGCACGGCAAAAAGTAATTTCATAAGAATAAGCCACTTGAATCCGTCGAGCGACCATTCGAAAATGAGCCCAGGGAAACGGATCCCTTTATCCCAGCCGAAGAAAAATACGTTCCTTACCGCGCCGTCCCAGAAAAGCTGACTTACAAACGTGAATATAACCACAGCGCCTAAAACTGTGTACCAGAACTCGCCGATTTTTCCCGTATTCGCAAGCGATACCAGATCGATAACCGCAAGAATTACCGCGACGACCGCGCCGATAATAAGTCCCGTTATTACCTTCTTTTTATTAGCCGAGTCCTTTGCGATCCGCGCGTGTTCTACGGCGCGCGCCGCTTCGGCTTTCTTTTTCTCGTCTTCTTCCTTTCTCTTTTTATCCGCGGCGATTTTTCTTTCCGCGCATTTTTTACATACAAGGTCGGGGTCGGTCTGAGACTCGTCACCCTCGCGCACTACGCGCCCGCAACGCGTGCACACGCCGAGCATTATAGGCTCGGGCGCGACTTCGGTGGCGGCTACCTCTTCTCCATCCTTCTGAAAATAACTGAGCGGAACTTCAAACAGTTTCGACAATCTCGACATCGTTTCGAAATCGGGAAGCGATTCTCCGCGTTCCCACTTGCTGACTGCCTGAAACGTAACGTTCAACTTTTCGCCGAGCTCGGCTTGGGTCATACCCTTTTCTTTTCTTAAACCCGCAATTTTTTCTCCGTAACTACTCATATCGTTCTCCTTTCTGTTATATGCGGGGCGCGCCGAAGTCCGAGCGGTAACCGTTCTTCTCGCTTGCCTCGATATAATTGTACTACTTTATAATGCGGGTTCAAAACGTTTTCGCTCGACCGTCAGTTGAATTCGCTAAACTGTTGGTTGAATTCCGAAAACCCGATAATATACGTTGCGTTTTTTCTCCGTCGCGAGGCATCGGGGCTTTCTCGGCGTTCCCGCGGCGCGATTTTCGCAAAGAGTTATTGCGAAAACGCAAACGTGCCTGTGTGCGCGTTTTTACAGTTTAAAGCTTTGTTTCCCCTTGGTTTTCTACGATTTTCGCAAACTTTTCACAAATATTTTAACACTTTTTTACCCCCCCCCGTCAAGCTTTTTCGGTGCTGTTCGTAAAATTCCGGCGGTAATTTTTATTTAAAATCCGACCTTTGACAAGGATTTACGCAGCGGATCGTAAGCTTTAAAATAAAAAAACGCCGCGCGGGCGTTCTTTCTTTGCGATAAGCGTGTTATCTGTTTTTTATATCCCGATACGAACGGTTTTCAGGCGGATTCGTTGTCGGCGGGCGCGGTTGCGGCGAGCTGGCGGCGGTGCATTCTGCGCCAGTTGACGAAGCCGTAAATGTCGTTGGCGAGGAACACGACAAAGCATGCGAGCGTAGAAACGTAAGCGGGGTTTGCGATGGTCGCCATCGTCCAGAGTATAATAAGAACGACGTCGTTGAGCGCGTAAGCAAGCGCGTAGTACGGCGAGCGGCGGGCAGTAAGGAACACCGCGGCGAAGCTGGTAGTCACCGAAATCGTGCTGACTACGAGGTTTGCGTTGCCGAGCGCGCGGAGGATGAAATAGAACGCGGCGGTGACTGCGGCGGTGAGAATCGCCATTATTACGAAATCCCGGGGGCGGAGCGTGTTTATCCTTACTTCGCTCTTCGAGTACGGGTGACGGAGCCACGAGACGAGCGAGAACAGCGCCATGGGCGCGGACATTCCGAGGTATGTGATCATTTCACCGTAGTAGCGGAACGACAGCGAGACTATTCCGTAGAACACCGCGAAGCACAGCATCAGAATCTGCCCGATCGGGTTGCCTTTCGCGCAGAATATTATCGCGGTCACGCCCACGAGCGAGCCGCAAAGCGAGAGGTAATTGCTTCGGTCGAAAATCAGGAACGTAGCGACGATTACGCTTACCGATACGAGCCAGATCGTGATTTCCGCGGCGGTGAAATATCTTTTTTTCTGCATTGTTTTCTCCTTGTTTTTCCTTCGAAAAAGCACCCGCAAACGCGTCTTCAACGACCTAACGACACGTCTATGGGTGCTTTGCACTTCTCTACCCGGTGGCAGATATTCATTTCGTAACGATTATAGCACGGGGCGGGTTTTTCGTCAAGCGAATTCGCGCCGTGTATCGAAAAAACGTATACGTTTTCGTTTTTTACAACTCTTTAAGCGCAAGTACCTCGTCGCACACGGCTTCGGCGAACTGCTTTTCGTGGCTGACCAGCAGTATCGCGCCTTCGTATTTCTGCAAAGCTTCGGTAAGAACGCGCTTTGCGTTGACGTCGAGATGGTTTGTCGGCTCGTCGAGGATAAGCATATTCGAAGTCACGTTCATGATCGTAAGTACGCGGATGCGGACCTGCTCGCCGCCGCTCATATCCGAGATGTGGCGGAGCGCCATTTCGCCGCGGATTCCGACGCGGGATAGCTGAGTGCGGATTTCCTTTGCGCCCATTCGCGGGAAGCAGTCCGAAATATAGTCGTAAGGCGTCATCGCTTTGTTTCGGAATTCGGGATCCTGTTCGAGGTACGCGGGCTTTGCCGCGATGTGGAATCGGTAGTCGCCGTTGAGACGCGGGATCACGCCCATAAGCGTTTTTAGCATCGTACTTTTTCCGATACCGTTCGCGCCCCTCACCCACAGCTTGGTGTTGCCGCGCATGTTGAAGTTGATGGGCGGAAGCAGAACGCGGTCGTAGCCGACTTCGAGGTCGCGCACGTTGAGCATATCTTTGGTGTTGAGAAAAACGCACGGAAAATCGAAATGCGCTTCGAGCGCGGCGGTCGGCTTTTCCATGACTTCGATGCGGTCGAGCATTTTTTTGCGACTGTTCGCCATACCCGCAGTGGCGGCGCGGGCTTTGTTGCGGTCGATGTAGTCCTGCATCTTTTTGATTTCGGCTTGCTGGCGATTATAGTCCTCCGCGTACTGCTTGACCGCCATTTCGTGGGCGACGAGGAACTGATCGTAATTGCCGGTGTATTTGCGGATCGAGCCGTTCTCGATACTGACGACGTACTTGCACACGCCGTTGAGAAAGTCAGTGTCGTGCGAAATTACCATAAACGTTTTGTCGAGCGAATTGAGATATTTCGTGAGCCAGTCGATATGCTCGACGTCGAGGAAGTTCGTCGGCTCGTCGAGAAGCATTACGTCGAGGTCTTCGAGGATCAGCTTACTGAGCATAAGCTTGGCGCGCTGCCCGCCCGAAAGCGTTCCGATAACCGTATCGTATCCGAACGCGTTTACGCCGAGCCCGTTCGCGACCTTCTTGATCTGCGCGTCGAGGTCGTAAAACCCCGCGGTCGTGAGCTCTTCGAGCATACGGTTGGAGCGCGTTATCATACGGTCGAGTTCCTTTTCGTCCGTAACCGAGCCCATTTCTTCGTAAAGCTTCTGAAGTTTCGCGTCGAGCTCGTAAAGCCGCGTGAACGCGGTCTGGAGATACTCCATAACCGTTTGCGTGCGGTCGATGTCCGCGTGCTGATCGAGGTAACCGTAACGGATACCGTTCAGCCAGATCACCTCGCCTTCGTCCTGCGAAACGTTGTGCGCGATGATGTTGATGAAAGTCGATTTGCCCGCGCCGTTAAGCCCTACGATACCGACGTGTTCGCCGTTGTTTATCGTAAGATCCGCGTTCTTGAACAGCACTTTGCCGTCGTAATTGTGACTTAATCCGTTGATTTTCAGTATACTCATTGCAGTTTTCCGTTTTACATTGTTTCGGTTTTGTAGATATAGACTTCTTCGACGCGGACTTTGCCTTTGACGAGGGATTTGCCGGTGCTCGAGCGGGATTCGATACGGAGCGCTTCGGTATTGAAGCATGACAGGTAATCGTCGTCCACTTTGATGACGATATCGTAAGGCTCGGTGACGTAGCTTGCGAACACGACGGAATTGCCGTTAGTACCCTTTAGATCGACTAATTTCACGCCCTTGCGGTAGCGCGCCATTACGTCTATATCGGCGATAATCACGCGTTTCGCGCACGCCTTGTCGGTAACTACCACTATTTCGCCGGCGTCGGAAACCTGACCGGTGAAAACGCATTCGTCGCCTTCGCGGAGGTTTATGCCCTTTACGCCGCCCGAAACTCTGCCCTGTGCGGGAATATCGTTCATATCCGCGTTGAGGCACATACCGTCGCGGCTGACAAACAGAAGCGAACGTTCGGCGGTTTCGGTTTCGATACCGATTACGCGGTCGCCGTCTTTGAGCTTGATTGCCTGAAAGGAGGATTTCGCGACGTTGTATTCGCTCCACGAGGTCTTTTTAACCATTCCCTGCGCGGTATAGAACAGCGCGTTGCCTTTGGGCATTTTTTCGGTGAGGGGCATGATATACAGAACTTTTTCGTTCTCGCCCGCTTCCGGACAAACCTTTTTAAGCGGCGCGCCCTTTTCGCCCCAGCGCGCTTCGGGAATATCCGCGACGTCGATTTTATAGCAGTTTCCCGCCGAAGTAAAGCACATTACGCGCTCTACGCCGCTCGCGTTGACGATACAGTTGCAGATTTCGTTTGCGGTGGTGCGGTCGCCGAAGCAACGCGCGCTCATTCCGAACGAACGGACCGTCATACGTTTGAGCTGTCCCAGAACGTTGTGGCAAACCACGCAACTGTCAACCGGCTGACGGGCGGCGGTTTTGTCCTCCACCTTATAATCCTTTTCTTCGGCGAGAATCACCGAACGGCGGGGAGATTTGAAGTTGCGCTTGATCGCGAGCATTTCGTTCTTGACGACTTCCATCTGCTTTTGCTTGGAAGCGAGGATCGCGAGAAGTTCGGCGATGCGATCGCGGAGCTGAGCGAGCTCTTTTTCGAGCTTGTAGACCTCGAGATGAGTGAGGCGGGCAAGGCGAAGATCGAGGATCGCGTCCGCCTGAATCTGAGAAAGTCCGAACCGCGCGCGCAAGTTTTCGCGGGCTTCGGTCGTGGACTGCGAATTCTTGATGATTTTCACGACCTCGTCGATATTGCGGACGGCGATAACGAGTCCTTCGAGAATATGCTCGCGGCGGCGGCACGCGTCGAGCTCGCATTTGGTGCGCTTGACTATGAACGTGCGCTGATAATCGACGTAATAGCGAAGAATATCCAGAAGTCCGAGCGTTTTCGGCTTGCCTTCGGCGATAGCGACCATATTCACGCCGAACGACGTGGAAAGGTTTGTGGATTTGAAAAGCTGCTTTAAGATCGCGTGCGGGTCGGCGTCCTTTTTGACTTTGATAACCGCGCGGATACCGTTGCGGTCGGACTCGTCGGCGATGTCGCTTATGCCCATAAGCACGCCTTTTTTCTCCTCGCGGAGCTTGGAAATCGATTCGAGCAAAGTCGCTTTGTTTACCTGATACGGGAGCTCGTCGACGACGATAAGCCGCTTGTCTCCGTCCGCTTCGATATGCGTTTTCGCGCGCATTACGAGCTTCCCTCTGCCCGTCTCGTAAGCGCGGTAAAGCTCGTCCTTGCCGATGACGTAACCGCCGGTCGGGAAGTCCGGACCTTTGATGTACTTCATCATTTCGGCAAGCGAAATACGCGGCTTGTCGATAAGCGCGACCGCTCCGTCGATACATTCGGCGAGGTTGTGGGTCGGGATATTCGTGGCAAGTCCTACCGCAATACCGCTGCTGCCGTTGACTAAGAGGTTCGGGAATCGGCTCGGGAGAATTTCGGGTTCTTTAAGCGTGTCGTCGAAGTTGCAGCCCCAGCGCACGATTTCGTCGTTGGGCGTGCCCATATCGCGGAGCATTTCCATTGCGAGCGGCGTGAGGCGGCATTCTGTGTAACGCATAGCCGCGGCGCCGTTTCCGTCGATATCGCCGAAGTTTCCCTGTCCTTCGACGAGAGTCGCGCTCATATTGAACGGCTGAGCCATTCTGACGAGCGCCTGATAAACCGAACTGTCGCCGTGCGGGTGATATTTACCCATGCAGTCGCCGACTACGCGCGCGCATTTTTTGTACGGGCGGTCGGGGGCGAGCCCGAGCTCGTTCATATCGAAAAGAATTCTTCTCTGAACGGGTTTGAGACCGTCCTCGACGCGCGGCAGCGCACGGTCGAGAATAACGCACTCCGAGTACGGAATCATACTCTCGTGCATTACGTCTTCCATTGTTTTTACGATAATGTCGTTTCTGTCTTCCATTCCTCTCTCCTTAAATCATATTAAGGAAGGAGTCTTCCTTATTGAAGTTGGCGTGTTCGGTGATATAGTTGCGGCGGGGTTCGGCGGCGTCGCCCATAAGCACGCTTACGAGCCGTTCGGCTTCGGCGGCGTCCTCGATAGTTACCTGAACCATCTTGCGTTTGTTCGGGTCGAGCGTGGTGTCCCAGAGCTGATCGGCGTTCATTTCGCCCAAGCCCTTGTAGCGCTGAATTTCCGCGCCCTTGCCCATTTCCTTTTTCATCTTGTCGAGCGCTACGTCGTCGTAGACGTACTCGGTGCGGTCGCGCTTTGAGATGCGGTAAAGCGGCGGCAAGCCGATATAGACGTGACCTGCGTTGATCAGCTCGCGCATATAGCGGAAGAAGAACGTGAGAAGGATCGCGCGGATATGGAAGCCGTCCTGATCCGCATCGGACAGGATAACGACTTTGTGATACTTTAAGTTGTCGATATCGAAGTCCTCTCCGAGACCCGCTCCGAGCGCGGATATGAGCGTGCGGATTTCCTCGTTCGCAAGCACCTGATCGATACGCTTTTTCTCGGCGTTGAGCGGTTTGCCTCGAAGGGGAAGCACCGCCTGAAACGAGCGGTTTCTCGCCTGCGAGCAAGTGCCGCCTGCGGAGTCGCCCTCGACGATGAAGAGTTCGTTGTTTTCGGGTTTTCTGCCCGTGCAGCTTTTGAGTTTGCCGACGGTATTGAAGTTGTCGATACTGTTTTTCGCGCGGGTAAGCTCTTTTTCTTTGCGCGCGGCTTCGCGGACTTTTGCGGCGAGAACGCCCTTCTTGACGGCGATTTCGGCGATATTCTGATTTTTTTCGAAGTACGCGCTAAGCTCGGTGCTCACGATCGAGTCGAGGGCGAGCTTGGCTTCGGTATTGCCAAGCTTCGTTTTGGTCTGACCTTCGAACTGGACCTGCTGCATTTTCACGGACAGCACGGCGGTAAGACCTTCGCGGAAGTCGTCGCCGAGAAGGTTCGGGTCCTTGTCCTTGAGTATTCCGAGCCGGCGCGCCCAGTCGTTGAGCACTTTGGTGAGCGCGGTTTTGAAGCCCGTTTCGTGAGTGCCTCCCTCGGTCGTGGGAATATTGTTGACGTAAGAGAAGATATTTTCGGTGTAAGCGTCGGTATACTGAAGCGCGACTTCGGCGGAAATTCCGTTCGCCTCGCCCTCGATCAGAATCGGATCGGGGAACGCGGGCGTTTTCGTCTCGTTGAGGTCGCGGACGAAATCGGATATACCGCCCTCGTAGAAGAATTCCTGCGTGTAGAAGCCGTTGCCGAACGCGACGCGCTCGTCGGTAAGGAAAATGTGCGCGCCCCTGTTGAGAAACGCGAGTTCTTTGAGACGGCGGCGCACCGTATCGGTATTGAATTTGACCGTTTCGAAAATGCGGTCGTCGGGCATAAAGGTAATTTTAGTGCCCGTGTGCGTGGTCTTTACTTTGGTATCGACGAGGTGCGATTTCACCGTGCCGCCGTGGACTTTTCCGTCGCGTTCGACCGACTCGAAGCTCATGGCGTAAGTCGTGCCGTTCTTGTAAACTTCGACGTTGAGCCAACGCGAAAGCGCGTTCGTGACCGAAGCGCCCACGCCGTGAAGTCCGCCGGAGTGCGAATAGTTGCTGTTGTCGAACTTGCCGCCCGCGTGAAGCTGAGTGAATACGACTTCCACGCCGCTGACTTTCATCTGCGGGTGAATATCGACGGGTATACCTCGCCCGTTGTCCTCGACCGTCGCCGTTCCGTCGGCGTGAAGCGTAACGCGTATGGTGTCGCCGTAGCCGTTAGCCACCTCGTCCATACCGTTGTCCACGATTTCCCACAAAATATGATGAAGTCCGCGCGCGCCCGTCGAGCCGATATACATACCCGGTCTGACGCGGACCGCGTCAAGCCCTTCGAGTACCTGAATGTCTCCGGCATTGTAATGGTTAGCCATTTCTCCTCCGTTTTTCGTTAGATTTCGGTTTTGTTTCCTCGTTTAATTATACCATATTCCGCTATTTTTTTCAACCGTTTCGGGTGTATTTTTATTCGTTTTTTATCTTATTTATCGGCATAAAATCGGGTGAGACGGTCGCGCCGAATAATTATTTATAAAACGTGTATTTTTATTCGGAGTACGGCGTAAAAAACCGCCCGAAGCGTAATTCTCCGGACGGGAAAAGCGCGCTATAAAGCGTTTTCGAGGCTTATTTTTTGAACAGTTTCGCAAAGAAACCCTTTTTCTCGTAAGGCTTTTCGGAAACCGCGCCTACTCCGTAACCCTGCGCGGCGATCGCGGCGGTGAGAATTTCGGGCTCGAGCTCGTCCTCGGCGATTACGACGGCGTTGTTTTTAAGGTGCGAAGCGGTAACTTTTTTAACCTTCTCGCTCGCGCGGCGTATGGCGTCGCAAACGTGGCTTTCGCACATACCGCAGCGCATTCCTTCTACTTCGATAACGATTTCTTTCATATTTTTACCTCCTCGTTATTTTTCGGTGAGTTTTATAAGCGTGTTTATGAGTCTGAGCAGCACCGCGTCGTTGAACGAGCGCAGATTGAGCCCCGACTCCTTTTCGATTTTATCGAGCCGATAAATGAGCGTATTACGATGTATATACATATTGCGCCCCGTTTCGGATACGTTGAGCGAATTGTTCATGAACGCTTCGGCGGTTTCCATAAGCTCGGGATCGGCGATGATCGCGGCGCAGTTCTTTTCGATGAGCGAATCGCGGTATTTTTCGAGCTTTTCTTTGGGTTGATCGCCGAGGATCTTATAAAGAACGTAGTCCTTGTATGCGTAAACGCCGCTCGCGGGCGAGACTTTCTTGCCCGTTTCGAGAGTAAAAAGCATTTTCGAGTAACTCTCGCGGAATTCGTCGAACGAGCGGACGGTGCCCACTACCGCGACGTCGAAGTCTTTACGGACCTCTTCGCGCGCGTTTTCGTACAGTACCGAAGCGAATTCGGTAGCCGAGCTGTATTCGTCGTCGGGCACGACCTCGCGGAAGTACGCGAGCATATTTTCGCTCGTTTCGACTACGATATCGTTCTTTTCGCACATTGCGGTGAGGAACGCGCGGACGGGTTTTATAACGCGTTTGTCGCCCCGAACGCACATTGCGTAATGGTTGAACGAAAAATCCGAATAATCTTCGCGCAGGATATTTTCCCTCACTCCGTCGAGTTCACCGATAAGAAGTAGTTTCAGCTTGTCCGCGGGATCTTTTCTGCCCGGCGTTTCGGCAGGTTCGACGAGCTCGGCGATTATGCGGGCATAGTTACTTTCGGTTGTGCCCACGCCTTTGACGGCTACGAGAACGTCGCCCGAGCGGGTTTTGGAGCGCGCGCAAGCAACGCCCGATGCCCGATCGACGCCCGTTTCGCTCGTTTTTATGTTGCGGAAAGCGACGTCGAAGCCTTGCGTGGCGTACAAAAGCTCGCCGTAGCCGAGCCAGACGGCGAATTCGAGCCCCGTCTGCTCGCTTATTTTCCGAAAAGCGTCCTGTTTCAAATCGGTCTCCTTTTACGCGTTCACGAGCGCCTGCGCCAGATCCGCGATAATATCGTCGGCGTTTTCGATACCGACGCTGAGCCTTACCGTTCCTTTGCTTATGCCGGCGGCGACGAGCTGCTCGTCGGTGAGCTGGCGGTGCGTGGACGACGCGGGGTGAAGAACGCCCGTGCGCGCGTCCGCGACGTGAACGACGATTGCGGCGAGACGGAGCGAATCCATAAACTTAACGCAGGCTTCGTACGAGCCGAGCTCGAAGCTTATTACTCCGCTGCCCTTGCCGCCGAGGTACTTGTTGCAAAGTTCGTAACCCTTGTCGCTTTCGAGCGCGGGGTACGTCACGCTTTTCACTTTCGGGTGGCGGGAGAGGTATTTCGCGACGGCGAGCGCGTTTTCGGAATGGCGCTCCATACGAAGGTGGAGGGTCTGGATTCCGAGGTCGAGCAGGAACGCGTTCATCGGCGAGGGGGTCGAGCCGAGGTCGCGCATAAGCTGTACGCGGGCTTTGACGATATACGCGGCGTTTCCGAAAGTCTTGGTATAGCTCAGTCCGTGATAGCTTTCGTCGGGCTGAACGAGACAGTCGAATTTGCCGCTCTTTTCCCAGTCGAATTTGCCGCCGTCCACGATTACGCCGCCGAGCGCGACCGCGTGTCCGTCGAGGTATTTGCTGGTCGAGTGAACAACGATATCGGCGCCCCACTCGAGCGGGCGGCAAAGACAGGGCGTAGCGAAAGTATTGTCCACGATGAGCGGGATCTTATGTTTGTGAGCGAGCTTAGCGAGGGGCTGAATATCGAGCACGGTAAGCGCGGGGTTTGCGAGCGTTTCGCCGAAAATCGCCTTGGTGTTCGGGCGGATCGCCTTTTCCACCTCTTCGAGATCGTCGAGTTTCATCAGAGTGACGTCTATACCGATTTTTTTCAGCGTAACGGCGAGAAGGTTGGTCGTACCGCCGTAAATGTCGGTGGAAGCAATGATATGATCGCCCGCCGTCGCTATGTTGAGTATCGAAAGAAAAGAAGCCGCCTGACCGCTCGAGGTGAGCATTGCGCCCGCGCCGCCTTCGAGCGCGGCTATCTTGTTTTCGACCGCCGCCGTCGTCGGATTGCCGATGCGTGTATAGAAAAATCCGTCCGCTTTGAGGTCGAAAAGATCGCCGACTTCTTTGGTCGAATCGTACTTGAAAGTCGTGCTCATTGCGATCGGCAGAACGCGCGGTTCGCCGTTTTTCGGTTCGTAGCCTGCCTGAACGCATTTGGTTTCCGTTTTCATAATGTATCCTCCGTGGTAGTTGTCGTTTTTACGTTTTGTCCGTCGTGACGGCGGGGCGTTCGACGTAACGCGTCGCGATTTTTTCGACCGAAGCCGATCCGAGCGAGAGCGCGGCGATTTCCGCTTCGGCGTCTCTGCCCGCTTCGACGGCGAGCGTGAAAGTCACTTTGTCCGAGTACTCGGTATTCACCGTAATATAGCCTTTTTTCGCGAGCGCGCCGGATATTTTCTTTGCCGTCGCGAACGAAGCCGAAACCCGATATTCGTCGCAAAGCTCGCATTCTATGCGCCCCGCCTCGGCGATCGCGCCCGAAGCGCAACCCGAGTACGCCCGAGTGAGCCCGCCCGCTCCGAGTTTTATTCCGCCGAAGTAGCGAACGACCGCGACGAGAATTTCTTTAAGTCCGCTTTTTCTGATCGTTTCGAGTATGGGTTGTCCCGCCGTGCCAGAAGGCTCGCCGTCGTCCGAGAAACGCGCCGCAAGCCCCGATTTATCGAAAACAGACGCATAGCAGACGTGGGTCGCGTCCGAATACTCTTTGCGGATCGCGGCAAGCTCGCCGAAAAGCTCCTCTTCGCTTTTTACCCGACGCACGACGGTTATGAACCGACTTTTGCGGATTTCCTCGGTAGAAACCGAATTTATTACCGTTTCGTATCCGTTCAAACTCTGCCGTCCTCCCGAGTGAATTTTTCGGGGAGCGCCTTTACCGCAAACGCGGCGGCCACCCCGACAGCCGCGCCGCACACTCCCGAAACCGCTCCCGCGATCGGGAAGTATGCGAGAAGGCTTACCCCGACTATCGCGCTCGCGACCGCGATCTGCGCCGCCGTGTGTACTATCGCGCCCGCATACGAAACGGCTGCGAGCGACAGTTTTCCGACGAAAAACCGTATCAGCAAGGCTTCGACGGCAAGCGCCGCAAACCCCGCCGGAAGCGAATACGCAAGCGCGAAAACGTTTCCGCTCGCAAGCGCCACGACGAGACATTTCGCGGTAAGAATAAGCGCCGCTTCGCCGACCGACAGCGTGACGATCGCGAACAAAACGACCGCGTTGCCGAGCCCGATTTTTACGCCCGCGACGGGCACGATCGGCGGAAGGGCGTTCTCGATAAGTCCGAGCGCGATCGCCGCGACCGCGTAAAGCGCGGGGTACGTTATACGTTTCGCGTTCACGCCGCACCTCCCGTAACCGCGTCGAACTCGCTTTCGCCGATTCTCACGACTATACCTGCCGGAAGGCAAACGATCGACCGACCGCTTTCGGAAATTCTGCCCGTTTTTTCGCAAAGCCTGTCGGGGCACGTCGCGTCCGTAACGAACACGCTTCCGTCCTCTATCACGACTTTAAGCGATCCGAAATCGATCGTGCGGTTTTCGCCGAGCTGATAGGAAGTCGTTTCTCCGTCCTTGGTTACGAACACGGTTTCGCCCTTTCTGCCGCCGAGCGCGATAACGAGCGCTATCGCCGCTACTATGAGCGTAAACGCGATCATAACGATAACGTCGCGGGCGCGTATGATCGGCGAATTTTTAACCGCCGCTATTCTGTCGCGCGCGCTCATATCCGTTCGTACTCCGTATATTTCGTCTGCGAATCCGCAAAATCGAACTCGCCGACCGTTTTAAGCTTTTTATCGGCGGTAAAAATAAGCCCTTTGTAACCGTTTCTTTCAATCATCTCCGCGCCCTTTCCCGCGCCGAGCACCATAGCCGCCGTTGAAAACGCGTCGCACATCGCCGAGCTTTCGCCCACTACCGTTGCCGAAATCACGCAATCGGTTTTCTGCGTAAAGCCGTCGCCCGAACGGGTAACGCCAACCGGCATAAGCGTAAACGGATCTATAACGTGACAAAACCTTATTCCGTTCGAAAAATAACAACGCTCGTAATCGCCGCTCGTGACTGCGGAAACGCCGCCGTGCGTGTAAAACCCGCAAACGTATGCGTTTTTTTCGCGCGGGTCGATAACTCCCACGCCCCAGTCGCGCTCCGTTCGGTCGCCCGAATATTGACCGATAAGTATGACGTTTCCCGACAACGAAATACAACCGCTACGCACGTTGTACTTCTCTGCGATCGCCTTGAATTCGTCGGCAAGATACCCTTTCGCGATCCCGCCGAGGTCGATTTTTACGCCGCTTGCGAGCTTGCCGATATAATAACCGCCGTTTTCCTCGCGCGTTTCTATAAGGTCGGGGACTACCGACTGCCGCAACGCTTCGAGCTCGGCGTCGGTCGGAAAATCCGCGGGCGGCTCGCCCGTCGCTATTCCCTCGTTGTCCACGCCCCACGCTTTCGAAACGTCCGTCAAGCACGGATTGAAAGCGCCCTCCGTCGATTTATACGCGGCTTTCGCGAGATTTACGAGATCGAAAACGCGCTTCGTGACCGAAAATTTTCTGCCCGCGTCCGCGTCGTTGAACGCGGATATGACCGAATTCGGCACACCGAGGCTTATCGCCGCGTTTATTTCACCGGCTAGCGAAGTCATTTCGTCGTAAGCCCTTTGCGGATTACCGCCCGAAAGTTTTACGTCAAGCATGATCCCCGCAAAAACGACGTCGCTTTTCGAAAAGTACGTTCCTCCGCAAGCGCAAAGACACATAAACGAAAATATAAACGCAAGCCCCGCCGCATACGCGCGTTTCACTGCGTCACTTCTCCTTCGCAACGAATATAACGCCCACCGTGTCCGGTCCGCAATGCGCTCCGATAACGGGACCTACCGGATACGTCCACAATTCCGCCGACGGGTGGTCGGTTACGAGCCGTTCGCGGACGAACGCCGCGTCGTCGGGACTGTCCGCGTCCACCAAGATTACGGGATAACTTTCGTCCACGTCGCTCTGAGCGTAATCGGCAAGCGCTTTGAGCGAGCGGAAACGACCCTTGAATCTGTCGACATTTTCAAGCGCGCCGTTCATCGTGCAGATGACAGGCTTCACCTTGAAAAGCGTGCCGAGCGCGGCTTTTACCGCCGAAATACGCCCGCCGCGTTTGAGGTAAATAAGGTCGTCCACCGTAAAGTAGCACTTTACTCTCTCTCGGAACTTTTCGACGAACGCAACGACTTCTTCGTCGCTCGCTCCCGCGTTATGTAATTTCGCCGCTTCGTAAGCGATGAGCCCGCCCGCCGCGCTTATGGACTTAGTGTCTACAACCGTTGTTTTACGGTCGGGATAAGTCTCCTTCAGCTTTTTAAGCGCCATGTCGAGCGAATTGAACGTTCCGCTCATCTTGTGCGAAAACGAAACGTAAATTATATCCTCGCCCTCGGCGTAAATCGGCTCGATAGCCGCGATATAGTCCTGCATATTGAGCGCGCAGGTCTTTACCGTCGCACCCTTGCGCATCTTATCGAAGAACGCTTTTGTGTCGGTGTTTCTGCCCATATCGTAAAAGAATTCTTCCCCGTTCACCACATACGGCATAGGGAAAAATCGAATGTTTTCGGCGTCTACTTTATCAAACCACAATTCGCAGTCGGAATCCGTGAAAAATATGCTCATATGCTCCCTCCCGAACATTCTTTCGTTATTTTACCATTATAACCCTTTTCGGCGAAATTTGCAACGATTTCACGGCTATATCGACCGAAAAGTAAAATTTTTCAAGTTAAATTGCACAATTTCCGCGCGCAAATTGCAACAAAAAGGACAAAACGCCGATTTTTGCGCGTTTTTCAGATTTTTTTGATCCTACCGTCGCCCGCGCACACGGACGAATAGAACCCGAACGATCTGAGCTCGCATAAAAAAACCGAATTGAATCTGTCCTTCATAAGCTTTACCGCGCGGAAAACAAGGTTTTCGTCGATGTCGAGCGAACCGAGCTCGTCGAGCTTTAAGTACGCGATACGGTCGAGAACGCCGCTCGGAGTGGCGGGATATTCGGTCTTTTTCGGCGGGATCGTCGTAAGCCCCGACATACTCGTGATTTTCTGGAGGTATTTCGCCGTTATAAGCCCGATCGAAGCTTCACGGAACAGGATCGCTTTCAGGGTGCGGAGCGTGATTACGAACGCCGAGGCGCTGTCCACCGCTCCGGACGATTTTTCGGCGGCTTCGGCAACGATCGAAGCGCACGCATAAGGCTCGGGCGACAGGCAAAGTCCGTAAAGGTCCTCTATGGTCGTAGCGCCCGTAACGACGTAATTTCCGTCCTTACCGCCGAGCTCGTATTCGCACAGCGAAAAAGGCTGGGCGGCATACCTCAGCCTTGCTTTCGCTTTTCTGACGCCTCTGAACGTGACGGTTATAACGCCTTCGTCCGCCGTCAGCAGCCTCGCCGTTCTGTCGCTTTCGCCTTTGTCTCTGAGCGACAGCAGTAAAGCGGTGACTTTTTTGTCCATTCTCGTTTCCTCCGACGGATAATACGTTCCGTCCTCCTCTTTCGTGAGGAATACGCCGACCCGCGTGCCGCCGCGCCACCTTGTCTTATCTGAACCGCTCGTCGTGTTCGCGATCGAGCTCTTCCGGCTCGATAAGGTCCTTGTAAAGCATGTAGTAGCCTACGTTCCCCGTCCCCGTGAACGCGCCCCAAGTGAGGTCACTCATCATCAGAGGAGTGGTAAGCAAAGCGGCTTCGATCGTCTTTTTCTTTTTGTTTTTCATCGTTTGCCTCCGCTCTTATTATAGGCAAACGACTATCTTTTAATGCGGGAAAGAGAGAACTACCCGATGTTTTTGGGGTTGTAGCCGACGTCGTTCATGACGAGACCGTCGTTGCGCCAGTTTTCGCGGACTTTGACGAAAAGTTCCATATAGACTTTAGCGCCGATAAGTTTTTCGACGTCCTTGCGGGCGCGCTCGGCGATCATTTTCAGTTTTTCTCCGCCCGCGCCGATCACGATCGATTTGTGCGATTCCTTTTCGACGATCACGTCGATGGATATGTGCGCCGTGCCGTAATCGTCGTATTTCATCGCCGTAACGGCGACTCCTATTCCGTGCGGAATTTCGTCGTTGAGGAGCGTAAGCGCTTTTTCGCGCACGATTTCGCAGATAACGTGGCGTTCGCTCTTGTCGGTGATTTCGTCGGCGGGATAGAGGAATTCGCCTTCGGGCATAACCTCTTTAAGATACTTTTTCAACAGGTCCACGTTCCTGCCGGTGCGCGCGGACAGCGGAATAATTTCGCGGACGGCGGCGCGCTCGGGCGTAGCCGTAAGCAAAAATCCGAGCTTGTCAAGCATCGGATATACGGTGTCGTACCCGACCGCGTCAACCTTGTTAATGACGAGGAACACGGGCTCGGAGCCTTTGAGGTACTTTTCGACGAACGCGATATCCCCTTCGATAAGGCGGCGGGTCGCGTCAAGAACGATTACGATCGCGTCCGTGCCGTCGGTAGAGGAACGAACGCATTTTTCCATATATTCGCCGAGTTTGTTCTTGGGCTTGTGCACTCCCGGGGTGTCGATGAAAATCATCTGGCAATCGCCCTCGGTAAGTATTCCCTTTTCGCGGGTGCGCGTGGTTTGCGCTTTCGGCGAAACGATAGCGACTTTTTCGCCGACGAGTTTATTCATAAGACTGCTCTTGCCGACGTTCGGCTTTCCGAGCACGGTAACAAATCCCGATTTCATTTGGTTCTTCTCCTGTTTTTCAGTCGCGCGTAATTCCGAGCGCGCCGAGCACGATTTCTTCCTTTTCGCGCATGATCGCTCTGTCGCTTTCTTCGATATGGTCGTAACCGCTAAGATGCAGCAATCCGTGCGTAAAGAGGTAGCACGTTTCGCGCCGAAGCGAATGTCCGTATTCCTCCGCCTGTTCTTTTGCGACTTCGCGGCAGATGACTATGCTCCCGAATTCGACCGCTTTACGCTCGGGCGAATACTCGAACGGATAGTTTTTCTTCGTGAAAGGCTTTATTGTTTCGAGCGCAGGGAACGACAAAACGTCCGTCGCTCTGTCCACGCCGCGCGTCGTTTTGTTGAGCTCGCGGATTTCCTCTTTCGAGACGAACGACAACTCGACTACCGCTTCGCCCTTCATCTTCTCTTCCTTGAAAACTTCGGCGGCGACGGCGCTAAGCTCGTCCTTGAATTCCGGTTCGAAGCCGTAAAAATCGACCGTAATCATACTTTTTTGAACACTCCAGACGGGTACTGAACGCGTTCGTGATACACGCCGCTGTGCTGTTCGACGATCGTATTCTTTATAATGTTAAGGTCGCGCATAGTGATGTCGCAGTTGTCGAACTGCTTACGCGCGATACGGTCGGCGATAATTCCCGCAACGAGCTTTTCCGCTTCTTCGCGGCTTATTCTGCCGCGCGCACGGAGCGCCGCTTCGCTCGCGTCGCACACCATAATGATGGCGGCAATCTTGCTTACGGGCGTTTCGCCGTTGTACGAATATTCGGCGATATCCACTTCGCCGTCGGTAAGTTTTTTGGCCTTATAATAGAAAACCATCATCGGAAGCGTGCCGTGATGCTGTACGGTAACGCGCGCGACCTCCTCGGGGATACGGTATTTTTTGCAGAGTTCGTAACCGTCCGCCGCGTGCGCCGCGACGATCTTGACGCTTACGTCGGGAAGCAACTCGTCGTGCGGGTTGTAGCCCGACTGGTTTTCGGCGAAGAAGCTCGGGTTTTTGAGTTTACCGACGTCGTGATAGTACGCGCAAGCCTTGGCAAGGTAAGGATTTTCGCCTATTCTGATGGCGCAGACCTCCGCAAAGCTCGCGACCGCAAGCGAATGGTTGAAAGTGCCGAGCGCGTCGCGGATCATCATTTTCATAAGCGGCGAATTGTGATCGGTAAGCTCGACGAGCCGACTGTCGGTTACGAGGTTGAAAACGAATTCGAATACCGGTTGGAGCATCAGCGCGACGAGCGGTTGTCCGAACACGCTGAGGCAGATAAAGCCTATATGCTGAACGAAATCGAATCTTTCGGTCAGAAACGACGCGACGAAGATAAGCACGCCCGCCATAACGCTCACCGCGAGCGAGATAAACACGCGTTTTACGCGGCTTACAACGCCCGATAGCATATACGATACGGTCGATCCGCCGAAAATTCCGACTACAAGCATCATAAGCACCGCGATCGAATCGACTTTGGATCCGAGTATGGATTCCACGAGCAGAATTACCGCGACGAGCAGGTTTGTGAGCAGGTTGCTTATAAAGACGTCTCTGCGTCCTACAAGCGGCGCGAGCACGAACGCCGCGAGCATTACGGGCATGTAGAACAGCTCGAAAGCCCCGACGAGCAGACATACGAGCACAGACAGAACGACCGCGACGTTTATCGCGAACAGCTGCCGCGTGAACATAATGAGGTTGCTGCGCGAGTATATCATATAGGTGAAAAGCGATATATACACCAGCAACGTCACCGCCGCGCACGTCGCGAAAGCTCTGAAAAACTCGCGCGTGAACGCTTCGCTCCCGAACGCGCCGTAAGCCAGATACTTGACGAACGCGCCCGCCGCGATGATCAGGTACGAGAGAACGAATATGAAAGCCGCTCTGACGTACTTTTTCTTAGCTATTTTCTCCATTGATTTTCTCCGTTTCTTCTGTTTCCTTCGTTTTATCCGCTTTTTCGTAAGCGAGAACTATTTTTCGCACGAGATCGTTTCTTACGACATCGCGATCGGAAAGGTAACAAACCGCGATATCCTCGACTCCGTCAAGCACCTCGACAGCCCGCCGAAGTCCGCATTCTCCCCTCGGAAGGTCGATCTGCGTGAGGTCACCGTTTACTACCATTTTACTCTTTTCTCCAAGTCTAGTCAAGAACATTTTTATCTGTTCGTTCGTTGTGTTCTGAGCCTCGTCGAGAATTATGAACGCACCGGAAAGCGTTCTGCCGCGCATATACGCGAGCGGCGCTATTTCTATTATGCCGCGCTCGATAAGCGTTTCGTAATTATCCACGCCGAACATTTCGGTGAGAGCGTCGTACAGCGGGCGAAGATACGGATCGACCTTTTCCTGAAGATCCCCCGGCAAAAAGCCGAGTTTTTCTCCCGCTTCGATTGCAGGACGGGTAAGAATTATTTTCTCCGCTTCGCCGGACTTATACGCCGCGACCGCCATCGCCACGGCAAGGTAAGTTTTTCCCGTGCCGGCGGGCCCGATTCCGAACGTAAGCGTATGCTTTTTTATCGCGTTTACATAGGCGCGCTGCCCGAGCGTTTTGCAACGGATATATTTTCCGCGAGCCGTCACCGCTACCGCGTCCGTCGCGAGCGCTACTATTTCGTCGGGCTTATCCATAAGCGCGAGGTCGATAGCCGAAGTGATTCTCTCGCGGGTGAGCTCCTGCCCTTTGCCAACGAGGAAAACAAGACTTTCGACGAGCCGCGCCGTTCTCTCGACGGCGACGTCCGATCCGCTTATTTTGAGCTCGCCGTTCGCAGGGCGAAGCCGTACGCCCATATTCTTTTCGATGAGCGACGCGTATTCGTCCATAGGTCCGAATAATTTGCGGAGCGTTTCGACTCCTATTGTTACGCCGTAAGTCATGATATGATCCTTTCGTTCTCCGTATAAACCGTTATTTCATATGCCCCGCCGCCGAGGTCGGAAACGTGAGTTTTCGTTGTGATTTCGCCGCTTCCGAAGTATCCTTCGAGCGCCGCGGCAACGCATCTTTCGGTGAGTTCGTCTACGCCCGACGTGACCGTTACCCGCTCGATCTCCTCGTAAAGTCTGCTCGTAACCGTGATAAACCCCATAAGGCGCGAAACCGTTTCGGTAACTTCGAACGTTCCTTCGGGAGCTTTGCCGCCTATGCGAACGCCGAAAAGTTTAAGCTCGGTCGCGCGGACTTTTTTGCCCGTTCGCCTTGCTGAAACCGAGTTTTCGGAGACGATAAACTTTTTCGTTTCGGTAACTCTGCCGTAAACCGTGCCGATCGCGTCCGTTTCGCGCAGAAGTTCGCCGTCGGTGCGGTAGATCGCGCCTTCTATAAGCGTTTGCCCCGCTTTTACGGTCTGTCCCGACTTTACTTTCGCCGTGCCGCCGAGAGCCACGACCTTAGTCACGATCGCGTCGTAACGGCTCGTGACCGCGCTTTTCCGATCGGGTTTGCCGGCGGGTACGTCGCGATCGCGCACCGTAACCGTGAGCACCGTGCCCGTAAGGCTTGCCGTGCACTCGGCCACTCCGTCGAAACCGAGAACGAGCTCGCGCACCGCCGAAGCGGAAACAGAATCGGTTCTGCAAGACGGCTTAACGCCGTTGTCCGCAAGGAAAGCGATTATAGCGGCTTTTCGGACTTCGTCCGTTCCGGTTATTTCCACCCGGTTGAGCCTGCCCGAAAACGCATAGCCCGCCGCCGCTACCGCAACCGCCGCGATTATCGCGCCGATCCGCCGAAGCGCCGCCGATCCCGCGTATTTTGCGCCGAAACGTTCTACTTCAGTATAATTATAGCACATTCTTCGACAAATTGCAAAACAATTAGCGGCGTATTTTTCTTCAATTATTATGCGCATTTTTCGGGCGGTTATTTTGCGGACTTTTTTCGTTTTTATACCCGCGCGGACGAGCTCGGAAAGAAACCTCGGCTGGTTAAAACCGTCTATTTCTAGCTCGATTTTCGGCTTCGAGAAGGCAAACCGCGTCGGAACACGCGCGGGCTTTTGCTTTTTCGGTCGCGGCGCGGCGGTTTTTTGCCTTTTCTCGGTTTTTTTGTCGGTTTTCCGCGAAAAAACGGCTTTTTTGTCGGTTTTTTGCCCCAAATCGACTTTTTTATCGTTTCGTTTCCGTCGCATTTATCCCTCCGATTTTTCCTTTAATTATAACGGTCGATTCGTCGAGTTCCTCTATCATAAGCCCTTCGCCCGAAACCTTGATTTCCGCGCCGCTCACCGTAAGCCCGATCTCGCCGTCGTCTATGCTTTCGATGCGCTTCACGCCCTCGACGTAGCAGTATTTGCCGCCGAAATTTATCACGTTGTACTTGCCTGCGTCCGGTCTGTCTATCAGCTCGCCTATAAAACTCATACCCGCCACCTCTTTCTATATATTTATGTTCGGACAAGTAATTTTAGCACCGCGCGGACAAGGAATGCCCCTGCGGGCGCGTTTGGGGGTATACCGTTCACTTGCGTTCGTATTCGCTTCCGCCTTGGTCTCGACTGCGCTCGGCGCGGAGCCCGCGCAGGCAAGTATTCAGGTCGGATGTGTACGAGTGTTTTAGTTTCTAATGCGGGGGGTCTCGACTTCGCTCGGGATGACGGAGCGAAGGAGCGTTACGTAAGATTGGGCGGCGGGACGAGGGCGTCCCGCCCTACCGAGACGTGGGATATATTTCAAGCAAATACTTGCCTACGGCGGCTCGCCGTCGGGCGGACGAGGAACGCCCCTACCACGCTCTATCAATCGTTGAGCTTCCTACTTCTTATTGTCATTTCGACCGAAGCGTCAGCGAAGCGGAGAAATCCCCCGCGGAAATCACCCGATAACGATACTGCTATATCTTTTTCAACCTTATTTGTCGGCTTTGCCGACGGTAGGGCGGTTCGCCCTCGGACCGCCGCATAACCTTGCGGAACGCTCTCACTTTACGATGGAATATCCGCCATAGGCGGTCTTTACTTAGCCTCCCTTGTGTAAAGGGCGCGACGCGGCGGTGCGAAGCACCGTAAAAACAGTCCACAGGCGACTGTTTTTAGCCAAAGCGGCGAAGCAACTGTGTTGCGAGCTGGGGGTAGCTACGAGTGTGAGCGAAGCGAACCGAGTAGCGGTAGGATTGTTTAAACCAAACTGTAATACTCTCAGCAACTTAACAATCCCCCACCCGACTTGCCGTCGGGAGCCCCCTTTACACAAAGGGGCCTTATTTCGTCCGCTTTCGCGGTTTTTTAATGGCGTACCGTTCACTTGCGTTCGTATTCGCTCCCGCCTTGGTCTCGACTTCGCTTGAGATGACGGGGCTGAATACCGTTCCGCTTGGTATGCGGGCGGACGAGGGCGTCCCGCCCTACCGAGACGTGGGATATATTTCAAGCAAATACTTGCCTACGGCGGCTCGCCGTCGGGCGGACGAGGAACGCCCCTACCACGCTCTATCAATCGTTGAGCTTCCTACTTCTTATTGTCATTTCGACCGAAGCGTCAGCGGAGTGGAGAAATCCCCCGCGGTTGTCACCCGATAATGATACTTCCTACTCGTTTTCGACCTTATTTGTCGGCTTTGCCGACGGTAGGGCGGTTCGCCCTCGGACCGCCGCATAACGTGCAGTCGCGATATGGTATTTGAAGCATACCGTTCACTTGCAATCGTATTCCCTTCCGGGAGATTGCCACGTCGCGCTTTGCGCTCCTCGCAATGACAGGGGCTGAATACCGTTACGCTTTGTTTTATAATGTTATTTTGTAATTACAGGCATCGCCGACTTTCCCGCAGGGGCTCCCTGCCATCGCCGACTTGCCCGCAGGGGTTCCCTGTCGGCGGCTCGCCGTAGGCAGCGCCGCGAAAGAAGCGCGGGCGAACTACATATAATAAACGAGGAGGAAAATATGAACACGATAATACTTACGGGCGGCGGAACGGCCGGACACGTTACGCCGAACCTTGCGCTGATCCCCGCACTGCGCAAAAAATACGACGAAATTCACTATATCGGGTCGGAAAACGGAATGGAGCGCGAAATGCTGAAATCGGTGGGCGGCGTAACCTATCACGCGATACCGTGCGCGAAACTCAATCGCGGGTCGATAGTGAAGAATTTCGGGTTGCCGTTTACGCTGTCGGACGGCGTGAAACGCGCTAAAAAACTGATCGCCGAAATAAATCCGCGCGTTATCTTCTCCAAGGGCGGTTACGTCGGGCTTCCGGTAAGCCTTGCAAGCGGAGCCGTTCCGCTGATTATTCACGAATCCGACCTCACGATCGGGCTTGCAAATCGTCTGGCGCTGCGCAAAGCGGACAGGTTTTTATCGGCGTTCGAAATCGACCACCCGCGCGCGGAATGGGTGGGCGCGCCGCTACGCGAAGAAATTTATCGCGGGAACGCCGCAAAAACGCGTAAAACGTTCGGCTTTACCGAAAAATTGCCCGTGTTGCTGATTACCGGCGGCAGTCAGGGCGCAAAAGCTCTAAATGACGCGACCGACGGCGCGATCGACGAACTTACGAAAAGTTTCAACGTTATTCACCTCGGCGGGAAACAATGCGGCGGCGATCTCAGAAAGCCGCGTTACGTTCGGCTGACTTTTTCGGACGATATGGCGGGAATTTACGCCGCCGCCGATCTCGCCGTTACCCGAGGCGGCTCGAACACGCTTTTCGAGCTCGCGGCGCTCGGTATTCCCGCGCTCGTCGTGCCGCTCCCGAAAGGCGCTTCGCGCGGCGACCAGATCGACAACGCGAATTATTTCGCCGAACGCGGCTGCGTTCGCGTTCTTCCGCAACCAGAACTCTCCCCGCAAACGCTCGTTACGCAGGTGAACACGTTGTATTCGCGGCTCGATACGATGAAATCGAACGCGAAAAAAATCGCGCGCCTCGACGGCAGAAAAGAAATCGCCGAAATCTTGTGCGGATACGCAAAATAATGCGGCTGTAAGGTCGTGTATAATGGGGAAATACATTTTAAGCCTTTCTCCTTTGGTAGAAGTGGATCGTGCCGAAGCGTTAGCGATGCCAAAACGGATGAGAGAAAATCCGCGATAGCGGACAATATCTTGCCTCCCTTGTGTAAAGGGCGCGACGCGGCGATGCGAAGCACCGTAAGAACAGTCCACAGGTGACTGTTTTTAGCCAAAGCGGCGAAGCAACTATGTTGCGAGCCGGGGGGTAGTTGCGAGTGGGAACGTAGTGACCCGAACAACGGTAGGATTGTTAAAACGTAACTGTTAATCGTACAGCAACTTTACAATCCCCCACCCACCTGCGGTGGGAGCACCCTTCCGCGCAATGTGGGCCTTAATTTGTCCGCTATTCGCGGATATTTAATAGTTGTACCGTTCCGCTACTTCCCTGTTCGCTCCCGCGAGATTTCTCGACTGCGCTCGAAATGACGGGGCTAAATACCGTTACACAATGTTGCGGGCGGACGAGGAACGCCCCTACCACGCTCTACCAAAATGTAAGTACAGGTTTCGCCAACTTGCCCACGGCGGCTCGCCGTCGGGCGGACGAGGAACGCCCCTACCACGCTCTATCAAAAGTAAGTACGGACATAGCATACTTGCCCGCAGGGGCTCGCCGTCGGGCGGACGCGTGCACCACTAACTTTTTAGGGCCTTCCCCCTTGGGGGAAGGTGGCACGAGTGTGAGCAAAGTGAACCGAGTGACGAATGAGGGGTCGGGCTATGACGAACGAAACGTAAAAGACAACCCCTCATCAGTCGCTACGCGACAGCTTCCCCCCAAGGGGAAGCCTTGAGAGGTCCGCTTACGAGGAATTATTCATTCGTAATGTGAGAGCGTTACGCTTGGGTTTCTATGGGTGTGAAATCTACAGCAAAAAAGACTTCCCGAGAGAAGCCTTTTTGATTGAAATTTTGTTTTCTTGCGGAGCCGTTACCAGATCGAAGCGTTTTGTGCGATTGTTTTTGCTTCGCCGAAAGTCGAACCGATAAGGTTGATATCGACTGTACCGTTGCACGTTACCAAACCGTTGCTAACGTTCAGAAGTCCGATTTCGCCGGTAAGCTTGATAAGTTTGTAACCGTCGTTTTCGTCGTAATGAATGTTTATGGTTGCATTTCCGAGAACCTTATCGATCGGACTCAAAGTTGACGTTACCGTATAAGCGGAATTTGCGCAACCGTAACCGGTGATAATATCGTCGATACCGTAAGTTTTTGCGGAAGTCGAAGTCGTCGCTTTCTTTATTTCATTACCGATCGAATCGATGAAATTGATAAGTTTAAGCAGATAATCGACCGCGTTACCGCCGAATTGTTCGGGAGTAACAACCTCTTTCCAGCCGACAGAGCCCGTATAAGTCGTATCGAGAACGACGCGATCTTCATATTGTTTAAAGTGTAATGCCTTATGACTGTGTTTCCACGAATCCGGTATTGTACAATTATAAGACATACTTATCGTACAGTAAGTTCCCTTATAATAAGATCTTTTCGTATACGAATCTCTTGCGAGCGTAATCGTATTGTTTTCGCCGTTATAGTAAATATAGCTATCGCCGCCGAGGTCGTTGAATGCAAGCCGTGCGGTTTTTCCGTCGAGATTTCCTCTCGAAATTTTTGCGGCAACGTAGATTACGTCTTTACCCTGCTCGTTCTTCTCAACGTCGATACGAGCGTCAACGCCGAGGTTTATCGAAACGTTGATTTTCAATCCAAGATCAACCACCAGCTTAACCGGCACTGTGCCCTGAAGCCTGAACGTGCGTTTGCCGTTGTCCTCGGCTTTTGCGGTGGTAACGAAGGAGCTTACGAGCGAGGACAGGCTGTCGAGGTTTATATAAGCGCTTTGATCGTAAGCGCCGATAACGGAAGCGTAATCTTTGGCTTTATCCTCACCCGAAGCGTCTTTGCTTGCGACTTCGAACGCTTCGGCAGTGGCGGTGAAGCCTTTGAGCGCGAACGAAGGGTTATCATGGTCTTCGTTATCGTAATAAACGAGATCGCCGAGCGTTGCTTTCAGTCCGTGATCGCCGTGGCGCGACGCGGTAAGGTCGATAACGCCAAGCTTACCTATAAGTATACTGCCGTCGATGCAAACGTTGAGGTTGTTACCGACGTAAGAAACGTTTTGGAGGATTTCGGCAAGGCAGATATCCCTTTCCGTACCGAACGCCTCTTTCATAGCGCGAGCGCTTTCGTTAAGCACGTCGTCGAGTTGCGGAATAACGGAGCGCAAATCGCCGAGTTGTTTGTTCACGATCTCTGCGAGCACTTTTGCGGAAACGGTGAAACGCAACTCGCTGTCTTTATTTACAAGGTCGTTGTAAGTAATGAACACTCTGCCGTTTTCCGAAAGTCCGCCGGTAAGCGCAAGGTTTATTCTGAACGAGGGAGCGAAATTACCGTCCGAGCCCTTCTTCTGCACGGTCGCGGCGAGCTTTATGCCGAAGTCGTCCTTGCCGTAGTACATAAAGTTAATTTCCGCGTTCTCTATCTTGTACGCGTTGCCGCCGAATTCGAGCTCGGTACTGACGGTGAACTTCCAGCCGTTGGTTTTCACGAGGCTGACCATAACGTCGTAGTACTCTTCGAACACGGTCTTGATATCGACGTAATCGGCGATTTCGGGGAATTTGCGGTAGGTCGCGTTGTCGTCGCCTGCGGTAACGGTAAGCGTTTTGATCGTGTACTTTTCGGAAATTTCGTTGCCGTTATCGTCCGTGGTTTTGCGCGTTCTTTCGAGCGGAACGGAAATCGTAAGTCCGAAATTCTCGTCCGCAGTAACGCTCACGTTGAACCCGAGCGCCGTTGCCGTAACCGAAACGCCGTTGTCGTCGCTTGCGATCTTAACCGATTTCGCAATTTTTTTCAGATCGATCTTGCCGTCAAGCGCGCCTACGGCAGACTGGAGCTTGTCGCCGAACTGCTCTTTTGCGACTTCTTTGATCTTTGCGATGATTTCCTTGATTCCGCCGACGTCGCCCTTGACGAGCGTATCGCCGTAACCGATATAGAATGTGCTGTTCGCCTTGTTATACCGAATTCCAAGTCCCGCCGCGGTGCGCTCGGGATCGGTGACGAGGAAGTCGTATTCGCCGTTTATGAGGTCGAGACGTGCGAACACCGAGTTTTCCTTATCTACGTTCACTTCGAGACGGGTCGAATAATCGCCGCTCGGTTTGGTTATTTTCTCGTTGCTCGTCTTTACGCCGGCTTCGAGCGAAAGCGTGACGTTTCCCGCCGTAACGCTCGGAAGGCTTACCGAAACGCCGCCGTTAAAGTCGATAGTCGCGATCACCGCACCGAAGCCGTTGAGGTTAAGCCCCGCGGTGAGTTTGTTTCCGCCGAACGCAAGCGAAGAAAGGAGCGTTTTCGGGTCGATCTTACCGCCGAGCAGTTCTTCGACCGCCGTTATAACTTCATCGAGATAATCGTTGTAGCCTTTGAGCGCGGCAAGCGTTTCGTCGAGCGGTTTTTTCTCGCCCGAAGCGTTGACTTTTGCCGCGAAACGAACGCCGTTCGCCTCGCCGTAAAGCGTGCCGTTTACGAGGTAAATTTCGACTTTGAGGAAGTTTTTGCCGTCGAGCGAAACGATCGCGTTTACTCTGAGGTTTTCGCCGTCGTAGATCGCCTTGCCTTTCACCCCGAGCTTCGTTCCGTCGAGATTAAGTCCGAGCGAATCGATCGTGATTTCGTAACCCGAAGCCGTGATAAGCTCTTCGATTGCGGGAAGCGCGGTGCGGGCAAGCCCGATAAGATCGACGTAGCCGCCATCCTCGGTAAGGGGCGCGACTTTTTCGTCGGAAGGAGCGAGCCCGATTGCGATCGGGGCTTTACCCTCGTCCGCGATTACTTCGATTTCGCCGAGCGAATACGCGATTTCGGTTTCGGTGAGCTTAATCGTTACGGTCGCGCCGAGCGCCGATACCGAAAGGGCGTTGTTTTCGAAGCGGATACCGTTTATAATATTGCCGATCGTCGATTTGTCAACCGAAATTCCGTTGTCGAGACCTTTCGCCGCGGAAGCGATTTTGTCCGCGACTGCGGTAAGTTTTTCGTTGTTCGTGCGGCGTGCGAGCGCAGAAATAAAGTTCGTCACGTCGTCGATAACGCCGCTTGTCTTGACGTCGGAAAGATTTGCTTTAGCCTTTATTTTGCCGTAAGCAAGCAGGACTTCTCCGTTCGCAACGCTTGCCGAAAGATCGTCGGTTTTCGCGTTCACGGACTTATTTAAAAGGTTGGCGGAAACCGCGACGGAAACGTCGCCGAACGCTACTTTTACGTTCGTCGTATAATCGCCGTTCGGCGCGGTAACAACGCCGTCATATGCTTTGACGGAAGCGTTGAGTCCGAGCGAAACGTTGCCGAATTTCAAGCCGTCGATCTTCGCTTTCACGCCACTATCGAAGGTAAGCGCGGCGTTTACGAGCCCGAATTCGCCGAGTTTTGCCGACGCGGAAAGCTCGTTTTCGTTAAACGCGATCTTGCGGATATCTTTGATCGGATCGAAGTTCGCGATGAAGTTTTCGACCGCGCCGATGAGTTTGTCAAGCGCGTCGCTGTAACCCTTAACCGCGCCTACGATTTCGGAAAGCGTTTTCTTCGCCGCTCCCGACTTCTTTATTTCGCCGAGATCGAAAGCGAATTTAACGCCGCCGACTTCGCCGTAAAGTCTGCCGTTTACAAGATACACTTCGGCTTTGACAAGCGCTTTGCCGTTAAGCGATACGGTCGCTTCGGCTTTGAGGTTTTCGCCGTCGAAAAGCGCCTCGCCTTTCACGCCGAGTTTCGTAGCGCCGAAGTCGATCGTTATGCCGTCGAGCGAAACCGCATAGCCGTTCGCCGCGACGAGTTTTTCGATTTCGGGAAGCGCAGTGCCTACGAGCGCCGCCAGATCTATCGTGCCGTCCGTTTCGGCGATAGGTTCGACGCTATCGGAAGCGGGCGCGAGCGTAAGCGACAACGGTTCGCCGTTCTCTTTCGCGATTTCTACCGAAGCGCCGCCGAACGAATACTTGCCGTTCGCGCGATCGAGCGAAACGCGGGCGTTCACGCCGTCGAGCGCAAGCGAAATTTCCGTTCCGTCGGCGGTTTTCGTCGCCTTTATATCGCGGAGAATTCCGAGGATCTTCGCGACGTCGAGTTTTTTAACGTAAAATTTCGCGGGATCGAAAGCGGACTTTTCGCCGCAGAGAACGGGCGCGAATTCTTCGATTTTCGCCGCGACCGCGCCGAGCTTTTCGTTGCCGGCCTTTTTGGCGAGCGCGTTTACGAAAGCGGTGATCTTGCCGACGAATTCCTTGTTTTTAAGGTCGGCAAAGTTCATTTTCGCCGAAATATTGCCGTAGTTTACGAGCGCGCGCTCGGTGGTGAGCGTTGCGGTAAGATCGCCGAATTTCGCGCCGACGTATTTGCGGTTGAGGTCGAGAGTTGCCGAAAGTTCGCTCTCGCCGATGCCCGCGACGAAGTTGAGTTTGCCGCTCTTGATCTTATCGAAGATCGCGCCGAGCGAAGCCGCTTCGCCGAGGTCGGGCGCGGCAACGGGCTCGGAAACGAGACGGACGGAAGCGGTAACGTAATCGCCCACGGTGACGGTCGCGCCGTCGAACGTGTACGAGCGGTCGTCGCCCTCGCCTTCCGCTTTGCCTTTGATTATCGCTTCGATCTTAACGCCGCCGAATTCGAGCGGAAGCGTAAGCGTGCAGTCGGTTGCGCCGAGCTCCATCTTTATCGCGGACAAAATCGAGGACGCGTCGAAGCCGCCCGCTTTTTCCGTAGCGGTTCCGGTTGCGTTTTCCGTCTTGGCAGAAGTAAGGTTTTTGATCGCGCCGACGAGCGATTTGATTTCGTCCACGGTGGTTTTAGCCGCAAAGTCGCCGTATTTAATCACGATACCGTCCTGATCGTAACGCACGAACAGATCGCCGAGTTTTACGTCCGCGGTGAGACTTTTGAGAATGTCGGCGGCTTTCATATCGATGCCGACGGAAGCGTTTACCGTGATGGGTTCGCCGAGGACTACGGCATCAACCGCCGCGTTGATCTTACCGTTTGCGAGCGGCGCGGCAAAAAGTTCGGCGAGAATACCGAGCGCGTCGGGTTCTTTGCCGATTCCGTCGTCGCTTTCCGCGGCGTCGAAATAGGGCTCGAAGAACGAGTATTCGGGAATTTCGGCAACCTCGCCTATTTCCGAGAAAATTTCGGTAAGGTGTTCGGTACAGCTCACGCCGCCGAACAAAGCGACTTTGTAAACGCAATCGGTCTCGAAAGAATGTACCTTCCATTCGGCGTTCATCGTCACGGTGACGAGCGCCTTTTCGAACGACGGGAATTTTTTCGTGCCGGCGTTGGTTCGCATTTCGTGCAGAATGAAATACGTCGCGGCGTCGTTATCGAGCGCGTAAGTGAACGAATAAAGACCGGTCGCTTCGTCGTAGCCGTTATAGACGGCGGAAACGATCGTTTCGTCGTTGAGTATGTAACTGCTCATTTCGGTGCCGCGGCAACCGTAACGATCCTCGAAAGCGGCTTTGCTCACTCTCGAAGCGGTATCGCCGAAACTGAACTGATCTATGGACGTAATCGAGGAAGCGGGACGGATAACGTAACTTTCGCCGTGCGCCATACGCTGTTCGCCGACCTGAACCATGCTCGAAGCGCTTACCGATTCCTTAAAGACGGTATCTCCCTTGACAACTCTGCGCGAATAGACCTTCTGCTCCACGCCCGCCGAAACGGTCGAGCCGTTGGAAACGCCTTTGAAACTGCCCGCGCGTTTAAGCTCGCCCTGCGCGATATACAGGTTCTGCTTCGGGTCGAGGTCGGAAACCGATTTGCCCGAGGGTTTCTCCATGACCATGTTCTGGGTTGCGGACGGAGCGGAAATCGTTTCGGATCCGGCGGTCGCGTTGCCTATGATCATATACGCCGCGACTCCGAGACCGAGCACGATCACGGAAACGAGCGATATAAAAAGTTTTTTCTTTTTTAACAGCTTTGAAAATATGGATTTCATTTCTATTTCTTTTTTCTGTCTCGCCGAGCGGGTTTTTATACCGCGTCGGCACACATTTTTCCTTTTCAGCACGAATTTCGGGGATTTTGCCCTTTTTACCTATGCTACGGCGTATTATACACCCCGAATATAAACTAAAACGAAACTCGCGCACGTTTTTTAAAAATAAGTAAAAATTTTTTGTCGAAATTATGAAAAATTTTGCCCGTGCCGAATTTTCGCCGAAAACGCCCGCCGAAAAGTTTACATTCGCGGAAAGTTGTGCTAAAATACGGTTGAATTCATATCGGGAGGCACAAAATGACCGTAGAAAAAGCAAAAGAAATCGTAAAGAAATACAATAAGGAGCCGTTCCATATCCGTCACGCGCTCACCGTGGGCGGGGTTCTGCGTTATTTTGCCGAAGCGGCAGGCGAAGATCCCGACTTCTGGCAGGCGGTCGGAATACTGCACGACGTGGATTTCGAGCTTTATCCCGATCTTCACTGCGTGAAAGCCATCGAAATTCTGAAAAACGAAGGCGCGGACGAAGAAACGATCCATGCGGTTTGCTCGCACGGTTACGGGCTTACCGCGACCGATTGCAAGCCCGAAAAGCATATGGAAAAGGTACTCTTCGCGGTGGACGAGCTTACGGGGCTTATCGGCGCGGTTGCGAAAATGCGCCCGAGCAAATCCACTTCGGATATGGAGCTGAGCTCGGTAAAGAAAAAATACAAGGACAAAAAATTCGCGGCGGGCTGCTCGCGCGCGGTGATCGAACAGGGCGCGGAAATGCTCGGAATTACGCTCGACGACCTTATATGGACGACGGTGCTCGCGATGCGCTCGTGCGAGGACGAAATCAACGCCGAAATGCAGAACGTTTGAAACTTTGCGAAAAAGACGATACGAAAAACCTCTCTTACCGCCGAGGAAAGAGAGGTTTTTTGTCGTTACGTCGCGAAAATCGCATAACGTATGCGTTTTTTTGATACACAGAAGCGAAACCTTTTGCGGGGCGGGAGTTGCCGAACAACCCCTCATCCGTCGCTTCGTGACACCTTTCACCAAGAGGGAGAGGCTTTAAAAGGTTTTACTTTTTCGGCACGTCGGCGAAAGTCACTTCGTCGCCGAAGCAGTAAACGCCGAGCGTTCCCGGGCCGGTAGAAGCTCCGACGATAGGTCCGATATAATCGAGCACGATTTCGACGTCGGGATACTTTTCGGAGAGCGCCTTTACGAGCGTTGCGGCGTCCTCGGGCGCGTCGGCGTGACCTACGCCGATTTTTTGGTACGGGAAAGCGGGATCGAAAACTTTTTCGGTGAGCTCGAGTATACGGGCGATCGAATTCTTGCGCCCTTTTACCTTTTCGATCGCGACGTTCTGCCCGATCGCGTCCGAAATTATGATCGGCTTGACCTGCAAAAGCCCGCCGAACACCGCCGAAGCCGCGCTTACTCTGCCCGCGCGTTTGAGGTAGGTAAGATCTTCGACCGTGGCGAACTGGTTCATTTTAAGCTTGTTCGCTTCGATATACGCGGAGGTTTCCTCGATCGACTTACCCTCGCCGCGAAGCGCGGAAGCCGTCATGCAGAGGATTGCGAGCCCGAGACAGGAATTGAGCGAATCGACGCAGATAATCTTCGCTTCGGGATATTTCGCACCGAGCTCTTCGGCGACGACTTTGCTGCCCTCGAACGAAGCGGAAAGCGCGCTCGAACAGGAAATCGACAGAACGTCCATTCCCTTTTCGAGGTATTCGGTGAACTTTGCGCGGTAGTCGGAGGAAGGCACCTGAGCCGTGCGCACGCGCGTTCCCTTGCGCATAAGGTCGTAAAAGTCCTTCGCCGACAGATACTCCCAGTCGAGGCTCGCGGGAATATCGACGGTTTTGCCCTTCGTCTCTTCGTAAAGAAGGCGCATAGGAACGTAATCGACGTCGTATTTTTTACGGTTTTCGGCGTTAAGATCGCCGCAGGAATCGGTAATAATCGCAAAATTTCTCATATGCTAAGCTCCTTTCGGTCAGATTTTATTCTATAACGAACATAAAATCGTAAACTTCCTGCCCGCCGTCCGTTTCGTAAAACTCGGCGTTCGGAAAGCGTTTTTCCGCTTCTTCTTTCAGTCGCGTTTTGTCCTCGTCGGTCGCGTTCTCGCCGTAGAAAACGGTTATGAACTCGCCGTTTTCGCCGCCCGCGCGGGCAATAAGCTCAATCGCCGCGGCTATTTTATCGGGATCGGAAACGAGCATTTCCTTGCCGACGAAGCCTATGTACTCGCCCTTTTTGATCTCCACGCCGCAAATGTTGGCGTCGCGGACGGACTTCGACAATAAAGCCGTAGTCATCGACTTCATGTTTTCGGTCATTTCCTTTTCGATCGCCGCCGCGTCGTCCGAGCCGTAATCGAGCATTGTAAGCGCCGCATAGCCGTCGCCCATGGTCTTGGACGGAATTACGCGGACTTGGCTTTTTCCGTACTCTTTCGCCGCCTGTTCCGCCGCCATTACGACGTTTCCGTTGTTTGGGAGCACGAAAATATTGTCCGCGTTCACCGCGTCGAACGCCTCGATGAAAACTTCGGTCGAGGGGTTGTTGCCCTGCCCGCCGTCGATAACCGCGTCTGCGCCGAGCTCGCCGAACAGCGTCTTCATACCCTTGCCGCACGCGACCGTGACGATAGCGAATTTAGCGCGGGTCGGGCGGTGACGGAAAGTCTGTTTTTTCTCGGTCTTTCCGTTGTGCTGGAGCGTCATATTCTCGATTTTAAGCGTCAGGAACTCGCCGTAAACGTGGCAATGCGCGAGAATTTTTTCGGGTTCGAACGTATGAACGTGAACCTTTACGATCGTGCCGGTCCTGAAAATAACGACCGAATCGCCGTTTTCTTCGAGCCACGCGCGGAGCTCGTTCACGTCGAAGTCGTCGATATTCGTTTTCTTTTTCGTAAGTCTGAGCATAAACTCGGTGCAGTAACCGAATTTCATCTCGTCGTTTTCGGTGAACAGATCGAGGTCGAGCTCTTTTTTACTCTCGGTAAGCTCGCCCGCGCCGTCAACCTTTTCGCCGCGGAGCGCCTTTTCCATTCCGACGGCGAGGTAATATACGCCCATGCCGCCGCTGTCCACAACGCCCGCTTCACGAAGAACGTCGAGCATTTCGGGCGTTTTGTCCGTCCACTCCTTAGCCGCGAGCGCGAAATTTCCGAAGAATTCTTCGAGCGTTTCGGCGTTGGAATTTACCGCCGCTTCGGTCGCCTCGCGAAGCACGGTAAGCATCGTGCCTTCGACGGGAGTAGCCACGGCTTCGTAAGCGCGGCGCACGCCCTCGCGCATCGCTTCGCCCATTCCCGCGGCGTCGATTTCCTGCTTTTCGCCGATACCGTCCGCGAGCCCCGCAAAGAACTGCGAGAGAATTACGCCCGAATTTCCCCGAGCGCCCATAACCGCTCCGCGCGAAAAAGCGCTTGCTATCTCGCCCACAGAAAGGCTTTCGTCGCCCGCGATCGCGTTCACGCCGCCGTAAAGCGTAGCGCCCATATTCTCGCCGGTATCGCCGTCGGGAATCGGGAAAACGTTGAGATCGTTTACAGTATCTATGTTGCTTTTCAGTCCGCCGAGCCCCGCGATTACGGTCTCTTTGAACGTCTGTCCGTCCATAACCTTTTTCATTACACGTCACTCTTACCTTTTTCTTTATCGTTATATTACAACACAATAGTAAATTAAATCTAAACTTTCGACATTTTTCTACGGTTTCGGACGGTTTTTCGACGATTTTCGAACAATTCCGACTGTTTTGTACGAATTTATAAAGCCCGCTCCGCCCCGCAAATTCCATTGCGGCGGGCTATGGCGCGACTTCGTTTGACTAACCGAGTAAAACGTGATATAATTATACGGTGAGGTAACGGAAATGTTCAACGTTCTGGTAGTAGACGACGATAAAAACACGCGCTCGCTGATGCAGGCGGTGCTCGGCAAGGACTACAACGTATTTACTGCGGAAAACGGCAATGCCGCGCTCAGAATCATGGACGAGCAATACGTCGATCTCGTCGTCGTGGACATTATGATGCCCGAGCTCGACGGATACGGTTTCACTTCGGCGCTTCGGGAGAGCGATTCCGAAATCCCGATCCTTATGGTTTCGGCAAAGCAACTGCCCGTCGACAGAAAAGAGGGGTTTCGGGTCGGTATAGACGACTTTATGACGAAGCCCGTGGACAACGAAGAACTGCTTCTTCACGTCAAAGCCTTGCTCCGTCGCGCGCGGATAGTCAGCGAGCACAGAATAACCGTGGGCGACGCGGTGCTCGATTACGATTCGTTCACCGTTTCGCGCGAGGGCGAATCGATCGAACTTCCGCAAAAAGAATTCCTTTTGCTTTATAAGCTTCTCTCCTACCCCGACAAGATCTTCACGCGTATTCAGCTCATGGACGAAATCTGGGGCATGAACTGCGACACCGGCTGGGAGACGCTCACCGTGCACATAAACAGACTGCGCAAGCGCTTCGAGGACTGGAACGAATTCGAGATCGTGAACGTTCGCGGGCTCGGGTACAAGGCGGTGAAAAAGGTATGAAACTTCATTTCAAATTCAAAAAACCCGCTAAATCGTACAAATTCACATGGTTCTTCATCGCGCTCGTCATGCTGTCGATGATAATCACCGTCACTATCGAGCTTATCGTTCTGCTCATTCTGCAAAGCTCGGGCGCGATACAGATGGACAACATCGAAACGTGGGGACTGTGGCCGTTCATCATATTCGCGGTGACTTCGGTAGTGCTCGGTTTCGGCGCTTCGGCGGTCGTGAGCACGATCCCGATCCGACCCGTAACCGACATCGTGGACGGACTGAACGAACTTTCGACGGGCAACTACAACGCGCGTATAGACCTCGGCAAGCATAAATCGCTGAAAAGCATCGCCGACGCGTTCAACGAACTCGCGGTCGAGCTCGGAAACACCGAAATGCTCCGCTCCGACTTCATCAACAACTTTTCGCACGAATTCAAAACGCCCATCGTTTCGATTTCGGGATTCGCGAAACTGCTCGGCGACGATTCGGTTTCGGACGCTCAGCGCGCAGAATACCTGAAAATAATCGAGGAAGAAGCGGGGCGGCTTTCAGACCTCGCGACGAACGTGCTCAACCTCAGCAAGGTGGAAAACATGTCCATTCTTACCGAGAAAAAGCGGTATAACGTATCCGAACAGATCCGCAACTGTCTGCTTCTGCTCGAGAAAAAATGGTCGCTCAAAAAACTCGAACTCGACGTGGAATTCGACGATTACGACGTCGAAGCGGACGAAGAACTTATGAAACAGGTGTGGATAAACCTGTTCGACAATGCGATCAAATTTTCGCCCGACGGCGGCAAAATTTCGGTAGCGGTGGCGGGCGACGCGCGCTTTGTCTGCGCGACGATAACCAACTACGGCGCGGAAATTCCCGGCGATAGCCTCGAAAAGATTTTCAACAAATTCTATCAGGGCGACACCTCGCACGCTTCGCGCGGCAACGGTATAGGACTGAGTATCGTAAAGCGCATAGTCGAACTTCACGGCGGCAAAGTTACGGCGGAAAGCGGCGACGGAAAGACGACTTTCGCGGTCACTCTCCCCGCCCCGCCCGCGATCGAACCCACGCCGCAACCGAAAGCGGAATCTAGGCCCCGCCCGTCGAAACCGCCGATAAGCCGCAGAAAACCTCGGATCGCTGCGGACGAGAAGAACGAAAACCCGAACAAAAAAACCGAATAAACGCAACGAAAAAACTCTCCCGATGCGGAGAGTTTTATTTTTCGTCGTAAAAAAACGTATACGGTATAACTTTTTCAGTACAGAAGGCGCGCGTTACCGGGGACTGTGACTGCGCTGTCCTCGCTACCCTTTATGTTAAAATCGCGGTTGAGAAGACTCGGATCGGGAACGAGATAAACCCGTTTGTTTTTCCATATCGTTTCACAGTCTTCCGTAAAATATTTGCCGGCGAACATCATTTCCACAAGCCGCGAATTGAGCGTAACTACTGCGGTTTTACTTCTTTGGTCCGCAAACAGCCGTTTAAGTCCGACTTTGATTTTGCGCGCAACGTAATCCACCGACTGAGCGTGAGCGTCGCCGTTACAGAACGGACAACGGTCGAGGAGTACGGTGCTGATTTCCCTGCCGATTTTTTTACGCGTGACTTCCACGAGCCCGAGCGACGACATTCCGATCACGCGGGTTTTCGTGCGGTCGAAAATCATTTCGCGGCGGAGTTCCTCCACCACCGCCGTTTTATGCTCTTCCTCGGTCATATCGATAAAGTCGATTACGATAATCCCGCCGATATTGCGAAGCCGTATCTGGCGCGCTATTTCGCGGGCGGCGTCGAGATTTGCTCTGAAAACCGTCTCTTCGTGGTTCGACCCGCGCGCAAAACCGGAAGTGTTGACGTCGATGACGGTAAGCGCTTCGGTGTAGTCGAAAACGAGCGACACGCCCGAACGAAGCTTTACCTTGTGTTCGAGAAGCCTGTCCACCTCGTCCGTAACGCCGAACGCGTCGAGCATATCGTACTGCCCCTCGTAAAGCCTTACCTTGTCCGCATAATCGAAGTTTCTCTCGCGGAACATCGCTTTGAGCGAAGAAGTGACGGCGGGGTCGTTGCAGACGATCGCTTCGACGTTCTGCGAAAGCATATCGCGCACCGAACGGAACACGAAATCGCCGTCGCTGTAAACCTGTCCTATTCCGTCCTGCGCGTCATACGCCGCGCGCACTTTTTTCCACTGATTTATGAGCCGCTTAGCCTCGTCCGTAACCTCGCTCTTTTTCGCTTCGAGGCAGGCGGTGCGGATAATGAAACCCGAACCTTCGGGACGGAGTTTGTCGGCGAACCGCGTAAGTTTGTCGCGCGTGGTTTCGTCGGTTATTTTGTTGGAAACTCCCACGAAATCGAGGGTGGGCAGGAAGATCAGATACCGCCCCGGGAGCGAAACCGTGCTCGTAAGGCGCGCGCCTTTATTACCGATCTCCTCCTTGGTCGCCTGCACCATCACGTAGTCGCCCTCTTTCACGCCGAGCCCCGTGGGGAGAACGCCCGCGGCGGCGAGCACGCTTTTGTGGTTTACCGTTTCGCCCACGGACAAAAAGCCGTTACGCTGACCGCCGAAATCGACGAATGCCGATTGCAGACCGGTAAGAACGTTTACGACCTTGCCTTTATAGATGTTTCCGGTGATGTACGTGGACTCTTTGTATTCTACGTAATGCTCTTTAAGTTTGCCCGCTTCTATCAACGAAACGCTTGACATATAAGACTCGACGTCTATTAGGATTAAACCCGTTTTCAAGTGACTTTCGCGCTCCGATGTTACTGTTTTCATTATTATATCATATTCTTGCGTCGAGAACAACGAAAATCGTCCGTTTTTGCGGAAAAATTTAAAATTTTCGCCGATTTTCCGCTTTTTCGCGCCTGTTTTCGAGCATTTCGCCCGCCGAAACGTTCGGATAAACGCCGTCCACGTCAAGCTCGGTAAGCTCGCCGAGCGGTTCGGACGACGGCGAAACCACGGAAAAAACGGTGTATTTGTCGGGGGAAAGCGTTTTTCTCATCCGTCCCGCCGCCGTTTCGGGAGAAACCATTATCCGCCTTACTTCGAGCCCTCGGGCGATACGGTCGGATCTGTAAGCCGCGCGGTAAATGCTTTCGTACCCGCCCGAGCCTTGCGGCAACGCCGCGGACGAGACGATAAACGCCGCCATCGTCGCGAAAGAAAAATTCACTCCGAACATGAAACTGCATAAAAACAGCGCGACGAACGCTCCGCCGACCGCATACGAGATTATTTTCATTCTTTTGAGCGCAACCGACCTCGGACGGGTTCGGGTGAGCGTCGCAAGCAGAATTCTGCCGCCGTCGAGCGGGTAAACGGGCAGAAGATTTACCGCGATAAGGCAGACGTTCGCCGCCGCAAAACACGATGTGCAGCCGAACAGCGACGGAAAAAGCCACCACGCCGACACGGTGAGCAAAAGCAACAGAAAGTTAGTGAGAGGCCCCGCCGCCGCTATCGCGATTTCGTCGCGGGCAGGCGCGCTTTCGAATTCGCCGATAAGCGCCGCTCCGTAAGGCATAAGCCTGAATTCGATCAGTTTGTATCCGCGCTTTGCCGCAACGACCGCGTGTCCGATTTCGTGCAAAACGACCGCGACGAGGTAAGACGCGACCTCTTTGAAATACCCGAAAGCTACGAAAGACGCGATCATAACGTACAAAACGGGCGAGATCCCGAGTTTCGGAAGCGCCCGTTTATTCGTATTGTCGCGTCTTGTTTTCATCTGTAATTTATACGCTCGCGCCGCGCGGAATATGAGTTTATTCGATCGCTATTTTCACTTCGAAATCGACCTTTATATCGGACAAGATGTTTTCCTTTTGCTCATAAGCGGCGTAATCGCGGTAATGTTTGCGATAAATATCGTCCTCGAAGCCGAAAGCGTCGTTGCCGCCGTTTCGCATAAATTCGACCGCCGCATATATTTCGCTCTTTATCTTTTCCTCGAAACCGCTCCTCAAAGCCGTTTCGATTTCGCGTTCGGTTACTTTTCCTTCGCGGACGAGCTCGCCGAGCTTGCTGCGCTCTTCGAGCGCGAGTTTCGTTTTAACCTTTACGGTTGCGTGCGGCGCGCCGTCGAGACTCGTTTCTATCGAGTATTTTTTCGCGAGCATCTGGCAGTGGATTTCGCCGCAACCGACGTCGCCGACCGTAAGATCGTCGAGCGTTATAAGCCCGAGCGTGGACTTTCTGTCCGACCAGGTATAGCCGCGCGTTATTTCCTCGTCCGCAATCGCGGTGCGCACGCCCGCCTTGTAAACGGCGATCTTGCCGAGCGACTTGATTTCGCTCTTGTTCCCCGAGCCCGTTCCGCTCGACGAGCCGCCCGACGATTCCCCGCCGCCGTCCTCGCCCGAACCGCCCTTTTCGCTGCCCTGCTCCGCGTCTCCTTCGCCGATTTCGAGACAGGGCATAAACGCGCTTTCGCCCTTGCGGTTGGTTTCGCTCAGAAACCGCAGCATACTCACGACCGGCAGATTGCTTTCGACCGCGTTGTATTCGATGAGCTTGCTTAAAACGTTGCTCGTCGCGTCCGACAGTTTGTTCGCCAGCTCGATCGCCTTTTTCGCCTCCATGCCGTCGGTAGCCGCCACCAGGAACGCCCCGGGGATAATCTTCCCCGACGCAAGCAAATAGCTTAAATGCGGTTTTATACTCTCCTCCCCGAACGTATCCCCCACTATGACGAGCCCGCAAAGTCCGAGTTCGAGCGGTTTGCCCATCTTTATGCTGATTTGTTCGAGCGCTTCCGAAATCGAGCTCCCTTCGGCGTCCGCTTCGATCTTGCTTACCGAGCCGCCGTGAGTTTCCTGCGGCATAACCACGACCGCGCTCACGCAATAACCGTTCGCGGTTTTGTCAATCCCCATAGTCGTTATGAGAAGCTTGTTTTCGATTTCGGGCATACCCGCGCTTTGCCGCGGCATAAGCACCAGAACGAGCATAAACGCGAATACGATTATCGAATAGACGCGAAGTCTTTTTACCTTGTCACTCGTTTTGTTTTTGTTCATAAGCCCCTCCGTAAGCGTTCGGCTTGTACGCCGCTCTTCCGCAGACAAACGCGACGAGCGGCATGCCGTAACCTATCGGGAAACAGAAATATCTGACAATCCCCGTGGCGAAAATATAAGAAATTTCCTCGTTTTTCACTAAAAAAGTAGTGATAATAAATACAACCGCCGCGCAGATAACCGAAACGAGGTATTTTCGGTCGGTAGAGAACAGGAAGCTCGCGCTTTGGGTTATAAGGCAGAAAACTATGCCGAGTTTGAGGAAAACGCTGAATATCCACACGCAGTAGAAAAGAAGATCGAATCTGCCGTAATCCTGCGATCCGAGCGAAAGCTGGGTCATATTGCTGACGTTGTTCCCGTAATCGATAAGCGACGAAACGTTGGCGTAACTCGCGAAAAGCACGACGGTAAAAAACAGAACGATCACGCTGGCGATTGCCTTTGCGATAAAAGCGCCGGCAACGAGCTTTTTGCTCACCTTCACCCGACCGAGAAACACGGTAAGGAAGGTCGTATCGCCGAACCACATACAGAACCGTTTTATTCCGTCCGCGACTTCGCCCGCGCCGTCCGGCATTACGGGTAACAGGTTTTCGACGCGGATATCGCCGAAAAGAAGCGCCGCGAGAATAAACGTGCTTATCGCGACTACGGGAAGCACGAGCTCGGCTGTTCTGCCCACTGTCCGAAGCGGTCTTACGGCGATCGCGATCATTACGGCGAAAAGCGGCAAGGCAAGGATCACCCAGTTTATGTCGCGGTACATGATCACGGCGAAAAACATCTTGATTTCGTTGATTATGATCGTCGCTTTCACGAGCGCGAACGCGATCAGAAATACCACTATTATGCGCGAAATCACCTTGCCCGTCGCGTCCGACAGAATATCGAACAACGTCTTGTCTGGGTTTCGCAACATGGTTGAAAGAAGCAGTCCGAGCCCTAAAAACTCGAAAAGCGTATACGCGACGATCACGAGATAACCGTCCTTGCCCACGATCCGAAGCACGAGCGAGGGAAGCATAAACATTTTTATCGCGAGCGTTACGAGAAACAGCACCACGATAAACTGTTTCGAAGAAATGCCGTCTTTACTTTGCACTTCCGTTGTCCTCCCCTTGTCTCGTTTCGTTTACGTTGCTTATCGCTTTGGGGCGCTTCGACATTCTCAGAAGCGAGGCGCGATACACCGAATCTTTCATATCGGACGGAATAAACGGTGCGAAAGGCGCGGTATACGGCACGCCGAAGCTTTGCAGCGAGCACAGATACACAAGCATATACAGCGAGCCGAGTATGAGCATATACATTCCCCCGAACCCGCCGAGAAGCGTGAACGCAATCCGCAAAAGCGTTAGCGTTCCTTCCTGATTAGGCGCGGTATAAAGCGCTATCGAGCTTAAAGCGGTGATCATTACCGCAGGCGAACTGATAATTCCCGCTTTCACCGCCGTATCGCCGAGCACGAGCGCGCCCACGATACTCATCGCCATACCGACCGCGCGCGGCATTCGCACGCTTGCTTCGCGTATGATTTCGAACAGCATTATAACGAAGATTATTTCGCTGAGCGGCAAAAGGGGTATACCGTTTACGGCGGTCATAACGGTAATAAGAAATCTGAACGGAATCACGCTGTAATGGTACTGCTCGAGCGCGACGTAAAGTCCCGGGAGAAGTATGGCGAAAAACACCGAAACCAGCCTGATTATCCTCAGAAACGTCGCGAGCGACGAACGCTCGTAATAGTCCTCGCTCGAGTGGTAGTCCTCGACGAGCATAAACGGCACGGTGATAGCCATCGGCGAGCCGTCTACGAGTATCGCGACGCGCCCTTCGAGAAGCTTGCTCGTCACGATATCCGGTTTTTCGGTAACGCCCGTCTGATGAAAGATCGAAAACGGCTTGTCCTCCAGAAGCGGCTGAACGTAATGGCTGTCGATAAGCGCGTCTATGTCGATTTTACCCAGCCTTTCGCGGACTTCGCGTACCGTTTCGGGCGAAGCGACCGAAGCGAGGTAAACTATCGCGACGGCGGTATTGCTCTGCCGACCGACCTTCGTCTTTTCTATCGCGAGCGCCGGCGTCCGAAGCCTGCGTTCGATGAGCGACAGATTAGTCTTTATATCCTCGATAAAGCCTTCGCGCGGTCCGCGCATTACGGTGGAAGTCGGCGGCTCGGCTACGGCGCGCTTGTCCCATTTCCTTATGTTTATTACGATGATTTCGGGGATTTCGTCCACGATCAGCGAAGCGTCACCGTCAAGCAGCCCCTCTCTCGCCTTGTCCGTATCCTTTTCCGCCGTGCATTCGGCTATGCAAACCACGCGCTCGATGAGCTCCGCCGCGCTTTTCGGGCGCGCGCGAAAATCGCCGATCGTCTCGATGAGCCGAGACAGAAGATCGGCGTTGGTAAGGTCGGGGTTGTATACAAGCTCCGCTTCCCGACTTCCTACCGCGAGCTTGCGCCGAACGAGCAGTTCGGGCGAAGCAAACGGCTTTATAAGTTCCTGCACTCTTTCCATACGGTTAATTTGCCCGCGGAAAGCGCTTTTTATGTTATTTTACGTCTTTTTCGTCTTTCTCGGCGAAATTTTCGAGCACCGCCGTCGCAAATCCCGCATAGCTTTGCAAAATTCCCTCGAGTTTCGCGGAAAGCCTCGCGGCTTTTTCGACGTAAGCTTTGCCGAACGCCGCTTCGAGATATTCCGTAAGTCCGAAAAACGCCGCCTTATCCGCTTCGCTCACGCCGTATTTAAGGCAGTAAGAATAAGCGATCATTGCGATATCGCCCTCTATCGGCTTTGTATTTTCGTCGTTAAAATCGATTTTCATTTCTTCCTCGTTTCGTATTGCTTTCGTCAAAAGCTCGCCGCCTTACGGAAGCGAACGTTGCTTACGCTAATATTATAACAAAATAATTAAATAAAATCAAGTACTTAATATTTATTTAGTATTTTTGCACCGATTAGGGCTATACTCAACTTGTTGAAAATCAACGCAAATCGGGAGGTAAAATTATGACTTTATCGGAAGCGTTATCCGTAAAAATATACAGTATTCTCGACGAAAGGAATATGACTTCTTACAAGCTCAGCCGCCTGTCGGGGCTCACGCAGGCGACCCTGAGCGATATGCGTAACAAACGCAATCAGTCCGTCAGCCTTAAAAGCATTTACGCTATATGTCAGGCGCTCGATATAGAGCTTTCCGAATTCTTTTCGGACCCATACTGGAAGATAGAAAACCTTCTGGACTGAAAGATCTCGCTTTACCGCGAATATTCTCTTCGCCGCCGCGCATACTATCCGCAGGGGAGGTGGAAGAAATGTTCGTTGTAAACATCATCGCGTTCATACTCGTTGCTATAGGCGCGATAAACTGGGGTCTGATCGGTCTGTTCGGTTTCAACCTCGTAAGCTATATTACGGGTTCGGACAGAAATATCGGCGCAAGCGTGATTTATATTCTCGTATGTCTCGCCGCGATCTGGCTGATTATCTCGCTTTTCGTAAGCGGCGGCGCACTCTATTTTATGAGCCGATAAACGAAAATAAAGCCGTAAGGCGAATTTGAAAGTCCATTTCCGTCGGAAACGCTTTTCAGACTGCCTTGCGGCTTTATCTTTATGACGAAGCGAAGTGTTGTCCCGCAAAAATCGTATTCGTTCCCGCGAGGCGGTGAGCCACCGCGGGCGAGTTTTTAGGTTTACGGTGTCCGTTTTGCGTGTTTTCTAATGCGGGGGATTTCTCGACTACGGCTTCGCCTACGCTCGAAATGACAACGTGTTCGTTTGGTTTGCGGGCGGACGAGGAACGCCCCTACCTATTCTCTCAATTACTATTTTTGCCACTTTTATAATGTCATTTCGACCGAAGTGAGGGTGAAACCCGAACGCAGTGGAGAAATCCCCTGCGGTTGTCACCCGATAACGATACTACTTCAATCCTTTTCGACCTTATTTGTCGGCAAAGCCGACGGTAGGGCGGTTCGCCCTCGGACCGCCGCATAGCGTACAGTCGCGGGCGGCTATTTGAAGTATACCGTTCACTTGCAATCGTATTCCCTTCCGGGAGATTGCCACGTCGCGCTATGCGCTCCTCGCAATGACAGTAACTAAGTACCGTTCCGCTTTTGTTTTATAATGTTATTTTGTAATTACAGGCATCGACGACTTGCCGACGGCGGCTCGCCGTTCGCTCCCGCCTTGGTCTCGACTTCGCTCGAGATGACGGAGCGATGAAACGTTACGCAAGGTTGGCGGCGGGACGAGGGCGCCCCGCCCTACCTATTCTATCAATTACTGTTTTTGCCACTTTTATAATGTCATTTCGACCGAAGCGTTAGCGGAGTGGAGAAATCCCCTGCGGTTGTCAGCCGATAACGTCACTGCTACAACCGTTTTCGACCTTATTTGTCGGCGAAGCCGACGGTAGGGCGGGACGTCATCGTCCCGCCGCATAGCGTACAGTCGCGGAAGAAAATTAAAGTACCGTTACGCCACGTTCGAATTCGCTCCCGCTCGGCGGTGAGCCGTCGCGGGCGAGTGGATAGGTTTACCGTGTCCGTTTTGCGTGTTTTCTAATGCAGGGGATTTCTCGACTAAGGCTTCGCCTTCGCTCGAAATGACAACGTGTTCGTTTGGTTTGCGGGCGGACGAGGGCGTCCGCCCCTACCTACACATAACAATCGTTATACATTTGCCACTTTTTAATGTCATTTCGACCGAAGTGAGGGTGAAACCCGAACGCAGTGGAGAAATCCCCTGCGGTTGTCACCCGATAACGCCACTACCACAACCTTGTTCGACATTTAAAGCGTTGCGGGGTCCGGGACACAGCCGCAAGGCGGTGAGCCACCGCGGGCGAGTGGATAGGTTTCGTTCTTTTCATTAGTTTGTTATATGCACTACCCTTATACTTGCCCACAGGGGTTCCCTGCCGGCGGCTTTTTTGTTATTTTTTTCTCCGCTCGAAAAAAGTAGGAATATGTTTTCTTTCTTAAAGAAAAACTTTCTCTTTGTTTCTTTTCAAAAGAAAAGGTTTGCGGGCGGACGAGGGCGTCCGCCCCTACCTACACATAACAATCGTTATACATTTGCCACTTTTTAATGTCATTTCGACCGAAGTGAGGGTGAAACCCGAACGCAGTGGAGAAATCCCCTGCGGTTGTCACCCGACTACCCCACTACCACAACATTTTTCGACCTTTAAAGCGTTGCGGGGTCCGGGACACAGTCGCAAGTGTCCCGGCGGCTTTTTTGTTACTTTTTTCTCCGCCCGAAAAAAGTAAATTACCTTTTCCTTTCTTTTCTAAAGAAAATATTTGTTACTCTTTCTAAAGTAAGCCATAGCGGCAGCGACCCCCACCTTATGCTCGCTTCGCTCGCGTTTCATAGCAGGGACTGTCGTCCCGGATTGCAGTTGGGGGTCGGTGGTCGAAACACACGCTTCGATAAACGAAAACAGGATACCCGATGGGTATCCACACAAGCACGACCCCCACCTTATGCTCGCTTCGCTCGCGTTTCATAGCAGGGACTGTCGTCCCCGATTGCGGTTGGGGGTCGGCGGTCGAAACGCACGCTTCGATAAACGAAAACAGGATACCTTTTGGTATCCTGTTTTCGTTGGTTGGAGTGAGTGGACTCGAACCACCGACCCCCACCTTATCAGGGTGGTGCTCTAACCGGCTGAGCTACACTCCATTGCCGTTACGCCGCGCGGGGCGCAACCTTGAATCGACAGCGGCGGACTTTACGTCCGCTACCGAAGATATTGCGAAATTGTGGTGGAGGTTAGCGGGATCGAACCGCTGACCCCCTGCTTGCAGGGCAGGTGCTCTACCAGCTGAGCTAAACCCCCACAATTCGCCGTCTCACAGACAGCCTATACATAATATCAAATAGCGCGAAAAAAGTCAAACGAATTTCGCACGTTTTTCAAAAAAATTTTTACGCGCGGGGTTTGCGAAGCTCCGACGTATAAAAACGCGGAACGCGCAAGCGAAAAATCACTTCGTATACATCGGGTTGATCTTTTCGCGCCAGTCGAGCTCGCCTCTTCCGATCGCGTTGAGCATAACGGTACTCGAAGCGAGGTTGGTCGCGAGCGGAATATTCTGAACGTCGCAAAGCCTCAAAAGCGCGCTTACGTCCGGCTCGTGTGGCTGAGCGGTAAGCGGATCGCGAAGGAAGATCACGGCGTCGAGCTCGTTAAGCGCGATCATAGCGCCTATCTGCTGATCGCCTCCGAGCGGACCGCTCTTCATACGGTTGATCGAAAGTCCCGTTTCGCCCATGACAAGCGTGCCGGTCGTACCGGTCGCGAACAGGTTATGTTTCGACAGAACGTCGCGGTATTTGATCGCGAGTTCGATCATATCGTTCTTCTTCTTGTCGTGGGCGATGAGGGCGATATTCATAAATTTTTCCTTAATAAGATCTTCCGAAGTAAACTTTCTTTTTGGCGGGTTTTCCGCAAATCACGCAACGATCGCCGACGGGGGTCTGATCGAACGGCATATTGCGGGTCGTGACCTGCATTTCGGCTTTGAGCGCGTCCTCGCACTCGCGGCAACCGCACCACATACCGAGCCCGAAGCACTTGTGATCGACGGCGTCTTTGAGCTCCGCCTTGTCGTGAACGATACGAACGTGCGAATCGTTGAACGCCTTAGCCTTGTTGTACATATTCTCGTGGATATCTTTCAGAAGCGCGGGCAATTCGTTCTCGATTCCGTCGAGGCTCATAGTCGCTTTTTCGCCGAGCTTGTCGCGGCGCGAATAAGTAACTACGCCGTTTTCGATGTCGCGCGGACCGATCTCGATACGGACGGGAACGCCCTTCATTTCGTATTCGTTGAACTTCCACCCCGGGCTTGCCTCGCTGTCGTCGAGCTTTACACGGAAGCCCGCCGCTTTGAGTTTCGCCTCGATTTCTCTCGCCTTTTCGAGCACTCCGCCCTTATGTGCGGCGATCGGAACGATAACCGCCTGAATGGGCGCAACGTACGGGGGCAGGCAAAGTCCGCGGGCGTCGCCGTGCGCCATGATAAGCGCTCCGATCATACGCGTGGAAGTACCCCAGCTCGTGCCGTAAGGTTTTTTGTGAACGCCGTCGCTGTCGAGGAAGTTGATATCGAAAGCGTTGGAGAAATTCTGTCCGAGGAAGTGCGAAGTACCCGCCTGCAAGCTCTTTCCGTCCTGCATCATCGCTTCCATCGAATAGGTCGCGACCGCGCCGGCGAACTTTTCCTTTTCGGACTTTTTGCCGACGAACACGGGGATAGCGAGCACGTTTTTCATAAACTCTTCGTACACGCGAAGCATTTTTATGGTTTCCTCTTCCGCTTCTTCCGCGGTGCGGTGAAGCGTATGTCCTTCCTGCCAGAGGAATTCGGACGTGCGAAGGAACGGACGTGTCGTTTTCTCCCATCTCACGACGTTAGCCCACTGGTTGATGAGCACGGGAAGGTCGCGATAGGACTGCACCCAGCGCGAATACATTTCGCAGATAATGGTTTCGGAAGTCGGACGAACGACGAGCTTTTCGGGAAGCTCCTCGGCTCCGACGTGCGTAACGAGCGCGACTTCGGGCGCAAAGCCTTCGACGTGCTCGGCTTCTTTCACAAGGTAGCTGTACGGAATAAACATCGGGAAGTACGCGTTGACGTGTCCCGTAGCTTTGAAACGGTTGTCCATTTCGCGCTGAATATTCTCCCAGATCGCGTAACCGTAAGGACGGATAACCATAGTGCCCTTCACGGGGCCGTAATCGACGAGCTCGGTTTTAAGCACGACGTCGGTGTACCACTGCGCGTAATCGGTTTCGATGTCCGCGATGTCTTTAACGAATTCTCTTTCCTTAGCCATAATAATCCTCAATTCGGGTAAGATTCACGTTTTATTATACAGTTTTGCGCGCATAAAGTCAACTCGAAAACCGCCGCCGCCGCAAAAAATTCGATTTCGTCCGCGCTTAACGCCGCCCGAAGCGCGCCGCGTTGCCGTTTCTCCTCGTAAACGCTTGCGCAAAACCCCCGAACCGTGTATAATGATATAGAGGTAAAAATTATGAGGCTTGACAAATTTCTCAAAGTTTCGCGCATATTAAAGCGCCGCACCGTGGCTGCCGACGCCTGCAAGGGCGGCAAGGTTTCGGTGAACGGCAGAGACGGCAAAGCGGGCGACAAACTCAAAGTCGGCGACGTCGTGGAAATCACGTTCGGCTCGTCCGTGCTTAAATTCCGCGTGCTCGATCTCAACGAAAAGGCGGGTAAAGCCGAAGCGGGGCTTATGTATGAAATCTTATAAGACGGCGGCGGTTATTCTTTGCGCGGGCAAGGGCGAACGCGCTCGGCTCGGCTACAACAAGACCCTCCACCCGCTCGGAAGCGCGATCGTTGCGGCAAGGTCGGCGGAAGCTTTTTCCGACTTCGACGAAATCATAATCGTCTGCCGCGACGAGGACGAAACTTTTTTGCGCGAACAGCTCGATTTCCTCTCCGTTTCGTTCGTCCGCGGCGGCGAAACGCGCACGGACAGCGTGAAAAACGCGCTTAAAGCGATCAAAAGCGCCGACATAATTTCGATCCACGACGGCGCGCGCCCGTTCGTAACCCGCGAAATCATAAAAAAATCGGTGGAAAGCGCCCTGAAATACGGAAGCGGCGTTGCGGCTACGAAAAGCGTGAACGCGATCCGTCGGATTTTACCGAACGGATCTACCGAAATCGCCGACCGCAACGAGTTTTTCGTCGTTCAGACCCCGCAATCGTTCGATTTTGAAAAGCTGAAAGCGGCTTACGATAAAATCGGCGGGGGTTATCCCGACGACGCGACCGTTTTCGAGCTCGCGGGCTACCCGATACATATTTCCGAAGGAAGTCCCGACAACGTAAAACTCACTTCTCCGTCCGACTTTTTAGGTCTCGGCGGCGAATACCGCGTAGGTTTCGGCTTCGACGTGCACCCGTTCAGAGCAGGGCGCGACCTTGTGCTTTGCGGCGTGAAATTCGACGCGCCCGAGGGGCTTGACGGACACAGCGACGCGGACGCGCCCGTTCACGCGGTGATGGACGCGATACTTTCGGCGGCAGAGCTTCCGGATATAGGCGTTCTATTCCCCGACACCGATCCGAAATTAGAGGGTGCGGACAGTATAAAACTGCTTGAAAACGTCGTTTCGCGCGTGCAAAACTACGAAATAGTCAACGTTTCCGTATGTATAATCGCGCAAAAACCGAAAATCGCGCCGCGCCGCAATGAAATGCGCGCTTCGCTCGCTTCCGCGCTCGGGATAAGCGAAAACAACGTCAATATTTCTGCTACCACCTCGGAACTGCTCGGCATAACGGGCGAAGGCAAAGGGCTCGCCGCTTCCTGCGACGTTCTGCTGAAAATAAAAAGATAAATACCGTAACTCTTACGTAAGCGCCCCGCGTGTTGTCATTTCGACCGAAGCGAACGGTGCAAGCCGTGAGCGAAGCGGAGAAATCCCCCGCGGGAGAAAACAAACGTTCACGGGCGTTCCGTTATTTTTGATAATCCGCACTTTTTGCCGACGATCCCGACGTATACCGCACGATTTATTCGTCCATAATCATTCCGCAAGGAGCGGCAGAATTATGGCTGAATGGATAAAACTTTTAATATTTTCTTTCACTTCGGTAATATACCTGTTTATCATATCGAAAATACTCGGCAAAAAGCAGATCGCGCAGCTCGAATTCATCGATTACGTCATGGGAATATCGATCGGGTCGATTGCCGCCGAAATGGCTACCGACACGGGCGAAACACCGTTTTACTATTACCTTATAGCGATGACGGTTTTCTTCATCGTCGATCTCGCGATAACTTTTATCGGGCGGAAAGGTCCCTTCCTCAAACATTTCTTCAAAGGCAGACCGATCACCGTAATCTACGACGGCGAATTCGATTACGAAAACCTGAAATCGAGCAAACTCGACGTGAACGACGTGCTTGCGCTTTGCCGCGAACAGGGTTATTTCGATATTACCGAAGTAGCTTACGCCGTATTCGAAACGAGCGGCAAACTCAGTATTCTGCCGAAAAGTCCGTATAAACAAGTCACTGCCGAAGATATGGGCGTCAAGCTCCCGCCGGCTTCCCTGCCGTGTATTCTTATCGTGGACGGAAACGTTTCGTACAGCGGACTGAACGAAATAAACAAGACCGTCGAATGGCTCGAGCAGAAAACTTCGCTCGACGACGAGACTATAAAGAACGTACTTCTCGCAACCTACGACGAAACGACGGACGAAGTAAACGTTCAACTGAAAGAACAAAACAAAGCATAAATATCGAACATCGTCGTTAAAAACCGCAGACGTATCCGGAATTTCGCGACCCGCCACGCCACAGCCGTCGGGTCGTTTTTTGTTTTAAGATCCATACGGACGGACGAGGTGTCACTGACTTTTTAAAGCCTTTCCCCTTGGGGGCGCGACGCGACGGCACGAAGTGCCGTAAAAACAGTCCACAGGCGACTGTTTTTAGCCAAAGCGGCGAAGTAGCTGTGCTACGAGTTGGGAGGTGAATTGCCTAAGCAATAGCCGATTATTAAAGAGGGCGAGAAATGTCTACTTTTTAAAGCCTTCCCCTTGGGGGCGCGACGCGGCGGTGCGAAGCACCGTAAAAACAGTCCACAGGCGACTGTTTTTAGCCAAAGCGGCGAAGTAGCTATGCTACGAGCCGGGAAGGTGAATTGCCTAAGCAATAGCCGATTATTAAAGAGGGCGAGAAATGTCTACTTTCTAAAGCCTTCCCCCTTGGGGGCGCGACGCGGCGGTGCGAAGCACCGTAAAAACAGTCCACAGGTGACTGTTTTTAGCCAAAGCGGTGAAGCAACTGTGTTGCGAGCTGGGAGGTGGATTGCCGAAGCGATAGCGAAGGCAAGACGAATGAGGGGTCGGGCTATGACAAACGCAACATAAAAGACAACCCCTCATCAGTCGCTACGCGACAGCTTCCCCCCAAGGGGAAGCCTTTATTTGTCCGTTATCGCGATAATATAGAACCAAACGGAACGGTACTAAGCCCCGTCATCTCGAGCGCAGTCGAGACCAAGGCGGGAGCGAATACGATCTTTGCGGAAAGGTAAGCTTTAAATACTTGCCCGCAGGGGTTCCCTGTCGGCGGTTCGAGGGCGAACCGCCCTACCGTCGGCTGCGCCGACAAATAAGGTCGAAAACAGTTATTGCAGTATCGCTATCGGGCGACTTCCGTGGGGGATTTCTCCGCTCCGCTGACGCTTCGGTCGAAATGACATTAAATACAAACATTTTCATTTGCGGGCGGACGAGGAACGCCCCTACCTCGCTCTATCGAAAGTAAGTACGTGGCATCGCCGACTTGCCCGCAGGGGCACAGCGCGACTTCCGTGCGATTTTACAAATTTATTACAAGTTCCGTACCCGTTTTTTTACAAGTTTATTATACATTTGTTACAAGAGTAAAAAAACGGAGAAAACAATGGACGGATTAAAAATCACAACTGCAATATTATCGCTCGTGGCAGGTATAGGAGTTTTCCTCGTATCGTGTACGATGATGAGTAATAATCTCGAAGCTCTCGGAAGCAGACGGCTCAAAGCGCTGTTTTCGAAAACTTCGAAAAACAAGCTTGCGGGCGTTGCGGTAGGCACGGTAACGACCGCCGTAATACAGAGTTCGAGCGCGACGAGCGTAATGGTAATCGGCTTTGTAAACGCTGGCATAATGACGCTTACCCAGGCAGCGACGGTAATATTCGGAGCAAACATCGGTACGACCGTAACGGGTCAGCTCGTGGCGCTCGGAATGTTCGGAAGCAACACGATTTCCTCGTCGGTGATATTCGCCACCCTCGCGGGCGTCGGCGCGTTCATACTTGCCTTTGCGAAAAACGACAAAACAAAAACGATCGGCGGCATACTCGCGGGTTTCGGAATGTTATTCGTCGGACTTAACGTAATGAGCGATTCGATGAAATTCTTTTCCGAGCTTCAGAGTGTAAAGGAATTCCTCGCGCAATTCACAAACCCGCTTCTTCTCGTCCTTATCGGCGCGGTAATAACCGGAATAATTCAGAGCTCGTCGGTAATGACTTCTATGACGATAACGATGGTAGTTACGGGGCTGGTCAGCCTCGATCAGGGCATATACGTCACGATGGGCGCGAACATCGGCACTTGCGTGACGGCGCTTATGGTCGGGCTTACAAGCACCCCGAACGCCAAACGCACCGCGCTCATTCACCTTATATTCAATATAAGCGGAGTAATCGTCTTTATGCTCGCGGGGCTCATAATGCGCCCGTTCGGAACGGACTACGGACAGATTTTCTCGGCGATGTTCCCGTCGGCACCCAACCTTCAGATGTCGATGTTCCACACCTTCTTCAACGTGATCACGGTAATCATCGTGCTTCCTCTCACCGATTTTCTCGTAAAACTCGTAACGAAGATCGTGCCCGACCGCAAACCGAAAGCTTCGGGCGAGGAACGGCTTAAATTCGTGGAAGAACACATGCTCGCGACCCCTTCCGTCGCGGTAATGGAAGTAAAGAACGAGATTCTGAATATGGCTTCGACCGCGAACGAGAACTTCAATATCGCGTGCGATATGCTGTGCATTATGGACGACGCGGAAATCGGAAAGTTCCGCAAGAACGAAAACTCGCTCGACTTTACGAACAAAGCGCTTAACAGATTTATCGCGAAGCTTCTCGGAAGCGACCTCACGGAAAAGGACAGGCTTTACCTCTCGACGGCGATCCGCTCGGTGTCAGACCTCGAACGCGTGGGCGATTACGCCGAGAACATAACCGAGTACTACTACAAGCTCGCAAGCACCGGCGAAAAATTCTCGCCCTACGCCGTAGCCGAAATCGACGCGCTGAAAAAGATAGTGAACGACCTTTTCGAGCAGACGATTACGGCGTACCGCGACTGCGATCCGGTCGCGCTCATGCGGGCGCTCGACACCGAAGAAAAAATCGACGAAGCCACGGACGAAATGGCGGAAAGACATATCGAACGGCTCGAAAAAGGCGAATGTTCGCCCGAAGTCGGAGCTCAGTTCCTGTCTCTTTCCTCTACCGTCGAACGTATCGCCGATCACTATGTGAACGTTTCGAAAACAATAAAAACGTTCGCATAGCGGCAAAGAGTTTGCAAAAGCGGACAAAAACAGGTATAATATAGACAAACCGAGTTTTGACTTAGCTTCCGTGCAAGCGAAGGAGAACGACAATGCAGGGAAAAATTTATATATTAGAGGACGACGGCAGCATAAGCGGACTTGTCAAAGTCGCGCTCGAAATGAACGGGCTCGAATGTAAGACCTTTCCGACGGTCGCGAGTTTTATCGACGGCGTTTCGGTCGCTCAGCCCGACGTTGCGCTGCTCGACGTGATGCTTCCCGACGGAAGCGGGCTCGACGCGCTGAAATTCGTCAAATCGCGATATCCGCAGGTGAGCTGCATAATGCTTTCCGCGCTCGGCAAAGAAGAAGACAAGGTAAACGGGCTCAACCTCGGCGCGGACGATTACGTCGCGAAGCCGTTTTCGGTGCTCGAACTTACGGCTCGCGTAAACGCCCGGCTTCGCAACGTCCGTAAGCCCGAAGTCCTAAAAGCAAAGAACATAACGCTGAACGTAGAAACGTTCGAATGCACGATAAACGACAAGCCCGTCGCGCTCAACCGCAAGGAATTCGAGCTTCTGAGGGCGTTTATGGAGAACGAAGGCAAGGTTTTGTCGCGCGAAAAACTCCTTTCAAGCGTCTGGGGGTACGATTCGGGCGAAACGCGCACGCTCGACAATCACGTCGCGCGGTTAAGGAAGCTCGGCGTGGAAATAGAAACCGTTTTCGGTGTGGGGTACAGATTATGAAATGGCGTATATGGTTGGTTTCGCTTTGCATAACTTTCGTTTCGGTCGTACTGTTCGGAATTTACGCAACACAAGTTTATTACAATTCGTCGGTTGACGACGGCAAAAACTATCTCAAAGTCTATATGAACGCGTTCGACAGAGCCGATTACTCGTTCGACGAAGCGGGCGCGAAAGAATTCTCCGAAAAGCTTAACGGCGCGCGCGTGACGTTTATGGACGCGCAGGGCTCGGTGGTCGGCGACAGCGCGACGGACGCACCCGACGTCGATCACTCCACCCGCCCCGAAATAATCGAGGCGATAACGAACGGCGATGGCTTTGCCGTTCGTTCGAGCTCGACTTTAGGTAAAAATATGATTTACTACTGCCGCAACTTCGCCGACAACGGACAATACCTCGTCCGTATCGCGATCTTTACGGACAGCGGCTGGCTGATTTTCGTCAAAACTTTACCCACGCTCGTGTCCTTCCTCGCGATTATGATCGGGCTTTGCGTGATCGTGGCGGTAGTCACGACGAACATTATCGTCGAGCCTATGAAAAAACTCGCGGTCGAAGCGGTTGACAACGATTCCGTTACCACTCCCTACCCCGAGCTCGAGCCGATCGCCGCGGTGCTCAACGAACGAAGCCGCAACATCAAGGCTCAGATGACCGAAATCAAGTCCGAAAAGGACCTCGTGGAAAAGGCTAAGCTTTCAAAGGACGAATTCATTTCGAACGTCACGCACGAAATGAATACGCCGCTCACCTCGATCCACGGTTACGCCGAGCTTCTCGACGCGGGCGGGCTGAACGACGAGCAGAAAGCGCTGGCGTACAAAACTATCTTAGCGCAGAGCGAACGGCTCACGAACCTGATCGCGTGCATCATAAATTACAGCGAAATCGACAGCGACGATCTGCCGTCTTACGAAGTGAACTTCTCCTCGCTCGCAAGGGAAACGCTTTCGGCGCTCAAACCCGAAGCGGACAAACGCAATGTTTCGATCGTCGAAAATATCGACGACAACGTGATAATTCTCAGCCGTCACGAGTACCTTGACGAACTGTTCGGCAACCTCGTGCGCAACGCGATAAAGTACAATAAGGACGGCGGCAAAGTAACCGTTACGCTCAACCGCAACGAACTCGTCGTCGAGGACACCGGTATCGGTATCGCCGAGGAGAACAAGGAAAAAGTGTTCTCGCGCTTCTTCACCGTCGATAAATCGCACGGCGGCAAGAACGGCGGTTTCGGATTAGGTCTCGCCGTAGTCAGAAAGATCTGCCGCAAGTCGGGCTGGAAACTCTCCCTCGAAAGCACCCTCGGCGAAGGCAGCAAATTCACCGTAACGTTCTGACGGAAAACGACAAATAGTCATAATATCGCCCCTGCTCCGACAACCCTCGACAGGGGCGTTTTTCGTCCGCTCTGCGGCGAACCGCCATTAAAACCAACTGATTTCAAGCCTTCCCCCTGAGGGGGAAGGTGGCACGAGCGTGAGCGAAGCGAACCGAGTGACGAATGAGGGGTCGGGCTATAACAAACGAAACGTAAAATACAACCCCTCATCAGTCGCTACGCGACAGCTTCCCCCCAAGGGGAAGCCTTTATAAGGTAGGGGCGGGCGTTCCTCGTCCGCCCGCTAACCAAGCGAAACGGTATCACGCCTCGTCATCTCGAGCGTTAGTCGAGAAATCCCCCGCAACAGAAAGAAAAAACAAGCGTACACGGATACCCGACTACTTGCCCGTACTTACTTTTGATAGAGCGCGGTAGGGGCGGACGCCCTCGTCCGCACGCAAACCAAGCGGAACGGTATTTTGTCACTGTCATTGCGAGGAGCGAGAAACGAGCGACGTGGCAATCTCGCGGGAGCGAACACGATCTTTGCGGAAAGGTACACTTTAAATACTTGCCCGCAGGGGTTCCCTGTCGGCGGTCCGAGGGCGAACCGCCCTACCGTCGGCTTCGCCGACAAATAAGGTCGAAAATGTAGTAACAGTAGAATAATCGGCGGGCGTTCCTCGTCCGCCAGCAACAAAAACCGCGCCCCGAACCGTCTGTTACGACCGTTCGGGGCGCTTTTCGTACCTCGATAAAGCTGTCAATACGTCTTTTTGCGGATTTTTCCGTCCTTTTTATGTATCGTGAAATTGCCTTCCTGATTGTCAGCAACCTTCTTGGCGTAATCGATCGCCTCGGCTTGGGTCGCGAAAATCTTGAGCGCCTTTTCCGCAAGCGCGCCTTTCACCTGCCATCTTCCGTCCGCGCGCTGGGAAATATGATAATTCTTCACGCTCGGTTTTTTCTTTTCGCCGTCGGTCTCGTCCTCTTTATTTTCGGACGGCGTTTTCTCCGTCTTTTTATCGGCGACAGGCTTCTTTTCCACCGCTTTCTCGGGCTCTTTCTTCGGAGCGGTTTTCGGCTTCGTCCCGACCTTCTCGGGCGCGGAAACCTCTTTCGTTTCTTTCTCGGGAACGCTCGGTTTTTCCTCGACGGCGGATTCGACCTTTACGGTTTCAACCTTCGTCACAACCTCCGCTTCCTTTTTCTCATCGGTCGGCTCGGGCGCTTCTTTCGCAGGCAAAATACCTTTCTTGGCCGCCTTGCGTTCTTCTTTAAGACGCTTTTTCTCCTCTTTTTTGCGGAGTTTTTCCAGCTTTTTAGCTTCCTTGCGCTCCTGTTTTTCCTCGATCGCGCGTTGCTTTTCGATAAGTCTCGCGCGTTTTTCGGCTTCGCGGGTCGCCTGCTTCATTTCCTTTTTATCCATGGTATTTCCTCCGTTAAAAACGATTTTTACATCGTCGCTTTGTGGTAAACCTTCTTGCCCTTTTTGATTTTAACGCCTTCGGCGAGCATAGCGGGAGTAATCACGAACGCAAAATCGGTTATCTTTTCGCCGTTGACCGAAATGCCGCCCTGCTGAATAAGCCGCCGTCCTTCGCCCTTGCTCGCGCAAAGTCCGCATTCGGACAAAAGATCGACGAGAATAATTCCGTCCCCGACTTTTTCGGGCGGGAGCACGGTAGAAGGCATATTCGCGTCGTCTCCACCGCCGCCGAACAGCGCAAGCGAAGTTTCGCGGCACTTAGCGGCTTCTTCTTCGCCGTGAACGAGCTTGGTAAGCTCGAACGCGAGCAGTTCTTTCTTTTCGTTTATGCGGCTTGCGTCCCACTTCTCGATTTCGCGGATTTCTTCCATCGGCAGGAACGTGAGCATTTTGATACATTTCATAATGTCCGCGTCGTCGATGTTCCGCCAGTACTGATAGAATTCGTAAGGCGTGGTTTTCGCGGGATCGAGCCATACCGCGCCTTTGGCGGTCTTGCCCATCTTCTTGCCCTCGCTGTTCATCAGAAGGGTGATCGTCATCGCGTAAGCGTCCTTGCCCGTCTTTTTACGGATAAGCTCGGTACCGAACAGCATATTGCTCCACTGATCGTCGCCGCCGAACTGCATGTTGCAGCCGTAATGCTCGTGGAGGTAGTAGAAGTCGTAGGACTGCATAATCATATAGTTGAATTCGAGGAAGGACAAGCCCTTTTCCATACGCTGCTTGTAGCACTCGGCGCGAAGCATATTGTTCACCGAGAAGCACGCCCCGACGTCGCGAAGGAGCTCGATATAGTTGAGTTTAAGCAGCCAGTCGGCGTTATTGACCATTATCGCCTTGTCCTCGCCGAACTCTATAAACCGCGCCATCTGTTTTTTGAAGCAGTCGCAGTTGTGCCGAATGGTTTCGGGCGTCATCATCGAGCGCATATCCGTTCTTCCCGACGGATCGCCGACGTAACCTGTGCCGCCGCCGATAAGAACGACCGGCTTATTGCCCGCCATCTGCAGCCTTTTCATAAGGCAAAGCGCCATAAAGTGCCCGACGTGAAGCGAATCCGCCGTCGGATCGAACCCTATATAAAAACGCGCGCCGCCGTTGTTGATAAGCTCGCGGATTTCGTTTTCGTCCGTGACCTGCGCAATAAGACCGCGCTCGACAAGCTCTTCGTAAATGCCCATTTTTGTCTCCTTATGTTATGAAAAATATAATACGTATTGTGATTTTGCGGACGGAAGCCGCTTCGATCGGGATCGGCGAAAACAAAAAACCTCCGCGCAAAAACCGATGCACGGAGGGCGAACGTAGTCGCGGTACCACCTCTTTTCGGGCGAAAAACGCCCCTCTTTTCATACGCTGTAACGTGCGCGAAACGGTCGTGCCTACTGTTATTTCGGGCGACGGCTCGGGAGGGTAATTCGACTTGCGGACTTAACGTCCTTGCACCTTACGGACGCTCTCTATATAAGCGCCCCGCAAATCTACTATGGCTCCGTCATAGCCTTTACGGATAGATTATAACACGGATTTTATAATAAATCAAGCGTTTTACGCCGTTTTCGACTTAAAATCGGCCGAAAAAGCGTTTTGCCGCTTATCTCAGCACTTCGGCGTCGTTGAAGAACAGGCTTGCCGCACCGATAAGCCCCGCGTCGTTTCCGAGCGAAGCGATCAGAAGTTCGACGTGAGGCGAACGATCGCCGCCGTAAGAGAACGTTTCGATATACTTTTCGAGCGGATCGGTAAGGTTTTTGCCCTGAGCGCAAACGCCGCCGCCTAAGATTATCGCCTGCGGACGGAAAATGTTTACGAAATTACAAAGTCCCTCGCCGAGGTATTCGATATAATTATCGACAACGCGCTTAGCCGAATAGTCGCCCTGCTTTGCGCATTCGAACGACGTTCTTCCGTCAACCTTGTCGATATTGCCGCCCACGAAATCCCACATAGCGGACTTCGGGTTTTTGCGCATTTCGACCTTTGTGTCGCGAATAAGCGCAGTGGCCGAAGCGTAAGCTTCCAGACAGCCGCGTCTGCCGCATGTGCAAAGCTCGCCGCCCGTCATAATGACGGTATGCCCGAGCTCTGTGCCGGCGCTGCCGTTGCCTTCGAAAAGTCTGTTTTCAATGACAACGCCGCCACCCACGCCCGTTCCGAGCGTAATCATCACGGTGTCGTGATAGTTTTTACCCGCACCGAAAACAGTTTCGCCGAGCGCCGCGACGTTCGCGTCGTTGCTTATCCGAAGCGGGATCGTGAAATACTTTCCGAATTCTTCGGCAAGCGGCACGTAACTCCAGTCGAGGTTGTTGGCGTAATTCACCACTCCTCTTGCCGAATCGATAGCCCCGGGACACCCCACGCCTATACCCGCGATTTCCTCGATTTTGATGCCGGACGAAGCGCAAAGCCCGCCGAGCTGATCCGCGATATCCTTGACGATAACGCGGTAATCGTGCCCTTTGTCGGTCGGAATCGACGACTTGACCACGATTTCGCCCTTTTCGTTGACGATACCCGACTTGACGCCCGTACCACCGATATCCACGCCGAAAACGTACATAATTCTGTCTCCTTAAAGTTTAGTAGCCGGAATTCCGGCAGATTTTTTATTACCCGCGGCGAGCGCAACGTTCGTAACGCAACAAACGAGCGGCAACGCCGAAAAAACGGCAAACATAACGTCGAGCCCCGCCGCTTCCGCGACGAACCCCGCAACGGTCGGGAAAATCGTTCCGCCGAGGTCTCCGCAGATCGCGAGCACCGCGAAAACCCACGCTCCCGCCAACGGAAAACGCTTGCTCGCGACGACAAGCGCCCCGGGCCAGAGCATCGAAACTCCGAACCCGCAAATCACGCAAAGTACGAGCTGAACGGCGGGCAACGGAATAATTCCCGCTCCGAGGTAGCAAACGAATGCGATTAACGACGTGACGATGAGGAAATTCGACATATCGAGCCGATCGCCGAGAATTCCGTAAAGCGTTCTGCCGACCCCGAGCATTGTGGCGAAAAGCGCCATGCCTACCACGTCGCTGACGGTTTTGGAAAACCCGAGAGTCAGTTGCGCCAAAGTGGAAACGTACTGATTTACGACGATTTCCGAGCCGCCCGCGGTGAATATCGCGAGCATCGAGAGAAGCATTGCGGGCGAGAACAGCGTTTTGCCCATAGTCTCTACGACTTCCTTCTTCTCCGCCATCGGGCAGACGATGAACAGTACGAGGCTTGTTACGGGAATCGCGAGCCAGACAAACACGATAACGTACCAGAATTTTTCGCCGACGAAAACGATAAAAAGCGAAGTGAGAACGACGAAAACGACCTGTCCCCAAGCGTAGAACGAGTGCATGAGCGCGAGCTCGCCGCTGCTTGCGTCGGGGATCGAATCGACGATCGGGGTAAGCAGAACTTCGTCCATACCGGACGCGAACGCGAAAACCACGGTCGAGGCGATCATTACCGCGTACACGGCTTTTCCCGAAGCGGCGACCGACGGAATAAGCGGAATTCCGGCAAACGCCAGAATTCCGACGATCGTCAGCGTCACGGCGAAAATCGCCATTTTGCGATAGGCGAGCTTGTCGATAAGCACGGTTAAAATCACGTCGGCGGTAAGTTGCGCTAAAAAATTCACGCCGACAATAACGCCGAGCTGCCATATCTCGAAGCCGTAAAGGCGCATAAACGGAACGAACAAGACGGCGGTAAGATTGCTTACCACCGCCTGACCGGCTATTCCGAACACGCACGCGAGAAACGTAAGTTTAAACGTTCCCGCTTTCTTCTCTTTCGTCATTTTTTATCTTTATCCACTACGATGCAGTCGATTGATTCCGCAAGTTTTTTCTTGTCCTCGTCGGACTGAGCGCTGAGGTATTCGTCGAACAACTCCGCCGCCCGCCCTATCGTGCGCACGCGCCCCGCGCGCTTACGCTCGGTTTTTGCGATCGCCGCGTCCTCGCGTATCTTTTCGTCCACGACGATCTTTTCGGGCTCTGCCGTCTGCGGAACTTCTTTTTCGTCGTCCGCAACGTTTTCTTCGGCTTCAGCGAAAATTTCTTCGACCGAAGGCTCGGGTTTTACAGCCTTTTTAGGTTTCTCCGCGGCTTTCTTTTCGATGGGTTTCGCTACCGACGGAGCGGGTTTTACCGTGCTCCTCGTCGCGGCGAGTATTCTGCCGAGTATGTTTTCTACCGAATCGAGATCGGAATTTTCCTCTTTCCGTTCAGTTTCCTCTTCCTTCTTTTCCTGCTCGGGTTCGGGCGCGGGTTTTTCCTCGTTCTTCCCTATATAAGCCGATTCTTCGACCGAGAACGCCGAATTATCGAACAGATCGTCAAGCTTGCCGAGCACGCTGCCCATATCGGCTATACGCTTTCTCGCGACCGAAATCGGCACGGCGGGTTCGTCCTCTTCATCGTTTTCGGCAACGGGTTCGGTTTCCTCGGTCTCGGGTTCTTCGGTTTCCGGTTTTTCTTCTTCCTCGGCTTCCGTCCCGATTTCTTCGGTTTCTTCGACCTCTTCGTTGTCGGCCGAAGTCTCTTCGGGCTCTTCCGTTTCCTCGGTCTCGTCTGTTTCTTTGATTTCGTCGGCGGTTTCGGGTTCTTCGACGAATTCTTCCGTCGTCACGTTGTCGGTGATTTCTTCCGTCTCTGCCCGTTCGGTTTCGGGTTCGGTCGGCTCGTCCGTAATTTCGGTTTCTTCGGGCGACTCTCCGTCGTCAACGAGAACGTAACCGTCGTCTTTCGCCATAGCCACCGGTCCTATAAACTGCGGACGGCGAGCGCGGGCAAGCGTTACGATGAACGCTATAACGGCGAGCGCGGTCGCAGAGTACAGAGCATACCGGAACACCGCCCGATCGGCGCCGAGCGTAATCAGATCGACAATCGCGACGAGAAACGCGTTATCGGCGGGAATGGACGAAGCTACGGCGATAACGCACGCCTTTTCGAGCGCGACTACCGCCGAGTACACGAGCCCCGCGACGGAAAGAACGACGTTGAGCGCGGTAAAAAGTCCAAACCTTACGCTTCTGCGTTTAGGCGGCGCGACAAAAGCCGTCACGATCGCAACGAGCGACCACAACGCCGCCGCGAGCAGGACTATCCCCGCTACGAGATTCAGTTTACTTTCGCCGAGAAAAGCGAAAACGCTCGTTCCCGAACCGAGAAATAAAGTATCCATAGTACTTATATTATATAACGAAAACGTGCAAAAGTCAACCGCTTTTCTAAACTCTTCTCATAAGTCTGACAGAAACGACAGTCATATCGTCGCGTTTGTCGCCCGAAACACGTTTTGCCGCCGCTTTTACGATAAAATCGGACAGAGCGCGCGGGCTGAGCGTCTCCGACTTTTTGAGAATTTCGCACGTTTCGCGTTCGCCCAGAGCGTCAGTCACTCCGTCCGTGCAAAGCACGATTTCGTCGCCGTCCTTGCCCGAGCCTCGATATACCGTGGGCACGATCGGACACGGCGCGCCGAGCGGCAACGAGCTGCCTTCGATCGAAAAAACGTTGCCATCGCTTTTTACGAGCGTTGCCGGCGAAGCGAGCTTTACGAGCGTGTAGCCGAGATCGTCAAGATCGAGAACGAGCGCGTCGAACGCCGCGAAATTTTCTTCCTTTCCGAACGCGAGAAACTTGTTTACCGCGCCGATTACGAATTCGTGATCGAAGCCCGCCCGATAGCATGATTCTATAAGGTTTATCGCCCGCTCGCCCGTTTTTTCGGCTTCCCGCCCTCTGCCCATGCCGTCGCAAAGCGCCACCATAAGCTTGTTTCCGTCGAGCTTTGTAAGCGAGTAACCGTCGCCGATCCCGCCTTTTACGGCGGCAAGCGCGCTCGTTCCGACAACCGCGTCGAACGCGGGGCGCGGCGTAAGCGAGATCGTTTTCAACCCTCCGCCGCAACGCTCTCTGCTTTTCGTCTCGTATGCCCCGCCGCAAATTTTACCCATAACGTCCGCAACGGTCGTTTCGTCGTCGCCCGCGGCGACAAGCACGTTTACCCTCTCGCCCGCTGTCATTATACCGCGAACGTTCACTCCGCGCTCGAGAAGCTCCTCTTCGGCGAGCGTTTCTTCGGAAAGCGACCCGATCGGAAAGCGCGCGTTGCGTGCGGCTTTAAGCAGAATTTCGGAAGCCTGTCCCGCAAACGCCGCCACAGCGTTACGCTCCTTTTCGATCGCGAGCTTGCGTTTTCTTTCGGTTTCGAGTTCGTAAACCGCGTCGGACGCGCGTTTTATGAGCTTCGCGGCGTGCGGGCACTCCGCCTGACAAAAGAACGGCACGTCCGAAATTTCCGCTCTGCCCTTGCGGATCGAGACTTCGCAAAGCTTGTCCGTCGCAGCTTTGCAGTCGAAACCCGCGGCTTTGCACCGACCGCAGTTGCGGCAGACGTCCTCGACCGCCGAATAGACCGATCCGAACGCGTTTTCGGTTTTGTCGGGCGAGACGAACGCCCCGCTCATTTCGTCGAAAACCGCCGCGAGCGAAGCGAGATATTCGCTCGTCCGGGCGAGTTCGCTCTCGACAAGCAGTCCGTCATAGCCGCGTTTAGGTTCGGCGACCCGCTCCGCCGCGAGCGAAAACCACTTTCGGGGCAGAACGCAGAACGCCGCGCCGCCCGCCGCCATAGACGCGAGCACCCAAAGCGTGTCCGTGTAATCGACGTTGAAATACAGCTTGAACCCCGCCGCCGCGAGCACGGAAGCCGCCGCGCCTATGAGCCTCGGAGCCGCCGAAAAGAACGCATATGCCGCGCCCGTAAGCACGAAAAAAGCTATACCGTTTGCGGAAAAATCGTTCGCCGCCTTCCCGAGCCCCACGCAAACCGCGGCTATAACGCTTTCTTTCGCGCCGTAAATTCTGCCCGTTACGGCGATCGCGAGAAACCCGAGCGCATACGAAAAATCGAACTCGCCCGCTTTGAGCCCCGCCGCTCCGAGCGCGAGAACGAACAGGATTATCGCCTGACAACCGAGCTCGGTTTTCGTTCCCTTCTCGAGCGACAGAAGCGGTCTTAACCCGACGTGCGCCGCGTAAGCCGTCGCTACCGCAACGAACGCCGAAACGAGCCCCGACGGAACGCTTCCGTCCGGAATGAACGCGCACCCCGCCATCGCGACGAACGCCGAAACGAGCGTGACGGGGAAAACGCATTTTTTCTTTCTGAGAACGAGCGCAAGCGCGGCGGCGACGCCCACTCCGAACAACCCAGCCGCCTTTTCCGCAACGCCTCCGCCGAGCAGCACCGTGAGCGCGCAATATTCGATAAGCGCGTATACCGGCGCTCCGCGAAGTATCAGCGCGATCATCAGCCCCGCGCCGAACCCGAAAATTTCGCCCGAGCGCGCAATTATCGCAAGCGCAAGCACCGGAAGCGCCGCCGCCGAAATTATAAAATTACGCAGCTTGTCGTTCGGCTCGACCTTTTCTTTTTCTCCTATCCTCGCGCCGTCCTTGATCGGCTTGCCCGCCGACCCCACGCGCGCCAACGTTCCCGCCCCTTCCGAGCTCTTCCCCGAAACCGACGGCTTTACTTCGTTCCACATAATTTCTCTCCTTTATGACAATTATAACTTATTATAACGCGCGAAAAAAGGGAGAAAACCTCGCAAAATCCCGAAATATGCGGACTTTGTAAGCGGCATTTGGTTTAAGCGTTTGGTTACGAATGAACGAAGGCTTTATTGTCATTTCGACCGAAGCGAGAGTAAAACCCGAACGAAGCGGAGAAATCCCCTGCGGAAGAAAATAAAAGTACCATTCACTTGCGTTCGTATTAACTCCCGCGAAGCGCGAAGTCATTTAAAGCCTTCCCCCTTGGGGGAAGGTGGCACGAGCGCGAGTGCAACGAGCCGAGTGACGAATGAGGGGTCGGACTATGACGGGCGCAACGTAAAAAACAACCCCTCATCAGTCGCTGCGCGACAGCTTCCCCCCAAGGGGAAGCCTTGAACAGTCCGCTTGCGCGGATTTAAGTACATACCGTTCCGCTTGGTTGCCGACTGTGCGTGGGCTTCATTATCATTTCAGTCGCAACGCGCCGAATAACGCAAAACCCCCGCCGAAAGTGGCGAGGGTCGTAATTGTCGCTGTAAATTTTATATACCGTTACACGTTTTTCACGACGGAAATCATCTTGTCGTAATCGCGTTCCATTTCCTCTACGAGGCGGAACTGCGTGCGCGTGCGGATCAGGTTGTGTTTATCCTTGCTGACTTTGAAGTAATTGTCGCCGTCGAGGTAATCGGTAAGGAATCTTATTCCGCACTCGAGCGTCATCATTATCGAACCGAGCGGCATGGCTTCGATTTCCTTTTCCGTCAGAATACCGCCGATCGCGCCGAGGAAGCCTTGCGAATAGACTTCGAAAAGGGGCAGCGAGAAATGGCATCTGGTAAGATCTTCCTCGTCCTCCGCGGCGGTGTTGCACCCGAAACGGATACTGTCGCCGAAGTCGTAGCAAACCGAGCCCTGCATAACGGTGTCGAGGTCGATAACCGCTACCGCCTTGCCCGTTTTATCGTCGAGCAGAACGTTGTTCAGCTTGGTATCGTTGTGAGTTACGCGGCGTTTGAGGTCGCCCGAAGCGAGCATATCGACGATTTTGTGGCAGACGGCTTCACGTTTAAGCACGAAATCAATCTCGTTCTTAACCTCTTTGGCGCGATTGAGCTTGTCGGCTTCGAGCGCGGCGATAAAGTTGTTGTACCGCACGACCGTGTTGTGGAAATCGGGAATGACGTCGTAAATCTGCGAAGCGTCGAACCCGTCGAGGAGCTTGGCGAACTTGCCGAAGCCTACTCCGCTCTCGTAGAAATCGCGTTCGTTACGCGGAAGGTTGAGCGAAACGGTATGATCGATATAGACGTAGATACGGAAGTACTTCTCGCCGAATCTGAAATAACTCTTGCCGTCCTTGGTGGGTACGACTGTCATAGCCTCGCGGTGCGGATCGCCGCCGGCGCGGATAATGTTTTCACGGGCGTGATTGCACACGAGCGTAATATTCCTCATCAGCGCGTCCACGTCCTTGAAAATCGAGCTGTTTATGCGCTGAAGTATGTACTTTCTGACAGTCGTTTCGACAAGGTAGGTGTCGTTGATGTGTCCGTCGCCGTAGGGCGCGTAAGAAATAACGTTGCCCTCGATCGCAAAACGACCGATTACGTCGTTAAGTTGTTGATTCGTCATAATTTTTCCTTCTTTTAAATTCCGCGGCAAGTTTCGCCCGCGTATTATAGAGTATGCGGATAGTATAGCCCTTTGCGCCTTTTTCAGCAAGCAAAAAGGACACTCTTCAAAGTTTTTGTCAAACCACTGTCCTTTTGTGCAAACGAAAAACCGCCTCAAAACCGCTTGAAAAAGCCTTTTGCTCGAGACGTAAAGCGCCCGACCTTTTCATTGTAACAAATTCCGCGACGAAGGTCAACCGTTTACACAATCAAAAACGTAATTTTACCTTTTTTTTCGTTTACAAACGCCTTGATTTGTGGTATATTTATACTCGGAAATAACACCACTGTATTTTTCGGAGACCGACAATGTTCAAACTCGTAAGATTTTTAAAAGGATATATGTTCAAAACCGTTTCAGGACCGTTCTTCAAACTTGTCGAAGCGGTTTTCGAACTGATCACGCCGCTCGTGGTCGCTTACGTCATAGACACGGCGATCCCCGCGGGCGCAACCGGAAACTTCCGACCGCTCGTTATCGGCGCGGTGATTATCGTCGCGCTCGGCGTGGTCGGGCTCGGGTTTTCTCTGACGGCGCAGTTTTTCGCTTCGCGTGCGTCGCTCGGCTTCGGCACGAACCTTCGCCGCGATCTTTACGCGCACGTTCTTTCGCTCTCGCCCGCCGAGTTCGATAAGATTTCCACGCCATCGCTCATCACCCGCCTCACCGCGGACGTAAATCAGGCTCAGCAAGCCGTTGCGATGTTTATACGCCTCGTCACCCGCGCGCCGTTTATCGTTGTGGGTGCGACGGTCATGTCGATGATCATCGACCTTAAACTTTCGCTTATCTTCGTAGGCGCGGCGCTCGTGATCGGGCTCGTTCTGTTCGTGATCCTTACCACGACGATGCCGAAATACAAGCGCGTTCAGGAAAAACTCGACAAGACGATGCTCCTTACCCGCGAGCAGCTTGCGGGCGCGAGAGTGGTGCGCGCGTTCAACGCCGAAAGCCGCGAGGAAGAAAACTTCGCCAAAGCAGCCGACGATCTCAGCCGTTCGTCCATACGCGTGGGCGCGGTAAGCGCGCTTCTCAACCCACTCACCTACGCGCTCATCAACGTGGCGATTATACTTCTGTTGCAGTTCGGCGGCAAGCAGGTTTATTACGGCAACCTCACGCAAGGTCAAATAATCGCGCTCGTCAACTACCTCATGCAGATCCTCAACGCGCTCGTCGTGTTCGCGAATCTCCTCGTAACTTTCACTAAGGCTTCCGCTTCGGCGGCGCGAATAAACGAGGTTTTCGCGATTAAACCGTCGATGAGCGAGGGAAGCGGCGCCGCTCCCGACTTAGACGCGCCCGCTTTCACCTACGAAAACGTTTCCTTCACCTATCCTTCGGCGCAGAAACCGTCGATCGAAAACATAAATCTTACCGTCTCCGCCAGCGAGTCGATAGGCGTGCTCGGAGGAACGGGCAGCGGCAAAACGACCGTCGTTTCGCTTCTCCCGCGGCTTTACGACGCAAGCGAAGGCAGAGTTACGGCGTTCGGGCACGACGTGCGCGAATACTCGTTCGCCGAGCTCCGCTCGCTCGTTGCGGTTGCCGAACAGAAAAGCGTACTGTTCGCGGGATCTATCCGCGACAATATGCTGGTTGGTAAACCCGACGCGACCGACGCGGAAATTCTTACCGCGCTCGAACGCGCTCAGGCGCTCGACTTCGTACTCGATCACGGCGGGCTCGAAGCTTACGTCGAAGCGGGCGGCAAAAACCTTTCGGGCGGACAGCGGCAGAGACTGAACGTCGCGAGGGCTTTGGTCGCGATGCCGAAAATCCTCATTCTCGACGACAGCTCGTCCGCGCTCGACTTCGCGACGGACGCGCGGCTTCGTCACGCGCTTAAAGTGCTCCGCGAAGAAACGGGTATGACTACCGTAACCGTTTCGCAACGCGCAACCACTCTTGCGGGGTGCGATCAGATCATGGTGCTCGACGAAGGCGAAATCGTCGGGCTCGGAAAACACGACGAGCTGATGAATTCGTGCGAGGTTTACCGCGAAATCGTGCGTTCGCAGGACAAGGAGGGTAAATAACATGAAAAAACGTACTTCGCGCGGCGTTTACGTCAAGCTCGCCGCATTCCTAAAACCCTATCTCCCGCTTATTCTTCTCGCGCTTCTGTTCTCCGCGATACAGATCGCCGCAACGCTGTTTGCGCCCGTGGTAGTCGGTCGAACGATCGACTATATCATCGGCGAAGGCAACGTGGATTTCGGCGTGATCGCGCGTAACGCGCTCGTGCTCGCCGCGCTCATAGCAACGGCAATGCTGTTCCAGTATCTCGGCTCGCTCGCGCTCAACGCCGCTTCGTACAAATCCGTCCGCGACCTTCGCCGCGCCGCGTTCAATAAGCTCGACCGCGTTCCGCTCGGATATATCGACTCGCGCTCGCAGGGCGATATTATGGCAAGAGTCGGATCGGACGTCGATCAGATTTCGGACGGACTTATTCAGGGCTTTACGCAGTTTTTCAGCGGAATCGTAACGATTATCGGAACGCTCGTGTTTATGCTCACGCTCAACTACGTGATCGCGATCGTGGTCGTGCTCGTCACCCCGCTCTCGCTCGTAACGGCGTATTTCATTTCCAAAGGCTGCCACAAAATGTTCGCGGGGCAGGCGGCGAAACGCGGCGAGCTCAGCGGACTTATCACCGAAACGCTTACCGCGCAACGCACGATGCGGCTTTTCGGGTACGAAGGCAAGGCGAAACAGCGCTTTGCGGTGATTAACGGCGAGCTCAAAATCGTCGGGCAGAACGCAGCCTTTTACTCGGCTATGGTCAACCCCTGTACGCGTTTCGTAAACAATATCGTTTACGCCGCGGTGTGCATTTTCGGCGCGCTTCTGGTTATCCGCGGCACGTCGTTCGCGGGGGCGGGCGTGCTCACCGTGGGTACTCTTTCCTGCTTCCTCACCTACGCTAATCAATACACGAAACCGTTCAACGAAATCACCGGCGTCATCACCGAACTTCAGACCGCTTCCGCCGCAGCCGACCGCGTGTTCGCTCTGCTCGAAGCGGACGAACAGTCGTCCGACGCTTCGCTCCCCGCGCTCCCGAAGCCGAACGGCGCGATCGAAATCGACGACGTAAGCTTTTCCTACGTTCCCGAACGCCCGCTCATCGAGCAATTCTCGCTGTCCGTGGCGCAGGGCAAGCGCGTTGCGATCGTCGGGCCTACGGGTTGCGGAAAAACTACGATGATCAACCTTTTAATGCGGTTTTACGACCCGAATTCGGGCGAAATCCGCGTTGACGGCACGCCCGTAAATTCGGTTACGCGCGCGTCGCTGAGGAACGCTTACGGTATGGTTTTGCAGGAAACGTGGCTGAAAAACGCGTCCGTCCGCGACAATATCGCTTACGGCAAGCCTGACGCGACGCAGGAGGAAATCGAAGCGGCGGCAAAGGCGGCGAGCGTTCATAACTTCATCATGCGACTGCCGCAGGGCTACGACACGATCCTCGGCGAGGAAGGCGGCAATATTTCCGCGGGTCAGAAACAGCTGCTTTGCATCGCAAGAGTTCTTCTCACCCGCCCGCCCATGCTCATTCTCGACGAAGCGACAAGCTCGATCGATACCCGCACCGAGCTCAAAATTCAGCGCGCGTTCGATATTCTTATGGAAGGCAAGACCTCGTTTATCGTCGCTCACCGCCTCTCCACGATCACCGGCGCGGACGTTATACTCGTCATGCGCGACGGGCACGTCGTCGAACAGGGCACGCACGCCGAGCTGCTTGAAAAAGGCGGGTTCTACCACGATCTTTACAATTCGCAGTTCGCGAAATAAATTTTAAAAATCGCCCGCGAAAACCTCGCAAAAAAAGTTGACAATTTCCCGGCGATAAGTTATAATAAAATAGTTAGCCGTTCAGGGCGAGTTCTTTTCGGGAGGTACGCATGAAGCTTATATGCAGCGGTAGCGATTTATCGGACGCCGTAGGAAAAGTTTTTAAGGCAGTATCCGCCCGCACGACGAACCCCATCCTCGAAGGCATCAAGCTCAAAGCGGAAAACGGCACGCTTACGCTTACCGCGACCGACCTCGAGCTCGCTATCGAAAAGGTTATCGTTGCCGACGTCAAAGTCGAAGGCGAAACCGTCGTCCCCGGCAGATTCTTCTCCGAATTCGTGAAGCGTTTGTCGCAGGAACAGATCGAGCTTATGCTCGTCGGCGGAAACCGTATCCGTATTTCTTACGGCGATTCTTCGGGCGAACTGCAATGTCTCAACGCCGAAGATTATCCGCAGATCAAGGAGCTTAACAACGCTCAGTCGTTCGTTATTATCCGCTCGGAATTGCGCGACCTCGTGAACAAAGTCGCCTTTTCCGTCGCAACCGACGACGCGCGCCCCATGCTTAAAGGCGTACTTCTGGAAGTTGACGACGTGTCGCTTACCGGCGTTGCGCTCGACGGCTATCGTCTCGCGAAATGCGTGAAACCCGTCGAGAAAACGACCGCTTCGATGCGCGCTCTCGTTCCCGCAAGATGTCTCACCGAAATCGCTCGGCTTATCGACGACGAGGACGCTCCCGTAGAGGTTTGCATTCAGAAGAACTATCTTGCCGTCGATCTCGAACATACCCGCGTCACCACGCGGCTTATGGACGTCGATTTCATCAACTACAAGCAGATCATTCCCGCTTACTTCGAGACCATGGCTACCCTTCCGAAGGACCAGTTCGAGGCGGGTATGGAACGCGCGGTGCTTCTCTCCCGCTCGGATAAAAGCAACCTCGTGCGCTTCGATCTTCGCGAAAACGTCCTTCAGCTCTCCTCCGCTTCGGATATCGGTAACGTTACCGAAAAAATCTTTATCAAACTGGACGGGAAGGACCTTTCCATTGCGTTCAATGCGCGTTACTTCACCGAAATACTCCGCTATATCGACAGCGAAAGTATCGTTATAAAGTTCACCGACGCCGTGTCACCCTGTATCGTTGTTCCGACCGGCTCGCTCGAAGACTTTATGTACCTCATTCTCCCCGTGCGCATGCAGGGATAACAAGGTTAATACCTGATCGTTGTGTCAAAAACGACGATTAGCGTAAGCTGATGTGGCTCACGTTGGACCGGCTGATTCGTAATCGTAAAGGTCATTCGTGCGTTGCAAAAGCAAGTAAGCTGATGTGGCTCACGTTGGACCAGCTGATTCGTAATCGTAAAGGTCATTCGTGCGTTGCAAAAGCAAGTAAGCTGATGTGGCTCA